>NZ_BAABED010000001.1:3077986-3693583 GCF_039539965.1 Arthrobacter methylotrophus | reverse complement strand
CGTCGTCGCTGGCTGCTGCGTCCAGGATTCTGCCGTGTAGCAATCGGAAATGCGCGAGGTCCTCGTCTGTGGCGGCTTCAGCGGCCCGCGCTGCTGCCGGGGGCTCGAGGATGATTCGGATCTGGAAGATCTGGACGATCTCCTCCAGCGACATCTGCAGCACCCGGACGCCGCGGTTCTTCTCGATCCGGACGATGCCCTCTTTTTCAAGAAGTTGCAGGGCTTCGCGGACCGGCGTCCGGGACACTCCGAGCTTTTCGGCGAGCCCGATGGCCGAAAAGTGCTGATCGGGACTCATCTCACCGGATGTAATGGCAGCCCGCAGCATGTTGGTGACCTGGACCGTCAGCGATACCCCGTGATCAATCTGTTGCATGCTACTCATCCTGAAATTCTACGGCTCATTGTCCCGAGGGTTGGAGGGTGTCCGAGCGGTAGCGTAGGACGATGGACAAAGCTCACCCAACCGGAAACATCGATGCTGCCCATCACAGTGCGCGCAGGGGAGGCGATGCGGGTTTTCGCTCTGGTGTTGCGGCAACGGCCGTGCGGCTCTTTGCGCAGCAAGGCTTTGAGGCCACCAGTGTTGAAGATATTGCGCGCGCGGCCGGAATATCCCGAAGCACCTTTTTTCGGCAGTTCCGCTCGAAGGAGGATGTGGTCTTTGCTGACCACGATGAGCTGATAGAACAAGCTGAGAAATTCCTGTCCGAGGCGAACGATGATCCTTGGCTCGCAGTCTGCGAGGCCGCTGCCGCGGTGTTCCGGCATTACGCCCGCCAAAGCGCGATGGCGAGGCAAAGATACCGTGTGGTCAATGCCGTTCCGGCGCTGCGGGACAAGGAGCTGGTTTCCGTCTTCCGCTACGAGCAGCTCTTCAATCAGCACTTGCGCCGGACATTGCCGGGCATGGCGCCCTTGGACGGCATCCGGTTCAGTTCCGCCGTCGTCAGCACCAACAACTACTTCCTCCGCACCCTCATGCGCGACGACAACCCGCCCACGGAGGAGGACGTGCGGAACGCGCTCGACGACGTGTGCCGCTTGCATGGAGTGCTCAATGACGGGCGGGCGGCGGACGATGAGGTGGTGGTTGCCATCTTTCCCCGCTCCATGTCGGCTGCAGCCATGGCTCGGAGATTCAGCGCCGCCTTGGCTGGCTCCATGCAACAGGGTAATGAAACGTAGTCCCGCTTGACGTGATACTTAGTCCCAAGTGAAACTTTGCGTATCCATTATTCGCAAGGGAGTGCCGTGTCTGAGAAGCCCGCAACGCTGGAGACTGTCCGGGAGCGCAGAACCACCTCCGTGGAGTCTGTCACCGAGGTAACGACCGAGTATGTGGCCTATGCTGGTCACCGCTTCGCCATCCTGGTCTTGCGGAATGCTGACGGCCGCCCCGTGACCTTGGGTCCGGCGTCGTTGGATAATTTCGAGGCCGCGGTGCGCGCGCTGGACGTGTCCGGGGTGGATGCGGTCGCGGTGACCGGAACCGGCCCGGTCTTCTGCGCCGGGGCAGACCTGAAGAAGATGACGGAGGCGGTTACTCCCGAGCAGGCCGCGGACGTTGCACGTCGGGGCCTTGAGGCCTTCGGCCTGCTGGAGGCGCTTCCGCTGCCCACGTTCGCTTTCATCAACGGGGTTGCGCTGGGCGGAGGCCTTGAATTGGCGCTCCACGCGCGTTACCGGACCGTCTCGGATTCCGTTCGGGCGCTGGGCTTTCCCGAAGTCCGCCTCGGCCTGATCCCGGGCTGGGGCGGCATTCCCCGGGCTGCAGCGTTGCTGGGCCCCGCGGAGACTGCACGGTTGGTGGTCTCCGATTCGCTCGGGGGTAGGAACTTGAGCGGCCGGGCCGCCGCGGAACTTGGCCTGGTCGATGCCGTGGTCCCGGAGGACGGCTTCCTGGCCGCCTCGCTGGATTTCGCCTCGGGTGTCCTTTCCGGCACGCCCGTGCCCGTGCCTGCGGCCGTGCCCGCGGCTGCGGCGCGTGACGGCGGCGCCCGGCCGGAGCCGGCCCCCACCGTCGGACCCGCGGCGGTGGAGGATCTCCGGGCCCAGCTCGATTCCCGCCTGCACGGTGCCGCGCCCGCACCCTACCGGGCACTGGAACTCATCGTAGAGGCGGCCACGGCCACCGCCGGAGCGGCCGGACAGGAGGCGGAAATCCAGGCTTTCGGCGAACTGCTGCTCTCTGACGAGGCCCGCGCGAGCATCTATGCCTTCCACGTGACCCAGTCGTTGGCGAAGAAGCCCGCCGGACGTCCCGCCGTCGAACCCTTGCTTGTGCGCGCCGTCGGCGTCGTCGGTGCGGGGTTGATGGCGAGCCAGCTCGCCCTGGTCTTCGCGCGCCAATTGCGGGTGCCGGTGCGGATCACGGATCTGTCGCAGGACCGCATCAACGCCGCGCTCGAATGGATCGGCACGCAGCTCGACAAGCTCGCTGTTCGGGGACAGCTGGACCCCGCCGAGGCGGAGGCCATCCGCGCTCTGGTGACGGGCTGCATCGACAAGAAAGCCTTCGCAGACTGCGACGTGGTCATCGAAGCGGTCTTCGAGGAGCTGGAGGTCAAGCGGGCGGTGTTCGCCGAACTGGAGCCGCTGCTGCGGGCGGACGCGCTGCTGCTGACCAACACGTCCTCGCTCTCCATCGAGGAAATGGGCGCGGGCCTCGAGCGGCCCGGGCGGCTCATCGGCTTCCACTTCTTCAACCCGGTAGCCGTTTTGCCGCTCGTGGAGATCATCACCACCCCGCAGACGGACCAGACCACGCTCGCGACGGCGTTCGAGCTCGCCAAACGGTTGCGCAAGACGGCCGTGCTCGTCACGGACACGGCAGGCTTCGTGGTCAACCGGGTGCTGACCCGGCTCTTCAACGAGGTTCTTTCCCTGCTTGACGACGGCGCCGATCCGGCCACCGTTGACCACGCGCTGGACCCGCTGGGCTTGCCCATGACACCGCTGCAGCTCCTGCAGTTCATCGGGCCTGCGGTCCAGCTGCACATCTGCGAGAAGATGCACCAGAGCTATCCGGAACGGTTCGGCGTCAGTGCCAGCCTCGCGAAGCTGGTCGCCGCCGGGCTTCCCGGCTACCTGGACGACGACGGCGGCCTCTCACCGGAGGCGGCTTCCCTCCTCCCCGCGCCCAAGGCAGCAGACGCGGGTGCCGTCCGTTCCCGGATCCTGGCCGCGCTGGCCGAGGAAGTCACGGCGATGCTGGAGGAGGGTGTGGTGGCCGGGCCGGAGCAGATCGATTTGTGCATGATCCTCGGCGCCAACTACCCCTTCCACACCGGGGGGCTGACCCCGTTGTTGGACCGGGAAGCGGGGACCGCGTTCCATCCGGAACTGCGTGTATCCGGTCTTCCATCCCCTCGCGACCTCGCTCGCCACCTCCAAGGAGAGAAATGATTTCCAGTGCAGATGTTGTCATCGTCGGTGCCGCCCGGACCCCGCAGGGCAAGCTGATGGGCCAGCTGGCCCCGTTGTCCGCCGTCGAGCTCGGCGGAGCGGCGATCGCGGGAGCGCTGGACAGGGCCGGGATTCAGGCTGACGCCGTCGAGGCGGTCATCATGGGACATGTGCTCCAGGCGGGGGCCGGGCAGAATCCGGCCCGGCAGGCCGCCGTCGCCGGAGGCGTACCACTGAGCGCGCACGCCGTCACCGTCAACAAGGTCTGTCTCTCCGGACTGAGCGCCATTATCGAGGCTAGCCGGCTCCTGCGGCTGGGTGAAGCTGCGGTGGTGGTGGCCGGCGGGCAGGAATCCATGAGCAACGCCCCGCACCTGCTGGCCGGTTCCCGTGCAGGTCACCTCTATGGGGACGCTGCGCTGATCGACTCCGCCGCCCACGACGGGCTGACGGACGCCTTCCAACAGGTATCCATGGGCCTGGCTACCGACCGGGCCAGTGATGCCCTGGGCATTCCCCGCACCGAGCAGGACAAAGCCGCCGCCGATTCTCACCGGCGTGCCGCCGCTGCCCAGGCCGCCGGTCTCTTCGACGCCGAGATCGTCCCGGTCAAGGTTCCCCGGCGCCGCGGCGAGACCGAACTTGTGGGTACCGATGAGGGCGTACGCCCGGACAGCACCGCGGAATCACTCGGCAAGCTCAGGCCGGCCTTCTCAGCGAGCGGCACGGTGACCGCGGGCAACGCCTCCCCGCTCAACGATGGCGCTGCCGCAGTCGTCCTGACCACCCGCGGCTACGCCCAGGCACACGGCCTTGAAGTGCTGGCGGTGCTCGGCGCGGCGGGACAGACCGCGGGCCCGGACACCTCCCTGCCGGACAAACCGGCCCGCGCCATCAGCAAAGCACTCAAGGCACAGGGCTGGACCACCGTTGATCTGGACTTCGTGGAGATCAACGAGGCGTTCGCCTCAGTGGCCCTGCACTCAGCCGAACAGCTCGGTCTCGGCATGGAGAAGGTCAACGTCAACGGGGGAGCGATCGCCCTCGGCCACCCCATCGGCGCCTCCGGCGCACGGGTTGTCGTCTCGGCCGTCCATGAGCTCATGCGTCGCGGCACCGGCAAAGCCGCAGTCGCCTTGTGTGGCGGCGGCGGCCAAGGCGAGGCACTGCTCCTGTCACGCTGAAATACTCGCTCTTTCCTGACGGCCGTTTGCGTTGCGACGGCGTTGATCGCCGAGCGCCACAATGAGCGTGATCACGACGACCATGCCGATCGACGCCAGCGCGACACTCATCGCTGTGTCCCACGTGCTCAGGCGCAGGGTGCTGAAGAAGACTGCCGTGATCATGGCTATGCCTACTGCCGTGCCGATCCGCTGGAACGCCTGGGTCAACCCACCTGCGGTACCGGATTGTTCAACCGGAACTTCCATCATGGTCAGCGTTTGATTCGGCGAAATGATGGCGCCTTGGGCTATGCCCATGAAGGAAAGCGAGACGAGGAGCCACCACAAGCTAACGTTTCCCATCGCATGTAGTTCGATGACGCCGATACTCAACCCCAGGCCGAGCAGCGCGCTGAAAATTCCCCAAATCACGATCTTGCGTCCGTAGTCCGTCACCCGTCGGCCCGCCCAATGCGAGCTCGCGGCGGCAAAGAGAGCGGACGGAAGGCCCAGCAGCCCGGCTTGCAGTGCGCTGAATCCTTGTCCCTGCTGGGTGTAGATCGCCACCAAGACCCACACGCTCGTGATGCCCAGATAGTAAAGGCCGCCGATGATGTTTCCAAGGCTGAAGGATCCAATGCCGAACAACGCCAGGTCAACCATGGGGAACCTGCCTCGCGAGGCGTAGGAGCGTTCCCAGGCTATCCACAGCCCGAGAAGCACCAGGCTCGTGGGAAGCAGCCACCACACCCAAGCTGTTTCGCGCCCCTGGACGAAAGGCAGCAGGAAGGTCAGCACAGCGAGCCCGAGAAGCACGCAGCCCACGGGATCCAGATCACGGGAGTCACGGCGGGTCTGCTGCTTCCCTTGTGCATTCCCTTGTGCATTCCTTTGTGCGTCGAGCCGCTCGCGTTCGGTTCGGGAGAACAGCGGACGCGGAAACCAACGGCACGCCAGGATGATGGTCGTCAAACCGATCGGGACGTTCACCAGAAAAGTCCATCTCCACCCTGCGGCGGCGCCGAGGAAGGCTATGAGGACACCGCCGAGGAGCGGACCGACGGCAACCGAGATTCCAGCCACGGTTCCAAAGAATCCATATGCTTTTCCGAGGTCGCGGCCCCGAAAGTTCTGCTGCATCATTCCCATCACCTGGGGATTGATCAGCCCGGATCCGGCTCCCTGGACAAATCGCGCAATATTCAGGCTCAACGGATCCGTGGCCAGCCCTGCGACAACAGAGGCCAGCGTAAAGATGGTGACGCCAATGATGAAGAAGGCGCCTCGGCCAAGCACATCCCCGGCTCGGCCTGCCGCAATGAGCACCACGCCGAAAGCCAGGGAATAACCTGACAAGACCCACTGCAGGTCAGCCTGCGAGGCGCCCACCCCTTCCTGGATGGAGGGCAGCACCACATTGACGATGCTGATGCCGACCAGGGACATGAACTGCGCAGTCAAGAGCACGGCCAGGATGCGCCACCGTGCCGGATCTGGCGTCGGATGGATGGCTTGTTGCCGGTCGATCAGCACAATATTCCTTCTCTCACGTTCGAGCTGGCCTGACGAGTGCCGACAAGCTGCGTGAAGTGGGTTCGAGAAAGTCAGGTTACACGACAAGAAGGTGGGTATTATAAGACCAATTTTGATAGGAATATTTACCTATTGGGTATATATGCGATTTGATATTGATGGTTATGGGTAAATGTTGAATACTTCAATCAGTGTCACGCGCCTTGAATGCGCCTTCCGCAACGCCCCGAAACCACAGAAAGCTCCAAACATGACTTCCCATAAAGTTGTTGCCAGCAAAGCCGGCGGTCCCGAAGTTCTCGAACTCGTTCCCATGAGCATCCCTGCGCCTGGCCCGGGGCAGCTTTTGGTCAAGGTTGCCGCTACGGGCATCAACTTCATTGAGACCTACCGGCGGGCCGGCGTTTACGCTGTGGATTACCCCTTCGTGCCGGGAAGTGAATGTGCGGGCACGGTTCAAGCGCTGGGCGAAGGTGTCATCGGATTTGAGATCGGGGACCGCGTGGCCACCATGTGGGGCAAGCAGACGTACGCTACCCACACCTTGATCGGATCTTCGAAGGCCGTCCCGGTTCCGGCCGGTGTTCCTCTGGAGACTGCCGGTGCCATGATGTCCCAAGGAATCACGGCCCACTACCTGGTGAACTCCTGCTACGAGGTCAAAGCCGGCGAGGCTGTCCTCATCCACGCCGGTGCCGGGGGAGTTGGCCGTCTGTTGATTCAAATGTCCAAGCTGCGGGGCGCCACTGTCTTCGCGACCACTTCCACCCCGGCCAAGGCCGGGATTGCCCGGGCAGCCGGCGCCGACTACGTCTTGAATTATGAGGACGTACCGACGTCCGTTCGCGAACTCACCGACAGTCGCGGCGTCGACGTCGTGTTCGACGGCGTGGGGAAGGATACGTTCGACGGCTCGCTGGCTTCCCTTAAGGTCCGTGGCACTATGGTTCTCTTCGGAGGTTCTTCCGGGCCGGTGCCGCCTGTGCAGTTGCAACGGCTCAACACCCACGGTTCCCTGTACGTGACCCGGCCCAAAACGGGTGATTACCTGCGTACCGACGAAGAGCGGCGGTGGCGGACCACCGAAGTCTTCGATCTGGTCGCAGCCGGCAAGCTCGACATCCACATCGGCTCCCGTTTCCCGCTGGCCGAAGCCGCTGCGGCCCACGCTGCCCTGGAGGGGCGCGCAACGACGGGAAAGACCATTCTGGTTCCCTGAATCGTCACATCAACTGCTCGGCCCCTAGAACAGTCCCTTGGTGATGTTCAAGACTTTGTTCAGGACCGGGCTCCTGTCCACCCTGCGCCAAATCATGCGAACCGGCACGGGGTCGTTGCCCGGATTTAACGGCTTGAACACGACACCCCGGGTCGGAAGATTGTCCCGAATGCTCGACAGTGACAGTGAGATCCCGATACCGGCGGCTACCAGCAAGAGCACGGTGGACGAGTCCGGGGCCACTTGGACAATTCGAGGGACGAATCCGCCTGCCTGGGCCAAGCGGTTTATCCGGTTGGGCAGCTGCGAGTTTCCGCCCTGAAGAACCACCCATGGCTCAGCGGCGAGTTCGGCAGGAGCTATGCTTTCGCGGGTTGCCAGGGAGTGGTTGTCAGGCAGGGTGATCAGCTCGTCGTCGTATCCGATCACAAATGAATCGACCTCTGCCGGCAGGAGGTCCCAGCGGCCAATCAACAGATCCAGTCGACCATCGATCAGCTTTTCGATACCCGTGTGCCAGAACTGGGAGTTGACCAGGTCCAAGGTAATGCCGGGGTGGTTTTGCCTGACCCTGCGGGCGAGTTCGCCGACGATTTGATTGGCCGCAGCCTCACCGAACCCCAAACTGATCCTGCCGGTCTCGCCCAACTCGGATTGTTTGGCAATCTCCCGCATTCGCTGGGAGAGCATGATCAACTCGCGGGCCGGCTCCAGGAGGGCCTCGCCATGCGTGGTGAGTTCAACCTTGCGGGTATTGCGCTCAAACAGCGGCGCACCCAGGTCGGCTTCGAGTTGCCGAATCAAGCGACTGAGGGGCGGCTGCGCTATGTGGAGCCGCTGGGCTGCCCTGCCGAAGTGAAGCTCCTCCGCCACGGCCACGAAGGCTTGCGCATTTCTGACATCCATATCAAAAGAGTATAGGTAACCAGTCAAAGATACTCAAGTGATCTCATTGCGGATGCAAAACTCCAGAATTTGAATCAATTCCTATATTCCAGGACATATGCCCTTGAAAATAGGGCATGAAACTCCTAGTCTGAATACAACAGTCGAGAGAGGACATGGAGATGAGCGAACGCAACGTGGCGCGCTCCACGGACGCAGTAGTTGTGGGTGCGGGGCCGGTCGGAATGACCTCAGCTGCCCTGCTGGCTGCACGTGGAATCAACGTGATTGTCTTGGAAATGCGCTCCGGAACCAGTGAGGAACCGAAGGCGATCAGCATCGATGACGAGGCGCTGCGCACCTACCAGCAGGCCGGTATCGACCATGACATTTCCAGCATCATCGTGCCGGGCACGGGAACCCGCTACTACGACGCCGGCAATCGCCCGGTTTTCCAGGCGCGCGGGGCAACCCCATTCCGTTTGGGCCACCCCTTCAAGAATCCCTTCGCGCAGCCTGATCTGGAAAAGGTCTTGGCTCAGGGCTTGATCAACCACGAACGGGTCACTTTGGAGTACGACACCAAAGTCACGAATGTTGAGCAGGACGACGATTTCGCTTACGTCACCACGGAGGGTCCGAAAGGCACTGAAGTTCTCGCCGCGCGATACGTCCTCGGCGCCGATGGTGGTCGTTCCGTCGTTCGGGAACTGGTCATGGACAACGCAATGTCCGGTCGCAGCTACTCGGATGTCTGGCTCGTGGCCGATACCCTGGAGGATCCCCACACCGAGCGTTACGGAATGCATCACGGAGACCCGAAACGTCCCCACGTCATTGTTCCGGGCCTGGACGGGCGTTGCCGCTACGAATTCCGCCTCTTCGCGGGCGAAGGAGAACCAAGCCAGGCTCCGGACTTCGAACTGATCAAGCGGCTCGTGGCGCCGTACCGCGACATCGAGCCGCACCAGGTTGAGCGTGCCATCAACTACCGCTTCAACGCAGTCAACGCAGACCGCTACCGCGAAGGCAGGTTCTTCCTGCTCGGGGATGCTGCCCACATGATGCCTCCGTTCGCCGGCCAGGGCCTGAACTCCGGTATTCGTGACGCCGCAAACTTGACGTGGAAGGTTGCGGAAGTCGTCAAAGGCAAGGCGCCGGACAGCATCTTGGACAGCTACGAGCCTGAACGCAAGCCTCATGCGGGTGCGATTATTGCTCAGTCGGTCCGTCTGGGCAGCGTCGTGATGACCACCTCGGAGCGAGTGGCCCGCAATCGCGATGAAGTCATTCGCCAAAAGCTGGGCACCGCTGATGGGCGGGCCTTCTTTGAAGAGATGCGCTACCGTCCCATCGCCCAATTCGTCTCGGACTTGTCCGTCACCCATAACGCCGGCCGCGCCATCGGGCAACCACTGGTCTTTGACGCCACTTCACGCACCACCGCCCGCATGGATCATGTCGTCGGCAACGACTGGGTGCTGTTGGGCGTTGACGTGGCGTCGGAATCCTGGGCCGAAGCCAAGCAGGTGGCCGAGCGCTTCGATGCCTCCCGTTGGTACATCCCGTTCGATGACGTTCAGCCACGTACTGCCGAGGTGGACGGTTTGCTGATCGATCTGGATGGCTCGCTGTACCGGGAGTTCGAAGAGTATCGCGGGAAGTTTGTGCTCGTACGCCCTGACCACTTCACCTCAGCGGTGTTCGCACCCGACGAACTCGCAGTCATCTTGGAAAAGACCGCTTCGCTGCGGCAGAACAAAGCGTCGCTAGCCGTCGCTTCCGTCTAGAGCACACTGAACAAAGGAGTCATCATGGAACGTCCAGAGCGAGTTATCCTCGAGGAAAAGGGTGCCGCGGGCTCACTGCGCCACACTGCCGTATCGCACATCGGTTTCAGCGTCCCGGATGTGGGTGCAGCCGAGAAGTTCTACACCCGTGTCCTCGGCCTGGTCCGCCACGCCGAAATCGACAACGGAGTTCGCCTCGGTTGGGGTACCGGCCACCACGTAGTGGACCTCATCCAAGGCGAGAAGAAGCTTGCCTACTATGGCTTTGAGGTCCGCGACGAAAACGGTATCGCCGGGATTCGCGAGCGTCTGCTCGCTGCCGGCCACAAAGTCATGGACCTGGATGCCTCGTTCATCACCTCGCCTGTCGGCGGCGTCGAGGGCGTTTCCGTCGTCGACCCCGACGGCACCGAAATTCACTTCCATTCGCAGGTCCAGCGCCAGGGCGAAAACGCTGCCGACACCGGCCGCCGACCCATCAAGTTCCAGCACACCACGTTGGGCAGCGGCGATGTGGCACGCATGGTCAGTTTCTACACCGAAGTCATTGGCTTCCGTATCTCGGATCAGCTGCACGACGGAAACTTCTGCTGGCTGCGTTCGGACAAGGACCATCACACCCTTGCCGTGGTGTTCGTCGGCAAGGGCGGCGACATTGACCACTACTCGTATGACCTGGCCGAGTGGGAAGACTTCAAAGCATGGTGCGACCGTCTTACGGAACTGGACGTCCCTGTGGCCTGGGGTCCGGGCCGCCACGGCCCGGGCAACAACCTCTTCGTGTTCTTCGACGATCCGGCCGGAAACCACATCGAGTTGTCTGCCGAAATGGAGAAGTTCTACGACGATCGCGTGACGTACGTGCCGCGTCGTTGGGAACCGACCCCGGTCAGCGTCAACCTCTGGGGCGGCCAGCTTCCGTCCTGGCGCAAGGTTTCCGGCTAAGCGCGTCCTAACCACCCCCACATCTCAGGAGAAGAATCCTTATGGCATATGCAAATTACACCTATCAGGGACGGAACTTCCTCGGCGAAGTCGACGGCGACAAGGTTGTCCCGCTGAAGGGGCTGAGCTCGATCAACGCGGACACTACCCCAGAGGTCCTCGAGGCCGCTGAGCGTCTCATTGACCAGGCCGTTGCTGTGACCGACGTGACCTTGCGCGCGGCATCGCCAGAGGCTGGAAAGATCGTCTGCGTTGGACTGAACTACAAGTCGCACATCGAAGAGACCAACCGGGAGCTGCCCACCTACCCGGTCATGTTCCCGAAGTATGCTTCCAACTTGATCGGCCCGAAGGATGACATCCAGCTGCCGCCAGAGGCTAGCCAGGTGGACTACGAAGCCGAATTGGCGGTCATCGTGGGCCGCGGCGGGCGTCGAATCAGCGAGGTCGATGCCCTGGATCATGTGCTCGGCTACGCCACATCGAACGACGTGACCATGCGTGATTACCAGTACAAGACCCACCAGTGGATGCAGGGCAAAGCCTGGGACAACAGCACTCCGATCGGCCCATATGTCATTACCCCGGGCGAAGTGGACCTGTCCACGGCTGCCATCCAGACAGTGCTGAACGGTGAGGTCGTGCAGTCCTCGGATCTGTCCTTCCTGATATTCAGCGTTGCCAAGCTGATCGCCACGGTTTCGGAATTCACCGAACTGGCTCCGGGCGACGTCATCCTCACCGGGACTCCCGCCGGCGTCGGGTACCGCCGCGATCCTCAGCTCTTCCTTAAGGACGGGGACACCGTCTCAGTGAGCATCGAAGGCGTAGGGACCGTGAGCAACAAGGTTGTCGCCGAGGTCCTCTAGGCTCGACCGAGGCCCCATCTCACTTCGGAGATCTCTATAAGCTAAGGCACATGGATTCACAGACCTCCACCAGCGGATACCGGGACCGCAACAGTACCGCAGATCGAGCATTGACCATCCTGGAGATGTTCGGCGAAGCAAAGTTCTCGGTTTCCGCTGTGGAGGTGGCTGCAGCCTTGTCGGTGGCCCGTTCCACTGCATACAGATACCTTGAGTCCCTGGTTTCCCGCGGCTTCCTCGAGGAGTCGCCCGCTGGAGGCTTCCGCCTGGGCCTCCGGATTCTCGAGTTGGCACGCGTGGCTCGCCAAGGATATGGCTTATCCGAGGTGGCTCTGCCGCGGATGCGTTCCCTTTGCGACCGATTCGGGCAAACAGTTTTGCTCACGCGGCGGGCCGGGACTTCCGTGGTGTGTTTGGAACGAGAAGCGCCCTCTGGCCAGTTGCTTCGTATCTCGTATGAACGTGGAAGCCAGCTGCCTTTGACAGCAGGTGCTTCAGCGTTGGTGCTCCTGGCGTGGCTCGAGGATGCCCAGGCCTTGGCGCTTTTCGAAGCCATCGAGCGGCCCCGGTTCACGGAGCGCACGCTGTCGACTCCCGAGGATCTCCTGGCTCGGCTACACGAGATCCGCGCCGACGGGTTCGCTATGACCCATGCCGAAGTCGACCCCGACGCGCTGGGTATCGCAGCGCCGATCTTTGCTCCTGATGGAGAGGTCGCGGCGGGTTTGAGCGTGGTGGCACTAGGAAGTCGCGTGAACACTGAAGAACGACAGGAAATAGTCGCCGCAGTCCGGGAAGCCGCTGAACACATCAGCCATACGCTCCGGATCGCCGCAGGCTGATCGGACGCACCACCAATAACCGCGCTCCACGACATGGAGGGCGGTTATTGGCATGTCCGGCAACAACTCTTCTACGCCAATCACCTCGTTTTAGTTTTACCTTTTAGGTATTGCTGACTACCAAATTTAGTACTTCAGTATCTTTATGTTCGGGGTCACAGTAGTTATGAGTCAGAAACACCGAAAGGACCCCCCGTGAAGACAGATTTCGACGCAATCGTCGTAGGCGCCGGCTTCTCCGGCCTATACATGCTGCACAGGCTGCGTGAGCAGGGCCTGAACGTCCGAGTGTTCGAGCGCGGAACCGCCGTCGGCGGCACGTGGTACTGGAACCGCTACCCGGGCTTGCAGTGCGACACGGAGACGATCTCCTACAGCTTCACCTTCGACGCGGACCTCTACCGTGACTGGACCTGGTCCCGCCGATTTGCACCTCGCGAAGAAATCCAGCGCTACGCAGAGTACGTCACCGACCGATTGGACCTGCGCCGCGATATCCAGTTCCAAACGTCCGTTACCTTCGCCCACTTCCAGGAAGACACCAACACCTGGAAGGTCGGACTTGATGACGGTACCGAGCTGACCACCCGATTCTTCGTTACTGCCTCGGGCCCCCTGTCCACCGCCAACGTCCCGCAACTGCCTGGCATGGAAAACTTCGAGGGGGAGGTTTACCACACCGCCACGTGGCCGCGCGAGGACGTGCAATTCACCGGCAAGCGCATCGCCGTGATTGGTACCGGATCCTCCGGCGCCCAGGTGATCTGCAATGGCGGTATCGCCGAACAGGTCGGCCGCATGGTTGTCTTCCAGCGCACCCCGCAATACATCACCCCGGCCAAACAGATGCTTCTGGACGAAGAAACCGTGCGTGAGCGCAAGGACAACCTGGAAGCACTGGTGGAGGAGATGAAGAACTCCTCCTTCGGCGCCCCTGGAACCAGCACTGACCGTTCCGCCTTCGAACACACCCCGAAGCAGCGGGACGAAGTCTTTCAGGCCGCCTGGGAGTACGGCGCACAGGCGTTCGCCTTGGCGACATACAACGATCTGACCTCCAATGAGGAGGCCAACGGCTTCGCAGCTGATTTCGTGCGTCGCAAGATCGCCGAAATCGTTAGTGACCCGGAAACCGCTCGTAAACTGATGCCGAACTACCTCTTCGGTACCAAGCGCCCCATCAAGGCAGACAATTACTACGAGACCTTCAACCGCGACAACGTCGATCTGGTCGCCCTCAAGGAAGAGCCCATCCAGGAAGTCACCGCCAACGGTATCCGCACCTCGGACGGTTTCTACGAGCTGGACATGATCATTTTCGCGACCGGGTTCGATGCGGTCACCGGCACCCTGTTCAACATGGACATTCGCGGTGTGGGCGGACAGACGCTTCAGGAGAAGTGGCTCGATGGCGCCGAGGTCATGGCCCATTTGGGCATCGCAACCCACGGCTTCCCGAACATGTTCATGTGCCAGGGGCCGCAGAGCCCGTCGGTCATGGCCAACTTCCTGTTCGGCATCGAGCTGAACGTCGGATGGACGGCCAAGCTGATCGGCTATCTGGTGGCCCATGGGATCGAGCGCGCCGAGGCGAATGCCGACGCTGAGTTCGAGTGGGCCGACATGGTGCAGCAGCAGGCCGAGGCCACCCTGCTGCTGAAAACCGAGTCCTGGTGGTCGGGTGCGAACATCGCCGAGAAGCCGCGTCCGAAGTTCTTCCTCACCTACCTCGGTGGCGTGAAGAAGTACCGGGAGGAACTCGACGCCAACGAGGCAAACGGATTCAAGGGCTTCACCCTGAGCTCCGCACTCGAGCCCGCTGTTGCGCAAGCATAACTTTTCACACTCATCACCCCGAAACACCATCTTTCAACCTACAGAGGAGAAACTCCCATGGCTTATCTGAATGTTCGTCGCGTCGTCACTGGTCACGATGAAGAGGGCAACGCAATCTTCCAGTCTGACGAGGTCCTGGACACCAAGGTGCTCGGCGCCGAAGCCGAAGTTGTGGTTCCCTGGACCACCGCGGTGTTCCCCTCGGACAACAACGACGACTTCGATGGCGCTCTGCGCGAAGTACGCCGCGTTTCCCCGGGTGGCAGCGTCCTGCAGTTCGTCAGCATGTACCCCCACACCGAGTCCAAGCACCACCGCACCCTGTCGCTCGACTACGGCATCGTGCTCGAGGGCGAGCTGGAACTCGAGTTGGATAACGGCGAAAAGACCGTGGTGAAGGCCGGCGACGTCGTGGTGCAGCGCGGAACCATCCACACTTGGCGCAACGCAAGCGAGCAGATGAGCAAGGTTGCGTTCATCCTGCTTGACGCCAACCCGGTCAAGGTCGGCGAGAACGAACTGGAACCGGCCAACTAGCCTCACCACAGAGTGTGGGCGTGCGTCCTTCGTGCTTCGACCGCACGCCCACACTCTATCCACCAGATTTTGACGGCGTCGTCAGCGACGCCACCTTAGTTTAGAAAGGACCGTTCTGATGAGCGGACAGAACCTCATTGAACTTTCAGCGGAGGCCCGCGGTACAGCCCCTGGACGCGGACGTCTTAAGGGATTGCGCATCCTGGTCATCGGCGGTGGTCAGGCAGACTACGGAGCCGAAGAGGATTTGCACGGCAACGGCCGGGCCATGTCCATCCTGTTTGGCCGCGAAGGCGCTAAGGTCACGGTCGCTGATCTCAACCAGGACAGCGCTGAAGATACGGCCAAGTACGTGCGCAAGGAAGGTGCCGAGGCGTTCACCGTCTCCGGTGACGCAAGCAATGAAGCCGATGTGCAGCGCATGGTCGAGCAGGCCAAGGAGCTGATGGGCGGAATTGATGGATTGGTGCTCAATGTCGGGATCGACGGCGGCCACAAGCTTGCCGGCACCAGCGCCGAAACCTGGGACAGGGTATTCGCCGTTAACGCGCGTTCGCACTTCCTGGCCTGTAAAGCCGCACTTCCCCTGATGACCCCCGGCGGATCGCTCGTGCTAATCAGCTCGACGTCGGCATACACTTCCTCGGGTGGCGTGCCTGCCATGAGTGCCTCCAAGGTTGCCCTCGAAGGCATTCGCAACCACGCAGCCAGCGAATATGTCGAGCAGGGCATCCGCTGCAATATCTTGGCTCCGGGGCTCATCGACACCCCGCTCGGCCGCAAGGGTGGCCGGCAACGTCCGGAACGCAACCAGATCAAGATCCCCATTGGCCGCTATGGCACGTCGTGGGACACCGCATATGCCGCTGTGTTCCTGCTCTCCGGTGAGTCCACGTACATCACCGGACAGACCATAGTCATGGATGGCGGACGCATGCTGCGCTAGCCGCGGCCCGATCACAAGCAAAGCCTGCCAGCAAAGAGGAGTACAAGCCATGGAAACCAACTACCAGCCCAAGACCTACGGCGAAAAGAATTTCGGGGGCAAGAATCCCTGGGATTATCTCCAGGATTGGGACGAAGAGTTGCTCGGTCCAGATGTCCGTGATCCGCAGCAGCGTCGAATATGGGAATTGGCTGTTCGACTCGCTGGCGGCTTGCCCTATATCTGGCAGGAACTGGCCCGCCCCATCACGGAAATTGCCTACGGCCTGCTGGAGGTCCGCAGTGGAGACAAAGTGCTGCTGATCGGTGAGGGCGTTGTACCGGCAGGCTGGGATCGCGAGCTGGGTGAAATTGTCGGTCCGGACGGGCAAGTTGACGTTGTGGAGATTATCCGCGACGGTCGCAAGGCCGTGCACAGCAAGACGCCGGGACGCAACGGCATGACCGGTTGTTGGCGCTGGGATTACGCGGATGGCCTGGAAGCAGAGTCCTACGACTGCGTGGCCGTACTGCAATCCACGCAACACGCCGACGACTGGGAAGAGACGGCCGGAGATCTGCTGCGCGTGCTCAAGCCGGGACGTCGGATTGTCCTTGCCGAAGCCGTGCTCAATGGGCCGAATTTTCACAACCGGGTCAACAGCGACGTGCATTTCCGCCAGTGGTTCGACAAGCTCTATGAGCAAATCCGCCCAACAGACATCCCCTACTATTCAGGTGAAGAGCTCCGTGAAGCCTTTGGTGACCGAGTCGAAAGCCCGCAGATCCTTGAGTGGAAGGGCATCGAAATGTTTTGGGGTCGTAAGCCGGCAAAGGACTAGGACCCCGAACCTCACCGAAAACAATTCAAGGAGTGCCCATGACGAGCATCAGCACCACTGCCGCAAGCGACGCCAACGTACGGGAATGCGTCGCCCAAGCCCTGGAAGGGCTGATTGGAAGCCTTGACGCGCAGTGGCAGGCTGCCGTCGACATCGACCACGATTTTGTGCGGGCCTACATCGCCCTTGCTCAGGTTCCGGAGCGGAAATCACGGTTGGATCCCGTGTCCCGGGCCCTGATTTCGCTGGCAGTGAGCGCTTCGGTGACCACACTGGATCCTGCCGGGATCCGGACCGCCGCAGTGCAGGCACAACGTGCAGGGGCAACCCGCGCCCAGGCACTGGAAGCGATTCATCTCGTTTCCGTGCTTGGCGTGCATTCGCTGGTGACAGGTTTCCCGGAAGTCGCGGCCGTCTTGAAGGGCCACGGCGAGCAACTGGTCAGCGAACAGCCGTTGTCAGCGGCGCAGCTGGAGCTCAAGGATCATTTCGAGACGAGGCGCGGCTATTGGAGCAGCATGAACGAGATGTTGTTGCGCGTGGACCAGGACATGTTCGCCGCGTACACGGAGTACTCCTCGCACCCCTGGGTACACGGGGAACTGAGCCCCAAACTTCGTGAGCTCATCTACATTGCCATTGATCTGTCTCCTACCCACCTTTTCACCGCAGGGGTAGGGCCACACATTGAAAATGCCATCCGCTATGGCGCTACCACGGAGGAAATCGTGGAAACGCTTGAAGTAACCGCGCTGGTGGGCATTTCAAGCCTACGAACCTCGGCACCCATCATCCAGGAAGTCTTCGGATAGGGGCAACCAAGACTATTACCTTGCAGGTATCACTGGCCTGCAATTTTGGTACTTCTGTTTCACTATGGAGTGGGTCACAGTTGTCTCAGAGCCCATCTTTTCCAACCGGCGACGGCGACATCAAGGCACGCCGAAATCTCCACGACGTAGATCGTCGACCTTCAAGGAAGAAGGATCCTATGAAAAATCTCAACTTGACCCAACATGTGCAAGAGGCACGATTCAACCGCTTCCATCTGATGATCGCAGCGGTGGGATTCCTCCTCATCATGTGTGATGGCTACGACGTAGCTGTCTTCGGCACCATCACTCCGCCCCTGATGGCCGCTTGGAAACTGACTCCGGTCGCAGCGGGAGCTATTGGAAGCTCCGGCCTCGTGGGGATGCTGTTCGGAGCGATCGGTTTTGGTGCTTTGGCCGATCGCCTGGGCAGGAAGCGCGTCGTCCTGGTGACTGTATTGCTCTACAGCGTATTCACGGCGCTGTGCGGCTTCGCCCAGGAGCCCACATTCTTCACCGTTTGCCGCGTCATCGCCGGTCTGGGCCTCGGCGGAATCATGCCCAACGTCATCGCTTTGCTGGCGGACTTCTCGCCCAAACGGCTGACTGCAACGATCACCACGATCGTGCTGTGCGGTTTCGCCGTCGGAGGCCTCCTTGCCCCGTTGCTGGGAATCCTGGTCATTCCCACCGCCGGCTGGCAGGTGAGCCTCTGGGTCGCTGCCATTCCCTTGCTCTTCCTCCCGTGGATGTACAAGGCTTTGCCGGAATCCATCTCGGTCCTGATGAAGCGGGGCAATCGCGAGGAAATCGCCAAGCTTTTGGAGCGGATTGACCCCAGCCAAACGATTGACCGGGACATTGAGTTCACTACGGAATCGCCGTCGAAAGCGAAATTGCCGCTGACAGACCTGTTCAACAACAACAGGGCCATGAGCACGCTGATGTTCTGGCTGGCATTCTTCGCCCATCTGCTGATGGCATACGGAATTTTGAACTGGTTGCCCAAGCTCATGATCGAAAGCGGCTTCAGCCTGGCCTCAAGTCTGGCGTTCCTTGTGATTTGGCAGCTCGGAGGCATTATCGGGACGATCGTGGCCGGACGAATGGCGGACAGGCTTGGCGCCAAGAAGATTGTGATCGCCCTGTACATTACGGGAACTATTGTCATTGCCGGCGTCGGTGTCAGTACCAACGCCCTGCTCAGTTATGTACTTGTAGGTATCGCCGGCGCGACCATCACCGGCGTGCAGAACCTGGTGCAGGTCTACATTGCCGAGTACTACCCCGCCTTCGTCCGGTCGACAGCCCTTGGATCAGCATCCGGCATGGGCCGAATCGGCGCAATACTGGGGCCAATCCTGGGTGGACTCCTCTTGTCCTTTTCCCTCAGCAGCCAAGGGATCTTCTTCGTCTTCGCCATTCCCGGCCTCATCGCGGCGTTTGCCATCGCGATGGTCAGCGACAAAAAGTCCCACCAGAGGCAGCTGGAGAACGCGGCAATCCAAACTCCGTTGCAGTCAAGTGACGGCAAGCAGCTGAACTCCCTCTAGCACCAGGACTAAGCGACACCACGACCGGGCCTGAACGGCCCGCCACACCCCAACGCATGCGGCAGGCGGAAGCCGTACTGCGAACCTGCACCATTTTGGCTCAAAGGAGAGTTAAATGAAGAGTTCGTCTATCACAACCATGCCCTTAAACCGTAGGAGACTCCTGCTGACGGCGTCGGCAGCCATCGTGGCGCTGGGGTTCAGCGCCTGCAGCGCTGCGGCTTCCACCCCAACAGGCGCGGGGACGCCCACTCCGATCACCATCGGCTTGATCCCCATTATCGATGTCGCCCCGGTCCAGCTCGGGGTCCAGGAGGGTTTCTTCAAGGATCAAGGCCTCATCCCGACCATTGAGTCGGCAGCCACCGGTGCAGCCATCGTTCCCGCCGTCGTGAGCGGACAATACCAGTTCGGCTTCAGCAACGGCGTGTCGTTGCTGGTCGCCGCCTCAAAGGGCATCCCCGTCCAGATCATCGCCAGCGGGGTCTCCACCGTGGGCGGCGGCCCAGCGGTCGAGCCCGAGGGAGTGGTGGTGCGAAACGACAGCGCCATCAAGTCCGCCAAGGATCTGGCCGGCAAGACGATCGCTGTCGCCGTCCGCAATAGCCTGACGGATACGGCGGTCAGCGCCGCGGTAAAGAACGACGGCGGTGACCCCACCACGATCCGGTACGTCGAGATCCCCCTCGCGGACATTCCCGCAGTTGTGCAGCGGGGCGAAGCGGACGCCGGGGAGGTCGTGGAACCATTCCTTGCCCAGTCCAAGAACCTGGGTTTGCGTTCAGTGGCGTCCAGCTTCGCTTCGGCAACGTCCAACCCGAACCTGACGGTCAGTTACTACTTCACGTCAAAGGACTTCGCGCAGCAGCATCCCGATGTTGTCCAGAAGTTTGTCACTGCTCTGGACAAGTCCAAGGCGTATGCCCAAGGAAACAGCGATGCCGTACGCAAGATCCTGCCGACGTACACCAAGATCGACGCCGCGACGGGTCCGAAGCTGAACTTGCCGAAGTGGACTGCAGGCCTCGATCGTGGATCGTTGGAACTGCTTGGCGACTTGGCGTACAACGGGAAGCTGCTCACCGCCAAGCCAAATGTGGCAGGGCTACTCCCGTGAGTCTCGCTCCACGGTCCCCGGGACTGCTTCGCTCTGAAGGGCGTAACGCAGTTCTGGGGGCGGCGGGCCTTCTGGCCGTCGTAGTGGTCGCTGAGGTCCTACCGCGCAGCGGGGCAGTAGATGCGCGGTTCATCCCGCCTTTCAGCGACATCGCCACGGTTCTCATAGGACAACTGGGTGAAGGCGCATTCTGGGTGGCGCTCGGCCAGACGTTGACGGGATGGATCGTGGGCCTCGCCATCGCGATGGCGGGAGGGATCGCCGTCGGCGGTTTTCTGGGAACGGTGCCTTTTGCCCGGAACTACACCGCCTCGACTATCGAGTTCCTGCGCCCCATTCCTTCGGTTGCCCTCATCCCTTTGGTAGTGCTGCTTTTTGGCAGCCGTCCGCCAGCGGCACTGGTCCTGGTTGTCTACGCGGCGTTCTTCCAGATTCTCATCCAGGTCATTTACGGTCTTGCCGACGTGGACCCTGTTGTCCGGGACACCGGCCGCGCCTACCGCTTTTCCAGGTTCACCATGGGAACCAAGGTGCTCTGGCCAACTGCCCTTCCGTACATCGTCACCGGATTCCGTCTCGCCGCATGGGTGGCGCTGATCATCGAAATCACCGCAGAGCTCGTCATCGGGGTGCCTGGCCTTGGCCGCACTATCGGGATTGCCCAGGCTTCCGGCGCGGTCCCGGAAACCTATGCACTCGTGATCGTGGTGGGGCTGATCGGCGTGGCCGTCAATCAATGCACCAGCCAACTCCAGCGTCGCATTTTGAGCTGGCACCCCTCGACCCGAAAGGACCTTTGATGAAGCTCCCTTGGCTCGTCGGGCGAATTTCGAGAATGGTTGCCCTGCCCGCGATTCTCCTCCTGGCGTGGTGGGTCTTCTCTTACGGGAGCACCAACCCGTACTGGCCCTCGCTGGCGGTCATCTTCGATGCCTTTCCGGGAACGTGGACCCCTGAGCGGCTGATGGGCGACATGCTTCCGAGCCTGGCAAGACTCCTGCTCGGCTATGCGATGGCGCTCGCCTTTGGCGTTGCGTTGGGAACCGCCATAGGGTCCTTGCCAACGTTGCGTGCGCTGTGCGATCCCATCCTTGAGTTCGTCAGGGCAGTTCCACCACCGATCCTGCTCCCCATCGTGGCACTCTTTGCCGGTTACACGAGCGAGACGTCCAAGATCGTCACCATCGGGCTGGGATGCATGTGGCCGATCCTGCTCAACACGATAGAAGGCGTGCGCTCCCTTGAAGCGGGACTACTCGATGCCGCACGAAGCTTCAGGTTCCGCCCGTCAACCCGGTTTTTCAAAGTCATCCTGCCGGGAGCCAGCCCCCGCATTGCGGCAGGGGCCCGCCTGTCACTTGCGATCGGCGTCGTTCTCATGGTGATCAGTGAAATGTTCGCTGCTGATCGCGGACTTGGCGCCTCCGTGGTCCAGTTCCAACGCACGTTTGCCATCCCGCAGATGTGGACGGGCATTATGGTGCTCGGCCTCATCGGCGTCGCGCTTTCCGCCATATTTCAGTTCGTCGAGAGCAGGGTTCTGGCGTGGTACCACGGTCAGCGACGTACCGCTCGCACCAGCCCATGAGAAAGGCCATTCACATGTCATTTTCAACCGCAGGCGCATACGCCGAACCCGGCGTTGCCGGCCTTATCGCCCTCGACGTTGTAGGAATCAAGAAGTCGTACCACACTGCATCCGGGCCTGTGGAGGTCGTGCAGAACCTCACATTCAGTGTCAGGAAGGGCGAATTCGTCTGCATCGTTGGTCCCTCTGGATCCGGCAAGACCACACTGCTCCGCTGCATCGCAGGACTAACCGAGCTGTCCGGGGGTGAGGTGATTCTCGATGGCCGGGCGATCTCGGGGCCACCAGCCGGAATGGCGATCGTGTTCCAGGATTATGGTCGCAGCCTGTTCCCTTGGTTGACCGTCAGGGAGAACGTCGAGCTGCCGCTGAAGGAAAAGGGTTTGCCCCGCAGCGAGCGCCGCAAACGGGCGGACGCAGCACTGGAAGCTGTTGGTTTGCCGGACAGTGCACATGCGCACCCTTGGCAGCTCTCGGGCGGGATGCAGCAGCGCGTCGCCATCGCACGTGCCGTTGCCTACGAACCCAGTGTCCTGCTGATGGATGAGCCATTCGCCGCCGTGGACGCGCAGACTCGCGCAGAGATCCAGGACCTGGTTCGCTCTCTTTGGGAGCGGCTCGGCGTTACCGTCCTCTTCGTCACCCACGATATTGATGAAGCCGTGTACCTGGCCCAGCGCGTCGTCGTACTGTCGAACAAACCGACCGTTGTCCTGGAGGAGGTCTTTGTTGATCTCCCCACACAGCGGGACCAGTTGTCCACCCGCACCGATCCGCGCTTCGCTGATTTGAGGGCGCACGTGTACTCGCTGATCCAACTCGCGAAGCGGGGCAAGGGCGCTGCGGTTCCCGAATTTCGTGCAGCGTCCTCCTGAGCTTCAAGAGGCGTGCCTTGCTTCGAGTGACCCAAAGTGTCCTAAGAGGCTAGATAATATACTATAGTTACAATAAGAGTCGTGCCCACGCTTCCTTGCTTGCCTCCATATCTTCCGCAGTTTCCCTGAAAGGCAATCCGTGAATCCTGATAGCAGAACACCCGTCATTCTTGGTGGGGCGCGTACCCCGTTTGGACGTTTCCGCGGCGGCTTGGCCCCGTTGTCGGCGAGCGATCTGGGCGCCCATGCGATCCGCGCGGCTCTGGAACGTGCAGGGGTGGCTGTCGGGCTGATCGAGGCCGTCATTGTCGGGCAGGTGATCCAGGCCGGGGAGGGGCAGGGCCCGGCACGCCAGGCCAGCCTGGGCGCGGGTATCGGCTGGGACGTGCCCACTGTGACGGTGAACAAGTTGTGCCTGTCCGGTCTGACGGCCGTCATCGACGCGGCCCGGATGATCCGCGCGGGGGAAGCTGACTTTGTCGTTGCGGCGGGGCAGGAATCCATGACGAATGCCCCGCACCTGGTCAAGGGGTTGCGCGCCGGCGTCGTCATCGGGGACTCTCCGATGGTCGATTCCCTTAACCGTGACGGCCTGCAGGATCCGTTCAGCGGGGACCTGATGGGCGCCGCGACCGACGCCGGGAACGCCGTCCGCGGCATCGGCCGGGAGGAACAGGACCAGGTCGCTGCCCGTTCCCACCAGCGTGCCGAAGCCGCGCGTGACGCCGGGATCTTCGAGACGGAAATCGCGCCCCTGACCATCTCCCAGCGCAAGGGCATGGCACTGACGATAAGCGCCGACGAAGGCATCCGCCCTGGCACGACGGCGGAGTCACTGTCGGCGCTCAGGCCCGCCTTCTCGACCGCTGAGGACGCAACCATCACCGCCGGTTCGGCTTCACCGCTCTCAGACGGCGCGGCCGCCGTCGTGATCGCCAGCAAAGCGGCGGCTGAAGCTGCCGGGCTGGAATGGATTGTTGAGATCGGGGCGCACGGCCAGACCGCCGGTCCTGACGGCTCCCTGCATTCCCAGCCGTCCCGTGCCATTGAGGCCGCGCTCAAGCGCGAAGGCCTGAGCGTCGATGACCTGGACCTGATCGAAATCAACGAGGCGTTCGCCTCCGTGCTCGTCCAGTCGGCCAGGGATCTGGGGATCGCAACGGACCGGATCAATGCCGACGGCGGCGCCATCGCCCTCGGGCATCCGGTCGGCGCGTCCGGTGCCCGGCTCGTCCTCCACCAGGCCCTGGCACTGCAGCGCAGGGGCGGGGGCACAGGCGTGGTCGCCCTCTGCGGTGGTGGCGGGCAGGGCGATGCGCTGATCCTCAAGGCAGCCCAGTGAACGCCGCAGTCTCCGGCGCTCGGGCCGGAAGTGTGAGCACCACTTATTCGTATCTGGAGGAAATCCAGTTGCCGGGAGTGGGCATCTTCGCCCTCATTACGCTGACAGGTGACCGTGCCGGCAAACCGGCTACCTTCAGCCCTGAATCATTGAACGAACTCGGTATGTTCCTTCGCGATGTTATGGCTCGTTCGGCTGCTGGTGAATTTGTCGGTGTCGGTATTATCGGTCAAGGCCGAAGTTTTGTGGCCGGTGCCGACCTGACGGTAATGCGGGACCTCACGGATCCGGACGCGGCACGGGAGATCGCCGCCCTCGGCCATGCTGTCTTCCGTATTCTCGCCGAGATGACGGTGCCAACGTTCGCGTTTATCAACGGCTCAGCCATCGGCGGGGGCCTAGAAATCGCCCTCGCCGCCGACTACCGGTCGGTCTCGGCCGGTGCGAACGGGATCGCGTTGCCGGAGGCGTATCTGGGCCTGGTCCCTGGGTGGGGCGGGGTATACAGGCTGCCGCGGCTGATCGGCCCGAGGAACGCGGTCAAGGTGATGATCGAGAACGCGCTGAGTAGCAACAAGGCCCTCGGCGGCCGGGCCGCCCATGACTTGGGGATTGCCGACACCATCTATGACCCAGCCGATTTCTTGGTACAGTCCCTCGCGTGGGCGGGCTCGATCATCGCCAACGACCGGAGGGTCCTCCAAGCGCTGGCAGCCCGCCGCACCGAAAAAGCCCAAGTCGCCGACGTCGACTGGGACGCAGCCCTCCGCGCGGGCCATGCCTTTCTCACAGCGAGGAACGCCACCAGCACACCCGCACCGTCCCGCGTGCTGGAACTGCTTGAACGCTGCCGGACCTTGAGCCAGGCCGAGGCCGCGGAACTGGAGATCCAGGCGCTCACCGAACTGATCCTGACGCCGGAATTCAAGGCCTCGGTGTACGCGCTCCTGGACTTGCTCCAGCGCCGGTCCAAGAATCCCTCCGGCGCGCCGGACCCGGATCTCGCACGGCCCGTCCGGAAGGTCGGCGTCGTCGGCGCCGGCCTGATGGCCGGGCAACTGGCGCTGCTCTTCGCCCGGCAACTCCAAATCCCGGTAATCATGTCCGATATTGATCAGGGCCGGGTGGACAAAGGCGTGGGCTACGTCCATGCCGAGGTGAACAAGCTCCTGTCCAGGAAACAGATCTCCGCCGAGGACGCCACACGTGTCAAGGCACTGGTCACCGGATCCGTCAGCAAGGACGTCTTCGCCGACTCCGACTTCGTCATCGAGGCGGTCTTCGAGGAACTCTCTGTCAAGAAGCAGGTCTTCGCGGAGGTCGAAGCCGTGGTCTCCGAAGACTGCATCCTCGCCACCAACACCTCCTCGTTGTCCGTCACGGACATGGCCGCGGAGCTGCGGCATCCCGAACGGGTGGTCGGGTTCCACTTCTTCAACCCGGTCGCCGTTATGCCCCTGGTGGAAATCGTCCCCGCCCCGCAGAGCAGCAACATAGCCCTGGCCACGGCATTTGTCCTGGGCAAGGCCCTGAGGAAAACCACAGTATTGACACGGGACACCACCGGCTTTGTGGTCAACCGTATCCTCCTGCGGCTGATGGGTGAAGTCATCCAGGCCTTCGACCAAGGCACCCCCGCGGACGTGGCGGACAATGCGCTCAAACCCATGGGCCTGCCCATGACCCCATTCACGCTCCTGGCGATGATCGGCATCCCGGTGGCCCAACACGTCACCCAATCCCTCAACGCCGCCTTTGGTGATCGGTTCCCCGTCTCAGCGAACCAGCAAACCCTGATCGACAAAGGGATCAAGGGAATCTGGGCCGTTGATAACGACGGCCACCGCTCCGTCACGCAGTCCACACTGGACGCCTTGGATTTCGGCACATCGCCCGCCGCCTCCGAAGAATTGCTCGAACGAGTCCAGCAAGCGTTGGCCGAGGAAATCGGGCTCCTGCTCGATGAAGGTGTCGTGGCCGCTGCGCAGGACATCGACCTGTGCATGATTGCAGGGGCCGGCTGGCCGCTGCACCTGGGCGGCATCACGCCGTACCTGGATCGGTCCGGCGCCTCCATGCGCGCCAACGGGAAGCCATTTCACCCGACGGCCCGGTAGGCCGCACTGGGCAGCAAGGAAACGGCGAGGCACTCGTCAATGGTTGAATCGACACGGGAGGGATCTATGGAGGAGGAGATCGGCGGTGGTGTCATCGAGGTGGCCGACCTCATCTGGCGGGTTCCCGTGCCGCTTCCTGGCAACAAAAGGCCCGCAGACATCAACGTGTACGCGATTCAGGACGCCGATTGCGCGCTCCACTTGGTGGATGCCGGTTGGGACACCGAAGAGGCGTGGTATGCACTGTCGCAGGGACTTCGCCGGATCGGTCACGTGGTTGAGGATGTCCGTTCCGTGACCGTAACTCACCTGCATCGGGATCATCGGGGGCTTGCCGAGAGATTGCGGCAGGTGAGCGGCGCCACCCTTGCGATGCATAGGCACGACGCCGCTGCCCAGTTTGTGAGCCGCGCCGTAGGTGAGGATGAGCTTGACGCCTGGGGCGTACCCCCAGCTGCCCGCACTGCCCTGCGTGATGCTACCCCGGTCGAGCAGCCGCCAACCACCGTTGACAGGGTCCTCTCAGACAACGCCACCATTGAAATTCCGGGGCGCCCGGCGAAGGTCATTCATACGCCTGGCCACACTGCAGGGTCGGTATGCGTCGCACTGGCTAACGAAAGACTAGTGCTCACAGGGGATCATGTTCTACCGGATCAGTTTCCCGGCATCGGGCTCGGTGGCCCCGACCGGAATGACCGCAATCACCTGCTCGAGTACAGACGTTCCCTGGAGCTCCTTTCCACCATGGGCGACTGGGTTGCGCTGCCAGGCCACGGCGAACCGATCACGAACCTCCCGGCACGAATTGAGGAGATTCTCCGTCACCACGAGGGCCGGAGCTCAGATGTGCTTGGGGTCAAAGCGACGCGGCCTCACGCCACTGTCTGGGAAACCGCCCAGTCGGTGAAGTGGAGCGCCGGATGGGATGGGCTGTCGCCATGGCATCGAATTTCGGCACTACGCCAGACAGAGATGCATCTCACAGCTGTCTGATAAACCAGTTGGGTGATCGGCCGGCTGGGTGATCAGCTATTGCGGCAACAGCCGTTCACGCAAGAAGTAGCGGCCCTTCCGTCCTCGGAAGGGCCGCTACTTCTTGCTTCGTTATGAACCGTCGATGCTCAGATTGCTCCCGATGCGCGCAAGGCACTGACGTCAGCTTCGGAGAGACCTAGGTCGCCGGTCAGGACTTCCTGGGTGTGGGCTCCAAGGGGGCCAGGGCGAGTAGGCTCGACCAAAGGGGAGTCGGAGAGGACCAGTGGGCTGCCCCAGGTAAGCCACGGGCCCTTTTCGTCATGCATCCGACGCAGTACTTGGCGTTTCGCAACGTGAGGGTCTTCGAGCAACTCGGGCAGAGTCAGCACGGGCGCCGCAGGAATGTTGCTTTGTCCCAGGCACTCGCCGATCTCGTTCTTCGAGAGCGTCTTCGTCCACCGTTCGACGATCGCGTCAACGGCGTCCATTTCGGCACACCGCCCGGCCATCGTGTCGTAACGCTGGTCGTCTGCGTCGGGATCCTGCATCAATTCCCGCAACCGTGCCCAGTGTGCATCGGTCGGGCACAGCAAGGCCACCCAACCATCGTTGGTCTGGTAGGCGTTGTAGGGCGTGACGGCCAGACCGCCATTGCGGTTTCCGGTCCGCTCCGGCATCGTTCCGCCGCTGTTGACATAGCCCGCGATGTTCGAAGTCAGAGACGTGATGGCAGCATCCTGCAAGGCCACTTCGACGTGCTGACCTTTCCCGGACTTCTCGCGCTGATAGAGGGCAGCCATGACCCCGGCGAGAAGGTGGGTTCCACCGAGGAAATCGACCACGGAGGGTCCGGTACGTACCGGCGGGCCGCCGTCAAAACCTGTGGTGCTCATAAACGCAGTCCGTGCCTGGATGGACATGTCCATGGCGGATTGACCGGCATATGGTCCAAAGGAACCGTAGCCCGTACCGGACGCCATGATCAGGCGAGGGTTTTCCGCCTGCAGCGTGTCGTAGCCGAGACCGAAGCGGTCCATGGCGCCAGGGGAGAGGTTCTGGATCAGAATGTCCGCCGTCCGGACGAGACGTAACAAGACATCGCGTCCGGCCGGGTTCTTCAAGTCGAGCCGGATCAGCCTCTTGCCGGAGTTAATGAGCTCGAATTGCAGGGCCGTACCGTCGTCGGTCGCGGTGGGTAGCCGGCGATACGGATCGCCGTCGGGCGCTTCTACTTTGATGACGTCGGCACCCAAGCGAGCCATCAACATCGCACAATAAGGGCCGAAGTAGAACTGGCCCAGATCAATGACCCTGATGCCCTCCAGCGCGGTCACGGCTTGGCTCCGGAAGCGGCCATGGCAGGAATCCCATCGCTGCTCGCTACAGCACCGGAGGCAAGAAGCGCTGCAATCTCCTCGGTGTTCTTACCCAGCACGCGGGAGAGAACCTCCTGGGAGTCCTGGCCAATACGGGGAGGAGTATTGGACTCGGCCAACGGCCACGAGGTGGACCGCACAGGGAACCTGACGGTGGGCACCGGCTGTTCGGGCGTGCCGACGTCCTGAATAACCTGGTTCGCCTGGGCTTGTTCGGAGACGATCGCTTCGTGGAGTTCCAGCACGGGGCTGGCCGGGACGTCGGCTTCGTTAAGGATGTCGAGCCATTCTTCCCTGGCCCGGCCGCGGAAGATCTCCTCGATCATCGGCACGATGATGTTCCGATGACGCAAGCGGTCGGCATTGGTCAGGAAACGTTCGTCCGCGGGCCACTCCGGACGGTCCAGCGCGATGCACAGCCGCTTCCAGAAGCCGTTGGTGAAGGCGCCGACCATGACGTAGGCTCCGTCGCTGCATTCGAACGCCTGGTAGGGCACGATCTGGGCGTGCGTCCGGCCGCTGCGGGGGATGGTCTCCCCGAGCCCCGCGACGCCCGGGATGTAGTTCGCCATGAGGGCGATGCTGCTGTCGAGCATGGCCACCTCGATGTGCTGGCCTTCCGGGTGCTGGTCACGGGCATAGAGGGCCGTTAGGATTCCGATCAGGCTGAAGAGGCCGGTGCCGTAGTCGCTCAGGGGAGCGCCAACCCGGACGGGTCCTCCACCTACTTCGCCCGTGATTCCCATCAAGCCGGAGACCGCCTGCATGATGATGTCGTTTGCAGGGCGGCTGCTGAGCGGGCCGGTGGTGCCGAAGGCGGAGATGGAGCTGTAGATGATACCGGGCCGGCGCTCACGGATTTGCTCGTAGCCAAGGCCCAGCCGTTCCATGACGCCGGGACGGAAGTTCTGGATGACAATGTCGGATTTCTCGGCCAGCTCGAGAGCGACGGCGCGGCCTTCTTCCGTGCGCAGGTCGAGGGCGACGCCGCGTTTGTTCCGATTGAGTGCGACGTAGTAGTCGCTTTCGACCGGTCCGAGCATCGGTTTGCCCATGTGGCGGGCGCCATCGCCGCGTCCGGGCTTCTCGATCTTGATGACTTCGGCCCCGAGGTCAGCCAGCATCATCGTGGCGTAAGGTCCGGCAGCGGCATGAGTGAAGTCGAGGACACGGATCCCCTTCAGAGGCCGATCACTGATGGTCATGGTGTTCCTGTTCGCTTGGTAAGGGAAAGGTGCCCGGGAGCTGTGGTTCAGATCGACTCCGGAGGGCCGAGGCTTGTTGGGTGTCGGTCCGGTCCATCATGGTTGGATCGGACCAACACCCAACGTCACCGACTAGGCGTCGGCCCGGCCGTCTTCCTCAACGTTGACGGGGAAGGTCACAGCGCCGGACTCCTTGCTCGGCAGCGCGAAGATCACGGTGCCGGGCATGATGTCGTCGCCACGCTGGTTGAACGAGGTGAACTCGCCCTTGACGTAGCGGTTGCCGGTTTTGGCGCCGATCCACTTGTCGACGATCTTTCCCTTGATCTTGTAGACGTCGCCGACGAAGACCATGCCGCGGTACTGGAACTCCAGGTCGGCGACCCAACCTTCGTCGCCCGGCCACAGGCTGGCCCAGTACGTCGCGTATCCGCCACGCTGCGAACCGTAGTCGTAAGGGGCAGGCATGCCGATCTCGGCAGCCATGAAGTCGTCCCAGTGCACGCGCTCGATGGCCTGCGGAATGCCCGTCTTGGGATCGATCACGGCGACCTTGGGGGACTGGCGGCGGTAGTCGAGCCAGTACTTGCCGGCCCGCACGTGCGGGGAGCCGATGCCTTGGAGCCAGGCGACCATATCCGGGACCGTTAGGGGGCCCTTGGTGATCGGGTCGATGATGTCGCCGATCTGGACGTCTTCCCAGTAGCGGGTCTCCTTGCCGCGCGGAGTCTCGGCGTCGACTTCGGCATCGATCTGGGCGATCTCCGGGGCGGTGTAAGTGCCAAGCTCAAGGGTCTTGTTCTTGCCCTGTGACTTGGATTCTTCCCGCTCCATCCGGAAGATCGGCATGATCTGGATGGCGACGAGCTCTTCGTGCTGGTTGTAGAACTTGATCTCATCAGCCTGGACGAGCATGCGGCTGGCCATGCGGCCGGTCTTGAACTCAAGTTTGACGAGTTCTTTCGTCGCACGGACCTTGTCGCCGTCGAAGAGCGGCTTAAAGAAGCGCCAGTGATCACCGGAGTGCAGGCCGTGGACACCCGGGAGGCCCTGGCCGTGCCGCAGATCCCAGCTGCCCCAAGCTACGCCGTAGTAGATACCGGGAGGGGCAATGAGTTTGCCATGGGGGCCGGCTGCAGCGTATTCCTCGTCGCAGTACAGCGGGTTCTGGTCACCGATGGCACGGGCGAAGTGGGTGATGCTGTCACCGTTGATGTACCGGATGTAGGGCTCATTGATGTCCTTGACCTTACCCATTCGGTTGCGCATCTTCTGCAGCGCTTCCTCGGTCATCTTGCCGTATTCGCTGTTGGAATCGACGCTCACGGTCGAGTCCTCGGTCGTCTCGATGCTCACAGGCTTCTCCTTGGTGGTTGGATATTGTGTAGCTGGCAGATCGGGGGTCCCACTTCCGGACAGTCGGTCAACGACGTTGGCGAAGAGAATCCGGAAGGGCCTCACTAGACAATCTAATATATTATCTAGTGTATGTCGATGGTTTCCTGCATCCGATTTAACTCCAACTTCAGGGAGGGCTGGATTGCCATTGGTCGGGAGGCTGAGTGGACGCACGAGGGCCGCGCCAGACGTGCTCAGCGAATGCGTTCACATATCCCGGCTTGCCCGGATCAAAGTCTGCGACCAGGGTGCGGCCGCGCAGGCTGGATGGCGCAGGCCCGGTGGCGCAGGGGAGTGGCCCGGGGCAGGGGATACGGGGCGGATGTTTACCATCGAGCGCCAAGGCGGCAGTGGCGGGATGACAAATGACGGGCGCGTGGCTGCGATCCGCCGAGAATCCCGCGCGCTTGAAGGACTAACTCCCGCTACCCGCGCAGGGCTGGGTGGCGAAGGAAGGGAGGTTGCCTAAGGCTGACCTCGAAAGCAAGGCCCGATGGTATGCGAAGGGTGGATTCCACCCAGCAATGCTTATGCGCTCACGCGTTCTGACTTCTTGACCATGTCAAGCCGGAAGCCACGATGGTTTTCCATGGCAGCCAATATCGCCTTAAGATCGTGCGTCTCGAAGAGTTTGATTTGTTCGATGTGATCGTCTTGAGCGCGTGTGCTGTCCACCAGGTCGAGCACGACGTAGGGCGCGGCGTTGTCCCACAGTTGGTTGAGCAGCTTCAACAGGACAGGAGATCCAGCCCGGCGGAAGGCGACGAAGTGGAACTGTCTGTTGAGTTCCACAAACCGCACCCGTTCGGCGTGCTCCTTGAGGGAGGCGGTCTCCTCCGTTATGGCGCGCATTTCCTCGATGTCATCATCGGTGATCAACGGGACGGCGAGTTTGTAGGCTTCCGTCTCGAGTACTCGACGCCAGTGGTAGATATCCTCGATTTCCTGGCGGCTGAGCTCGCGGGTATAGAACCCCCGCGACTGCCGGTGGACGATGTGGCCTTTAGCCGCAAGTGAACTGAGGGCCTCGCGGACGGGAATGTGCGAGACGCCGAATTCCTTGGCCAGTGCACTGGGGGAGAGCCGGGAGCCAGGCGGGTAGCCGCCCTGGCCCACGACCTCCTGGATCCTTCGAATAAGGAAAGGTACTAGGGCCTCTGGTCGGTCTTTGCCGGACGCGTCCATGGTTCCTCCTGCTTGTTCGCCAAACTCCACCCCTGATCGGCGCAGAATATAAGAATATACTTTTTGCCACCGCTTTGGACACCTCTATGCAAAGCAAGTAAATATATTATAGACTAACGATGATATGCAAGAACGGGCGTGGACTTGTCCGCCCCCGTTCTTGCTTGGATTCCAGAGGAGTGACACATGGCTGATATCGAATTCACCGTCGACGAGGGAGTGGGCCGGATCCTGCTGAACCGCCCCGAACGCAAGAACGCCTTCAGTTTTGACATGCTCAAGCAATGGGCATCGTTCCTGGGGGAAGCGCAGCACGACGATAGCATCCGGGTCGTCGTCGTTACTGGTGCCGGTGGTGCGTTCTGTTCCGGCGTGGATCTCGATGGGTTCGCCGCTGATCGTGGCACGCCATGGTTGGACAAACGTATGCTGACGGACAAGGTCCACTTGGTCGCTCGGGCCGTGGAGGACTTCGACAAGCCCTACATCGCCGCCTTGCCCGGTGTCGCCGTGGGAGCGGGTCTCGATATGGCGCTAATGGCCGACCTCCGTCTGGCCGCCTCCAGCGTGCGACTGTCCGAAGGATACATACGAGTGGGTCTTCTGCCGGGCGACGGCGGCTGCCACCTCCTGCCCCGGCTGGTGGGACGGGCCAATGCCTTGGAACTGCTGTGGACAGGTGACTTCGTCGACGCCGGGACCGCCCTCGAGCTGGGCATGGTCAACCACGTGTACTCCGACGACGAATTCGAGGCCAAGGTGAGCGGGTTCGCCCGGAAGATCGCTGCCGCACCGCCTCTGGCCACCCGGATGATCAAGCGCGCCGTCGTGCACGGCGAGTCGATGACCTTCGCAGCCTCGCTTGACCTCGTATCCTCGCACCAGGCCATCATCCAGTCGACGCAGGACTCCAGGGAAGCAATGAGCGCCTTCCGCGAAAAGCGGCCCGCGGAATTCCTGGGCCGCTGAACCGGACTTCCCGATGTAAAGAGACTTGTCCTCGTGGTAAACCGCGAGGACAAGTCTCTTTTCCCGTATCAATCAGTCGATTAACCTGACTCCTAAATTGACCATTGTGTTGTCAGGTCGACGCAATGGTCGTTGACTCGCTGGAAGCGAGTCATGACCGCTGGATCATGACCGGCGATGATGGTGCTTCCCTGGTCGCGGAGCGCGCGCAGTTCTCCATAGGAGCGGTAGGTCTGTTCGAGGTCATGGAAGAAGGAGAAGGGACGATCGCGGTCCATCTCTTCGTAGTAATGCAGTGCGTCGGAAGCCAGTACCAGCCGGCCGGACAGGCCATCGACATGCGTAATGAGCTGGCCCGGTGTGTGTCCAGGCAGGCGGGTGACGCTGATCCCCGGTGCCACGTCTGATTCTCCGTCCACTACGACAAGCCGTTCCTCTTTGGCGAGGCGCTGCACGGTTTTCACATCCTCGGAATCCACGGTCCACGCCATGATGTCGCGCCCCGCGAATTCGCCGGTCCAGAATGCCAGTTCTTCTTTGGCGATACTCACGGTGGCGTTCGGAAAGAGGTTGATGTTGCCGGCGTGGTCGTGATGCATGTGGGATATGACCAGATGGTCGACGTCCTGCGGACGTACATCGATCATCTTCAGCAGTTCGACAGGCTCGACGTCCTGTCTGCGGTTCTTTCGTTCCAAGGCGCGGTCTCGGTTATAGCCGCAGTCGACGAGGACCGTCCGGTTCTGATTCCTGAGGACCCAAAAATAGTAATCGAGGCCCAGTTCTGTGTCGGGCTCCTGATAGAGGGCGTAGTGAAAAAAGTGCTCCGACTTCATTCCTGGTCTGGAAGCATATCGAAGGGCGAATGCCTCGTATTTGGGTTCCGTGTGGTTCATTCCGCAATCTCTTTCCTGATCGTGCACCGCACGGTGCGAGGCCACCTCAGCCATTCGGATGCAGCACCTGACGAACAACGCCTCCACCGTGCAATTGATCGAGGGCCGAGTTAAGGCCGTCGAAGCCGATTGCTGAGGTCATGAGCCTTTCCACCGGCATCTTGCCTTCCTGATAGAAGCGCAGGAAGCGCGGGATGTCGCGTTCCCCGATCCCGCTGCCCATGAGTGAGCCGCGGATGACTTTTTCCTCGGACACCAGCTGGGCATGGGGGTATTCGAACATGTCGCCTGTCGCGCCGAGCCCGATGCAGATGATCTCCCCGCCCTTGCGGGTCATCGCGATTGACGACAGCATCGCCTGCCGGTTGCCTGAGAACTCGAAGACGTAGTCAACCCCGCCTGAGGTAAGGTCCCGGACTTTTTCCACGGCGTCAGGCGCCTGTCCGAGGAAACTGTGCGTGCAGCCCAGCTCGTGGGCCAGCGGGAACTTGGAGGCCAGGATGTCGATACCGATGATGGTGCTTGCGCCGGCGATCTTCGCAGCCATGACGGCGTTCAGGCCTACACCGCCGAGGCCGATGACGACGATGCTCGACCCGGGGCGCACGTCCGCGGCGTTGAAGACTGCGCCGGCACCGGTAACGACGGCGCAGCCAAAGAGTGCGGCGACGTCGAACGGGACATCCTGGTCGATCTTGACGAGGGAACTGGGCACAGTTACCGCATACTCGGCGAAGCAGGAGATGCCGCTGTAATGGTAAATGGGGGAATTGTTGCGGCTCAGCCGCACGAAGCCGTTCGGCAGCATGCCTTGGTACCGGCTGGTGCCGATGTTGTCACAGAGGCCCGGCCTCCCTCCCACGCAGTAAGCACACGCGCCACAGCCCCCGGCCACGGTCATGACAACATGGTCACCGGCGGCCAGGTGACGGATGCCCGCGCCTACTTCCCGCACAATTCCTGCCCCCTCGTGTCCACCGACTACTGGCAGCGTTCGTTTGCGGAGTCCTCCCACCACGGAAAGGTCGGAATGGCACAGCCCGGCAGCCCGGACTTCTACGAGCACTTCGCCCTCTCCGGGTCCCTGAAGTTCCACCTCATCGATCTGGAAAGGCTGGCTTTCGGCGTAAGGGGCTCTAAGGCCCTGCTCATACATAACGGCCGCTGTCATCTTCATCGTTGAATCCCACCTAAGACTGCATGGTCCAGCAACAGCGTGATCTTCGCTGATCCGGTATGCGATTTCAATATATTATATTCACATTGCCCTATTTTTGGGCTGGTGACAAGTCTCACAAAAGTTGTTGACTCTGTAATCTAGATCATAGAGAATATATTCATTCGGTCGCCGTTGATCTGATCACCCAGATGTAGACCCGGCGTTCCCTCGAGTCTCGTCAGAAGGGTATTCATATGGATGTCGTGTCGGCAGTTGCGAAGAGTCGCATGAGTAGGACCCAGTACCTCGTTATATTCGGCGGTTTGCTTTGCAACATGATTGACGGGTATGACCTCTCCGTCATTGGGTTCGCCTTGCCCCATTTGCCGGTGGGCTTCGCCTCACCAGTCATGAAGGGGTGGATCGTGAGCATGGGCCTCATCGGCATGGCCGTCGGCGCCATCGTTTTGTCACCACTGGCGGATCGCTATGGACGCCGCCTCTTCATCATTGGCGGTGTGGCACTGAATCTTGTCGCGATTTGCGCGACGGCCCTAGTGAGTAACGCCGAAGGCATGCTTGTGGGCCGCTTCTTTACCGGAGTTGCTGTCGGGGTCCTATCCTCGTTGAGTATCGTTCTGGCTCAGGAGTATGCATCCGCAGGAAAGCGAAACCTGGCAACAGGATTCGTGACCATTGGATTCTCGGTCGGCAGTGTGGTGGGCGGAATTGTAGGCCTTTCCCTCGTCAACGCCTACGGGGGAGCATGGCAGGTCTTCTTCGTCTTCGGAGGCGTGCTGACGGCAATCGTGTTGATCTACACAGTCTTTTTCATGCCTGAGTCACTCTCCTTCCTTGTGGCCCAGCGGACGACTAAGTCCCGGACCCAAATTGCAAAGATCTCCAAGTCCATGGGACTGACGGACGTCAACCCCGAGGCTGTGCTTCCTCCGGAGAGGGAAGGAACCCGCGACGGAAAGAAGGGCTCCCTCCTGGACAAACAGTTCCGAACCCGGACGTTGCTCTTGTGGATCGGCTACACGGTAGTCAATGCCGCCTACTACTTTGTCGCCACGTGGACCCCGCAGCTGATCACGAACAGCAGTGGAAGCACCGCGACCGGAACCACAGCGGGGACCGTCCTTAGCCTCGGCAGCGTCGTGGGGGCGATCGCTTTTGGCATCATCGGCATGAAGGTACTCTCCACCAAGCTGGCCTGGATCTCGCTTGTCGTCGCCATGGCTGCTCAAATCGTCTTTGCCCTCACTATGGAGGGTGGGCTTGCACTGGCGTTGGCTGGCATCCTGGGTGTGGCAGCATTCGCCTCGCTAACGTCATACGTTTCCTCGGCCCCGCAGCTCTACCCGATTCTCCTTCGAGGCAAAGGACTCGGGTCGATGTATGGCATCAGCCGCATCGGCTCGATTGCCGCCCCGATCCTCGCCGGTTACGCCGTTGCTTTCATGAGCGCCGAGAACATGTATCTTTGCGCATCGCTCTTGTTCGGAATCTCGGGGTGCGTCGCGTTCGTGCTCTGGCGTTTGACGAGCTCTCATTTCACCGCAGAGCGTGCAGCCCTCGCCGAGCCAGCAGACACACTGGTCTAAGGCACACCAGCCCCGGTGCCGCCGGCCGGCGGGTCATCGGCACCATCCCTTCGATTGCTAGGAGTCGTCATCAATACCAAGGTTTCCCTGCATTCGGCGCAGTCAGTCCACGTTGAGCAGGAGCTCAGCCTCAGGATCGGCGGTACCTTCGAACGAGGTCGAGGCCCGGCATTCCCGGTCCTGAATCCCGCGACCGAGCAGACCATCGCGGAGGTGCAATCGGCCGATCTAGAGCAGGTCGAACGGGCCGTCGCCGCGGCACGGGCCGGCCTGGACCGAAAGGAGATGGGGAGTGCGGAGGAACGGTCGGCCGCTCTGACCCGTCTGGCCGACGTCATTGAGTCCCATGCCGATGAGATTCTCGCCGTCTCGGTCAACGAGGTCGGAACTCCCGTGTCGACCGCACGGAACCTGCACGTCGATACACCTCTTCGTGCCCTGCGGTGGCTGGCCCAGGGGACGTTGACCGATCGGACGGAATACCTAGGCAGGGATGACGGTCCGCCGGCGAGCAATTCGAAGGTAATCTACCGGCCGGTCGGCGTCGTCGCGGGCATCGCGGCGTATAACTACCCGCTTCTATTCGCCGTGATCAAAGTGGGTGCCGCGTTCGCCGCCGGCTGTCCGAGCGTGTTGCTTTCCTCGCCCAATGCGCCCCTTGGGATCTTGAACTTCGGCCGATTCGTGGAGGAAGCCGGCTGGCCGGCGTCGTCCGTGAGCGTGCTGGCCGGCGGAGTCGACGTCGCCCAGCACCTGATTAAACAGCCGGACGTTGCCAAGGTGACATTCACCGGTTCCGTGCCGGCAGGCAAGGCTGTCATGGCGACCGCCGCCGGTGGGCTGCGTGACGTGGTCCTGGAGTTGGGCGGCAAGTCTGCGGCAATCGTGCTTCCATCGGCGGATGCAGCATCCGTCGTCGGACCGATCCACTCGCGCTACTTGCGCAATGCCGGACAAGGGTGCGCTTCGCCGACCCGGATCCTGGTCCACGAATCTGCCCTCGAGACGTTTCTCCAGCACAGCCGCGACTACTTCAGTTCGGTCGCTGTGGGAGACCCGTGGGACACGCAGACTCTCGTCGGCCCGGTCATCAGCGAGCGGCACCGCCAAACGGTGCAGGGCTACATCGACTCTGCAGTGGCCGACGGCGGAGTGGTGCTGGCCCGCGGGCATAAGCCCGCGGGCCCAGGCTGGTGGGTCCAGCCGACACTCCTTGGAGGATTGGGCAACGACGCCCGTGTCAACCAGGAGGAGATCTTTGGCCCTGTTGCCACAGTCATGACATACAGCACCGTTGAAGAGGCCGTCGCCATCGCCAACGACTCCACGTTCGGCTTGCACGCCACAGTGTGGGGGCCCCTCGAGGAAGCAATGGACGTTGCGTATCGCCTGGACGTCGGCCAGGTTTCCATCAACGGCGGGGGCGCGAAGCGGCCCGACGCGCCCAACGGGGGTTGGAAGAACAGCGGGATCGGCCGTGAGTTCGGCGAAGCCGGGATCCGCGAATTCCTTGAGGCAGTTCACATTCAATGGCCTGTGCCGTGACGAACGCAGAAAGGTCCACCATGTCTGCACCAGAGTACTCGGTGCATGCCCTTCGCTACGCCCAGAGCGTGGGCAAACGGTCTTCATTCTTCTACCGTTACGACCTTTCAAAGCAAGCTGATGCCGAGCAACATATCGATTGGTACTTCTGGTTGCTTCAAGGCGGAGGTAAGACTGTGCTTGTTGACTGTGGCTACAACGAGGAACGGGGTGCACGGAAGGGGCGGTACCAGGGTACGGCCCCGCTGGAATTGTTGTCCCGGGCTGGAGTGCGGGCCGCAGACGTTGACCACGTCGTCGTTTCCCACATGCATTATGACCACGTCGGCAACATCGGCCTCTTCCCGAACGCGACGTTCTCCATGGCCCGTTCCGAGTTTGAATGGATGCAGGGACCATACGCCAACAGGTTTCCCACCTGCTGGACCGTCGAGCCCGAGGAGCGGGAGATGATGCAGAACCTCAACCGCGAGGGAAGGGTCACCTTAGTCGACGACCGAACGGAGGTGCTTCCCGGGATTGCGGTATCCCTCGTTGGCGGCCACACACCGGGGCAGACCTTGACCGAAGTCACCTCAACCGCAGGCCAGATTGTGCTCGCCTCCGACGCCGCCCACCTCTACGAAGAGTTCGAAACGGACCGGGCCTTCAACATGTTCCACAACCTGGAAGACATGTACGGAGCATACGAGCGGTTGCGGGACCTGAACGATCGGCCCAAGACGATTGTCATTCCCGGCCACGATCCGCGTGTCGGCAGGCGCTATGCCCAGGTGGAAGCTGACTGCTTCGACCTCACCCACCAAGTCACCGATGACTGAGCACAAACAGTAGTAGAAAGAGCCAGAACCATGAGCGCATCTCTTGACGTGCCAACAACCAGCCGTGCAGCCGTAGTGACCGCCTTTAACGAGCCCCTTGAAATTCGGGAGATTACCGTCCCCGAGCTGGAGGCCGGGGCGGTCCTAGTCGAGATTGAGGCGGCCACAGTGTGTGGGAGCGACGTTCATCTTTGGGACGGGTCCTTGTCGGCCATCCGGCCCCTTGAGCTACCGATCATCCCCGGCCATGAAATGGCCGGGCGGATCGTCTCGTTCGGTTCGAACGGGATAACCGACATCATGGGGGTACCGCTCGAACTCGGTGACCGGATCCTCTTCACCCAAGGCCGATGCGGCAACTGCTACCACTGCACGGTGGCGGGCCAACCCAATCTCTGCGCCAACCGGAAGAACTATGGAACGAACTGTGAGAGCTTCCCCTACCTGGTCGGGGGATTCGCGGAGCACTGCTACGTGTACCCGACCTCCCGGAAGATCAAGGTCCCGGACAACGTGAAGCCGGAGTGGGCCGCCGCCGCCAGCTGTGCGCTGCGCACGGTGATCACAGCCTTCGACCGGCTCGGCCCGCTGGAGCCATGGCAGTCCGTGGTCATCCAGGGAGCCGGGCCCCTTGGCTTGTTCGCCACCGCCATGGCATCTCATCTGGGTGCCGCGCGCATCATAGTGATCGGCGACCCGGCCGACCGCCTTGACCTCGCCAAGGCATGGGGCGCCACGGACGTAGTCGCGGTGTCCGGCCACCCGGACCCCGCGGCCCGGGTCGAGGCGATCAGGGAACTGACCGGAGGCCCCGGCAGTGAGGTCGTCATGGAATTCTCGGGGGCGCGTACGGCGTTCACTGAGGGGCTGGATATGGTGCGCCGCGGCGGACGGTTCCTCGTAGCGGGCCAAGTCGGCCCGCAGACGGTGGAGTTCCAGCCGACCGCAATCACCCGCGGACACATCAGCGTCATCGGGTCGTTCTCAGCGTCCGAGGCCGAGTACTGGCGGGCATTGCATTTCATGAGTGTCACTCAGGACCGGTTCGACTACGACCGGATGCTGTCGAATCGTTACGGACTCGAAGGGGTCACTGACGCGCTTCGCGGGATGCAGGGTCTCAGCGAGATCAAGCCAGTGATCATCCCCGGCATCAAGTAAGCAGCAGCACGAACGACGGTCGCTGAGCGTCTCAAGGAGGAAACAATGGTAAATGAAGACCGTGTCACATCGGTGGCACCCGTGCTCGCGCGAAGTCTTGTCGGCGGATCGTGGTGCGGCGAAGGCGCCCAGATCGACATCCGGGACCCGTACCGCGGCGCTGTGGTGGGGCGTATGTGCGTGTCCACCCCCGCCGAGCTGTCCGGGGCCCTGGCCGCCGCGAAGGCAGCGAGTGCCGTCATGGCTGCCATGCCGGGATACGAACGAGCGGCGATGCTGCAGCGCATCGCCGACTCAGTGGCGGCGAACGCCGAGGAAATCGCCCGGATCATGGCATTGGAAACGGGCAAGGCGATCGCTGACTGCCGAACCGAGGCCGCCCGCGCACCCGCTACCCTGCGGTTGTGCGCGGAGGAAGCCGTCCGGATCCAGGGTGAGCATGTGCCCCTAGACGGATCAGCCGTCGGGGCCGGCAAGATTGCCATGGTCATGCGTTTCCCCGTGGGCGTCGTGGCCGCGATCACGCCCTTCAACGCACCGGTCAACCTTGCGGCGCATAAACTCGGCCCCGCTTTGGCTGCCGGAAACGCCATCATTCTTAAACCCTCACCAAAAGCGCCACTGAGCACGCAGAAGTTCATCGAGGCGGTCCTGGACGCGGGCATCCCGGAAGGCGCGGTGAACGTGCTTCACGGTGACGACATCGCACCGGCCCTTGTGACCGACCCGAACGTTGACCTGGTCAGCTTCACCGGTTCGATTCCCGTTGGCAAGAAGATCCGCAGCAGCATCGGCCTCAAGCCGGTCGTGCTCGAGTTGGGAGGCGTCGGTCCCACGTTTGTCCACCACGATGCCGATCTCGTCGCGGCGGCCAAGGCCTCAGCCCGTAATGCGATGCAACTGGCAGGGCAAAGCTGCGCTTCGGTGCAGAACATCTACATGCACTCAGGGGTACGGGAGGAGTTCACCGAGATGCTGTTGCACGAGGTCGACTCCATTCGATTCGGAGACCCCCTCGATGTGGCCACGGAGGTGGGAACCCTTATCGACGAAGCGGCGGCTGTCCGGGTCATGGGGATGGTCGAACGGGCGGTCGACGCCGGAGCGCAACTTCTGCGCGGCGGGAGCCGCACAGGCGCGCAGGTTTCTGCCACGATCCTTAGCGACGTCCATCCCTCGATGGATGTAGCTTCCCAGGAAGTCTTCGGTCCGACGGTGACGCTGCAGCAATACCAGGAAATTGAGCCCATCTTCCGAAAGATCAGCGAGAGTCCGTTCGGACTGCAGTGCGGCATCTACACCAACTCACTGGACCTCTCGCTGGCGGCCATCCGCTCGCTCCGAACCGGCGGGGTCATCGTCAACGGCACGTCCCGGTGGCGCTCGGACCAGATGCCGTACGGCGGCGTGAAGGACAGCGGTGCCGGTCGTGAGGGACCGAAGTTCGCAATGCGTGACATGACCGAAGAACGCTTCTTCGTTTTCAATTGACGGCCGGAGACGGGGCGATCTGGCTCGTGAAGCGGCACAAGCTCACCAAGCAATAGACCACCCAACGAAAGGAATGCACGTGGACCGCCACGGCAGGACGAGGAACTCGACGATGCCAACCCGCGCACTGGCTGGGAAAACGATAGTCATGTCGGGCGGCAGCCGCGGTATCGGTCAAGCGATCGCTCTTCGCGCTGCAGCCGACGGCGCCAATATCGTGCTCATCGCCAAGACAACGGAACCCCATCCCGGCCTGACAGGGACAATCCATACCGCGGCCGCCGCCATAGAAGCCGCCGGAGGCAGGGCACTCGCGTTCCCCGGAGATATCCGCTCCGATACGGATATCGCTGATGCCGTCGAAGCGGCAATTGAAACCTTCGGCGGCATTGATATCTGTGTAAACAACGCCAGTGTGCTGAACCTGGCGTCGACGCTTGAACTCGACCCCAAGCGGTACGACCTCATGCAAGACGTCAACGTCCGTGGCACGTTTCAGCTAAGCCGGGCGTGCCTGCCCCACCTGCTCAAGGCTGACAACCCGCATGTGCTGAGTCTAAGTCCGCCCCTCAACCTCACTCCTCGCTGGCTCGGCGCCCATCCCGCCTACACCCTGGCGAAATTTGGGATGACGATCGCAACGCTGGGAGTGGCCGCCGAGTTTGCCGGCGGCGGCGTGGCCGCCAATTGCCTGTGGCCAAGAACGTTAATCGCCACAGACGCGGTGTCGAACCTGATGGGTGGCACAGAAGCGGTGCCGCGTGCCCGCAGCCCGAAGATCATGGCGGACGCGGCTCACGCCATATTCAGCTCCGAGTCATGGACACGCACCGGTGCAACCCTAATCGACGAAGATGTCCTGCGCGTCGGAGGAACTGTCGACTTTTCTATCTATTCTGACCCCGCCCATGAGGGAGATCTCGAGTTAGATCTTTTTGTGGATTGACATTCTCGTGATGGCAAAGAAGGAATCAGAACTTATGGGGAGCTTCCAACTCAAAGTGGGATGTCTTTATTCTGGAAATCTGGCCGCAGGATCGTGGGCTGGCGGACGCAGCGGCAGCTGGGAGCAGATAGCGGATGTTCAACCGGCGATCCCCGCGGTCGACCTGGGAATTATGCGCACGGCCTCCTGGATACCAAATGAGCCCAGCGGGGACGTCATTTTGCCTGGACACCTGATGCGGGAGTTGAGCGCCAGGTGAGAGCCACCTTCCGGGCCTTGGGTATCCGCAACTACCGTCTGTGGGTTGTCGGTGCCCTCGTGTCCAACGTCGGCACCTGGATGCAGCGCGTGGCGCAGGACTGGCTGGTTCTGACCGTGCTCACAGACCATTCCGGCACATCAGTCGGCATTGCCACCGCCCTGCAGTTCCTGCCCATCTTATTCCTGGGTCCCTACGCCGGCGTACTGGCTGACCGGCATAGCAAGCGAACCATGCTGCTGTGGACACAGACCGCGATGGGCCTCTTCGCGGTGGTACTGGGACTTCTCGTCGTAACAGGATCCGCACAGCTGTGGCAGGTTTATGCTGCGGCGCTTGCACTGGGCGTAGCCAGCTCGTTTGATGTTACCGCGCGGCAGGCCTTCGTCTCAGACGTCGTAGGACCGGCTAACCTGGCGAACGCCGTCGCCCTTAATTCGGCGTCATTCAATCTCGCCCGGCTTGGCGGCCCCGGTATTGCGGGCCTGCTCATTGCGTGGATCGGCACGGGACCGGTTTTCCTGCTGAACGCGGCAAGCTTTGCTGCCGTCTTGCTGTCGCTACTCCGAATGCGTACCGCGGAATTGTTCCCGATGCAGCCGACGCCCCATGGCAATCACCAGATAGCGGAGGGATTCCGATATGTACGCGAACGTCCGGACCTAATGCTGATATTCATCTTGACGGGGGTGGTGGGGACCTTCGGCATGAACTTCCAAGTCACCAATGCACTCATGGCAACCGCCGTGTTCGGGCAGGGCCCGGGGAAATACGGTCTCCTGGGTTCCATCATGGCAGTCGGCACATTGGCCGGTGCCCTGCTAGCCGCTGGCAGACAGGGGCCCCGCCTGCGTTTTCTGCTGGGTGGGGCCATCGGGCTCGGGGTCTTCTCACTCGTCGCCAGCGTGATGCCATACTACTGGCTTTATGCGGGGTCGCTTGTCCTCGTCGGCCTGGCGTTAATGACGTTCATGAACAGCTCCATGACGAGTATCCAGCTTTCGGTGGAACCACAATTCCGAGGCCGGGTTTTGTCCCTGTACCTGGCCGTCATGCAGGGCGGAACCGCCGTTGGGGGACCAGTGGTCGGCTGGGTTGGCACAGAGTTCGGCGGGCGGTGGTCAGTCGCTGTCAGCGGAATCGCCGTGTTGCTGGCTGCGTTGTGTGCGGTGGTTCTCGTCAGCCGTCAACGCAGACGATTTCTGCGGGACCTCGCGCAGCAGGATGGAGAAACAAGCCCCGGAAGTATGAAGGTCAAGCCCTGAAGTGAACGTCCCCATCCAGAATTACCGTGTAGTTGGCTGCCTCCGATCAACACTGCTTAGATGAGGACTGGCAGTAACTTAGGATGCGGGTTGGACGATGTCGGCAGGGTCATGGAAATGTCTTCCAACGTGCCCCGCGAATCTGTTCAGCGGCAGTCGGTGTCATTCCCGCCGGGAACTTCGCGCCCTTCCGATCTTGGCCTTGGTCTGGAGCGCGGGTAGCGGCTCGTCCAGACCTCAAACCCGGATGCGACATCAATGAATTTCCGCTGAAACGCTCCCTCCGACGCGAGCCAGAGGCCAGACGCATCGGGCAGGGCGTCGTCTACTAGCCCAATCCGATACAACTCTCCATTGAGCCAAACCACGACGATCTCGCCGACGAGCGACTGCCATTGATCTGTACGGTGCATTCTGCCACTACCGACAGGCGCGGATTCCATTTGCTTCCAATCATGTTCAGGGCGATGCACGCACTTCGAACGTGGCCAAGGCGTACGTAAAACTCAGAGATGGTGCGTTGGGCTCCTCGCCTCCTGCCACCGGAACGGTTAAAAGGAGTGCTCGGGGCCAGGGAACTGCCCTGACCGGACCTCATCGCCGTAGGCCTTGGCGGCGCTTGCCAATACTGTTCGAAGATCCGCATACTGTTTGACAAATTTCGCCATCTTTCCGCTGCGCAGACCGGCCATGTCCTGCCACACCAGAACCTGCCCGGTGGTTGCATTTCCCGCGCCAATGCCGATGGTGGGAACCGGGACGGCGGCGTCGACGGCTGCTGCAGTGGTGGTCGGCACCATTTCCATGAGAATGCAGAAGGCCCCCGCATCTGCCAGGACCTTGGCGTCGTCGATCAGCCGCTGGGCGTCGTCTCCCCGTCCCTGGACCCGGTAGCCGCCAATGGCATGTTCGCTTTGCGGGGTGAAACCAATGTGGGCCATGACCGGGATACCGGCCTGGACCATTGCCTGGACGGTTTCGGCATAAAACCTGCCGCCCTCGATTTTGACCGCGTGAGCGTAACCCTCTTTGAGGAACCGGACACCTGTGGCCACCGCCTGTTGGGCGGAAACTTCGTAACTACCAAAGGGCAGGTCGGCCACCACAAGGGCGCGCCTTGCCGAACGTGCAACTGCCCGGCAAAGGGGGAGCATTTCATCCACGGTGACAGGGAGACTGGTTTCATTTCCAAGCACATTGTTGGAAGCCGAGTCGCCAACGAGTAGTACCTCGATGCCCGCCTGGTCGAAAATCTCCGCGGCGTTTTGTTCGTAAGCCGTCAGCATGGCGAAATGCTCCCCGTTGTCCTTCGCCTGCTGCAGGTGCTGGGTGCGTATCCTGCCCGTCGGTTTCCTTGCGGCATCCGATGCCGCAGGAGCAGCTCCGGAGGGGCCATTTCCATAGGGGGCTGGAATTTCGGTGGTGGTGCCTGAGCTGACGTTGAACGTGTCATGCCGCAGCGAGGGGGTGTCGTTCACTGCCAAGGGCGGGCGCAGCAGTCCGGGGGTGATGCCTTCGGCTGCGTCGTTGCCTAACTGGACGATCCTGTTGAGGTGGTCCACGTGGACCACTTTGGGTTTGTAGGCCCTGGCTTCGTCTGTGGTCATGTCCTCATAGGCGATGAGGATGACAATGTCGTTCTCATGGACCAGGTGGGCTGCTGCGCCGTTGATACCGATGACGCCGGAACCCCGATCGCCGGCAATGGTATAGGTTTCCAAGCGGGCACCGTTGGTGACATCCACAATGGCGACAAGCTCGCCGGGCAGGATCTCGGCAGCCTCCAGCAGGTCCAAGTCCACCGTGACCGAGCCGACGTAGTGCAAGTCGGCATGAGTGGCGGTGCCCCGATGGATTTTAGACTTGAACATTCTGCGAGACATGTGGATCTCCTGGGGTCCGGCGGGGCGGTCAGGAAAGGCGAACGGCCCGTACTATATATAAAATATATAGTAACACTAATGACTTGCGGACGTCGATTAACTGCCTAAAGACCGGTCTTGAGGGAAGAGCAGCTGACCGGATCTGGCAGGCTACCGGGTGCCAGCTGATTGCTGGTCTGGCTGGCTGCCCTGGGCGTGGCCGGAAGGTTTGGTCAGCGTGCGGACGAGCAATGCGACAAACACCGCCATGCAGAGGATTGCGCCGATACCGAGCGTCAAGCTGATCCCGGCGCCATCCGGGTGAAGGTCCGGACTCATATGCGCAGCGAGGACGGCACCCGAAACAGCAGTCCCGAAGGAACTTCCCACAGTGCGCAGGACTTGGTTAAAGCTGACCGAACTGCCCAACTCGGCGGTGGCCACACTTCGGGCGATCAGGGCCGGCATGGCAGCGTAGCTGGTTCCCATACCGAAACCGAAAACCAGCATGCCGATCAAGATTTCCCAGAGTCGCGTGTGGGCCGTCCAGAGCAGTATCCCGGATGCCGTCATCATGCCTGCGCCGATTGGAAGAAGCGTCGCGAGGCGTATTCGACGCGCGAGGCGACGGACCAGCCGGTTGGCCCCGAAACTTCCCACAGACAACGGGAACATGACGAATCCGGCCCAGAAGACGGGCAGTGCGATGCCGTATCCGGTGGAAACGGGAGCCTGGGCCACCAGGCTGGAGATCGAAAGGCCGATGTACATTGCGGCTCCCAAGCCGGCGGCCGTGGCGTTGGCGAGCAGGACTTCCCCGTGCCGGAGCACCCGTAGGTTGATCAGGGGATGCTGCGTCCGCAGTTCTGCCATGACCCAGACGGTCAGGATGAATACCGCGATGATGAACGTACCGATGGTCCATGGGGAGCCCCAGCCCCATGCTGGTCCTTCGCTGACGGCGAGGAGAAGCGCGCCCAGGCCGAGGCCGAGCAGGCTTGCGCCCGCGTAATCGAAGGGCGTTCTTGGGGCGCGATCGTCGGGGCCCGCTGGAACAAGGCGGAAGACTACAACCATTGCGGTCAGGACGAATAGCGCGGCAAACCAGAACGCGAATTGGAAATGGAAGAGGCCGGCAATGATCCCCGTCAGCGGGTAGCCGATCCCTATCCCTGTTGATACGGTCACCGACAAGCTCGAAATGGAAAACTGCACCCTTTCCGCGGCGACATAGCGACGGGCGAGGGCGATCGTTACCGGGACGATACCGTAGCTCAAGCCCTGGAGGGCCCGTCCGATCAGGAATACGGTGAAGTTTGGCGCCACGGCGGCAATGATGGATCCCAGCAGGATGATCGCCAACGACACGAGGAGGAGCCGCTTCTTGTGTGGTCCGTCGCTGAGCCGGCCCATGACCGGGGTGGCGATAGCCCCCACCAGGAGGTTGAGGGTGAGCATCCATTGGGCCGTGCTGACTGAGACCCCCATCTCGTGGGAGACGGAAGGTACCAGGAGCATGCCTAGCGAGCTAACAATCGCCGTAGAGAGTGCCGCGTAGACCAGGGCCGGGATCAAGCGCGGGCCTGCGGCCGACCCACTCACGTGAGGGTCTCCGATCCAAGTTTCTGCAGGACCGGGATGGCAGCCTCAAGAGTTGTCCGCTCCTGGGGTGTCAGCTTCTCGTTGATTGCCCGGGCCAGCCACTCGCGTCCCGACGACGATTCTTGGAGCAACCTCTGCCGTCCCGCTTCCGTGAGTTCGATCCAGATGCGGCGCCGGTCCTCGCTGTCCGGGATCTTCACGACGAGCCCCAATCGGTCAAGCTCCCGGACGGCGAGCGAAATCCCCTGGGGGCTGACATGACCGGCAGCGGCGAGTTCGGTGGTGGTCGCGCGCCCGTGTTCGGTCAAATGGCGCAGCACGCCGATCTTGCCGGGGGAGAGCGTTCGCTCCGTATTGAGTCTTCTCAAGAGGGGGTGCAGGGTCTCGAAGAAGGAGTGCGCCATCAGTTCGGTCATGGAATCAACTATACAAGCAACTTGATCAAGTTGCTTGACTATATTTCCATATGCCCGTCAAGGGGTCTGTCAAAGCGGTGGGGCGCCGAACGTTGCGATCATTGATAACCCCTGTGGTTATCTGGTGCCCCACCGCAGCCTTGGTTGCCGCGGGTAGCCGCTCGTGCAGTTACACCGTCCGCTGTTCGACGCCGTTGTATTCGCTCAGCGGGCGGATGAGGGAGTTTGAGGCGGCTTGTTCCATGATGTGGGCGGTCCAGCCGGTGATGCGGCTGGCGACGAACAGCGGGGTGAAGGTGGGGGTGTCGAATCCCATGAGGTGGTAGGTGGGTCCGGCGGGGTAGTCAAGGTTGGGTTTGATGGCTTTGGCTTCGTCCATGGCTTGTTCCAGGCCGTTGTAGAGGCCGAGGAGTTCGGGGCGTCCGTAGTGGGCGATCATTTTGTCCAGGGCGGCTTTCATGGTGGGTACCCTTGAGTCGCCGTGTTTGTAGACGCGGTGTCCGAAGCCCATGACTTTTTTCTTCTGGGCGAGGGCGTCTTCCATCCAAGTTTTTGCGCGTGCGGCGGCGTCTTCGAGGGATTCTTCGGTGCGGATGCCGATCTGGTCGAAGGTGTGCATGACGGCTTCGTTGGCGCCGCCGTGCAGGGGGCCTTTGAGGGCGCCGATGGCGCCGGTGACGGCGGAGTGCAGGTCCGAGAGGGTGGAGGTGATGACGCGGGCGGTGAAGGTCGAGGCGTTGAAGGAGTGCTCGGCGTAAAGGATCATGGAGACGTCGAAGGCTTCGACGACTTCGTCTACGGGTTCTTCGCCGAAGGTCATCCAGAGGAAGTTTGCGGAGTAGCCCAGGTCGTCCCGGGGTTCCACGGGTTCGATGGGGTGGCCCGCCGCGCGGCGGCGGCGTTGGTCGTATGCCACCACGGCCGGCATGGCGGCGAAGAGGTCCTTGGCTTTTGCCAGGTTGGCTTCGGGGGAGGAATCTCCTGCCAGGGGGTGCCGGGCTCCGAGCACTGACGCTGCCGTCCGGCACACGTCCATGGGGTGTCCGGTGGTCGGCAGAGTGTCGATAACCTGCTTGACCACGGCGTCAAGGGCGCGGCCGGCACGCTCGCGGGCTGTGAATTCTGCCAGTTGATCCTGGGTGGGTAGTTCGCCGTGCCAGAGCAGGTAGGCGACTTCTTCGAAGCTGCATTTGGCGGCGAGTTCCTGGACGGGGTATCCGCGATAGAGCAGTGAGTTGGTCTCGGGGTTGACCTTGGAGATCGCGGTGTAGTCGACCACGACGCCGGCCAGGCCCTTACGGATTTCGACGGTTGCGGTGTTCATGAGACTTCCTTGTGTGGGGTTGATGGACGCGTCACGGTCTAGTGGATTCCGGGTATCTGGAAGTTGAAAACGCCGGTATCGAAGTGGTTGTAGGCCTCGTAGTCCACGAGTTCGTAGAGGCGTGCACGGGTGAGCATGTTCTCCACTTGCGCCTCCTGCGTTCCGGCGGTCTTCAGGGTGTCCAGGGTGCGTTCCGCGGCACCCATGGCCATGCGGAGCAGGGTGACCGGGTAGATCACCATGTTGACGCCGACGCCCTGGAGCTGTTCCACGGTGAAGAGGTCGCTCTTGCCGAATTCGGTCATGTTGGCCAGGATCGGCACGTCCACCGCGTCCCGGATGGCTTGGAACTCGGACAGGTCGCGCATGGCTTCGGGGAAGATCGCGTCAGCCCCGGCGTCGACGAGTGCCCGGGCGCGTTCCTGGGCGGCTTCGATGCCGTCCACGGCGCGGATGTCGGTGCGTGCCATGATGAGGAAGTTCGGGTCCCGGCGGGAGTCGGCCGCGGCGCGGATGCGCTTGGCGGCGGTGTCGACGTCGACGACGTTCTTACCGTCCAGGTGCCCGCAGCGTTTCGGGTTGAACTGGTCCTCGATGTGGCAGCCGGCGAGTCCGGCGTTTTCCAGTTCCTGGATGGTGCGGGCGACGTTCATCGGTTCGCCGAAGCCGGTATCGGCGTCCACCAGGGACGGGAGTTCGGTCATCCGGGCGATCTGCCCGGCCCGGGTGGCCACCTCCGTCAGCGTGGTGAGGCCGATGTCCGGCAGGCCCAGGTCGTTGGCGAGGACGGCTCCGGAAATGTAGACGCCGGGGAAGCCCTTTTCCTCGATCAGGCGTGCCGAGAGCGGGTTGAATGCGCCCGGGAACTGTTGGATGGTCCCGGAGGCGAGCAGCTCGCGCAGGGCCAGGCGTTTTTGCTCCGGCGTGGTCTTTGAGTACAGCATTTAGAAGAGTCCCTTCGGTGCCGCGGCGAGGTCGATGACTCCGGGGGCGGCGGTGATGTTCAATTGGTCCAGTTCTCCCGGGCCGAGGTCCGGGAGGGATTCGGCGGCGGCGAGGAAGCGTTCGATCTCGGCTTCTTGCACCACGCCCGCGGCGAGGGTGCGGAACTTGTCGATGTACTGCTGGCGGGCGAACGGCCGGGCGCCGAGGGGGTGTGCGTCCGCGACGGCGATCGATTCGGTGATGACCGTTCCATCCGTGAGCGTGATGACAACGGTGCCGCCGAAGGCCTTTTCCGCGATGTCCAGGGAGTGGTAGCGGCGGGTCCATTCGGGGTCTTCGACGGTGGTGACCTTGTGCCAGAGTTCCACGGTGTCGGCACGTCCGGCACGTTCGGGGCTGTAGGAGTCCACGTGGTGCCAGGAGCCGTCCTGCAACGCGACGGTGAAGATGTACGGGATGGAGTGGTCCAGCGTCTCACGCGAAGCGGTGGGCGAGTATTTCTGGGGATCGTTGGCGCCGGAGCCGATCACGTAGTGCGTGTGGTGGCTCGTCTTGATCAGCACGGAGGCGACGTTGGCCGGGTCCGTGGCCTCGGGGTGCTCTTTGTGGAGTTTGCGGGCCAGGTCGATCCAGGCCTGGGCCTGGTATTCGGCGGAGTGTTCCTTGGTGTAGGTGTCCAGGATGGCGCGCTTGGGTTCCCCGGCTTCGGGCAGCGGGACCTCGTAGGAGGCGTCCGGGCCATCCAGCATCCAAGCGATCACGCCGTCTTCGCCTTCGTAGATCGGCACGGGAGAAGTCTGCCCGCGCATGGCACGGTCCGCGGACTCGACGGCCATTTTCCCGGCAAATGCGGGGGCGTGGGCCTTCCAGGTGGAAATTTCGCCTTTGCGGGACTGCCGGGTGGCGGTGGTGGTGTGCAGGGCCTGGCCGATCGACTGGAAGATGGTTTCGACGTCCAGGCCCAGGAGGGTGCCGATGCCGGCGGCGGCGGAGGGGCCAAGGTGCGCGACGTGGTCGATCTTGTGCTTGTGCAGGCAGATGGCCTTGACCAGGTTCACCTGAATCTCGTATCCGGTGGCGATGCCGCGGATCAGGTCTTTGCCGCTGGAGCCGACGTGCTGGGCGACGGCGAGGATCGGCGGGATGTTGTCGCCCGGGTGGGAGTATTCTGCGGCGAGGAAGGTGTCGTGGTAGTCCAGTTCACGCACGGCGACGCCGTTGGCCCAGGCGGCCCATTCGGGGGAGACCTTGTCGCTGATCCCGAAGACGGACGAGCCTTTGCCGTTGGTGGTCGGAGCGTGGGTCAGGGCCTGCGCCCGGGCCGCGATGATGGGGGCACGGTTCAGCGAGGCAACGGCGACGGCGGCATTGTCGATGATCCGGTTGATGATCATTTCCGCAACCAGGGGAGTCACCTCGACGGGATCGGCGGCGACGGTCGCGATCTTGTGCGCCAACTGATCCTGCCGGGCAAGGTTTTCTTCGCTCTTGTAGACGCGGACGTGGTTGTTCTTCACCGTGGTGCTCCTTATGAGTGAGGTGTATGGGTGGCTTTGACGTGGGAAAGACTGCGGTGCAGATGAAGGATAGTGGCCGCCTCGGCGAGCCGCGGATTGCCTGCCGCGATCGCTTCGGCGATCGCGGCGTGCTCGGCCGCGGCGGCGTTGAGGCGTTCGGCGTCGTCGGCAGCGAGGCGACGGACCCGCACCAGGTGCACGCGCAGACTGCGCAGGGCTTGGGCGAGATAGGAATTGGAGATGGCCTCATCGATCGCCTCATCCAAGCGGGCAACCAGGGCGTAGTAGGCATGCCGTGCGGGATCGCTGTCATTGAGTAGCTTGGGAGCCTCCAACAGCCTGGCGTGAAGCTCGCCGAACACGGCCCTTTCCCCGCGTTCGGCGGCCAGGGCCGCCGCCTTGACTTCCAGTGTTTCGCGCAGCTCGAATAGTTCGTCGATGTCCTCCAGCGAGATGTCGGTGACGACGACGCCGCGACCCCCTGCCGCCGTCGTGAGCCCTTCCGCATTGAGCCGGCCCAGCGCCTCCCGGACGGGGGTGCGCGACACCCCCAAACGCTCGGACTGCTCAACTTCCGCCAGCACCGTTCCCGGCAGAAGACGCCACTCCATGATGTCCTTACGGAGGGCCGCGTAGGCCCTGTCACTGGCACGCATGGACCTTTCCTTCATCCGTAAACATCCCTCAAACTTGATTAGTGTATACACAACAATGACATCATGCCGCAAGTGAGCGCAATAGCTGGCCAAGAATTGAATCCTTGTATACAAAGGTCTTGTTGTGGAGATGGGGAGCGACTACCATGTTGCTCATCACAACGTCGTGGACAAGGACTCACTCATGGACAACTCCGCCTACCGGAATGCCTACGAACGCAGCCTGACGCATGCACCGGATTTCTGGCTCGACGCCGCGAAAAAGGTCACGTGGTCCACGGCGCCGGAGCGGGCGCTGGACAGCGGCAACGCCCCGTTGTACCGCTGGTTCCCGGACGGCGTGCTTAACACTTCCTTCAACGCCCTGGACCGTCATGTCCTGGCGGGCCGTGGGGACCAGGACGCGCTCATCTACGACTCCGCAGTGCTCCACAGCCAGCGGCGGTATACGTACGCCGAGCTCACGGAACTCGTGGCAAAATTCGCCGGCGTCCTCAAGGGACAGGGCGTGGGCAAGGGAGACAGGGTGGTGATCTATATGCCTATGATCCCCGAAGCGGTGATCGCCATGCTGGCAACCGCGCGGCTCGGCGCCGTCCACTCGGTGGTTTTCGGTGGGTTCGCCCCGAAGGAACTTGCTGCCCGCATCCGGGACGCCGAGCCCGCAGTAGTGGTCACTTCGTCCGGCGGCATCGAGCCGTCCCGCCGGGTGGAATACCTGCCCGCCGTAGCGGAGGCCCTGGAACTGGCAGGGGTTCCGGATCTGCGCGTAGTGGTTAAGGACCGCGACGGCTTCAAAGCCACCGCAGCGGACTTCCACGGTTGGCTGGACTGGGACGACGAGATGGCCGCGGCCTCACCTGCGGCCCCCGTAGACGTCAACTCCACGGATCCGCTCTACATTCTGTATACGTCCGGCACCACCGGAATTCCCAAGGGGGTTGTCCGGGATAACGGTGGGCACGCGGTCGCACTTTCGTGGACGATGGAAAACATCTACGACATTGGCCCCGGTGATGTTCTCTGGACCGCCTCCGACGTCGGGTGGGTGGTGGGGCACTCCTACATCACCTACGGGCCGCTTCTGGCGGGCGCCACCACCGTCCTGTACGAGGGCAAGCCCGTGGGCACTCCCGACGCCGGGGCGTTCTGGCGCGTTATCGAGGACCACAAGGTCAACGTTCTGTTCACGGCGCCCACCGCTCTGCGCGCGATCCGCAAGGCCGACCCCGGGGCGGAGCTGCTGGCCGATTACGACATATCCAGTTTGAAGACCCTCTTCGTGGCCGGTGAGCGGCTGGACACGGACACCTACCACTGGGCCGACCAAGCGCTGGACGTTCCCGTGGTGGACCACTGGTGGCAGACCGAGACAGGTTGGGCCATCTGCGCCAACCCGAGGGGCCTGGACGCCCTTCCCATCAAGCCGGGCTCACCCTCCGTGCCGATGCCAGGGTTCAACCTCAGCATTGTGGACGGCAACGGAGACGCGGTGGAGCCTGGCGAGGAAGGCAACATCGTCCTGCGCCTTCCTTTGCCGCCTGGAACCCTCACCACGCTGTGGGGAGACGATGCCCGATACATTTCCTCATACCTTGAAGCCTTCAAGGGCTGCTATGCCACTGGCGATTCCGGGTACCAAGACGCCGACGGTTACGTCTTCGTGATGGGTCGCACCGACGACGTCATCAACGTGGCCGGCCACAGGTTGTCAACCGGATCCATGGAGCAGGTTCTCGGGCAACACCCGGCCGTGGCGGAATGCGCCGTCATCGGCGTCGCCGACCCCTTGAAGGGCCAACGCGCCAGCGGCTACGTCGTCTTGAAATCCGGTGTCCATATGGACGAAGGCAAGCTCGCGCAGGAGCTGATCGCTATGGTCCGCAGAGACATCGGGCCCGTCGCCGATTTCAAGAACGTCAAGGTGGTGGACGCGCTGCCCAAAACGCGGTCGGGAAAGATCCTCCGCAAGACGATGCGCCAACTTGTCGACGGCGAAGAATATGTCACCCCCTCGACCATCGAGGACCCCGAAGTTCTGGAGCGGCTCGTCGCGGTTCTTCGTCCCACCAGCGCGGCGGACTGAGTCGGTCAGACAGGAGCGTCCTCGCGACAACGTCTGACGGATCCGGAAGGCCGGCAATAATTCGAGCGCTTGGACCCTTCGTTGCGGCCGCGATCCGCGCCAACGGTCCGACGCTCTCGGAGCTGCCTCCCGGAACCGACCCGGCCCGGTACAGGTTCCTGCAAAGGAACCGCATCATTGCAGCCCTGGCCGGGGTCACCTGTGTGGTGGAAGCGCGCTGGCGGTCCGGCGCTGAACACGGCCCATCACGCCGAAACCATCGCCCGGCACGTCGCCGCCGTCCCTGGCAGTGTCCACAGCGCCAACTCGTTGTGGTCACCGACGCGGGCGGCTGTTGGTCCAGGCCGTGGTCGGCCTGAAGTATCATGATCGGCAGAGTGAGACACCAGCGCTGCGGACGGGACGGCCTGTTCGTTTGGATCGACACGGGGACGGCCTCGTGGAATGGGGCTCAACCTTTGGTTTCCTCTACTGTTCGGTCCATATTTACACCTGCAGCCATAGTGCCCGTCGTGGTCGGCTGGGGCGCCGTCGTCGGGCTTGTGTTTGCCGGGCCCCTGCTTGAGCCCCCAGTCCCCACCTGGCTGCTGATTACTACACTCGTGCTCACCGTCGGAGTCGTTCTGGTCTGCGCCTTTGGGGTGGTCCACGAGGCCGAACATCTCGCCCACCGGCTTGGTGATCCCTACGGCTCCCTAGTCCTGACGCTTTCGATTGTGCTGATCGAGGTGGTGCTCATTTCGGCTGTCATGCTGGGGCCGGGTGAGCACACCACCATCGCCCGGGACTCGGTGATGGCCGTGTCGATGATCATTCTCAACGCCGTGATTGGGCTCTCACTTCTCGTCGGGGCGATGAAGCACGGCAATCTGGGCCACAACCGCACTGGCACCTCGTCCTATCTCGCCCTGCTCGTCGTGCTCGTCTCGCTGGCCTTTGCCCTGCCGGCGCTCATTGGGCGTGACGGCTCATATACGCTGGGGCAGGAAGTCCCCGTCATCCCGCTGACCCTCGCCTTGTATGCCTTCTTCCTTTACCGGCAGATGGGCAGACAAGCTGACGACTTCCGGGAAATTGATTCAGGCTTCACGGCCGGCCCGGACTTACCTGACAGCGCCGAGAAGCGCAGCCGGGCCAGCGTTACCCAAGTCATCGCCGAGCACAAGGCCGAGGTATTGCTGCGGGTCGTGCTGCTGATCGTGACGGTACTGCCCATCGTGCTGCTTTCGCACGACATGGCCACGCTCCTGGACGACGGGCTCGGCCGCGTCGGTGCGCCCGTGGCCCTTTCCGGCATCCTGATCGCCATGATTGTGTTCCTGCCTGAGTCGATCACATCAGTGCGCGCAGCCTTGCGGGGTGAGATCCAGCGAGTCAGCAACCTATGCCATGGCGCACTGGTTTCCACGGTCGGTCTGACAATCCCAGCCGTACTCATCATTGGCGCCCTCACCGGTCAGACCGTCGTACTCGGGGAGTCCCCGGCCAACCTACTACTCCTCGGCGTCACGTTGATGCTGTCGGTGACCACACTTGCTTCCAAGAAGGTGACTGCGATGCACGGCGCGGCCCATCTCGTGGTCTTCGCGGTCTACGGCGTCGCCGTATTTTCTTAAGCCTCGCGGCGAGGGCTTTTCCCTCGCCCGCCACCACGCCGTCCCTCAGGACGTGCCGGCCCAGGACGCCAGCTGTTGCGGCGTCGGGAAGACGCTCATGTCGGCGCCGGTTTCGGCGATGAAGACCTCGGCGACGGTAGTGCTGAATCCCGGGATGCTGGTCAGAAGGTCGCGGGCGAGACGAAAGGGTTCCATCGCCACCTCGATCCTGGCACTGAGGTCGTTGATATCGGCGGTGTGGGCGTCGATCCGGTATAGATACAGGGCCGCCATGTAGCGGTGATGGGCACTGAACCGGCCGGTCAGCGCATCGGTGAGCTCGCGGCGCCCGGAATCGGCTCCGGCACTCCTAATTCGCTGATTTCCTCGTGACAATTGTGGTGGAGGACCAGCAAAGCTGGTTGGCTTGGCCAAATGCCTGGGTGCCGCCTCGGAGGGGTGAGGCGTTGTCCGCGGCATCGTAGGACTTGCCCCGTGCCCCGGGACTTCGGACAGAATCACCGGCAACCACCCCCTGCGCTACCACCGGTGAGTCTTGCGCGTCTTCTTCGGACGGCCTCGGGCAGTGCAGATCGCTGAATATCTGCGTGGCCGGCAGCAGACCGTGGAGCACGTCGGCTCGGCGCATACGGAGGCCGAACTCGGCATTTCAGGCTGGATCGCCGCATTCGCGGAGAAAAGTGGAGCCGATACGCCGGGTCACCGTTCAAGGAGCACCGTTCCCTAAGCGCCGATGGGTGCCGCTCAGGGCGGAGAAGTTGAGGTGGAATTCCGCTGCGTTGTTTTTCAGCAAACATTGCGGCCTTGCTTCATCTTCTCTGCTGATGGTTTGCGTTCGTCTTGGAACACTCGAAGTCAATAGAACTTTGGACACTTCGGGGACGATGAGATTAATGAGCGGTTCGTTGATAGGTCATTTAGGAATTCAGGATGTCCGGAATTTTCGTAGATACGGTGTTATCTGGAGCAGGAAAAAACTCTGGTGATCACGGTCCTTATCCCGGCGCACAATGAGGCGTCTGGCATCGTTGGAACTCTTCAGTCCCTGAAGAAACTGACGCTTATTCCGGACAGGGTGATTGTTGTTGCCGATAACTGCACCGACGGCACCGAAAGGCTCGCCTTGGCTGAGGGAGCAGAAGTCATCCGCACCCTCGGGAACAAGGACAAGAAGGCTGGCGCGCTGAATTTCGCTCTGGCCGGGCTCCTCGCGGAGGCCGCACCTGAGGACATGATCCTCATCCAGGATGCCGATTCACAGCTTTCCTACGATTTCCTCGAGCGGGCGGTAGCTCATCTGCGGGCGGATTCGCGGCTCGGAGCGGTGGGTGGTGTCTTCCGCGGGGCAGACGGCGGAGGGTTCGTCGGACACCTGCAGCGGAATGAGTACGCACGGTACGCCCGCGACGTGAAGCGCCTCAGGGGTAAATGCCTGGTGGTGACCGGCACGGCAGCGCTGTTCAGGGTTCGGACCCTACGCGATGTCATCGCGGCCAGGTTGGACGGGACCCTTCCTGCTGGCGACGGACGCGGCGGCGTCTATGACACTTCGGTCCTGACGGAGGACAACGAGCTCTCTTTTGCACTCCTCACCCTCCGATACAGGATCAAGTCCCCCGCCGATTGCACATTGGTCACTGAGGTCATGCCCACCTGGCGGGAGCTCTGGGCACAGCGCCTGCGGTGGAAGCGCGGAGCGGTGGAGAACTGCGTTCAGTACGGCTGGACCCGGGTTACCCGGCCATATTGGGCACGGCAGGGCCTGTCCATGCTGGGCGTGCTCGTCACACTGAGCTATTTCAGCACGGTGGCGTTTGCACTGGTCACGGGGGCAGGGCTGCATATACAGCCGTTTTGGCTTGCCGTGACCGGTGTTTTCGTGATCGAACGGGTGGTGACCGTCCGGTTGCGCGGATGGAAGTACATGCTCGCCGCGGCCACCATGTACGAACTAGTTATCGATTTGTTCCTGCAAGTGGTCCATGCGAAGGCGTACGTAGATGCAGCATTCAACAACAAGAAAGCCTGGTGACAACTATGTATAACAACCCAGCAGCACCTGCAGCCGCGGGTCTCGGGTCGGGAACGCTCGCCATGACCGGAGCAGGTGACCTCTTCTGGGTCGCCCTGGCAGCGTTCGCCCTTCTCGCCCTGGGCTTGGCCATCAAACGGATAGTGCCGGTCCGGGGCGAAAAGTCCTAGCGAAGAATTCCTTGGGCAGGATTCGCTGGAAAGCAACAACGCAGGGCGTCCGGAGACCAAACGCCCTGCGTTCTGTTTTTCAGGGATTCTGCTAGCTCGCGACGCTGATGATGTTGGAGCATCCCCCGGAGTCGCAGATCTTGTAGCTCGTGGTGCCTCTGCCCTTGACCTTGTTCACGAAGCTGCCGGTGTTGGCCAGTGTCTTTCGTACTCCGTCAATCCACAGTACGACGGCAGTTCCGGTCGCTCCGGTCCACGTCAATGTGGTGTCATTGGAGCTCTTCGCCTTGGCGGCGGTGGTCAGTTGGATGGCGGAGACCGGGGCCAGCGGGGTTTGGGTTGCCGCGGGCGTGAAGGAGAAGTCCCGGATCACCACGGACTCGGGCTTCACGTGGGCGGGATCTCCGCCTCCGCCGTCGGTCACCCAGAGGTTAAAGTGGATTTGCTCTTTGGCCGGGACAGGAACCGTGGAACCCTGGAGTACGGTGCGCTTGAGAAGGGTTCCCGTGTAGCCTTCTCCGGCGTAGGTTTCAAAAGTCAGCTTGCCGGGCTCCCAGATCATTCTCTGCGTGGTGACAAGGTCGGTCGTCACGTTGAAGACGGTGGTGTTGTTCCCCAGTCCGGGGGGCTTGCTGGCGTCAAACCAGTACCCGTGGCCCTGGGTTACCGGCCACGACTGGCCGTAGGATGCTCCGCCGCCCCATGCCGATGCTTCGCAGAGGTCGATCTCGTTGAAGCCGGGCACGGCCGCGGGATCGTAGGTAAACAGGCACCCCCAGACCACTTCCTTTTGCAAAAGGCTAAGGTTCTTTTCAACCGTGGTGCTGTAGGTTCCGTAGCCGAACCCTTGCCTGGTGGATTGGAATTCGGCGGCCACGGGAGCTTGCCCGGTGGGGTTGGTCAGCTTCATGGTGACGCGGCCGCTCGCGTCGGGGCCGACCACATTGGCGGCGTCAAATGCCTTGTCGTACTGGGGAGCGCCGCCCCAGAACCTCTTCTGCCAATTGAAGCCCTTCCAAGCGAAGTCCCCTGCCGGGCCAGGACCGGGGTCCAAGGGTGTCGAACTAGCGGCCTGTACGGGTGAGACGAAGGCCATCAATATCAGGGCGGCCGCAGCCAGAATGGCCAGCGGTCTCACCAAATGGGCGGGATGAAAAGTAGAAATTCGAAAAGAAGGCATGTAGCAGTCCTTGCCTGTTGCTCCCAGTCAACCAACTTGCGCCCCAATGAGCACACGATGATCATCAGCCACATCAGGAGCGGAGCGCAATAGACCCATTATGAATTTTTGAGGAATACACAATATCAAGAAAGACGCACTATTGCCGCAACCTCAAGATCAACTCAAAATAGCAACAATTTTCGAAATGGAACCTTGTGTGCAGGGGGTTCGGCCGCCGATGCGCACAATGCGAGTTAATTGAAATATGTAAACCAGTAGCTTTTGTATTAGTGAATAGAAGGTGAAATAGCTTAGATTGTGTGTTGGAGGCGGACCGGTTCGAGCGGACCCCGACCATGTCGGAAGCCGCTCGGTTGTGACTGCAAGGACGAGCTTCGGGGGCATGGATAGATGGTCGAGCGGGGCATTGCCGTCGTTGTGGAGGACGACGAAGACGTGAGGGGAATTCTGGAGGACGTACTCCGGCAATCAGGTTTTACCGTGCATGCGTCATCCTCCGGGATCGAAGGTGTCGAAGCCGTCAGGGAGCACAACCCCGTCATCATCATCATCGATGTAGGTCTGCCTGATTATGACGGGATTGAGGCCTGCAGGCGGATCCGCACCTTCAGCGACGCCTACCTCATCATCGTCACGGGAAGGGTTGAGGAGGCCGATGCCCTGATGGGATTCGAAGCCGGCGCCGACGACTACCTGACGAAACCGTTCCGTCCTCGCGAGCTGCGCGCCAGGATCACCGCCATGCTCCGGCGGCCCCGGTCACTTAGCCCAAAGCCGTCGCTCATCTCCGCAGGCACCGGGTACCGGCTGCATCCCGAGCCTCTGACCGCGGCACCGCCAACCTCTCCTTCCGTTTCATCGGCCGAGTCGCAGCTCAATCCGCAGACCGAAGGGACCTCCAGCGGTTTCGAGCACAGGGGATTGACCCTCCATGAAGGATTCCGTGCAGCCGCAATCAACGGCGTGCCCGTTGACCTGACCAGGACACAGTTTGACCTTCTCCTGGTCCTGATGGAGAACGGACGGGTGGTCCAGACCAAAGCCGACCTGGTCCGTCGGCTGCGGAACGAACCCTTCAACACGGGCTCCTATGTCAGCACCAGCGAGGAACGCGCCGTCGAGGTCCATCTAGGCAACCTGCGCAAGCGCCTCGGAGACAGCTCACGCTCTCCGCGCTGGGTGGAGACCGTCCGGGGTGTGGGATACCGGCTGACCCCGTAACTATTCCGAAACGCAATGATGCGCGCTAGCCAGGCATCTTCCTCAACCATCCTTACGACACAATAAAGTCCGTTTTCTGCGGCGGCCCCTCCTGGGCCGAGGCCGGGCTGGCCGCCGGCATCAGTCGGCAGGCCGCGCAGCAGCCCCCGAGGAAGACCAGCATTGCACGTTCCACATCCACCAGCTGCCCTGCGGTCAGACGCCCCACCCGGGACTGGATGTTGGCCCTGCGCACTGTGGCGATCTTGTCGATCATGAGGTGGCTTTCGCGGACCAGCCCTGACAGGTCAAAGGGTGTCACCGGGATCCGCAACAAGGGGGCGTCCCGGAGGGTTGATGTCGCGGCTTGGAGGCGAAGACGCCGCCCGCGACCGTCCAGATCTCGCCGCGGGTGTCCGGCACCCGCAGCTGAACAGGACGGAAACCCTGCCCCAGCTGGATCCTGCCGCTGCAATGACCACGAAAAGGCTGCCGGCCGATGTCATCTCATTATGCCTCGGCTTTAACTCGTACAACGCGGCCACGTTCACATCGCGTAGCTACGCGAGCCAGGTTCTGGGGTTCATCGCCGCTATCCGGGAGTCCCACCCACACGTCCCGATAGCGGTCATCACGTCCATACTGTCGTTGCCCCGCGAACGGTCCCGAACGCCGTCGGAATAACTCTCCAAGACTGCAGAGAGGCGACTGCCGACGTCGTTTCCGTGCTCCGAAAATGCGCGGGACGACCGACTCCACTGCATCGACGGCGGCTCGGCCCCCGGTTGGCTGCTGTTACCGAGCTTTTACCTCGGTGGTGACAAACCACTAGTCGGCGAGGATGTGGTACAGGGCGCGCCGTGTCTCGTCGATTTTTTCGGTCGCGGTGGTGCGCTGTTCCTCGGTGGCGGCGAAGCGGAATTGGTGGATAACTCCCATGAGCTTTGCCACGCTCTGGTGGAACGCGGGTCCTGATCCTTCGGAATCGATGTTCCACGCATTTTCCAGCTCCTCGGCGTGCTCGGCAACGTAGGCCTTCCCGGCATCGGTGAGTGTGAACTCGGTGCGTCGGCCTTCGCCGACGGGTGCGATGAGCTCTTCGTCAACGAGCTGCTGCAGGGTCGGGTAGACCGAGCCCGGGCTCGGGCGCCAGGATCCGGACGTCTTCTCGGCGATCGTCTTGATCAGCCCGTATCCGTTGGACGGGGTTTCGGCCAGCAGGGAGAGGATCGCGAAGCGAACATCGCCCCTATTGGCGCGACGAGGGCCGCCGGGACCAAAACCTGGTCCAAATCCCGGGCCGAAGCCAGCTCCGAAACCGCGGCCCGGCCCAAACCCGCGGCCTGGCCCGAATCCGCCGTGCCCGTGCGGTCCGCGACGGGACCTGCCACGCTCGAAGCGCCCCATCCCTGATCCGCTATCCGTGAATTGGTTGTCATGAATGCCTTTCATAACGGCATCATCCTTTCTATTTTGGGTGTCGCCCTGAGGGCCGCATATTGTTCTGCGATAGTTAACGATATATCGCCGAGTGTCGTTAAACAAGAGTCTAAGGGGACGGTTCATGTCGGGGTGGTAAGAAGGACATCGTGTGTTCTGATGGCGGCAGTCCGATGCCTTTCCTTCTGCGTCCACGTCCGTCCCGTTTAGGTGACCTTGGGGTGGCGGCCATGGTCGTGTCCGGTACCGTTTCGGCTGCGGACATCGATGCGATGTTCCGGAATGACCGCAACCTCAGGGCCATCGCGATCGAGCAGGACGGCACTTTCGGGCTTCTGACGAGGGAGCAGCTGGAATTCATGCTGACCGGCCGGCTCGGCTACGGGAGGGCGCTGAACAGCAGGCGGATAGCTTCGGAGCTGCTCCCCCCAACAAGCTCGTCCATGGCTGCCGATATGGACCTTCAGTCCGCTGCCCAAGCGGTCCTGGAAAGGCCCGAGTATCAGCGTTATCAGGATCTGTTGGTCTTGGGCGCTGACGGCCCCCGCGTTGTCACGGTGTCGGATATCTTCGCTGCCGTTTCCGCGCTATTCCGCCACGCTTCCCTTCATGACCCGCTGACGGGATTGCCCAATCGACGAATGCTTGAAGAGCTTTGCCCAGACGTCACTGCGGCGGCGGGGCTTCCCGGCGTCGGGATCCTCTTTATCGACCTTGACGATTTCAAAGGGGTCAACGACACTTACGGCCATCGTGCCGGGGACGCTGTCCTCATAGAGTTCGCCCGCCGCCTGACGCGCAGCGTCGGACCCAAGGGCACCTTGATGCGCTTGGGTGGCGACGAGTTCGCAGTCCTTCTCACCGACGTCGATGAAGCCTCCGCCTTCGCGGTGGCGGACGGCATCCTGGAGAGCCTGGTGGAGCCCTTCCGCCATGACGGTTGCGAGCTGAACATCAGCGCGACGATCGGCGTGGCCCTGGGAATCGACATCATCGAAGAGGACATGCTAGCCGGAGCTGAAGTCCTGCTCAGGCATGCCGACGGGGCGATGCTCCGGGCAAAGCAGGAAGGCAAGCGACGCATCGGACGCATCGGACCTTGCCAGGAACCCGCACCGTTCGCACGGCAGGCGCACATCCGGCGTCGGCTGCCCTCCGCCATCGACGACTCGGCACTGACGCTCCACTACCAAGCTGTTTTGGACCTCGCGACGGGCGGCGACGCCGGCGTCGAAGCGCTTTTGCGCTGGCATGATCGGGAAATCGGTCCGGTGGCACCTGACGAGTTCATCCCCCTCGCCGAACACACAGGGGAGATCCTCAGGATCGGTGCATGGGTCCTCGACCAAGCCTGTGCCCAGTCGCGGTCCTGGATAGACGCCGGGACACCCCGGAAAATCGCCATAAATGTCTCTCCGGTCCAGTTCGCGGCCGGAACTCTTCCGGCCGACATCCGGGCCGCCGTCAACCGGCATGGAATTCCCGCCCGGATGCTTGAAATTGAGATCACCGAAGGAAGGGCGATAGCGGACGTGCCGTCTGCGGCATCGCAGTTGCGGGAACTGATCAGTATGGGCGTCGGTGTGGCGTTGGACGACTACGGGAGTGCCTATTCGTCCTGGGCCATGCTCCGGGCCCTCCCGCTGACGACGCTAAAAATCGACAAGGCCTTCATCCGAGATATCGACAGCGAGCCGCACACTGAGACGATGGTCCGGGGTTTGATTCAAACCCTCAACGCCATGGGAGTCCGGGTCACCGCCGAAGGAGTGGAGCGCCAGGAGCAATTGGATATCTTACGGGACCTGGGCTGCAATACAGCCCAGGGGTATTTGATCTCCCCGCCGATGTCCCCCTCGGAAATTAGGATGATCACATTGAACAACATTGAGGACAAGCAATGAGTGAACAACTGGAAACCATCGAGGTCGAAGAGTTTCTGCCGCATCCGCCCGGGAAGGTTTGGCGGGCCCTGACCGAACCCGAGCTGCTGGCCAGTTGGCTGATGAAGAACGACTTCCAAGCGATGGTCGGGCATCAGTTCCAGATGCGCGGAATTCCCGTCCCTGCAGTCGGTTTCAGCGGCCTCGTGGCTAGCGAAGTCCTTGACCTTGACGCCGGGAGGCGGTTGCGTATTTCCTGGCGGGACGCGAATTCCGGCAACAGCCTCAGCAGCACGGTGACATGGACAATCACCCCGGAGGACGCCGGGACCCGGTTGTTCCTTGTCCACGACGGGTTCAACCCCGACGATCCGACGCATGTGGCATCGCACCGCATCATGAGCGGGGGATGGCGGCACCATGTTCTCCCGCGGCTCGCCCAGACCCTCGCCGGACTCGATACCGCCGGGCGCGGCACCGCCGGGCTCAGTACTGGCGGCGAGTGATGCAATTCGTCGTGTTCTACAGCTCGGAACCGTCGGCTTTCCCCGGTCTTCAAGCTGCGTACCCTCGCCACGCCGCATACTTTCAGGCCTTCGCTGCGGAGGGCGGGCTGATCGGTATCGGCACCTTCGACGATCCCGCCGTGAACGGGTCGATGGGCATCTTTAGCAGCAGGGAAAGGGCGGAGCAGTTCATCGCGGGGGATCCGTTCGTGCTGGAAGGCCTGGCGGTTCCGAGCGAGATCCGGGAATGGAACGCGGTAACGTTCGGTCCGCCGGACGCCGCCTGAGCACTCGGTGAGTGTCCGGCTTCCGGCTGGCCTCACCCGCAAGTCTCCGTAGCCGGCTGCGGCATGGGTTCAATGAGCCACGCGGCTCGATGGAGGGCGGTCGCCAGCCAACCCCGCAGGCGAGGCAGCCGTCCGCAACCTACCCGGCGTTCGGGTACAACCGGCGCATCGGGCAATGCACTGCGGCTGTCGTTGTTCACGATGTTGATGACTGCGCAAGCCATCATCAACGAAAAATCCATGGTCATCTTCTTCTCATCCGTGACGTCGTGCGCTGAACCGGGAACCCGGTTTGCGCCTGAAGAAACCCGAACGCTCAGGGGCGGACCCGCCGTCGTGCAAGGTTCTATTAACGACGCTAAGCGCCCGGTGAGGCCATGTCAGCAGCTATGCCGCTCCCTGCCCGTCCTAGGACTGGCCGTCCTACCATCCGCGGGGGACAATTCGACGGCGGCTGCACCAATGTTTTCCGCCAAACGGTGCAGCTTGCGCGTGCCGGGGATCGGGACGATCCACGGCTTCCGGGCGAGGAGCCAGGCCAAGGCAATCTGTACGGGAGAGGCGCCCTTGCGTTGCGCGATGCTTGCCAGCAGTTCGACCACGGCGGCATTGTGCTGGAGCGCTTCCGGCGCGAACCGGGGGATGGTGCTGCGGATGTCGTTGCCCGGATCGAAACTGGTAGATGCCGTGATGGTGCCAGTCAGGAAGCCTTTGCCGAGCGGGCTGTAGGGGACGAATCCGATGCCCGGCTCCTCGCACGCGGCCAGCACTTCCTCCTTGGGACGGCGCCACCAGAGCGAGTACTCGCTTTGGACAGCGCTCACGGGCTGGACGGCATGCGCCCGGCGAATGGTTCCCGCTGAAGATTCCGACATGCCGAAGTGCTTCACCTTTCCGGCCCCGATCAGTTCCTTGACCGCACCCGCGACCTCTTCGATGGGTACGTCGGGGTCCACGCGGTGCTGGTAGTAGAGATTTCGGCAGTGTCGAAGAACGTCACGCCCCGGTCCACAGCGGCACGGATCAGCGAGATCATTTCGTTCCGGTCAGGCTTGTCGCTGTATCCACCGGTCATGCTCATGCAGCCCGGTCCGACGGCGGAGCCTTCCACGCCGTTGGTGCCCAGTGTGCGCTTTTCCATCGTTCGTCCTCCTGTGTTGTGAAACGAAGGCCAGCCTTGCCGTCAACACTAGGGATACGTCAGTACGGTCAGGGAGTCCCTGTCAGTACCTCTCTCGGAAGGGAACGCACGACGACGGCGGTCAGCCGCCGTCGTCGTGCTAACCGAAGCTGCCGCCGTCGGGCGCTGCGTTCAGAAGCGAGGCGTGCCCGCGCGTACCTCAGCAGGCCGGCCGGTTGAGGACATCGCTGGATACGCGCTGCTTGAGCAGTGAGCCGCCCGGGCCGGTCAGCAGGTTTCGGTCTTTCACCATGACAGTTCCCCGCAGAACGGTCATGCTCGGCCAGGCCGCTACGCGGTAGCCCTCCCAGGGAGTGTAGTCTGCTTCGTGAAGGTCCGAGGCCGTGATCCGGCGGTCCACATTGGTATCCAGGACCGCCAGGTCAGCGTCCCCGCCAATGGCGATGACGCCCTTCTGCGGGTACAGGCCAAGGATTCTCGCAGCATTCGCAGAAGTGATGTCCACGAAGCGCGTCAGGGCCAATCCCCGCTTCTTGACGCCCTCGGTGTATGCCACGGCCATGCGCATCTCGACGCCGGCATGACCGCCGGTCGCGTCCAGGATGGTCTTGCCGCGCGTCTTCACCTCGAGGTCGGTGCAGACGCCGTCGGTGGCCAGGGTGCTCAGCGAGCCATCCAACAGCGATTCCCACATCGAATCCCGGTCCGTCTCGGACTTCAACGACGGGTAGGTGTGGTAGATCGCGCCGTTCTCCTGCTTGTAGTCCTCGGCGGTGAAGTACGCATAGTGGGGAAGGATCTCCCCGTAAACGGCCTGGCCTCGACCGCGGGCCTCACGGATGGCATCCACCCCCTCCCGTGCGCTGACGTGCATCAGGTAGATGGGAGCACCTACATGGTGGGCGAGTGTGATGGCCCGCTGGAAGGAGAGCTTTTCGGACAGGTTGTTGTGGGCGTGGTGCATGTACTCGAGGTCAGTCTTGCCTTGGTGCTGCAGCTTCTTGTACGAGTACATGACGATGTCGTCGTCCTCGGCGTGGACGGCGAGCATGGCGCCCGCGGCAGCCGTCTGCTCCATTAGTCCCCACATGTTGCCCAGGTCAGTCTTCTGCTTTGGGCGCGTCGGCGTTGTATTCGTCATCCACACCTTGTAGCTGCCGTGCCCGTTGGCCACTGCGTCAGGTACCTGCTCCAGGACCTCGAACGGGATCTCCGGCTCCTTGAAGGTGCCGTGCAGCGCGTAGTCCGTGTAGGTGGAGCCAGCCCACTCGGCCGACTTCCGCGCGAACGATTCGGACAGTTCGTCGCCGGGCTTCCAGTGGGCAAAGTCCACCAGCGTGGTGGTGCCACCATAGATGGCGCCTTCGCTCACGCGGTCCGGCCCGAAGCACATGATGCCGCTCTCCGCCGCCGTCGGAAGCACGGAGTTGGTGTGCACATGTGGGTCCACACCACCCGGGACCACCAGTTGGCCCTTCAGATCCACCACTCGCCGGGCTTCATCGGGGGAGCCCACGCCCGACGCACGGAGTGACACGATCTTGCCCCCGGCAATACCGATGTCCAAACGTTCAGCACCGGAGGGCGTGACGACCAGTCCATTGGTCAGGAGGAGATCAAACATCGGAGACCTGCGCATTCATGGTGTCGGAAGAATCAAGAGTGAAAGGTTCGGCAGTGAAATAGCGCGAGGCCAGGGTGACCTTGGCCGAGACCCTGGCATTGACCAGCTGCGAGACGGATACATCCGCGGCCGCGCTGAGCAGCATCGCTGTCTTTTCCCGGGACCATTTCCTGTCGGTTTGGAGCAGCTCCAGCATGTCGTCCAAGGCAAGCCTCGCCGCCTCATCCAGCGTGTCGCCGTCGCCGATGGTGATGACGGAATCGCCGCTGAGGACCACTGGCCGCCGGATGCCGACGTTCGGATTCGCACCGCTTGGAACGACAGTGCAGGAGAGCCGCACGCTGCCTTCAACCTCGACGGCGGTCAGCGAGCATTCACCGTCGCCCTGCGCCGCGTGCAGATCACCGGCGTACAGCATCGCTTCGGTCACCTGGACAGGAATCACGACGGCGGCGCCCGCCGTCACGTCCTTGCAGTCCATGTTGCCGCCATGGATCCCCACGGTGCTGGAATTGGGACCGACGCCGACGGGTGCCACCCCGACTTTCCCGACCATGGGCCGGACAGGGATCCTGGTGTGGTCGTCGAACACAACCTGGCCGTCCACGATCTCCACCACATGCCCGGCCCTGCCGAGACCATCGGTGAAGCCACCACGTCCGGGCAGCGTGACCATTGCTCCGCGGCGGGCGATCAGGATCTCGTGGACGTCCACGCGCAGTGCGTCGCCGGGATTGACCCCGCGGATGGCAACGGGGCCGGTGACGGGAATGGACAGCTTCTCGTACTCGCCGGTCTCCTCGAAGAGCCCGCCGGTGAGCAGGCTCCTCGCATCCAGCCAGAAATGCTCGCCCTGGTTGACGGTAAGGACCGGTTCGGAGCTCGCATCAAAGGACAGTGAGGCGTCCTCGTAGCCGACGCGCGGCGTCTCGTGCAGGGTTGGGATCTCTTGCATACTGCGTCTCCTCTCAGGACGGGTAGACGGGCGTGGCCCAGTTTTGGTCGCCGGCGACACGTCCGACGACGGCCTGCCGGTATAGCTTCTGGAGGCTGCGGGTGATGTCGCCGGCTGTTCCCTTCCCGATGGTGGTGCGGTCCACCGACGCGACATGGTTGACCTCCGCGGCGCTGCCGCACACAAAGACTTCGTCGGCTGAATACAGCTCAGTGCGGTCGATGGGGCGGATGTCGACGTCGATACCCAGCTCAGTGCGGGCGAGGTGCAGGACACTGTCCCGAGTGATTCCCTCGAGGATGCTGTCCGTCACCGGGGGAGTGCAGAGCCTTCCCTGACGGACCATGAAGACGTTGTAACCGGCGCCCTCGGCGACGTGCCCGCTCTCCGTGAGCAGCAGCGCGGCACCATAACCGTTCCGCTTGGCTTCCAACAAGGCAAGCCGGCCGTTCTGGTAATTGGCAATCGACTTCACCCGGGGCGGCATGGACCGGTCAGAGAGCCGGGCCCAGCTGCTGATCTGCACATGCAATCCCGTGCTCCCGAAATAGTTGCCCATGGGAATGGCGGCCATGAAAACGGTGGAGGGGCCGGTATCCTCCGGTTTGCCATCCTTTGAATCAACAAATACCTGGGCCCGCATGTGCAGATTGCCCCGCAGCTCATTGGCCCGAATGAGGCCCAGCAGCTGATCGCCGAGCAGTCCGATATCCTGCGGCCCGTCAATCTCCACCACCCTCATGGAATCGATCAGTCGCTTCAGGTGGTCCGCCACCCTGAACGCGTACAGCTGCTGGTCGTCCTCGCTCCAGTACGCGCGGAACCCCTCAAACACGCCGACGCCGTACTTCAGCGAGGTACTCAGCACATGGAGGCGGGCGTCGGCGTAGTCCACCAGCTCTCCGTCGTGGAGCAAATACTTCACCGGCTGTCCCGGGGCGGTCTGCCGGGTGGCTACTTCGGCTGCTGTTTCTTGAAAGTTGGGCATCGTAGGTCCGTTCCTCATCTGTTCCGTGGTGCTGGCGGCGACGGCACCCCAGCTTCATCGCAATCGGTACTTGCTCACTATATTGAAGACACTTAAGGGTGGTGTCAATGGTCCGACTGCCGCTGACCTCGCGTCCCGATGAGCCCTGAACCTTGAATTGGCAGGGCTGCGAAGGGCTTGATCGGGCTGCGCATCCGGCCATTTCCTCGCGATTTTCCGAAAAGAGTGCAATTGGTCACACTTGGCGCTACAGTCGAATTCAATAAAGTGACGAGACTTTGATATGAGGGATTTACCTCTCAAGGTACGAACAGGGAGCTGAACATGCAACAGCCGCAGGTCCTCAGCCAGGCCAATCTTCAATACATTGCGAGTGGGCTCAATACGAGCCGGCCCAGTCTCCACTTCGCTATGACCATCACTACCCCCGGACTCTCCGAGGAGGCTCCATGAGTATTCAAGGACTGCCGCGCACTTCGCCCGGGCTCCGGGCTGCGGCGTGGGCCCGCCGGGGCCAGACCCTCCTGATTAACCGGTCCAGCCCCATCATGGCCACCATGGCGGTGGTCATCATTGTGGGTCTGCCCCTCATGGCATTGGTGGCCCCGCTCCCGCATGATCCACTGCGTCCGGACACCGATGCGATCGGCATCGCGCCGAATGGGACGCACTGGTTCGGCACCGATGGAAACGGGATGGATATCTTCTCCCGGACTATCGAGGCCGCGAAGCTGGACCTTCCGGTCGCCCTGGCCGCCACGGCACTGTCGCTCCTGGTGGGCGTCCCCCTAGGACTGTTTGCCACCAGCGGCAGGCTGGGCGAGGCCATCATGCGGGTCGTTGATGCCTTCGCCGCACTGCCGATCATCGTGATTGCCGTCGTCTCCATCAAGCTCATGGGCGGCGGGGCAACGGATGTCATCCTTGCGATCGCCATTGTTGCGGCTCCACGGTTCGTGCGTCTGTCCCGGGCAGCAGCCATGGCCCTTCGCTCGGCGAGGTACGTGGAGGCCGCGGCGGCCATCGGTTGTTCACCGCTCCGCATCGCGTTCAACCACATCTTCCGCAACGCATATGGCGTGGTCCTGGTGCAGGCAACACTGACAGCGGCCAACGCGCTGGGAACCATTGCCGCACTGAACTTCCTTGGCGTCGGAGTCAAGCCGCCCACGCCGACGTGGGGGGCCATGATCAACGACGGCGTCAGCATGCTAATCCGGGGCGAATGGTGGGCGGCCGCGTTTCCTACCGCCGCCATGCTCCTGGCCATCGGCTCACTCAATGTGATTGCCGGAGCAATCGAAACCAAGATCGAGCGAGTGGAGCGGGCACGATGACAACAGGACTTCACGTGCGGGACCTCGTGACGGAGTTCCACTCCCGTGAGGGCGTGAAACGTGCCCTCCATGGCATCTCCTTCGATGTCGGCGCCAATGAAATCGTGGGGGTCGTGGGCGAATCGGGATCAGGCAAGTCCACCGTGGTGCGCTCCGTGGTCAAGCTGCTGATGCCGCCGGGGCGAGTCATGGAGGGCACCGCCGAGTTCAACGGCCAGGATCTGATCCGTATGCCGGAACGGCAGATCCGCCCCATCAGGGGCAAGGAAATCGGCTTCGTGGCGCAAAACCCCTTCAGTGCACTGAACCCGGTGGTGCGCATCGAAAAGCAGTTCTCGAACATCGCCAAGGCGCACGGGCTCAAGGCTGACGCCGCATCGCGCGGACGGGCCCTCGAACTGCTAGCCTCCTCCGGCGTCAACGATCCGGACCGCGTCATGCGCGGCTACGCGCACGAGCTCAGCGGTGGCATGGCCCAGCGCGTGGTCATCGCCATGGCCCTGTACCTCAATCCCCGCTTGGTCATCGCGGATGAACCGACGACCGCGCTGGACCTCACCGTGCAGCGGCAGGTATTGGACACCCTCACGCGGCTGACGAAGGGGAGCGACCGGTCGATGCTGATCGTCACCCATGACCTGGGGGTGGTGGCCAATTACTGCGACCGCGTCCTGGTGATGTACCGCGGCCGCATCGTTGAACAAGGTCCGGTGGCTGAGGTGTTCGTCCGTCCCCAGGACCCCTACACCGTCTCGCTGCTCAATTCCGTCGTTCAGCCAAAGGCTGCTGCGGACAGCCCGGTTCCGGGCCCCGACGATACAACTCTTCCTACCGAGCTCTCCGAATCCAGGAGCATCTGACCATGCCCATCATTGAATTGAAGGACGTCCGGAAGACGTTCCGAACGCCGCAGGGACTGCCGGTCAAGGCTGTGGACGGTATTTCCCTCGCCGTCGAACGCGGCGAGACCTTGGGGATCATTGGCGAAAGCGGCTCCGGCAAGTCAACCCTCGGCCGCCTCATCCTCAGGCTCATTGAAGCCGATTCCGGCACCATACTCCTCGAAGGCGAGGATATCCGTGCGTTGTCGAAAGCACAGCTGCGGAAACGGCGGAGGCACTGGCAGATCGTCTTCCAGGAGCCGTTCGCATCACTGAATCCGCGCCTCACCATCCGCCAGATTGTCGAGGAACCCCTGATTGTCGCAAAGGCATACGGATCCAGGGCCGAGCGACTGCGCCGGGTCGCCGACACCTTGGAAGAGGTAGGACTCTCCCAGGAGTTCCTGGACCGCCGCCCAGCCAACCTCAGCGGCGGACAACAGCAAAGGGTGGGCATCGCCCGGTGCCTCGTCACGGACCCCAGCCTGGTGGTGCTGGATGAGCCGACGTCTTCGCTGGACCTCACCATCAGGGCATCCATCCTGCGGATGCTGGCGAAGCTGCAGGTCTCCAGGGGGCTGACCTATGTCTTTGTCTCGCATGACATTGAGACTGTCCGGCACTTCTGTTCCCGCGTGGCCGTGATGCACAGGGGACGGTTCGTTGAAACGGGCATCACGGATGATGTTCTCTCGAATCCGCAACAGCCGTACACACAGGCGCTGATGTCGGCGGCAATGCCTCCCATCCCTTACACCCCTGAAGAAAAGGCGACCATGGCATGATCCGCTACGTCCTGTCCCGTCTGGTTATTGCCTTCCTGCTCCTTTTGGGGCTCATCACACTGAGCTTTGGCCTGGTCTCGCTGCTTCCCGGCAACCCGGCAGTCGCATTGCTCGGCGAGTATGCCACTCCAGCAGATATTGCCCGGATCAATGCCCAACTGGGCTTGGACAAGCCGTTCTGGGATCGCTATCTGGAGTACATGGGCCGCACCTTGCACGGAGATCTGGGAAATTCGTTCTTCACGGGTAGCCCTGTCGCGGGCGAAATTTGGACACGCTTGCCTAATACCCTGATTTACCTGGTTCCCGGCCTCGTCCTGGCACTACTCATGGGCCTGGGCATGGGCGCGCTGGCGGCCTACCGCTATGGGCGCGGGGCTGACAAGGCCTTTACCGCCGGCGTCTCTGTCCTCATGGCCATGCCGGAGTTTGTCCTTGCCCTCCTTCTTTTGTTCATCTTCTACCAACAACTCCATGTGGCACCCGCTCCGCTGGGAATGCTGTCCAGCGCAGACATTCCGCCGCCCAAAGTCACAGGATCCGTTGCCTTGGACGCGGTGATCGCCGGGAACTGGGGAACAGTGCAATCCATCCTGGGCAGGGCAGCCCTGCCCATCATCACGATGGGCCTGTTCTTCGCAGCTCCGTTTGGCAAGACCGTGCGGACCGGCCTCCTTCAGGTCCTGAATTCGCCCCAGATCGAATTCGCCAGGGCCTGCGGGCTGAAACCGCTGCAGGTGTTCCGTTACGCCCTGAGCGACGTACGCGCGGCTTTGATGACGTACATGGTGCTGCTGTTTGCCGCAGCACTCAGTGGCGCCGCCATCGTCGAGAGCGTCTTCTCCTGGCCCGGTGTCGGAGGGTGGTCCCTGGACGGCGTCCTCAAAGGCGACGTGCCTGTCATCCAGGGGTTCGTCCTCATCATGGGGGCCACGAGTCTCCTGGGCTACGTGCTGCTGGATGCCCTCATCACGCTGTTGGATCCCCGCACCCGCAGCGGCGTCATCCAGGGCAAGAAGGGCCCATCGAAGCTGCGCCCTGCGGCCGAACCAGCCGGACAGCCGGGCTGAGAACCTGCACCACAATATCCCTTGACAAATTTCTAAAGCTCAATAGATTGAAGATATGTTCAATACATTGCATGCAGGCAAATTGGCGGTCCTCGGCGGAAGCATTCCGCTCGACGGCCGCGTGAGCTGGGTATCGCGAGGTGCAACAGGATTCCAGCCGTCAAACGCTTACCTCTTGACCGATGGCTCTTCCAGTCTCCTGATCGATTCCGGATTGGCTGTCCACACGGAAGAGATCCTTGACGACCTGGCAGGGCTCATTGGCGAAGGCGGGGGAGTTTCCATCTTCTTCACCAGGCCCGAGATGGACTGCGTGTCCAACCTCGAACCGATCGCCGGCAGGTTCGACATCGAACGGCTCTTTACCGGCGGCGTCATCAATCCCTTCGACGCTTTCGATGACCTGAGCCGGCTGGCACTGCGCGGACGCCGCCACCAGATCGACGCCCAGCGGACCGAGGAAGGCGACTCCATGGCGCGGGCCGCGGAGATCGAAATAGCTCCCGGCCGCGTGCTGGAAGTTGAATCGCCCCTGTTGCGTCTCCTGCCCACCTTCTGGGGCTGGGACAAGGAAACGGGCACGTTGTTCACCTCGGACACCTTCACCCATGGCGTGATGGACCGGCCCGACGGCCAGCGCATCATCGACTCCACGGTCGAGGACACCACCACCGTGGAACAGGTGGCCGGCCACCTCTACGCAAAATACGAATGGATCCCCCGCTCCACGTGCGAGCCCCTTAGAGAATGGCTCCGGGACAAGTTCGACACCCTGGCGCCCGAGGTCATCGCCCCGTCCCGCGGATGCGTCTTGAAGGGACGCGACGTGGTGCAGCGCCACCTCGAATTCATGCTCGACGCGCTCACCCCGCAGCTGGTTTAGGAGACCATCATGGAAGAACAACTCATAGAAACGATGAGCAGCGACCTCCCACGCAGCGTCGCGAAGGGCGTCACCTGGATGAGCTCCTGCCTCCCCTTCCACCTGGCGGACCGGGTGATCCACGGCCACAACTCCACTTACCTCGTCCAGGGCGAGCACTCCTCCATCCTGGTGGACACAGGGAACCCGTCCAGCTGGCCCATCATTTCCCGCACTCTCGACGCACTGCTGGACGGCCGCCAGCTGACATACGTCTTTCCCACGCACCCCGAGCTTCCCCATACCGGAAACCTCCCGCGGCTCGTGGAGAAGTACCCGGACATCAAGGTGGTAGGGGACATCCGCGACTACCACCTCTTCTACCCGCAGATCGTTCCGAACCTCCACGCAAAGGTGCCCGGAGACAGGATTGAACTGGGCGGGCAGGAGTTCACGGTGGTGGAGGCCCTCATCCGGGACCTGCCCAACACCCAATGGGGATTTGTTCCTGAAGCCGGCGTGCTCTTCACCGCGGACGGTTTCTGCTACATGCACCGCCCCGAGCTCGACGACGAAGACCCGGTACACCTCCCGGGCGAATGCGGTCTGACCACCAGCGAACTCCGGGAACCCGTCGCCGTCGAGAATGCTGCATTCTTTACCGGAAGCGCCCTCTACTGGGCTCGCTTCGCCAATGATGCCGACGCGGTGTATGACCGCGTCCTTCATCTTATTGATGATCTCGGCGTCAAGTCCGTGGCCCCGACCCACGGCAACTTCATCAGCAACATCCGTGACGTGGAGCCCATCATCCGGGCCGGCCACAAACGGGCCTACCGCTACGAAACCGCCCAGCCCTAGCTTTCTTCCCCCAATAAACGGAGTCACTGTTATGGATCGTCTGCGTTTGCTCACCGGGGGCGCCGTTGTCGCCCTCGCCACATCCCTCGTCGCCTGCGGTGCTCCCGCACAGCAGGCGGCCGTCAACCAGGCCATCGACAGCGTTGTCGTTGCCGTCGGAGCCCTGCCGGACAGCCTCACGCCCTCGCCCTGGGGAGGCAGCGCCTCCCATGTGGTGCTGAGCGGCCTCGGCTCGCAGCTCCTCGAGTACAAGACCGGGGCCAGCGACGGCAAGACCTGCCCCGCACCGTCCACGGAGCTATCCGGCCGGCTGGCCGAGAGCGCCAAGCCCAGCCCGGACGGCACCAGCGTGATTGTCACCCTCCGCAAGCTCACCAGCCAATTCGGGCATGTCCTGTCGGCCGAGGACGTCCGGTGGAGCCTCGACATCGGCATGAAGCGGCAGCCAGTCATGAAGGGAACCCTAAAAAGCAGCGGATTCAATGTGGACAACCTGGTCAAGGTGATCGATGATCATACCCTCCAGCTCAACACCACAGCCCTGACCTCCTACACCCAGGAATCCCTGCAAAACAACCTGTTCTACATCCACGACAGCGTCGAGGCCAAGAAACACGTCACGCCGGACGATCCGACCGCGAACAACTGGCTTTCGAAGAACCTGGCCGACTACAGCGGCTGGAAGCTTGAAGAATTTACGCCGGGCGCGTCGCTGACCGTCACAGCGGATCCGAACTGGGAGGGCGCACGCGGAACCGTCAAACGCGTCTCGGTCAAGGCTGTCCAGAGCACTGCCACCCGCAGCCAGCTGGTTGAAACCGGCGAAGTCCAGGTGGCCAACGGCTTCGAGTATGACCAGTACAAGTCTTTGGAGCAGTCCCCGGGCGTGACTGTCCTGAACTGCGCCAGCCAAACCCGCGACACGATGATGATCAACACCAAGACTGGTCCGTTGGCTGATCCCAAAGTACGCCAGGCGGTTTCGATGGCGATCGACCGGGACGCTCTGGTGAAGGGCGCGTATGCCGGCTACGGCAAACCCGCCAGCTCCATCTTCCCCAATGTTGCGGACTCCCCAATCTACAAGTTCAACAAGGATGCGGCCAAGAAGCTCTTGGCTGACGCCGGATATGCCAATGGGTTCCCGCTGACACTGAGCTACAGCACCACCCGCCCGGGCCCGGTTGCCGCCAAGTCGGCAGTCCTGATCCAGTCCATGCTCAAGGACGTGGGCATTGACGTCCAATTGCAGAACGTGGCTAGCTCAACCGACTTCTCCACGGCATTGATCGACGGCCGCTATCAAGCGGTGCTCTACTCGGAGCCGATCGTGATCGCCGATCCCGCTTTCTACAGCTACGCGTTCTACTCAACCGGTGCCCCGAGCAACAGCACCGGCTGGTCCAACGCGGAATTCGACAAGGCGCGCACCGAACTTGCTGCCACGCCTAGTTCAGAAACGGACAAGCGCTCCACCATTCTCAACAAGATGGCCTCATTGGTTGACGACGGCGCAGCCATCCTCTCGCTGGTCGAAACCAAGGGGATGCTGGTCGCGAAGACCGGGCTGACCGGCGCCGTGCCTCTGACCAACGGCCAGATCTACTTCAACGCCTTGGGCCGCTAGGCCGCCGGCAGTCCCGCGTGGTGCCGGCCGGCTCAGAATCCGGCCGGCACCACCTCACAGAAGGAAACCTCTCATGATTGAAATCTGCGGAAAGCAGGTCCGCGACACCCTGCAGGAACTGCTGGACCCGACCACCACCGCCCTCGTGGTGATCGACATGCAGGAAGGTGCCGTCTACTCCGGCGGCGCAATCGGCGACTCCGGCCACGACCTCTCCATGATGCCCGACGTCGCCAAGCGCTGCGGACGGGCCATCGAATCGGCCCGGAAGAACGGCGTGCCCATCTTCCACATCCGGGTCGAAAACCTGCCCGACGGCGCCAGCTCACCTGCCGCGTGGCTACGGGCCCTGTACACCGCCGCCAACGGCCGGCCCATTGACTTGGGCAGGCTCAGCGTCACGGGCGATCCGGCGACGGAGTTCTGTGCAGAGTGCATGCCCGAAGAAGGCGAAGTCATCATCACCAAGCGCCGCCCCAGCGCGTTCGTAGGAACGGAGCTGGCGCTCCTGCTCCGGAGCCAGGGCATCGAATCCGTGGCCTTGGTTGGCGTCTCCACCGGAGGATGCGTCGAGGCCACACTACGGGACGCTGTCCACAACGATTTCTATGCCGTCCTGCTCGAGGATGCCGTCGGGGCATACGACACCGTGGTGCACGATGCTGCGCTGACAGTGATGCGGGCCCGCCACGATGTCTGCACGCTGGATGAGGCGATCGCCGTCTGGGACTCGGCAAGCACCCCCGCCTAGGCCGTCCGATTCGGAATCGAGAGGAGGAAAAATCGTTGAATCCGCACACAACCCAGACAGCGATCGCCTTCAACGGTCCCCACAGCCTCATCGGCAACCGCGTCTATCGCTTGGGGGCGGACATCCTCCTGGATGAACACGTCAGTTGGTGTCCACCCGGCACCAGCGTCATCCAGCCCGTCAATTGCTACCTCATCAAGGGAAGCAACGGCTCCGTGCTGGTGGACACCGGCGTCCGGCTCCATGAGGCAGAGATCATCCGGCAGCTGGAATCACTTCTGGAGCCGGGGGAGCGGCTCGCCGTCGTGCTGACACGGACGGAGATGGAATGCTGCCTGAATCTTCCCGCCATCGAGGCCCGATTCGACGTGGAATCGGTCTGGTACACCGGCGGAATCACGGTACCGAGGATGTCGGCAACGCCCAGGCGCATCATGGTCAACCCGGGGGCCTCACTTGAGGCTCAGGTCATAGACGGCCTGACCTTGGAGTTCGTGTCGCCGCTGATGCGTCTCCTGCCAACGTTATGGATCTTCGATCCCGGATCGGGGGCGCTCCTGACCTCGGATTCTTTCACGCACGGCTCGTACGGCCGCTCGAATGCCGCGGCCGGCTTGCGGAAGTTCCAGTGGTTTTCCGGGGCCGATACCCGCGGCATTGCCCGGGATGTTGAAGAGTCCGTCCGCCGGCGACAGGTGAAGGCCATCGGTCCCGGCTACGGCGAACCAATTGTTGGCATGGCGGAATCTGCCGCGGCGGCTACGGCCCTGGCCACGGCAATCAGGACGGTAGGCATCCAATGAGCTCGCAAGTTCCGGGCGGGTTGCCCGCCACGGGCCGTGTCCTCGCCGAAGGCGTGCACTGGTTGGGCGGCTGCCTGTCCGCCAGCGCTGAAGGCCAGGAAGTCCACTATCACGTCTCGTCATACCTGGTGGTCGGGTCGGAAGCCTCGATCCTGGTCGATACCGGAGATCCGGCGCACCGGGACGCAGTCCTTCGGCAACTGGACCATGCGCTGGGGGGCCGGAGGCTTGATTACGTTTTCCCGACGCATCCGGAAATCCCGCATGCGGGCAATCTTCCCGCTTTATTGGACCGATACCCCTCGGCTGTGGTTGTGGGGGATGTCCGTGACTACTCCCTTCATTTCCCGGAGTTCGCGGACCGGCTGCAAGCCAAGGCCGCGGGGGAATCTCTGGATCTCGGCAACAGGGAGTTCCGCTTCCTTCCGGCATACATCCGTGACTTGGAGAACACGCTCTGGGGTCACGATTCCGCGGTAGGGATGATGTTCGTCTCCGACGGCTTTTCCTACATTCACGACATACCAGCTCCGGACGAGGATGACGAACCAGTGCACCTGCCAGGGCAGTGCCGTTTGCTCTCCAGCGAGATGCCGGCGCCTCCCTCGGTGGAACAGGCCGCGTACGGCACAGGCCGTGCGCTCTATTGGACGAAATTCGTCGATGTGGGCACGGCTTTCCAAGGCATCGAAGAGACATTGGAAACCTACCCCACCCGGTTGATCGGGCCTGCCCACGGAAACGTCATCGACGATGTCGACAGCATGCTCAAAACGTCGCTGGCGGCCCATCGCAGGGTCTACGAAGGGCAGGAGCTGTAAAGTGAAGTATTATCAATATAATGAACGAACAGGCTCGGGGTGCCGCGGAAAGCCCTGGCCGTTCCCGGGACCTACGGACCACAGGAGCCCCCGGCCGGATGCTGCAGTGGATGCCAACGAACAGCAAGGAGAGAGTCAATGCGGGACCTGATTGGATATGGAGAGAACCCTCCGGTTATCACGTGGCCGCACGGCGCCAAAGTTGCCGTCTCCCTGGTGCTGAACTACGAGGAAGGAGCCGAAAGCTCCATCGAAGACGGTGATGAACGGGACGAGGACGTCTCGATCTTCGGCGGCTGGTCCGCCGACCCCGCGCGGCGCAGCCTCATGAAAGAGTCCTTCTTTGAGTACGGCAGCCGTGTGGGCATCTGGCGCTACCTCGGCATGCTGCGGGAGTACAACGTCCGGGCAACAGTGATGGCCTGCGGTGCCGCTCTCGAACGGAATCCCGACGCCGCCCTGGCTCTGGTGCGGGACGGCCACGAAATCTGCGCCCACGGCTACAAGTGGCGCGGAACCGTGGGAATGGAACCCGACGAAGAGCGGCAGGAGATCCGTAAGTCTCTGGCCACCATCGAGGCTGTTTCCGGAGTGCGGCCTTCGGGCTGGTACGTCCGGGAGGGAATTACTGAGAATACCCGGACCATCCTGGCGGAGGAAGGCGTGCTGTACGACTCGAATTCCTACGCCGACGACCTTCCGTACTATGTGCAGGCAGGCCCCCATCGTCATTTGGTGGTCCCCTATTCCGGCGATACGAACGACGCCAGATTCTGGGGAAACGGCAGCCTCGGCACAGCAGAGGACTTCTTCAACGTGCTGAAAGACACCCTCGATTGCCTCCTTATCGAGGGCGAAACCGTGCCGAAGATGATGTCAGTAGGGCTGCATTTGAGGATTGGAGGGCGGCCCAGTATTGCCCACGGAGTACGCCGGTTCCTCGAATACGCCCTTGCGCAGTCTGGAGTCTGGTTCGCCACCCGGGAGGAAATCGCGCGCTGGTGGATGGAACACCCGCCCGTGCAGGCTCACTCGGTCACGGCCGGGGCCGCCTTCGAGGGCGTGTCTTGATGCACGCCGGCAGAGGAAGCACCGCCACCGTCAACATCGACCGGCTGGTCCACAATGTCCACGAGCAAGGCTTCGCGGCTCTGGACAAGGTGGGCATCAACGGGCAGCACGACCAAGGCCTGGTCAGCACGCTCATCTCCCGGGATCTCAGCGGTTCAGATGACTTGTGCGTCAGCTGGGGCAGGATACTGCCCGGGCAGCACCACTTGTGCCATCACCATCCTGACGCGTCCGAGTTTTACGTCGTCCTGAGCGGGACGCCCATAGTCCACCTCGGTAACAGCACCTACCGGGCAAAACCTGGAGACGGCATCTACATCCCGCGCGGCACTACGCACGGAATCACTAACGACGGCGACGAAACCGTGGAGCTCATTGTGGGGGTCAGCAAGCCCGCGGACTGGCAGTTCGTCCCTGACGAGTGACCGGCCGTTCAGGCACCAAACCGCTGTTCATTTCCCTTCCATCCCAATGAGGAACCTCCCATGATCCAGGAACCAGCCGCCGCCCTTGAACGCAGGGTCGGAATCATCACCGCAGATCCCAGCCCCACCTTGCTTGCCCTCCTTGCCCACACGGCCGTGGATTTTCTGGTCCTCGATGCGGAACAGACCGGGATGACCGTCCAGGAATGCCGTGGTGTAGTGCAGCGCCTGTCCGGATCCGGAGTGAAGGTGGCCGTGCGCGTGCCCGATCTGGAGACGAATACGTTGCTGGCCTTCGCCAACACTGGTGTAGCGGAGATCGTGCTGCCCCAGGTCCGGACTGTGGAGGAGCTGGAACGCGCCTACGAAGCCACGCGATACGCCCCTGTTGGATCACGTCCGCGGCAGGTGACGCCAGCCTCGGCATTCGGCATGGACTACTCCTTTGCTCCCGTGATCGCGGTGTTGTTCGAGACAGCCGAAGCTGTGGAGCGGGTCAAGGAATTTGTTGGCAGCGCTGCGTTTGGCGGGGGCTGGGTGGGGCCCACCGATCTGGCAGCAGACCTTCTTCGGCATGGAGATGAGCGGCCGGAGGCTTTGCAGGAAGCCGTCCAGCGCGTGGTGGACGTGGTGGCCGGCGCGGGGCACAGCGTGGGACTTCCGGCACCCGGAATGGCCGCCGCAGCCCGGGTTTTCGAGCGCGGAGCGGACCGTTGTGCGGTCTACTGGGAGAAGGAACTCGCCTCCATGTTGACTGGCTACACCGAGCTGAGGACCGCGTGAGCGCTATCGGCAGGAGTGGAGTGCCCGTCGAATCGAGGCTCTCAAAAAAACCACCAAGGCGAAACTATCTTCGATATACTGACGCAAAACCAAGGGCAAATGAAGGAGTCGTTGTGGACGGCACGGACACAGCCAGCGGCGAAGCAACCGCGTCCATGGAACGCGACTTCTGGATAGCCCACCTTGGCGCAATGATCAAAGAGCAGCGACTCGGACGGTTCACGGTGGAGGAGCTCGCCGAACGTGCCGGTGTCAGCGCAGGACTCATCAGCCAGATCGAGCGTGGAATCGGCAACCCGTCCTTTGCCACCCTCCTGCGCTTGGCAAACTCCCTCGAACTGCCGCTGGCCAGCATGTTTACTGACCCCAACGAGGGGCAGAACCACATGCTCGTGCGCCGAGCGGACCGCCGCCGCATCGAAATCCCCTCACAAGGCATCATCATGGAGCTGATCGTTCCTGACGCGGAACGTAAGCTGGGGGTCATCAATATGACGATTCCGGCCAACTTCGACGGCGCGCATGTTCCGCACTCCCATGAAGGCGAGGAGTGCGTCATCCTCCAATCCGGCACGCTGGTGGCAACCATTGGCGGCCAGGACTTTGTACTGGAAGCCGGCGACAGCCTGACCTATGACGCCACCTTGCCGCACTGGTGGAGCAATAACACGAACTCGGCCGCAGTCATGCTCGCGATCTCCACGCCACCGTCCCTCGGCAAGGCTCACTAAGCGTGGGCATTCCCGGGCCGGCGGTACGGCTGGGGATTCTGGTCCCGTCAAGCAACTCGAACGCGGAGACGCTCACGGCGGCGATCCTTGCCGGGCAACCGGACCTGGGGGTTCACTACAGCCGGTTCCGTCTCCCGCCAAACCTTGATGACACGGTGGACTTGAGCGTTCTCGGTGATGCTCCGGCGTTGCTGAACGACGCCGAGCTGCAGGCCATCGCCTTCCACGGTACCTCCGGTTCCTGGACCGGAATCACCCAAGACCGGTCACTCTGTGACGAGCTCAAGGCGGTGTGCGGTGCGCCAGCCACTACGGCTTCCGTGGCCGTCGTCGAAGCGCTCGGTGCGTTGTCGGCAACGCGGATCGGTCTCGTCTTTCCGGGCCCCGGAAGCATCGCTTCCCAAATACAGCGGGAATACGCCAACTACGGCATCGACGTGCAGGTCGTCTCGGTTCCGGAGGCCGCAATGAGCAACCCCGAGATCGCACAGTTGGACACCGCCGCCATTGGCGCCATGATGCGGCCGGCGTTCGCGCATGGCCTCGATGCTGTGGTCTGTGTCGGCACGAACCTGCGCTCGGGCTATCTGGTGGAGGGTTTCGAGCAGGAGTTCGCCATCCCGGTCGTGGACAGTGCCATCGCCACCCTGTGGCACGTGCTTCGCCTTGCCGACTCCTCCCGGTCGATCCCAGGGTGGGGAGCGCTGCTCGCAGTGCACTAGCGTGATTCCGTGGTGCAGGCGAGCGATGGTGCCGGGTCGGGTGCGGCGAAGGACCCCCTAGAAACCGCCCGCCGGTGACCCGTTCGCCGTCGTTTGTACCCAGGCGTTGACGATTTGTTCGCGCGTCGCGAACCAGGCCGCTTTGCCGCGCGCATGGGCAAGGAAGCGGTCGAGCGCAGCGGCGTAGGCCGGCCGTCCGATGAGCCGGGGGTGCAGTCCAACGCTCATCACCGAGGGCCCGCCGCGGGGGTCGTCGAAGAGCAGGTCCAGGGCTGCGATCAGGTGGTCGCCGAACGATTTTGCGGTGGGAAACTGCTTGAACAGCCCGGAATCGTTGGTGTCTCCGGCGTAGGGCAGCACGGGAAGCTTCGGGTTCTCCAGGCCGGAGCCCCAATGCGGCAGGTCGTCATTGAAGCTGTTGGACTCGTAGGCGAATCCGCTCTCGGCGAGCACCCGGCGCGTTCCGGGCTTGAGTCCGTCGCGCGAATACCAGCTGGTGGGAGCCCGGCCAGTGCTGGCCGCGATGGCATCGCGGGAGGCGCGGATGAGGCGTTCCTCGGCATCGTCGTCCAGGTTTGTGTGTGTGTCCCACTGGTGGCCGTGATCGGCTATTTCGTGCCTGTCGCGGACCAACGCCGCAGCGATGGATGGGTTCAGTTGCAGTGCCACGGCGCAGCAGAAGGCGGTGGCCCGGACGTCGTGTTTCCGCAGGATCCGCAGCAACCGCCAGATGCCTGCGCGTGAGCCGTATTCGAAGGCCGATTCCAGCGTCAGGTTTCGTGTGGCCGATGCCGGGGCCGGGATCCAGTGCGCACCCAGGTCGTTGGCGCTGTCGCCGCGGGGGATACTCCGCTCGGCGCCCTCCTCCACGTTGAGGACGAGGGAAACGGCCACCCGGGCATCGTCTGACCAGCGGAAATCGGGGGGAGTTTCGCCGTATCCGACGAAATCGCGCTGGGTCTGCGGCTTTGCCATCAGGTTCTCCATTCGGGGGTTCCAGCGCCGCACCATTGCGGCTATAGTGAAGCAAACTTCGATATGATGAAACTAGTCGAGAGGAGAACGAATGTCTACGCTCATTCGCGGAGGCACTGTTGTCACGGGCTCCAGCGACACCGTCATTGAGGACGGTGCGGTGGTCATCCGGGAGGGCCGCATCGCAGGGGTCCTTGACCGCTGGAATGCGGACAAAGAGTTTGACGGCGACGTCATCGACGCGTCGGGTTGCGTCGTAATGCCGGGCCTCATCAACATCCACTCCCACGGAGTGACGCCTGGCCCGCTGTTCCCGAGCGCAGCACCGGCGCTGTCCACGGAGAGCTGGATGGGGAATCTGGACAGGCACCTCCTGTCCGGAACCACCACCGTACTCAGCCTCTGTGGATTCGCGTCCATGGACGACGTGCGCGAAGCTGACCGTCGGCACGCGGTGCACGTACGGGGCGCCACGACGCACCTGCCACAATGCCTCCAAGCGGCCGCGATGGCGGATGGGCGGGGCCTGACGGTGAAGTCCAGGGAACTCACGGTTGAACGGATGCTCGAGGACGGTGCTGTCGCCATCGGAGAGTTGGGCGGTGGCCAAACACTCGGCGGAGGAGGGCAGGACCTCGTCTACATCCCCGCTGCCGTCCACCAGGCCTCAGGGATCCTCATCACGATCGACCAGGCACGGCGCATCAAGGAAGCAGTCCTGGGCAGGTTTATCGACGTCGGTGCGTTCAATCTGAATGCCTTGACTGAAGCGGCCAAGGAGGCAGGGCTCGCGGAGGCACTCACTGCCAGTCAGCTTGCCAAGATCGTCACGGACTCTGTGATGCCCTCGTTTGTCCCGGCGATCGAGGGGATCAGGGAAGGAGTCCAGGCGGCGGCAAAGTTCGGCATGCCGGCCATCGTGCACAGTGCCTCCGCCACCGCCGGCATCCTGCGGGAACTTATGCTTCAGCTGGACGGCAGTGGGGCCACCGTGATTGCCGCGCACGCGAACCACCCTTCCCACACGCCCGAAGAGGCCTACCAGCTGGCCGCCCTGGGCCGGAAAATCGGCTGGCCGGCGGAGGCCTCGGTGTTCGATCTCCTGCACCGCAAGCGCACCGTCACCACGCGTGAACACTGGGACCTGCTGCTCCGGGAACCGGACCTCATCTCGGTCATCGGCACTGACTACGGGCACGACGGCGACCACGACGAGCTCATCTCCGCCGTCCAGGACATCGCGGCTCATGGATACCGCTCCTTGGCGGGCGCCGTCGCCATGGCAAGCTCCGTAGCGGCGGACCTGATCCCGGGCGTCGCTCCAGGAAGCGGACGGCTCGAGGCCGGGCGCGTTGCCGATGTGGTTGTCGCCCGTGCTGACGATTTTCGCGACGTGAGGTTTGTCTTGGTGGATGGTGTCTGCGTGGTTCGGGATGGACAGCTCGCTCCGGAGGCCCACCGATGAGCGAAGGCTTGAATCGTGTACAGCTCATGATCGTCCGCGATCTGGTGGGCGAAGCGATCGCCAGGGAGGACCTGCCCGCGCTGGAAAGCGCGTATCGCGATTTCCGGACAGGGATGGATTCCCTGAAGGCAACTTTCGAACAGCAAACTCGTGCAGGAGAGCAGGAGGTGAAGGGTTGACCGAAGCATGGGAGCTGGGCATCGCCGAGGCGGCAGGACTCATCCGACGGCGGGAGCTGTCGGCGGTTGAACTCCTCGACTCCGTCCTGGATCGGCTCCAGGACACTGAAGACTACGCCCACGCCTGGGCATTCCTCGATGATCCCGGAGCCCTCGAGGCAGCCCGAATGGCTGACGATCAGGCTGCCATGGGGCAGTTCGGCGGGGCTCTTCACGGCATTCCCCTGGGGGTGAAGGATGTCATTGACGTCCGACGGATGCCGACCGAAGGCGGCTCGGAGAGCCTCCGCGGAAACTGCGCGAAGGACGACGCAGGCGTCGTACGCCAACTCCGGGCCAGCGGTGCTGTGATCCTCGGCAAACTCCAAACACACGAATTCGCCTTCGGGCAAGGGACGCCTCCATCACGGAATCCTTGGGATCCGGACCGGTACGCAGGCGGCTCCAGCGTCGGATCCGGCGTCGCTGTCGCCGTGGGATCGATTCCCGGGGCCTTGGGCACGGATACCGGCGGCTCCGTGCGAAACCCGGCCGCCGTCAACGGATTGGTGGGGCTCAAACCCAGCACCGGCGTCGTGTCTTCCTCCGGGGTCCTTCACGTTAGCCACACCATGGACCATGTAGGACCAATCGCCCGGAGCGTGGAAGACTGCGCGATGCTCTTTGACGGGATGGTGGAACTGCAGGCTGTCGCTGGTCTGGGAGGGCCGGTTTCCGCCCGGATCCAGGACATTCCTGCTGGTATAAAGCTTGGAGTTGACCGCCAAATATGGTCGGAATGGGGAGTATCCAGCGGCGTTGTGGCTGCCGTGGACGAAGCATTGTCGGTGCTGGAAGACCTGGGGATCGAAATCATAGACCTGTCGCTTCCCGATCTGGACCTTTCCCTGCACGCGAGTGTGGCGATTTCGCTGTCGGAAGCGGCTCTCCATCACCGCCAGCGGCTGAAGGGTGCAGCCGGCCAATATCTTCCGAGCACACGCGTCATGATCGAGACAGGTGCCTTGGTGTCCAGGGATGACATCCGTCTGGCCTGGCAGGTCCGGAGCCACCTCAGGTCCCTCATACCGGAATTCATGCTTCGGACAGGAGTGGACGGTCTAGTGTCGCCCACGCTGCCGGCGATCGCGCCGTTTGCATCTTCGATGTCTTCGGAGCTCACTGGCCCCCCGGGGGAGGATTCTTTGGCAGCCGCCCTGCGCATGCTTTCCCCTGCGAACCTCACCGGAATGCCGGGCATCAGTGTGCCTTGCGGCCTTGCCAGCGCGCAGCCCGTTGGACTGCACATCATGGGGCCGGAACGATCAGACGCCAGGGTGCTCGCGATCGCTCACGCCTACGAGCGCGCCACACAGTGGCATAGGAACGTCCCGGTGCGCGTGTTGCCGACCGTCTTGAAGTAGCTCGGCCGGGGACTGCCTGCCCAGTCCGGCCACGGCACAATGGAGAAGATGCTCGACGACGGCGCGATCGCTAAGACTGTGCTGAATCAAGACTGTGCCGCGCACAAACGGTTCGATCGGTCTGCGCGGGCATCACGCAGACCGATCGAAGTGTCACTAGCCGGTGGCGCCGGAACGCCTACGCCTGTTGCGTAGGGATTGGATCACTCGTTGTCGCCGGCAGGCGTCGTGGTCGCGGTGTAGCCCTCAAGCTTGAGCGCGGCCTGGGCGTACTTCTGGGTGAACGTATCGGGGATGTTGACCTTGGAGGTGTCAACGCCGATGGTCTTTTCCTCGTCGAAGATCGTCTTGGGGCCACCGGCAGGCATGATGCCGTCCGGGAGGAACTGACCCTTGTCCTGGTTCAGTCCGGCTACGTACTGGTCCTTCGAGATGGTGCTGTTCTGGACGAAGGACTGGGGCAGCTTATCGGCGATGTCCTGCGCGGAGTGGGTGCTGATCCAGTGCATCGTGTCCACAAGGGCGTTGACGACCTTCTGGGCTGCGTCCTCGTGGGTCTTGACCCAGTCCGACTGGGCGAGCAGGCCGGCCGACGGCAGGGTGCCGCCCAGCGCTGCAGTGGCTCCCTCAGTGGTGGCGAGGTCGATCGCAGGAACGGCGAGGTTCTTGTTCTCGAGTGCGCCCACGGTCGGCTGGGTGGTCATCACGCAGTCAGCGGACCCGCGCTGGATGGCCGCGATTGCGGTTGATCCGGCGCCGACGGCGATGGTGTGGTAGTCAGTCTTGGCGAGCCCGGCCTTCGAAGCGATGAACTGGGTGAGCTCATCGGTTCCCGAGCCGAGGTCTGTGACGCCGACGGTCTTGCCCTTGAGGTCTGCGCCCGTTTTCACGTTTGCCTTGGGGCTGCACATGATGCGTTCTCCCGGGGCACTCGAGAGCTGCACGAGGTTGATGACGTTCTTGCCCTTGGACTGGAAATCGACGGTGTGGACATACCACGCACCGGCCATGTCCACCTGCCCGGATGCCATCGCGTCCTCGGCGCCAACGCCACCCTGGGACTCGGTGGAAAGCTCCACCTTGACACCGTACTTCTGGTAATAGCCCAGCTGCTCTGCGAGCTGGTAGGGCAGATAGATCTGCTTGTCGATGCCGCCCACCATCATTTTCACGGTAGGCATCGAGGCAGTGTCCGCGGCAGCGCTGCCGCTTGCCGTGCTGTTGCTGCTTGCGGAACTGGTGCCGCAAGCAGCAAGGCTCAGGGCGATCACTCCGGCAGCGCCGACGGCGTAGATCTTGTTCTTCATCATGGTTGTGCGTTTCCTTTTTATTCTGAGGATTCGAGCGTTGGGTCAGTGGAAGGGAAGACGGCGAGCGTCAGATCGCCTGCGCTTCGGAACGGTTTGGCGGCCGCCATTTGAGAAGCGTGTGCTCTAGCAGGGCGATGAGGTATTCCGCGCCGAGCGTGATCACTGCGATGATCACCATGCAGGCGAAGACTGTGTTCGGATCGAAGGTCCCCTGTGCCTGGCTGATGATCAGGCCGATTCCCTGCTGGGCGCCGAGCACTTCAGCAACGAGTGCGCCGATGATTGCGAAGCCGAATGCAGTGTGCAAGCTCGCGATGATCCAGGTCATGGCCGAGGGAATTGTCACGTGGATCGCTACCTGAAGCGGCGATGCACCCAGGACCCGCACGTTTCCGACCAGGTTCTGGTCGACTTCACGGACGCCCTGGAAGGCGTTGAAGAAGACGACGAAGAAGACCAGAACCGCCGCGAGCAGCACCTTCGGGAATACTCCGAGGCCGAACGCCACGATGAAGATGGAACCGAGCACGATTCGGGGGATGGAGTTCACTATCCGGATGTACGGGCCCACAACTTCCGACAGGTACTTGTTCGAGCCCAGGAGGATCCCGAGCACGACGCCGACGAGCGTGCCGAGCAGGAAGCCGTAGATTGCTTCCTGCATGGTGACCCAGAGGTTCTCCCAGATGGTGCCGAATGCCGTGCCCTCAGTGAAGAGCTTGACCAGGCTGTTCCAGATTTCGGAGGGCTGGCCGAAGAAAAACTTGTCCACCCAGCCCTCCGTCGTGAACCACTGCCAGCCACCGATCACGATGGCCGCGAGGATGGCACGGCCGGCCCAAACCCACGTGGTGCGGCGCGTCATGGCGCGCCGGGCGGAAACCTTGAGCTCGCTCGCCTGCGCTTGCTCTTTCTCTTGTTTTTGCACGGGAGCACCTTTATGCATTGTGGCAGTCATGCTGCTGCACCTGCCGATTGCTTGTAGGCCCGGGTGACTTCGTCCTTCAGGGACTCCCAGATCTGGCCCTGAAGCTCCAGGAATCGCTCCTCGTGGCGGATCTTCTGGACATCTCCACGCGGCCTGGGAAGGTCGATGTCGAAGACGTCCTTGATCGTGCCGGGGCTGCTGGTCATGATGACTACCTTGTCCGCAAGGGCCACTGCCTCGTCGAGATCGTGCGTGATGAACAGGACGGAGGGGCGCAGTTCCTCCCAGAGCTGCAGCAATTCGTTCTGCATGATGGCCTTGGTCTGCACGTCGAGAGCGCCGAACGGCTCATCCATCAGCAGGATCCGCGGGTTGTTGATCAGCGCCGCGGCCATGGCCACACGCTTGCGCATGCCGCCGGACAACTGGTGCGGATACCGGTCCTCGAAACCGGCCAGACCCACGCGGCGCAGCCAGTCCCTCGCGAGCAAGGTTGCTTCCCGCTTGGGCGTCCCGAGCAGGACCGGGCCGATCAGGACGTTTCCGAGGACGGTCTTCCAGGGGAAGAGCGCATCCGCTTGGAACATGTAGCTGACACCGTTGGTGATGCCGTCAACGATCTGATCGTGGACTCGCACGGAGCCGGCGCTTGGCCGCTCCAGTCCGGAAACCTGAGCCAGCGTGGTGGACTTGCCGCAGCCCGTCGGCCCGACGATCGCACAGAACTGGCCGGGTTCGACCCGGAGCGTCACATCGCGGATGGCAGTGAATGTCTCATGCTTGGGAGTGAGATAACGCTTGGTCAACCCGACAATGTCGATGCCCGCGGCGTCTTCGGGGGCCCCGGGCGGCCGATGGGGGTGGTTAGCATTCATTACGCTAAGACCTCTCTGTCTTTAGGTTCATGTGGGCCGGAACGTCGGCCCTCTTGCGCTGCTTCTTGTGGTCGCTTTCTTGCGTGATCCGGATCACGGAAACTACGTCGAGCCTAGGAAGGAATAGTTCGGGCCAGAAGTCTTCAGTAAGTTGTGGGGCTTAACAGTAAAAGTGCAGGTTTTGTGCATTTATGCATTACGCCGAGATCCGGGGCGAGCCTCTTGCTGCGTAGTGGCCGTGAACTTTGTCACATAAGCTGCTAGTGGGAGATGAGGAAGGGGTTGGCAGTGCACATAGGGTTGCGCGCGCGCTGGAAGGCTCGGCCCCTTGCCTCCCAGATTCTCGTGTGGTTGCTCTGCATCCTTTTCGTGACAGTGACTTTGGGCGCGCTTCTCTACACCCAGATCAGCAACCAGACGCTCGAAGATCAGTACAGGCTCCGGGCGCTGGGGATTGCCACGACCGTGGCGCAGATGCCCGAAATCGTGACATCGCTGGGCAACGGCGATCCCACACACTCGATCCAGGCCATCGCGACGAAAGTCCAGTCCCAAGCACAACCGGACTACGTCGTCGTCACCGACCGGAAAGGTGTTAGATACTCCCATCCGAATCCAGCACTCATCGGACAAACCCTGGAAGAACCTGTCGCCGTCCTCGACGGGCAGACCCATGTCGGCATAGACCAAGGCAGCCTGGGAGCCTCCGTCAATGCCAAGGCGCCGGTACGCGCGGCGGACGGGACCGTCGTCGGGCAGGTTTCAGTGGGGATCCTAGTGACCACGGAGAGCAGCGAGCTCGCCAAACAGGCGTTGCTCATTGCCGGTTATTCAGCCGTGGTGCTCGTCATCAGCGCCATGGGTTCGGCATTGTTGGCGCGCAGGATCAAGCGGGTCACCTTCGATCTCGAGCCGGTGGAGATTGCGTCCCTCCTGCAAGAGCGCGAAGCCCTGCTGCACGGCATCCGCGAAGCGATGATCGGGTTCGACGACGACGGCCGGGTCACCGTTATCAACTCTGAGGCGCGCTCCCTGCTGCACCTCGAGGAAAACGCGCTGGGAGAGAAGATCGAGGACCTTCTGCCGCCCGGAAGGCTCCGTTCTTTGCTGACCGGCCAGATCAGCGGAACGGACCAGGTGGTCATCACTGAGGATGCCTTGCTCGTAGTGAACCGGATGTCCGTTGCCTTGGCTGGAAGGAGCATAGGCTCGGTAGTGACGCTGCGTGACCGTACCGAGGTCGAGGGCCTGGTGCGTGACCTTCGCTCGGTCGAAGGCCTGATGGAGGCTTTGCGTGCCCAGGAACATGAATACGCGAACCGGCTCCACGTGGTGGACGGACTCCTGGAACTCGGCGACGTGGACCAGGCAAGAAACTTCGTGTCACGGATTTCGGACACCTCTCGATCGCTTGGCGAGGGCTTGCGCTCGCGGATCGAGCCGCCGGAGCTCGCGGCGCTATTGCTCGCCAAAATCACCGTGGCTGCGGAGCAGGATGTCGAAATATCGGTGACTGACGACTCGCAGCTGCGCCAACCATTCCTGGAGACTCAAGCTCTGCTGACGATCGTTGGAAACCTGCTGGACAACGCCGTCGAAATCCTTGCTGAACAACCCACGCCACGCGAGGTGACCATCCAGCTGGACGATTCCTCGGGCATTTTCATCTGCGTGACGGACAATGGGCCCGGTGTTCCCGCAGAATTGGTGGGCACGATCACCGCCGATGGATTCACCACCAAGGAACCGCGGCCAGGAATGCGGCGCGGGATAGGCCTTGCGCTGGTAAGCAGGATCGTTCACCGGGCAGGAGGCACCATGGATGTTTTCCCGGGCCCCGGGGGACGCTTCGAAATCTGGTTGCCGGAACCCCGCTCGGAGTCCGAAACCCCGGTCATGACAGGAAAATCAATCGAATGATCCGCACCTTGGTAGTCGACGACGACTTCCGCGTAGCGCGCATCCACGCCAGCCGCGTGGCCAAAATCGAGGGATACGAATGCGTGGGCGAAGCACACACTGCGGCCGAAGCCCGGGAAGCCGTGCAGCGGCTCAAGCCTGACCTGCTTCTCCTCGATGTGTACCTCCCCGACGAAGACGGAATCAGCTTATTGCGGTCCCTCCAGGCGGCAGGAGAAAAGCTCGACGCCGTCATGATCACCGCTGCCCGCGATCTTGAGACCGTCCGGGCTGCCATGCGCGGGGGAGCTGTGTACTACCTCGTCAAACCGTTTGGCTTCGAACAACTCCAAACCCAGCTGGAGGCTTATCGGCGCTGGCGGCGGGAGGCGGAATCCCGGACTGTGGCCGACCAGGCGACGGTGGACCAGCTCTTCAGCCTGCGCCGGACGGCTGCCCCGGCCCAAGGACCCCGGCGCCTGCCACCCACCATGCAAAAAGTCCTCGACATGGTGGTTCACTCCACGGAGCCCTTGGGTGCCTCGGAGATCGCGGGCAGCGTCGGAATCAGCCGCCCCACGGCCCAGCGCTACCTCAGCGAACTCGAACGCAAAGGACTCGTTGACCTGCATTTGGCCTATGGCGCGACCGGGCGGCCGGTGAACACGTACGTGCCCCGCAAAGGGTGAGGCCCCGCGGCGGGATATGCTGCTGGCGCGGAGTAGGGCTCCGTCGAGTCGGCGCCCAGCGCCGTTGTGGGGACATCTGCGGGGGTAGAAAGTGAAGAATTGGAGTCTGGCCGTCGCGGTCGCGGCAGGAGCGTTCCTCTCTGTAGGGACGGTGCCCGCGGTGGCGGCCCCTTCGGAGGTTCTCGACGTCAGCGGGGTGCCTGTTGGCGTGGTGGTGGGTTCCGACGGCACGGCGTATGTGGGCAATTACGGCCCTGCTGGCGGCGTCCAGGTGATACCGCCCGGAGCGGTCCGGCCCTCCCGGACCATCAGCACGGGAGGTTCCACGCCAGGCCTGGCGATCGCCGCGGACGGCACCCTTTATGTCGCTGAGCGGGACAACGCCACGAATCAGTACGACGTCGGCGTTGTTCCTGCCGGCGCAAGCGGCGTAACACGGCGAATTCCGATTTCCCCCGGGAACCATCTGATCGCTTCCGGCCCCGATGGCACGATCTATGTTCCGAACTCCTTGGAGCACACCGTGTCGGTCATCGCGCCGAACGGATCGACCGTGGACCGGACAGTAACGGTCGGGGCCGGACCCGTGGAGGTCGCGGTCACGAAGGACGGGACCGCGTTTGTGTCAAATCAATTTACGGGGACGGTCTCTGTCATTCCTGCCGGGGCGGACGCGGTGTCACGGACCATTCAGCTCAGCTCAACACCCGGGCACACAGAGAACCCCCACGGGATCGCCGCGGGCCCCGACGGGACAATCTACGTCACCAACATCAGTTCCGATCAGCTCGCTGTCATCAAGCCGGGTGCTGACACGGTCGCGTACCGCATTCCAGTCGCGGGAGGACCCCAAGAGGCGGTCGTCGGGCAGGACGGGACCCTCTACGTGGCCAGCGTCCAAGGCGGAGTGCTGGCCCTCATCCCGCCTGGCGCAACCGCCGTCGGATCGTCCCCACCGGTAGGAACTCCGGCCACCTTGCGGTGGCTCCGGACGGCACAATCATCGTGACGAGTCCGGGCAACGGTACGGGCAACGGCTCGGTATCCCGCTTCGCCTCTACGGCCGGGGGCGCAGCAACCTCCGCAGCCTCGACACCGGCGTCGGCGAGCGCCCGGCCCCGGCAAACGGACCAGGCCGCCGGAACACCATCCGGCAATGGGATGGTCGGCCCGTGGAATAGCATGACTGCCATCGCTGGTGGCGCCGCGACAGTGGCAATCGCCGTCGCCGTCTTCATGTTGGCGGCGGGACGCCGCAAGCGATCCGGCCTTGGCGGCAGTGGCAACACAGGGTCTGCAAGCTAAAGGTTCGAAATGGCGGCCTAGGTGGAGCGCCGGTTGCGCGCCTGGTGCGCCAGCTGGATGAAGCCATAGACGAAGGCGGCCTCGATCAACACCATTAATCCCAGCCATAGCAACTCGCCCTTGCCGATAAAGTCGATGGCACCAACCAGGACGAGCACGGATCCCAGGACCAGCGCGTAGACGGCGAACCCGAACGCCACTCTTGCGCTGCGTACTCCCGTCCGGAAGCCGAATCCCTGTGGTTCGCCTCCGGGTTGGCCGGGGACGCGATCGGGTCCCGCGGGCTTGAGCCTGTCGAACTCATCCCAAGGATCCTGATCCTGCGTGGCCATGGTTCCATTATCCCGCGAATCCATACCGCGAACGTGCGAAGCTGACGGAGTTCCGCAATGTCGGTTCCCGGCGCCACGCGTCATCTTCGGGAAACGTTCGGAAAGGCCGTGGACAATGGGGGCCATGATGCCCGAAGAACTCACTGCTAGCCCGCGTGTCAAGGACACCGTAGCTGTTGGCGGTCAACTGCAAAGCGCCGTCTCCCGAGCCTCCGCCTCGAAAGTACCCGAGGTCACCGTCCTGTTCTGGGTGGTGAAGATACTCACTACAGGGATGGGCGAAACCACGTCCGATTTCCTGGTGCACCAATTCGAACCAGAGATCGCCTTGGCCCTCGGCTTCGCGGCCTTGCTGATTTCGTTGCTCCTGCAGTTCTCGGTCCGTCGCTACATCCCCTGGGTGTACTGGACCGCCGTCGCCATGGTCAGCGTGTTCGGAACCATGGCTGCCGACGCCGTTCACGTCGGACTCGGCGTTCCCTACCTGGCGTCAACCCTGTTCTTCACCGTGGCGCTCGCGGTCGTCTTCCTGCTCTGGCACCGGAGTGAAAAGACCCTGTCCATCCACAGCATCACCACTCGGCGTCGGGAGTCCTTCTACTGGGCCGCGGTGCTGACAACCTTCGCACTCGGCACAGCCACGGGAGACCTGACCGCGTACACGCTAGGGCTGGGCTACTTCGCCTCGGGCATCATGTTCGCGGCCGTGATCGCCGTCCCTGCCCTGGCCCATTGGCGCCGCCTGTTGGCGGCGATCCCCGCCTTCTGGTTCGCGTACATCCTGACCCGGCCGTTGGGGGCGTCCTTCTCTGACTGGACCGCCGTTTCTTCTGACCGTGGGGGCCTCGACTGGGGCACCGGCCCGGTCAGCCTGGCCCTGGCGGCAGGGATAGCCGTGCTGGTCGCACTCATGACGATCAAGCGGCGGAACCATGAGCCTGAGCGGCAGGATCATTTAATACAGGCGTGACAGCCCGGAAAATCCTCCCGCAGAGTAACCAAAACCCTTGAGTTACGGGGCTCCGGGTAGCTGAATGTCTTGTTCAACACACTATTCGCTGACGGCGTGTACTATGCCCTAAACTGCTTCACTGAGGTGCCTGAAATGGCACTATGCAGCAACGAAAGTGAACCACACAATGGCTACCGACTACGACGCCCCACGCAAGACCGAAGAAGAGTCTCCCGCCGAATCGCTCGAGGCCCTTCAGGCGTCACGCGGCTCCGGTGCCCAGACCGCTGTGATCGACGTCGACGAGAACGACACAGCCGAGGGCATCGACCTTCCGGGTGCCGATCTGTCCGGTGAGGAACTGACCGTCATCGTTGTCCCGGAGCAGTCCGATGAATTTACGTGTTCCTCATGCTTCCTGGTCCGCCACCGCTCGCAAATCGCGCTGGAAAAGAATGGCCTCAAGTACTGCCGCGACTGCGAAGGCTAACTCTTCGATATTTCGGGTACTGGAGCGTTCTCGCATTCTGGTTCTCACGGTAGGAAATATTTTCAGCTGAATGGCGTCACTCTGGCCGGGTTGGCATCTACCAAGTGTGACAGCCGTGCTGCGTTTGGCGTGGACGGCACATTTCATTGAAAAGAGAGTTGCATGAATACTGTTCTGACAACCCGCAATATTTCCAAGTCGTTCGGTAGTGGTTCCGGCGCGGCCCCGGTTGACGTCCTGAAGGGTATTTCGCTCAGTGTTCAACTCGGCGAAATGGTGACGATTGTCGGGCCGAGCGGCTCGGGCAAGTCGACGCTCATGCAGTGCATGTCGGGCCTGGACGCGGTCACTGCGGGGGAGGTGACCATCGCTGGTACGGACATCGGCGCCTTGGACCCCGATCAGGCGGCCGAGTTCCGACGGGACAACATCGCCTTCGTCTTCCAGTCCTACAACCTGATTCCGGCCTTCACCGCGTTCGACAATGTGGCGCTCGCAATGCGCATGTCCCGTGGCACCGTCGACCGAACCGCAGTGACGTCAGCATTGAATTCGGTCGGCCTGGGCGAGGTGTCCGATCGGCGGCCGGGGCAGCTGTCGGGCGGGCAGCAACAGCGCGTCGCGATCGCGCGGGCCTTGGCGACTTCTCCGCACCTGCTGTTCGCCGATGAGCCGACGGGAGCGCTCGATTCGGAAGCCGGCAGCCGGGTGTTGCGGCTGCTGCGCGACTATGCCTCCGAGGGGAGGAGCGTGGTGATGGTGACACACGATCTCGAAGCGGCTGCGCTCGGCGACCGGGTGCTGGTCATGCGCGACGGGCAGATCCACGGTGAACTCCACAGCCCGACTGTGACCGACGTCCTCGACGCGGTCGAGCACGCTCGGAGGTCATGATGATCCTGAAACTGGTTACCACCGAACTGCTCGTCGCCTGGCGGCTCTGGGCCGGTGCGTTCGTCGTCGCCCTCTTCGCGGCGCTCATCGCCTGCGTGTGCGCCGGCGACTTCTCGACCGCCGGCGTCACTCCAGCGAGCGAGGATCCGGGAGGTTTGATCAATCACGCGATCATCTTCATGAGCTTCAACGTGCCAGTGGTGATCGGCGCCTTGAACGTGCTGCTGACATACATCGTCGATCTGCAACGCTCCCGCTACGCCCTGTGGCAGCTGGCCGGAGTCGGCCCGCGCACGATCCGTTCCGTGATCCTTCTGCAGGCCACTCTTCTAGGGCTTGCCGCGTTCGCCATTGCATTGCTCCTGGCCGCGCCCACCCTGAACTTGTTCCTCAACACACTCTCGGCGCCGATCCGCTCCGAGGCCGCCCCTCTCCGTCATGTGACTCTGGGGGTCTTCGAGCTGTCGATCGCCTTCGTTCTGTTCATGGCTGTCGTCGTGCTGAGCGCATTGGGCGCGGCCCGAAAGGCCAGCCGCACCCCGATCCTCGCCGCGATCCGCACTCCTGAGATCATCAACGCACCCTTGTCCAGGACGCGCGTCGTTCTCGCGGTGACCTTCTTGGCTCTCACGCTTGCCTCAATCGTGCTCAAAGAGGTCAGCGGGTCAGGATGGTTTGACTTCGCCCAGCTCCTGATCCTGGTCGCTTTCCTCTTCGCCGCACCGTGGGTGGCGGAGCGTGTCATGTATTTCTGGGTCGGACTGATCCGCGGTCGCTCGGACAGCTGGTTCATCGCTCGCGAATCAGCAAAATACAACGTCACCCGCAGCCACGCCGGAATCACCCTCATGGTCGTTGCCATGGGACTCGCGATCGTGACCGGCTACATCGGACTGTGGAGCGAACCCAAGTACATGGCCATCGGACTTGCTATTTTCGGGGCACCCATCGGGCTCGTGCTCTTTGCCGGTGTCGCAACGATCATCATGACCTCAGGACACCGACGGCGGGACACCGCGCTCCTCGCGATTTCCGGAGGAACCCGAGCCGTCGCCCTCACCGCCGCAGCGTTGGAATCTCTCATCATCACGCTCACCGCGGGGTTCATTTCCCTTGTCATGGCACTACCCGCCGTCATCTGGCCGCAATCTAGCGTAGGTCCTCTCAGCGCACTCGCACCCATCCCGTTCGTCCTCGTCCTGGGATACGTCCTCATGTTCATCACCACCTCCCGCCCCGTGATCCAGTCGAGCCGCAACACCCTCGCGACAGAACTCCGGCTCGCCGTCATCTGAATCCAGTGACTCGGCCGGCCAATGCGGTCATAAGGGCGCAGTCCTCGACGCAAACCCTGCATCCGTAGCTCAGCGGGCCAAGCTACGGATGCAGGTGCCGACGGGAAGTACACCAGCCAACCGACGGTTTGAACCACGCTAGAAGCCCTGCTCCGGGGAAATCCGGAACAGGGCTTCTGGCTTGTTGACGTTATCCGTACCGGCGACTATTCCGGCACGACGAGGGCCGGAGTGTCCTTGCGAAGGGTCTCGCCGCGGAAGAAACCGGGCCGGACGCGGGCCATGACCACCATGACCACCACGCCGAGGGCCAGAAGCCCCACGCCGATGATGAACACCAAGCCGATTCCAAAGATTTCGGAACCGCTGCCGAAGGACGGGGACCAGCTATCCACTGCCGTCTGGATGAAGACCAATGTGAGCACCACGCCGCCGATCACCGGGAAAAGCAGGCGCATGAAGAAGTTGCGGACGCTGCTGAACACGCTGTGCCGGAAGTACCAAGCGCAGGCAAAGGCGGTCATCCCGTAGTAGAAGCAGATCATCAGGCCCAGCGCCAAGATGGTGTCGTTGAGGACGTTTTCGCTGACGACCTTCATGATGGCGTAGAACCCTCCTGAGATCGCCCCGGCCATGATGGTTGCGTAGCCCGGGGAACCGAAGCGCTTGCTGACGGTGGAGAATTTGTGCGGAAGGGCGCCGTAGTGCCCCATGGCAAGCAGGCTTCGGGCAGGGGAGGCCATGGTGGACTGCAGGGACGATGCTGTGCCTGCGAGCACGGCCAAGGACATCAAGATGGCCAGTGGGCCCATCACGGGTGAGGCCAGTGCGGCAAAGATGTTGGACTGGTTGTCCGGGTTGTTCAGCCCGATGCCGTTGCCACCCACGCCAGCGACCATCATGGTGGCGACGATCACTGCAACGTAAAGTCCCAGGACGGCAATCGCCGTGGTGGTTCCAGCCTTGCCGGCGGTGCCCTTGCCACCCTTGGTCTCTTCATTGACCGTCAGGCAGACGTCCCAGCCCCAGTAGACGAAGACCGCCAGGGACATGCCCGCCGCGAATTGCTCGAAGCTGCTGATCTTCGTCGGATCAAACCAATCCCAGCTGAATGCGAGCGCGGTGGGGGTGTCACCGGATGAGGCGTGGGTGAGGGCCATAATGACGAAGATTCCCAACACCACCACCTGGAACCCCACCATGGCGTACTGCACGAGTTTGGTGGCGTGCAGGCCGCGATAGCTGACCCAGACAGCCAGCGCTACGAAGGCCAGGCAGGTGGCGATGTTCAACGCTTTGTTGGACGTCAGGTCGGCAAGATCAGGATTGCCGAACACCTGGGCAAGGAAGAGGTAGAAGAAGTCCACCGCGACGCCAGCCAGGTTGGACAGGACAATGATGTTCGCGGCGAGGAGCCCCCAGCCGCCCATCCACCCGATGAACGGGCCGAATGCCTTGGTGCTCCAGGTGAAGGTGGTGCCGCTATCCGGAGAGTCTGCGTTGAGCTCGCGGTAAGCGAATGCGACGAGGATCATCGGGATGAACGCAACGATGAAGATGGCGGGCAGCTGCAAGCCCACGGCGTTGACTGCCGGGCCAAGCGAGCTGGTCAGGCTATAGGCGGGTGCCACGGAGGAAATGCCAAGGACGACGACGGCGAGGAGCCCCAGCTGCCCCGTCTTGAGTCCCTTGCCGGTGATGCCGTGTTCGGTGCCGGCAGGATCGTGGGCTTCCACGGCTTTCCTTGCGCTTTGGCGGGTCATTTGAGTCATGCTATTGGCTCTTTCTAGATGGCCGAGAGGTGTCGCTGGGTGATGCCGCGGCATCCGGTCATCCACGGCGCTCTCCGGTGAGACGGGAGTCACTAAATGAATGACGTTCATTTAGTATGGACGCGGAGAAGCCATGGTGCAAGTGGTTCTGGAATTCAATTCAACTTTCTGGAAACGGCTATGGAGCTACTCAGGCGCTGAGTTTGGCCCGGAGGGAGTATTCCTTGCCGTCGGCCCTGGTATCGGGTTTGATCACCTGAGCCCGAACGCCGGGGCAGCTGGTTCTCAAGTTCTGGTCCGATATGTCAGGTGGCCGCCGGCGTCTGACCGGCAAGGGCGCGGCGGGCCGTCCCGCCCTCAAGGAGTTCGCCGGCCCGGGCTGCGACGAGTTCGCTCAGGAAGCCGATCTCCTCCGGTGCGGGCACCTTGGCCGCCGCGGTGGCAGCCGACTCCAGCACGGTTACCGCCGTCGCGCGCGCCTCCCCGGCATCCATGCCCCACGACGCACCTTCCCGGATGACATGATCCAGGGTGAGGTAGTTCAGCCTTGATTGGCCTCCCACGACGTGGCCGGCGTTGTTGCTCCGGGCGTAGAGCAGCAGGGTGGGGGCGATGTCGTAGAGCGGGGCGAGCAAAACTTCGCCTCCGTCCCGAATCAGTAGTGAATAGTTTTTCGAGTGCGCATCCCCGTTTCCGATCACGAGGTTGAAGGTGATGGCCCGCAGCAGCGCGCGCCGGAACTCCCGGTCGTCCCTGGTGTGCGGTGCAGCGGCTCGCACGAGCTGGGTCAGGCGGGACGGCGGCGCAGTGGAGGTTTCATACTTGGAGGTGCTGGCCAGCGCCAGAGCCTGGGTGAAGTCTTCCTGGTGCAGCCGGCCACCGTCCGGAGTCCGGTCGTATCGGGTCACGACGATCGCCTGGCGGGACCCGAACGTCTCCAGATGCGTTTGTGCGGCGGGCAGTCCGGCGGCAGTGGCCACCTTCAGGGCCCAGTCTTCCGAGGCGAGCAGGTGCGGCACCGGCGAATCGAGCGGCTCCGGTTTGATGATGTGTGTGGACACTGCCCCGCGGCCCGGCCAGGCCCAGCCGTCACCGTGTCGGCTGAGCAGCACCTTCGACTGAATGCCGCCCAGCGAAGCGGTAACCGCGAAGTCATCGGGCAAGTCCCAGGTGGGCAGCGCCTCGACGAGGCCGACGACCTCATCGACCGTCATCGACTGTAAGCCGGCCGGGCCATCAGGGGACGTGCCTGCCGGGAGCGCCTGGACGGCGCCGGCGCAGTCGGCGCCCAGGATGGCGAGCAGCCCCAGGGCATCAGGGGTCGAGAGTCCGCTTTCTGAAGCGAGATGCGAACGGAGCTGACCCTCCGGCAGGAGTCCGTCAAAGTAGTTGTACACCGCGGTCCCGTCGATCTTCTTCCGGTCCACTGGGAGCGACAGGGACAACAGAATGGAGGAAGCGCCGTACTCGGCGACGACGTCAGGGTCGTAGCGGAAGGACATCCTCAGGCCAGACCCGCTCAGGATGCCGACGTGTTCCCCATACAGGAATACGTCGAGGCTCTTGCTCCGCGGGCTCACGCCTTGACCTGTAGCTTCGCGAACCGGGGGACCAGGGCGACGTCGCGGCCTAGCACCCGGATGGCGTCCATGGCGACAACGATTGAGACTGCTTCGCCGTGCTCGAGCCTGACAATAGTCCGTCGGGCGGTGCCGAGCCGGTCCGCCAGATCTTGTTGGGTCAGGGACGCTTCCTTTCGGGCATCGCTGATGGCCCGCCCCAGGGAGGCTGCGTCGACAACCCGGTAGAACGGAGTTTGTGACATATATTGATCATACGCGCCCAATTCCCATTTGTGCCAGATATGGCCTATTTGTCCGTACCGGGGGTTTGCGACAGATCTGGCACACCCGCTGTCCGACAGAAAAGGTAATCGCTGGGCCGGAGGTTTTGGCAGGAATCCGGGCGGTTCGTGCATCGCCATGGAATGTTTCCGTGGCGAGACCGGTTGCCACAGGCGAGTGGATCCACCAGCGCTCACCACGGAAATCTGCGGGACCGATCCCGCGTACGAGGAGGAACTATGGGTAACTTCAAAGGCAAGACAGCGCTCGTCACCGGCGGAGGTTCAGGACTCGGGGAAGCGATCAGCAAGGACCTCGCGAAGAACGGTGTCAACATCGTTGTCGTGGACATCAACCTCGACGGTGCCACGCGTGTGGCCAACGAGATCACGGCCGCAGGCGGCACTGCCGTTCCGTTCCAGGCCAACACAGCGATCGCCGAGGACAGCAAGAAGGCCGTCGACTTCGCGGTCGCGACTTATGGCGCACTCAACTATGCCGTCAACAACGCAGGCATCGGCGGCGCCAACGCTCCAGTCGGCGACGTCGACATTGCGGATTGGGACCGGGTCATCGCCATCAACTTGAGCGGAGTCCTCTATGGAATGCGATACCAGATCCCGGCCATCCTTGCCGCGGGTGCCTCCGAAGGCGCCATCGTGAACATGGCCTCGATCCACGGCACCGTCGCCGCTCCCGGCAACGCCGCTTATACCGCGGCGAAGCACGGCGTCGTGGGCCTGACCAAGAATGCTGCGGCTGAATATGGAGCCCAGGGGCTGCGCGTCAACGCGATCGGGCCCGGCTATATCGATACGCCGCTGCTGGCCGCTGCGCCGAAAGAAGTCGTCAACGGGCTCGAGGCTAAGCATCCGCTTGGCCGCCTGGGTCGGCCGGAGGAAGTCGCGAACGTCACCACCTTCCTCCTGTCGGACAAGGCCAGTTTCATGACCGGATCGTACGTACTCGTCGACGGCGGCTACACCGCCGTCTAAGCCTCACCGCTAGCAGCTTGCGGCTACTGCGCACTGATCCATCGGGGAATTGGGGATTCACCGGTGGATCGGTGCGCAGTCCGAGTCGGCGCTGCAACGGGCGGACGGAAGCGGCCGTGACGTGGTGGCCCACCGGGGCCATACCGGGATCCGCGTGGCAGGATGGATTACATGAACCGGGATCCCAGGGCGGCGTCATCAGCTCCGCCCCCGGCCCCGCATGGGATCCGCGCCCTGTTCAGCCTGAAGGATGCACCGAGCCGCTGGCCGGTCGGACTGCGGGCCGCGATTTGTGCAGGGGCGCCGCTGCTGGTCGGTTGGCTGACCGGACAGACCGCCGCCGGGTTGATGGCCACCCTCGGAGCCTTTACCGCCCTCTATGGCAGTGGCCGGCCCTACCTAAACCGCGCCCGGTATTTGGCGTTGATCGCGCTCGCATTCGCATTTACCGTAGCCCTGGGCATGTCGGTGAAGACCATCCCGCCGCTGGCGGTGCCAACCATCGTGGTGATCGCCATGGCGGCCACCTACATCTGCAGCGCCCTGCGCGTGGGCGGACCCGGGGCCTACATGTTCACGCTGACCTGCGCGGCGGGGACAGCGGTTCCGGCGACAGGGATGGCCCCGGGCCTCGCCGGCCTTCTGGTGCTCGCTGGCGGGGCATTCTCATGGGTGGTCCATATGGTCCCGGCCCTTTTCCGGCCGCGCGGACCGGAAAAGCACGCCGTGGCGGCCGCCGCCCGGGCCGTGGCCGCCTACGCGAGGACGGCCGGCTCGGCTGGTCAAACGGGAGCGCAGCACCGCGCTGCTTTGGCGTTGAATGCCGCGTGGGCGGCGCTCGTGACCTACCAGCCCACCCACGGTCGGCAGGGGGCTGCGCTGAACGGGCTCCGGGGCATCAGCCGGCAACTGCACCTGTTATTTGCCGAAACCATTCGCTCGGGCGCCCGCGGGGGCACGCTCGACCCGGCGGTGGCGGACAAGGCCGCCCATCTGGCAACCGTTGCCGTCAACCCGCCGCCGGCTACGACGCCCCATGGGTCGATCCCGCTGGGCGCCCCTGGTCCTTGGGAAGCCTTGCGTACGGGGCTGCGCCGAGGTTCCGTCTCGGAGCTGGTGGTCCTTCGTGTAGGCGTCGCCGCACTCGTCGCCGGGATCGCTGCAGGACTGCTGGAACTGCAGCGGGCCTATTGGGCGGTGGCCGCCGCCGTGCTGATCCTCCATATGGGGATGGACTGGATGCGTACATTGCAGCGAGGCGCCGAGCGGCTGGTAGGCACGTGGATCGGGCTTTTGCTGGCCGGGGCGGTGTTGGCCGTTCATCCCCAAGGGCTATGGCTTGTTGCGGTGGTCATGGTCTTGCAGTTCGTCATCGAAGTGACAGTGATGCGCAACTACGCCCTCGCAGCGGTGTTCATCACTACGGTTGCCCTCACCATCGCTTCCGGCGGGCAGAAGGTCGACGACGTTGCGGGCCTGCTTCTTGCCCGGGGCGTGGATACGACCATCGGCTGCGGCATCGCGCTTGCCGTGTTCGCCCTCCTGACACCGCGTGCCAAAATAACGCGAATCCCCGAGGCTTTGACGGCGACACTAGACGCGGCGGGCACCGTGGTTGACTTCCTGGCCGCCTCCGAAGCCAACACCCGGCGTGCGCATCTGGCCCGGCGCGAGCTGCAGGCAGCGGTATTCACCCTCGGCGCTGCCTACGACACGGCCGTGGGCGGCCCGAGCGAGCAACGCCGCGCTGCCGAACAGTGTTGGCCCGCCGTGTCCGCGGCCCAGACCTTGGCCTACAGCATCCTGTCGCTTTGCTGGATGCTGGGGCGATCCGACGTAGACATGGACGGAGAAATCACCGGCGCCTTCGGCCCCGATACCGGTGGACTGGCGGCGGTTCACGAAGCCTTCGGAATCCTCAAGGCAGCCATCCTGACCGGCGGGACGCCGGAACCATTGCCGGAACTGCCGCGGTTCCTGTCCCAGGAAACAGCGACCCTAAGAGATTCGCTGCCCGTGGCCCCACACTGAACCCAACTACTTGTTACCTCAATGGGGTCACTGTTCCGCTAGCTGTTTGCAGTCTCGGCTGCCGGATCTATGCTGGTGGCTCAGGGACCGGTATTTGTGCGGCAGCAGGTTTACCCAGAGAAGTCGAGGCGATGTCATGAGCAATGAGTCCGAGCAGAAGAAGTTTGAAGAAGAAGTCGACGCCCTTGAGGAGGCGCAGCCGACCCAGGAGTTCGAGCGCCAGATCAGCGGCGAAGAGTGGCACGGTGATTCCGCCGACCAGGCCAACGACCTGCGCGAATACGAAGAGGAACGGGAAATCCGCGAGCAGTCACGCCGCCCCGAGGAGCCGAACAAGTAGCGCATTGGCCCCGATCTGAACCCAAACCGACGGCAGGAGCCGCCAGCGCGCCGTGATGCGGTTGCACAACGGGCAAAACCAAGGGAAGGGACGGCAGGCATGGACATCGAGGATGTGGACCTGCTGGTGTTCGGGGGAGGCAAGGCTGGGAAAACCCTGGCGATGGACCTGGCCAGGGCCGGCAGGACCGTCGCCATGGTGGAGCGTTCGATGATCGGGGGAACCTGCATCAATGTCGCCTGTATCCCCACCAAGACCCTCATCAACAGCGGCCGGGTGCTGGCAACCATCCGCAGGGCCGCTGAATTCGGTATATCCGGCGCTGAGGACCCGCAAATGGACCTCAGCCTGCTGCGCCACCGCAAGGAAGACGTCGTGGACACCATGGTCAGGGGCCAGCTGTCCTCCTTCACCGGGTCGGGTATGGACTTCATCCTCGGCGAAGCGAAATTCGTCGGCCCCCGGACAGTCGAGGTGACCGTGCACGACGGCGGCGTGCGCACCCTGCGGGGCACCGACGTCGTGCTGAACCTGGGCACTGAACCGCTCCTGCCGTCCATCGAAGGCCTGGCGGAGTCGAAAGTGCAGACCAGCAACACCCTGCTGGAGCTGGAATCGCTGCCGGCGAGCATCATCGTGCTGGGCGGCGGATACGTCGGGTGTGAGTTCGCGGACCTGCTCAACACCATCGGCGTCAGAGTCACCCTCGTCCAGGGCGGCGGACAACTGCTCGCCCGGGAGGACGCGGACGTTGCCTCTGCCATCGAGCAGAACTTCACGGACGCCGGCATCACCGTGCGGCTGGGGGCCAGGGCCCACAGGATCGCCCGCGCCGCAGACGGTACCGTCGCGCTCACGCTCGCCTCCGGTGAGACCCTGAGCGCGGAAGACATCCTGGTGGCGGTAGGCCGTAAGCCAATGACCGGCGGCGCGAACCTCGAAGGTGCCGGCGTGGAACTTGACGACCGCGGATACATCCGGGTCGACGATCAGCTGCGCACGACTACCGACGGAGTATGGGCAGCAGGTGACGCCGCCGGAACGCCCCAGTTCACCCACGCCTCCTATGACGACTACCGCGTGCTCAAGGCCAACCTGGCGGCAAGAACCGGCGCCGGCCAGCCGCGCAGCACCGCCGGCCGGTTGATTCCCTACAGTGTGTTCACCACCCCCGAGCTCGGCCGGGTAGGCCTGAGCGAGCGGCAGGCCCGGGACGCCGGCTACGCCGTCCGGATCGCCAAAATGCCGGTAACGGCCGTTCCCCGTGCCCGGACCGTGGGACATCTGGAGGGCTTCTGGAAAGCCGTCATCGACCGCGAGACCAACCAGATCCTCGGCGCGGCCCTGCTGGGCACCGAAGCCAGCGAAACCATCGCCGTGGTGCAGATGGCAATGCTCGCCGGAATGGAATACACCGCCCTGCGCGACGCTATCATCACCCATCCGACCATGGCCGAAGGCCTGACCCTGCTGTTCACTCCAGCCTTCCTCGAAGATTGAGCAGCGCCCGGGACGGCGGTCCTGCCGCCGCCGGGACATCCCGGCACTGTTGCACCGGCTTCAGGTGGAGTAGGTTGCTCGGGTGGAAGACACATACCAGGCTTTTTCGACACACCTGGCGCGGAGGAGCATGCCTTCCTGCTGTATTCGGTCACTGACGCCACCCGACTGGGTACGCGGCTGACCCACCTGCTGGATGAAGCCGACCGGGAGGCCGGCGGCTCCGTGGACGTCGTGGTCATCGGCAGCGGCCCCACGGGCGTCGAGACAGCCGGCGCCTTGGCCGAAAACGTCAAGTTCGTGGTGCCCAAGTACTTTTCGCCGGAACTCGCGGCCCGCTGCCGTGTCCACTTGGTCTACATGGTCCCGACCGTCCTTGGTGCTTTTTCCGTAAAGTCGCAGGACTACGCCAGACGACGCCTGACGAAGATCGGCGTTCGGCTGCACTTGGGAGTCGGCGTGACCGAAGTCCGCGCCGACACTGTGACGCTCGCCGACGGGACCGGCATACCCGGCGGGGTCGTGGTGTGGGCCGGTGGACTGAAGGCAGGAGGGATCATTGCCGCCTCCGGTCTGAGGCAAGGGAGGGGAGGCCGCATCGATGTCCGCCCGGACCTGACCGCCCCGGACGTTGAGGGAGTGTACGTCCTTGGCGACTCGGCCACCATGACCGATTCGACCGAGGCCAAACTGCCGCAACTGGGCTCCGTCGCGCAGCAGGCTGGGAAGTGGGCGGCCGTTCGAGTACTTCGACAAGGGATACATGGCGATGATCGGCCGAGGCGCTGCGGTCGCCGAGATCGGACGCAAGCGTATCCAGTTGCAGGGGCCCTTGGCATTCGTGTCCTGGCTCCTGGTGCATCTGGCCCTTCCGTCGGGATTCCAACAGAAGGTCCGCGCACTGTTTTCCTGGCTGAACGGCTACATCGCCCACAGCCCCGCACAGGTCGTCGTCGGCCGGCCGGAGTGACGGCGGCGGCTCGGCGGGATCCACACCCACCCGCCCAGTAGCAGAGCCGAAGGATCCTTGCCGTCGCTTAACTGGCCGGTGCCTCAGGGTAATTTTGTTGACACATCATCAAAGTGCCGCCTAGAATAATTGAAACATCAACTATTCTGATCGGTGAGACGCCATGTCCTGGTTCAAAATTTTTTCCCGCAAGTCCAAGGCCGGTCACTCCGCTACATCGGTAGCACCACGCGCGAGTGCCACTGTCGCAAAGGCTCCCGCCGAGGTTGTCCCGGCCGCCGATCCTCTGGCGGGCAACGCCCTGCCCAAGATTGCCATCATCACGGGCGCCAGCCGGCCGGGCAGTGTGAACAAATCCGTCGCCGAGTGGGTCCTGGCCCAGGTTGCAGGCCGCACGGACGCAGACGTCGAGCTCGTGGACATCGCCGACTTTAACCTCCCCCTGCTGGACGAGGCCTATCCCGCCGCCTACCAGAACTACCAGAACCCGGTAACCAAGGCCTGGTCCGCCAAGATCAGTGAGTTCGACGGCTACATTTTCGTGGTTCACGAATACAACCACACCGCAGGCCCGGTGCTCACCAATGCCTTGTCGTACCTGAACGCCGAGTTCAACAACAAGGCCGCCGGCTTCGTGTCCTACGGCTCCATGGGCGGCGCCCGCGCCGTCGAGCACTTGCGCGAGACCCTCTCTGAACTGCAGCTTGCCCACGTGCGCAACCAAGTGATGTTCTCCCTCTTTACCGACTTCGAGAACTTCTCCGACTTCAAGCCGACCGAGCAAAACGCCGACACCCTGGCCCCGATGGTGGACCAGTTGGTCTCGTGGGCCAAGGGCTTCGCTACCGTCCGCTAAAAAATCCCGGCACTAGCTGCCAAGATTAACTCGCGGCCGCGACGTCACACTTCGAAGTGTGACCTCGCGGCCGTGGGTTTTTTGTTGTCTCGCCGTGGTCCATCCCGGCCGCTGGACGCCTTGCCGGGGCAGGCTGTTCGGCCGCCCGGACGCAGAAAGGCTCCCCGGTTCATGCCCGGGGAGCCCTTTTCTTGCCAGTTGGAAAAATCTTAGACGCTGGTGACAGCCAACTGCTCGTCACGCACGGACTCCATGGCGCGGGCCCAGACGGTGAGCTGGTCAACCATCGGGGCCAGGGTGCCGGCGGACTGCTCAGTCGGCTTGAAGACGGAGAAGTTCTCGAAGTCGGTGAACAGTGAGAACATGACGGTGCGCTGCACGTGTGCAATCTGCAGCTCGGAGAGGGCACCGCGGAGGTGCTCTACGGCGCGGACGCCGCCCATGGAGCCGTAGGACACGAAGCCGGCGGCCTTGTTGTTGAACTCGGCGTTCAGGTAGGACAAGGCGTTGACCAGAACCGGGCCTGCGGTGTGGTTGTATTCGTGAGCGACGAAAATGTAGCCGTCGAACTCGCTGATCTTGGCGGACCAGGCCTTGGTGTGGTCATTCTGGTAGTTCTGGTACATGGCCGGGTAGCCCTCATCCAGCAGGGGGAGGTTGAAGTCGGCGATGTTTACCAGTTCGAACTCGGCGTCGGTGCGGCCGGCGACCTGGGCCAGGACCCACTCGGCGACGGACTTGTTGACGCTGCCCGGACGGCTGGCGCCGGTGACAATCGCGATCTTGGTCATGCTTTATCCCCTTAGGAAAGAAGGTTGTTGACGTGTCACTAAAAATGTTGACATATCAACAATATGACGTCAAACTTGAACTATCAACTATATGGAGAACTTGTGATGAAAAACACGCAATGGCTGGATGAGCGCGAGAACGAAATCTGGCGCGGATTCCTTGCGGCATCACAGCTACTGGCGACCTCCATGGACCGTCAGCTGGTGCGGGAGTCGCAGCTTTCCGGGGCCGAATACGCAGTGCTTGTTCCACTCTCGGAGCATGCGGACGGCGTGGTTCGTGCCCGCGATCTGGGCAAGTCCCTGGGCTGGGACCGCAGCCGCCTGTCCCACCTGCTCAAGCGGATGGAAGCAAGGGGCCTGCTGGAGCGAAAGAACTGCTCCTCCGATGCCCGCGGCCTGGATGTGGAGATTACTCCGGGCGGGCGGGATGCAATAGAGCACGCGGCGCCGGGTCATCTGGAGTTCATCCGCACCCATTTCTTCGACCGGCTCACCCGCGAGGAACAGGACGCTCTGGCTTCGGTGAGCCGGAAGATCATGGCCACGCTTCAGTCCGAATGCGACTAGTCTTGTCATGCTTTTCCGCTGCACCATCTGTGCCGCTGCCTACTGGTGTCCATCGATCTGCTCGCATTCACCCGGGTGTCGTTCCTTGTCTCCGCCGTCGCCGGGAATCGACCGGCTGAGGCCGTCAAGGATGAGGTCTAGCCCGAAGTCGAACTCGTCGCCGAAGTCATAGCCGGGCTTAAGGACGTGTTCGGCCGCAATCTCCATCATGCGGGGGTATTTTCCGGTGGAAAAGCGCTCAACGATGGGTGCTGTGATTTCGGCAGCGGTGTCCCGGCTATTGAACGGCAGGGCGGCTTCCTGGAGCGCGAACCCGTAGATATAGCTGTCCAGCAACGCGTAGGCATGGGCGGTCATCTGAATCGAAAACCCAGCCGCCCTCAAGGTGCCCAAAGTCGCTTCGTGGTGGCGCAGGGTCGCTGGGCCAGGGGAAGAACGGCTTTCCAGCAGGCCGACCGCCCATGGATGCCTTCTGAGCGCTGCGCGCATGGCGTGCGCCCTTCGCTGCATTTCCTCCCGCCAGTCGCCTGCGGGAGAAGGCAGTTCGATTTCGCCGAAGACGATGTCCACGATGCCGTCCAGGATTTCATCTTTGTTGGCCACGTAATAGTAAAGAGACATGGGCTTGGTTCCCATGCTTTGAGCAAGCGAGCGAATGGTCAGCGCGGCGATTCCCGACTCATCTGCGAGATCCACTGCGCAGCCGAGCACCCGTTCCCGGCTGAGCGGGAGGCGCTGCGATGGGACGGCTTGCGTTGTTGACATGGGGCTCCTTTGGCTCTAGTGGTTTAGTACACTGTACGATACTCTCTCCTTAGTACAGCGTACGAAAATCCTGTTGCGCACACCAAATGTTGTGAGTTGCGCACACCAAATGTTGTGAAAGGAACGGCAATGACCTCTGGCCAGCATGTTTCGGAGACCCAATTTTCAGATGGCCCGCCCGCGCCGGAGCCCAGGATGCGGGCCATCGTGCAGGAAGCTTACGGTTCCGCCGACGTCCTGCACCTGGCGCAGATCCCCCGAGCGAAGATCGCCGGGAACGAAGTGCTGATTCGGGTCCACGCTGCGGGCCTGGACCGTGGCACATGGCACGTAACCCGCGGCCTGCCTTACGCGGTGCGTCTGGCCTACGGCCTCCGCGCCCCCAGGAACCCCGTGCCAGGGATGGATCTGGCAGGTACCGTCGTGGCGGTCGGAGCTGAAGTGACCCGGTTCACCGCGGGAGACCACGTTTTCGGCGTCGGGAAAGGTTCTTTCGCTGAATATGCCACGTCCCGCGAGAACCAACTCGCTCGCAAACCAAGGAACATCAGTTTCGAACAGGCCGCCGTGGTCCCGGTTTCCGGTTGCACTGCACTGCAGGCCCTCCGCGCCGCCACCCAGATATTGTCGGGACAGGAGGTGCTGATCCTTGGTGCCTCAGGGGGAGTGGGCAGCTATGCAGTGCAGCTCGCCAAGGCGTCCGGGGCCGAGGTCACGGGCGTTTGCAGCACAGCGAAAATGGACGCGGTGCGCGGCTTTGGCGCCGACCACGTCATCGACTACACCAAACAGGACTTCGCCGATGGAACTGGACACTATGAGCTGATCCTGGACGTCGCTGGGAATCCCACCCTGGCGCGTCTCCGGAGCGCACTAACTCCCACCGGCACCGCCGTCATCATCGGTGGTGAGGAAGGCGGCTCCTGGACGGGCAGCATCGACAGACAGTTCCGGGGCGTGGCCTTGTCCCTGTTCATCCGTCAGCGGCTGACCATGGTCCTGGGCACCCAGGGCACGGAAGACCTCGAACACCTCGCCGTACTCATCGAATCAAGGGTACTTACGCCGGTGGTCGACCGCATCTATCCTCTAGAGCAGGTCCCCGAGGCAATGCGCTATTTCGACGCCGGTAGAACCCGCGGGAAAATCGCGATCACCATATAGGAACCCAGGCACCATCTTAGAAACCCAGGATCAAACAATGAATAACAACGCAGCCGGAACCGTCGCGTATCCCAACCCGCCAAGGGAGAAAATGAGTCCCGTGCACATGTTCTTTGTGATCTTGGGAGACTTGCTCGCTGCTGGTTCTGCCGGCGTTTTCGTCAATTCCCGGTCGCTCCCCGCAGGGCTCGCGATGCTCGCGGTTGGAGCCGCGCTGATTATCCTTGGGGCAGCCGGACTCGGAGGGAGAATGTTCCCCTCCCTTCCGGGAGGCAGCGGAGAAGCAGGAGGGGCTTATCCGTCACGGTTGGAAGGACATCTGGATCCGAATCTCTCGCGATGGAAATGGCTCGTCAAATGGTTCCTCGCCATTCCGCACTACATAGTGCTCGCGTTCCTCGGCTTTGCCTCAGTCGTGGTGACTATCGCTGCAGGATTTGTGATCCTGTTTACCGGCCGCTACCCGGCATCGCTTTTCCACTTCACCGTTGGGGTCATGCGCTGGAATTGGCGGGTGGCTTTCTACGCCACCGGAGTGCTGGGCACCGACCACTACCCGCCATTTACCCTCGCGCACACCGACTATCCTGCCACCTTCGAAGTGGACTATCCCGAAAAGCTCTCCCACTGGCAAGTGCTCGTCAAGTCCTGGCTTCTCGCCCTTCCGCACGTGGTTATTGTCGGATTGCTCACCGGCAGCATCTGGAGATCCTCCACTGAGGGTGGGACAAACGGGATATCGCTGCTCGGCTTCCTCGTGTTCATCGCTGCCGTGATCCTGCTGTTCACCGGTGTCTACCGCTGGGGACTCTTCACCTTGATCATGGGAATCAACCGATGGGTCTATAGGACCATCACCTACGTTGCACTGATGAGCGACAAGTATCCGCCGTTCCGCTTGGACCAGGGGCCGCTCGAGCCGCGCCGAGCCCCGGAAACCCCAGGCAGCGACTGAGACAGGCACTGGCAGTACCTGTTATAACAGGCACTCCCACGCGGAGGCAGGGACTGGTTTCCTTGAATCAGTCCTCCGTTGCACTAGCCAAAGGAACGCACGATGAAACTCGTACCGCCTACGCCCACGGCCAAAGCCCCGAACGAAAGGTTCACAGGAGACGTCTACCTCAACTCACTCCACAACGGGGAGGCGCCCTCGCGTCTCGTCGCGGCACTGGTCCGCTTCACGCCAGGTGCCCGCACGAACTGGCATTCCCATCCCTTCGGCCAGACCCTGCACTGTACCGACGGAATCGGTCTTGTTGCCACACGGGACGGCAGCGTGGTCCTCATGCGCGCAGGAGACACCGTCCACACGCCGCCCGGCGAGGAACACTGGCATGGCGCAACGCAGGACAACATGATGTGCCACCTGGCCTTGGTGGAACACGACAACGGGGAGAGCGCCACATGGCGTGAACCCGTCAGCGACCGGGACTACGCATCCGCCCACGCCAGGCGATAACCCAAGCTCCGCGTCACGCTACGCACCTTTTTGGCACTCGGGTTCGCCTCGGCCCCCGGAATCCCGGGCCGCAGTCGATGCGAGGCACCCTAAAACTTGCTCTGCGTGACGCCGAGAAGGCCAGCAGCAGACGTCGGGTTCCCGCCCCGCCGGTTTACGGCAAACTTGCAGCTTATGCGCGGGTCCCGTGCCGTGAACCGGTTCTATCCTGAGGGAATGGAGCAGAACACGGGGTCCGGGAATGGCGAGCGAACTGACTCCCGGGAAGGCCGCGAGGCTCGCTTCAGAATGAGCCGTCGCGGGTTCCTTTCGGGGGCAGGGATCGCGGGCGCGGGAGTGGTCGCCGGGCTGGGCATTGCCAGGGCAGGCGTGTTGCCCGGCGGAACGGTTTCAGTCACCGCAGCTACACCGACGCCGGCAGCGTCGCCGTCGCCGAGCACCACGGCTTCCGCACCCACGATCCGGAGCTTCGTCTCCACTTCTTTGACAGCTGCGCGCGTTGCCAGTTGGGCCACGGGGGCCACTGGGGCAGGCCTGCTTTTTGTCGGGCCGATGGGCCACGGCAGCAATGGCCTGATCATCGACAACCGGGGGGAGCCGGTATGGATGGAACCGACTGGTGCGGGCGTGACCGACCTTCGCGTGCAGGTCTTTGAGGGCCATCCTGTCCTCACTTACTGGACTGGCATTGGAGCCGGTGGACACGGTGCCGGAAAGGGCATCGTCAAGGACGCTCGCTACCGGACCGTGGCCGAAGTCAATACTGGCAACGGCTTGCAGGCCGATCTCCATGAATTCACTATCACTTCGGCCGGGACGGCCTTAATGATTTCCTACCCGACCGTTCGGCATGACTTGACGTCGGTGGGCGGACCCGCTCAAGGTTACATGTTCGATTGCCATGTCCAGGAAATCGGCATCCGCTCCGGTGCGGTCCTCTTCGACTGGGTAGCCTCGGACCACATCGACATAGGCGAGTCCTATGTGCGCCCGTCCGATAGCCCCAAGGCCGACGGCTCAGACGCCACGAAAGCGTTCGATCCCTTCCATCTCAATTCCGTGGACGAGAGTGGCGATGCGCTCCTCGTTTCGTCCCGTCACACGCATACCGCGTACTTGATAGGCCGTTCGGATGGGAAGATCCGTTGGCGCCTGGGCGGAAAACGGAGTGACTTTGCCATGACTCCGGAGTCTGTCTTCGCGTGGCAGCATGATGTTCGCCGGCGACCCAACGGCATCATCAGCATGTTCGACAACCATTACAACCAAGGGAACACGGGGACGTCCCGCGGGCTCCTGCTCGCCGTCGACGAAAAGGCGCGCACCGCCGTCGTCAAACAGGAGTTCAGCAGGGGCGGCCACCGAGGCGACGCGGAAGGAAACCTGCAGTTTCTGGATAACGGACACTTCCTGGTGGGCTGGGGAGCGGACCCTGCCGCTACTGAATTCACTCCCGACGGAAAGGCCGTGTATGAGGCTACCGGGCTGGGCGATGCTTCTTATCGCACGTACCGCTCCCCGTGGACAAGTCGGCCGGACACAGTCCCCGATCTCGTGGCGGTTCCGGGCAACGGGTCCACAATGCAGCTCTACACCAGCTGGAACGGTGCAACCGAGGTGGCCAGATGGAGGTTCCTCACCGGAACCGGCCCCGGGTCCATGTCCGAAGCAGTGACGGTTCCGCGTCGGGGCTTTGAAACGTCGACGGCGGTGGCTGCGGCGCCGAGGGCCGCCGTCGACGCTTTGGATAAGTCCGGCAACGTTTTGGCGACCTCCGCGGTCATCGCCACTGCGTGACTCCCGGCATTACCGACCGGCTTCCGGTGCCGTGCGGCGGAGCTACGGCAGGACGTGGTGGTGCGCGGCCGCATCCAAGGCGTCGGCCTCTGCCTTGGCCAAGCGGGTCTCAGCGTCGACGTCGACACCCCGGGTCATCAGCCAATACAGCGCTGCGGAGACCGGAAGTCCGATAAACAGCGAGATATCGGCGCCATCCATGGCCTGGGCGATGAAACCGACGAACAGCTTTCCGGCGGAGAAGAACGGAATCATCAGCACAAATCCAACGAGGTAGGAGATGATGCCGGGCCAACCCCAGCGTCCGTAGATCCCGTCGGGCTTGAAGATCTCAGCGATGGCGTAGTGGCCCTTGCGGACGATGAAGTAGTCGGTGAGGTTGACCGCCGTCCACGGAATGAAGAAGTACAACACCAGCAGCAGGAAGTCGTTGAAATTGGCCAGGAAGTCGGCCGAGGCGAGGTTTGCCAAGACCACGGAAATCAGGGCGGTGATGGCGATCGTGATGATCCGGAGCCGCAGGGTCGGCCGGATCTGACGCACGCTGTCGATAGACGAAATCAAGGTCAGCGAACCGCCGTACATGTTCAGCGCGGTCACGGACAGCAGACCCAGGGCGGCGACGAACAGGGCGATCCCGCCGAATCCGCCGAAGAGCTGGTCGGCGGTGGATTTGATTGAACCGATCGTTTCGAAGTTCTCTCCGGCAGCGGAACCAATGTACGCGCCCAGGAACATCACCCAAATACCACCCAAGGCGCTGCCCCAGAACGTCCACCGAAAAGTGCCCCGTCCGCTGGCAGGCGGCAGGTAGCGGGAGTAGTCGGAGACGTAGATGGCCCAGGAGATCTGATAGCCGGCTGCGACGCCAAGCTGGCCCAGGAACGGCACGAGATGGAAGTCGGCAAGGTTGTATGCCCCGGCAGGTGTGGCCAGTTTGAAGGCCGCCACTGTGAGCAGCGCCAGCATGACGATGGTCAGGTACGTCAGGTAGCGCTCGAATGCGTGGATGAGGTCATAACCGAAGAGTGCGATGATCACGGCCACAAGGGTGACCACCCAGAACCAGAGGTTTTGGGAGCCGAAGTTCACCGATTCCGAGATGGCCTGGCCGGCCAGGATGGTATTGAAAATGTTGAAGCCGGCGTACTGAAGATAGGCGAAGAGCCATACCAGCAGGGCGCCGATGTAGCCGAATTGCGGCCGGGACTGGATCATCTGTGGCAGGCCGAGCTGGGGACCCTGCGAGGAGTGCGCGGCCATGAACAGTGTGCCCACGAGGACCCCGACGGCGATCGCGATCAGCGACCAGATCAGGTTGCCGCCGGTGGTGATACTGATCAACCCCACGGCCAGGGTGGCGATCTGGGCGTTGCTGATGAACCACAACGGTCCGATGTGTGAGACTTTGCCGTGCCGCTCGTCCAGCGGAACGTAGTCGATCGACCGGATCTCCAGTCCTCGGCCCGGTCCTTTATCCGTCGTTGTGCTCATGGTGGTTCTCCTTGGACGCGTCGGTGCATCTGGCTTTGGTTTAGCACAGAGCGGGCCTGCCCAAAAGGGATCCCGAGATGGGAAACTGGTTCCGCGTCACGCATGACATCTTTTAGAGGGTCTGCAGCCTGCCAAAGCCCGGATTTCCGGGGCCTTGGCGAGCACGATCTGCCAAAAGCCTGCTGGGCGTGACGTGCGCCCCGTCGAGCTCCGTCCTAGCGCAGCTCCTCCAGCCGGGTCCGCGTTGTTTCCGCAGTCCGGCGCTCCCTGCCTGCCAGCCGGGCCGCCACTTTCCGATTCCGCTCGGCCACGGTGATCGCCCATTCCGTGGCGGCAAGCTCCTGCTGCAACGCGGCCAGCCTGTCTTTGGCAGCTTTGACCTCGATGGCGAGTTGCTCACCCCGGCGCACGGCCTCCGCCTTTTCGCGCTCGGCCTGGGCAAGTTCCATCTCGGCATCGTCCGCCTTGCGCTCAGCATCCACGAGGGCGGCGTGTACCTTCTCGCTTTCCCGCTGCGCCGCTGCCCCCTCGCGCTGCGGGCCGCCGTCGTCGGGCTCTTCTGTGCTGGTAACCGCGACGGGAAGTGGGCCCGGCACCGCCACCGCGCCGGCGAGGTCCACGGGTTCCAATCCATTCGTGGAGAGCGAGCGCACCAATCGTCCGCTGCGGAGCGCTGCGGCAGCGCCCGGATCCGTCATCGCGGCCCTCAACGTCGCCTCGACTTCCAACGCGGTGGCGCCACTGACCTTGACGCCCAGGCCTTCTGCCACCGCACGGGCCTGCTCGACGGCGGCGGCCAGCACGCGCGGGCGCTGCTGGCCGAGCGTCCGGAGACGGTCGTGGTCTTGCTGCTCCTGGGCCCTCCCCAGCGACGCCCCGAGCTCCAAGACGCTCGCGAATTCCCTCGTGCCGTGGCGGACAAGCATATTGACCGCCCACGCCGCCGTCGAAGGCTTGGGCAGTTGGGCGATCTGTTTCGCCAGCTCGGCGTCCCCGGCGGACTTGGCTTCCTTGGCCCGGGCAGTGCGGGACGCCGTGAACGCCGAAGGAACCAGCGTGTAGAGTTCGACGGCGGTCGCAGCCAGGTCCATGGCTTGGAACCCGGCTTTATTCTGCGGCGAGGAACTCAGCCAGCATGTCAGCCATGACCCCGGGTTCCCAGCTGTGGTTGGCGCCTGGAATGGTCGCTTTGCGGGCACTGGGGATATTGGCCACGATGGAGCGGGCGGCGTCCGTCATGATCGGCAAGGTTTGCTCGCCAACGATCGCGAGGGTCGGCTGGGTGACATTGGACCAGAGTTCAACGCGTGGCGCGGACTGGGTCCACGCCAGGGATTCGGCGTCGGCCGAGAGACTGGGACCCAACTCGAGCATGATGGGCCATCCGGGACTGTTCTTGGCGCCCGCCAGCCATTCCGGTGGCATGTCCTTCATGTAGTACTCGATGGTGCCCGCCTTGTCTCCGGACGCGATCCGTTCCTGGAGACCGGCAAGGAACTCCGCCCCGCCGGTGCCGAGTTCTTCGCTCAGCGGAGTCTCCCAAAGCGCTAGCTTCGTGACGGGTAAGCCCGCAGCCGCCGCTGCCAGGGAGATCGCGCCGCCGGAAGAGCTTCCGAAGAGCGCCGCTTCGCCTCCTGCGATGTCGATGAGTGTGGCGAGATCGTCGATGTTGTCCTTGAGGGTGAAAGACGGGGCGTCGGCGCTTTCTCCACGGCCGCGCCTGTCATAGTGCAACACCGTGAACCCCTTGGCAGCCAGGAGCTTGGCCATCTCCACCGTGGTGGGGTCGAAGCCCCTGAACTGCATCGCACCAGCCACCAGTAGCACGGCGGGTCCTTCGCCGTGCCGGTCATACCTGATGCGGGTACCGTCTTTCGAGATCGCAAATTCGGACATTCCAGATCCTTCGATTGAGCGGACAGTGCGTCCCTAAACTCTGTGCTCCGGCATCTCACGGGTCAAGGCCCTCGCGGGGTCACTCACAGGGTCAATGGGGAGAATGGCAGGCTCCGGAGTTCTTAAGAGCTTCTTAAATGCCGTGCGCGAGAGTGGAAGCAAGCCCCGCAAGGGCCGCCACCCCCCGAGTCGGAGAGTCCCATGCCGCCATATGCCAAGCAGAACGCTTCCACGGAAAGCCGGCCTTCCGCCGTCGTCCGTCACCGTGTTGCCGCACGTCCCACTGTTGCGGCAGGCCGCGGCGTGCCGTTGCTTCCGCAGCCCAGATACTGGCTTCTGTGGGGCATTGCCCTCGCCGCGGCAGTCCTTGCCATCGGCTTCAGCGTTCAGCTGGTAGGGGGCCTGACCACCAACGAGTTCGGCGTTGACCAGGAACTCAGCCGCCATCACGTGGCTGTGCTGACGGCGCTCGCAATGGCACTGAACTTTCTCTTCGCCCCCGTGGCAGGAGTGTGCATTGTCCTGGTGATCGGTTTGTACCTTTTCCTGGTGCGCAGGTCCTTGGTGCGGGCGTTCATGTTTGTGCTCTTCGCGTGTTCGGGATGGGTGGCCAGCGAGGGATTCAAGCTCATCGTCGCCCGGCACCGGCCCAACCCTGCGCTGCTTTTCGATCCGCTCGCCCCGGAAACGGGTTCCAATAGCTTTCCCAGCGGACATACGGCCTTCGCCGTAGCGCTCGCCTTTGCACTGTACTTCCTGGTCCGGGGCACGCGATGGGGCCCCATCACCGCGTGGGCTGGTGCCGTCCTGGCCGTGGTGGTGGCGTGGTCCCGGATCTATATCGGAGTCCATTACCCCAGCGATGTGGTGGCGTCCTTCCTGGCCACCAGCGCCGCGGTCATTGTCTTGGCCGGGCTCTGGAACCGGTACGCACCGCGGGTCCTGGAGCGGCTGCCGCGCCGGACCGCTGCCGCATTGGACTCTCCAGAAGCAGTCTCTCCGGAAGCAGCCGCAACGCAAGCACACGGATCCTGAGGAGGACCCCATGCACGTACTTTCCGCCATGCCGGCATTCCTTGATCCCACCACCATTCTGCAAGGCCTGGGCCCCGCGGCGCTGGGGATCGTGGCTTTGATCGTGTTTATCGAATCCGGGCTCCTCTTCCCTTTCCTGCCTGGTGATTCCTTGCTGTTCACTACCGGGCTCCTTCACCAGCAGCTGCAGCTTGAACTGCCGGTGTTGATCGCGGTGGTATCGGCAGCTGCCATCGCTGGAGACCAGATCGGCTACATGCTCGGGCGCAAGTTTGGACGGCGCTGGTTCAAGGACGATGCCCGGGTCTTGAAGACCGCTCACCTGGACACGGCCGAGGAATTCTTCAAGCGCCGCGGCGGGCCCGCGATTGTCTTGGCCCGCTTCGTGCCCATCGTGCGGACCTTCGCTCCGCTGAGCGCAGGCATCGCCCGCTACGACCACAAGTCCTTCACACTGTGGAATATCGCCGGCGCCATCATGTGGGGAACCTCCGTGACACTCCTCGGGTCCTGGTTGGGACACTTTCAGTTCGTCGCGAACAACATTGACGCCATTGCAGTCATCATGGTTTTGATCTCCGTTCTGCCTTGGGGAATCGAATTCCTCAAGAAGCGCCGCAAGGTCACAGCAGGCGCCACGAACGGGCACGCCGGGGAAGAATAGACAGCATGACAACAGCTGAGCGGCCTTCCATCCTTCTGGTCGAAGACGACCCTGCCTTGGGCCCGCTCATCACCGAACTCCTTGAGCAGGACTTCGACGTCCGCTTAGCTGCCAATGGGCGCGACGGCCTCCACCTCGCCTTGACCCATAGGTGGGATGCGATGGTCGTTGACCGTGGACTGCCGGTCATGGACGGCATTGCCTTGATCACGGCCCTTCGGGCCAAGGGAATCGTTACCCCCATCCTCATCCTCACGGCACTCGGGGCCACCGAGGAGAAGATCCGTGGCCTCGACGCCGGTGCCAACGATTACATGGCCAAACCGTTTGATGCCTTGGAACTCGCCGCCCGCTTGCGCGCTCTCACCCGGACGTATGCCCAGCCGACCAGCACCCTGGGAATCGGGGATTGGGAGCTCGACGCCGGTGCCCGCTCCATGCGCTCCGTGTATGGTTCCGTGGTCACACTGACGGCGAAGGAAGCCGGACTCTTGGAGACCCTGGCCAGCGCACCGGAACGGGTCTTCACCCGCGAAGACCTCATCAACGCCCTGTTCCACCCTACGGACCAGCCCGGCGTGATCGACACCTACGTCCACCACTTGCGCCGCAAGATCTCCAAGGCCGTGATCCGGACGGTCCACGGGCTCGGTTACCAGATCGGAGATCCCCATGACTGAGAACCCGGACCAGGCGACCCTCCGCAAGGCCTCTCTGAAGATCGCAGTGCGGATCAGTGCGGCATGCACGGTTTTGGTGTTGTGCCTTCTCGCGGCCGCCGCGATCTACCTTTTCAACCAGGCGCGGCAGCCAGCACTGCCAGGTCCGGGCGAAACCGGGTCCGTCTACGCGTATCTGGATACCAAGGACCTCCTGAAGGCCATGATCATTGCCGGCATCGCCGGGATCTTTCTGGCCGGTGCCATCGGCTGGCTCAGCGCGCGGAGTGCCATCAGGCCGCTGGGAGAAGCGCTCGCATTGCAGCGACGGTTCGTGCAGGACGCCAGCCACGAATTGCGCACGCCCTTGGCCATCCTGGATGCACGCGTCCAGCTGGCCCAACGCGATGCCGCCGCGGACTCAAAAACCGGGCTCGCACTGGCCCGCATCCGCAATGACACTGCGACCCTCACCGGTATCGTCAACGAGTTGCTGGTGGCAGCCACCGGCTCGCCGCCGGATGCCGCCGCAGAGCCAAGCGATCTCGCCAAGGTCGCGGGCGCCGTCGTCGAGAGCCTGCAACAACTCGCGGGGGAGAAGAACGTCCGCGTCACCTTGACGGAAAGGGACCGCCCGTTCTCGCTCATTGACGGCAATGGCTTCCGGCGCGCGCTCCTTGCCCTGGCCGACAATGCGTTGGCGCACACCCCGGCCGGGGGCCACGTGGGGATCACGACGGCGGTGCTCGGGAACCGGGCGGTAGTCACTGTCGCGGATTCGGGGGCCGGTATCAAAGGAGTGGACCAGACCCGGATCTTTGACCGCTTCGTGAGGACCCACGGTCCGGAAGGCGCACCCGGCCAGCGCAGCTTCGGAATCGGCTTGGCACTCGTGCGTGAAATCGTCACCCGGGCGGGCGGCACAGTGGCAGTTGAGCGCAGCGGTCCGCGGGGAACGGTTATGAAGATCACCCTGCCGCTCGCCGCGAAGGATGCGGCTCCTCGCTAGGCACAGCTTACTTAGGCGGCCTGCAGTTCGGTGACGCGGGCAAACTTAAGGGCTTTGACGTAGTGTCGGAGCTTACGTCGGCTGCGCCTGGAATGCAGTGCCGCGATAATGGGCGGGTCTGTGCCCGGTGGCCCAGTTCTTGGAGGCTCAGTCCCTGGCAACGGCGGGGCTGTTGATGCGTAGTGGTGCCCGGTGGGGGTGCGGAATTCGATGACATGCCGTGCCCTTCCCGTCCCGGTTCGTGCTGTCCAGCCGGGGAGTTCTTTGGTGTGGTTGCAGGCTTCGCACAAGCCCGCCCCGTTGCTCAGGCTGGTGGGTCCTCCGCCGTGCCGGGGGACGATGTGGTCGAAGTGCCGGATGGGCGCGTCGCAGTAGGGTGTCCGGCAGGTGTCGTCGCGGGCTTGGATGAAGCGCCGCAAACCGGCCGGGAAGAAGCGTGCCCGGGAATCGATGCCGACAAGCTCCCCGCTTCTGGGGGCGGTAAAGAGACGCCGGAGCCAGAGCTTCAGATCCCCGTCATGCCCGGCTTGGTGGTTCCCGGCGAGCATTGTCCTTGCCCAACCGGCGGGGACGATGCCGTAGCCGGGCAGACGGGCCGGCTCGCTGTCGCCCTGGAACAGGGTGCGGTCGGTCATGACGAGCTGGACCTCGACGCCGCAAATCCCCGCGGGGGTGCCGGTGGTGCGTTCGACGAGGGCGTCGGTCATGATCTGGCCCCGGCTGCGAGTGTCCCCTGCCGGGCGGAGGGTGTCGGCGTGCCGGCTCAGGGCCGCGTGCACGGCCACGCCTTGGGCGACGGGAAGCAGGGCGGTCAGGTAGGTCATGGTGTCCGGTGCCGGGCGCAGGCTGACGTGCCGTTCGGTGGCGGCGTGGCTGGCGCGCTGTGTAACGGAGCGCGGGTCCCGCCGGTAGGCCGCGGCCCTAGCCGCAGTGATGATGGCCTTGTCTCCGGCGCCGTCAAAGACTCCCGTGTCGGCGGCGAGCTCTTCGTCCACGGCGCAGCGGTCTTCGGCGGCCAGGCAGGCTGTTTCCTTCACGAGCAGGGTGGCGCGCCACTCGTTCAGCTGCCCGGTGTCCAGTGCGGCCAGGGTATGCGGCATTTCGGCCACGAGGGCTTTCGCGAGTCCCAGGAGCCGGGATCCGCGGGCCGGGGATTCCCGCCGGGCCAAGGCAATTTGTGCTCCGACGCCGCGTCCCTGTTCTGCGACCGGGACACCCAGATCTGACTCCGCGCTGCGCTGGGCGGCATCGAACGCGACGGTGATCCGGGCCTGGGCGCACGCGATCGCGGACTTTAGGTCTTCAAGGCCCCGCAACTGGTTTATTAGGTCGGCAAGCTCGGTGCCGCCGGCTAGTTCGGTGCCGAGGGTGCCTGGCCGGAGCGAGTTCACCGAGTCGATCAGATCCTGCACCCGAACCCGCGGGACAGCAAAATCCGGACCCGCGCCGCGGGAAGGCGCGCCCGATCCGATCAGCTGTGTTTCCCGGTTCCCGGCCATAACCAAAGCATCGCAAAGGGGTACGACATTATTAGCTCGAAGTACACCTGCCCGCCGAAAGAATCGGAAAATTGGCAGAAATTTTCTGGTGTCGGGCGACGCCATAAAAAACCCACCCTCACGGTACGTGATGTCGGCAGCGCCGCTCCGCGCCGGCGTCGGGATCTACGTGTTCCATGCCATGCAGCCGAACCGCGGCAGTCATATGAACTGAGCTATGGCAGCCGTGAAGCCCGGAGGCGGGTGGCGTCGCCGGCTTTGTCGGGGTCGAGCGGCACCGGGCTAATTAGCACAGCTGGGCCACGATGCAGGATGCCATCCGAGAGCGCTTGGCAGCGCACGCCGCCCCGTCCGCGCATGGCGGCGTGGGCGCCCGGAGCCAGGACTTGGTCCATCCAAGCGCAGGGGTGGGCCGGGCGTCCGCCCCGTAACCGCACTAGGCCGCCACGGGATTCCAACACGAACTCTTCGCCCAGCAGGGGAGCTAGATGGGCTCCCCTGAGGACCACATTGCGGCGCGTGAGGAGCGGGTCAAAGGGCTCGGCGCCCAGCTCAGCGGCCATGGCTTCGAGGGACTCGACGGCCATCAGCGTGACTGCGGCATCCATATGCGCGGCCTTGCCGAAGAACCGGTCACCGACGATGCCCTTGCCGTTGACGACGTCGACCTGATCGGCATCCGTGGTGCGCACCTCGGCGGCACCATCACGGGCACGGCCGAAATAGGCGTGGCCGGATGACACGAGCAGATGCAGGATCTCCACGTCGTACCTGTAGCTTGGAGTCATGCCACAAGGCTATGCCTGTCCCGGATCAGTAGCTCCGCGGCACTCAGCCCCAGAACCCGGTGAGCTGCGCGGCAAGGGACTTACCTTGCTCGTAACCGGCCTGGGCCGCGGGCGGACGCAGCGACAGATCCATGGCATTGGCGCCGAACATGTGCTGTCCGGGAAGATCGTTTCGACCAAGCTGCCGCGTGCCCGGAGTTCGTCGACCTGCGTTGCCAGATGCGTGCCCCACTCCACCGGTTGCAATGATCTGCCACCGAAGAGTGAGAGCACCAGGACCCGAGCGTAGGCAAGCCACTGGAAGAGCTGGCGGCTATGGCGTCCGCTAAGCCGACACCGCAGTCGCGCTCGAACGCGACCCGTTCACCGGTCCGGGCCACCGAGGACCAACGCTCGCTCGCGGGATTGTAAGGGTGAAGAAGGTGTTGTGTTCATGGGAGTCGCCTTTTCGCGAATTGCCTGTGGGGCGCTCCCGGTGGCGACTACTTCAGTCGCGCGACCGTGGACTGCAGGGGAGCACCCATTGCGGATACTGCGTTCATGGGGCTCACCTCCTGCCGATAGATCACGATCGCCACGACGCTAGCACGCCCGCGTTGTGGCGCGCCATCGTTGGCTAATGTCGCTTGCCTAGTCCTCCATGGGGAACGCCACGCCCTCGCCCACCACGCGGAGGCAGAGTTCCGTGCCGGGCTTGGTGATGGAAGCGTTCCAGTGGCGGATGGTGATGATCTCGCCGCCTCCCGGATTGGTTCGGGTGGCGCCTTCGGCAGCAATGCGCGGAGCAAGTTTGATCCGCACGGTGGTCTCTGGCCCGAAATAGTCGGTGTCAACCACCACGCCGCGGATGGGACCGTCCGGGGCAATCCGGATCTGTTCCGGGCGGAGCATCAATTGCACCAGGCCTTGGGCCGGGGGACGGCGTACGGGGATTCCGCCCAGCGAGCATGTTGCCAGGGAGCCCTCCATCCACGCGTCCAGGATGACGGCGTCGCCGAGAAATTCTGCCGTGGCCCGGTCGGCCGGACGCGTGTACACCACGAACGGGTTGCCGATCTGAGCCAGCTTCCCGCCACGCATGATCGCTACCTGGTCTGCGAAGGAGAGGGCCTCGGCCTGGTCGTGCGTCACCAAGATGGTGGTGACGCCGGCTTCGTTCAGCACCCTTGCCACGGCGCGTCGGGTGGCCACCCGGAGGCCGGCGTCGAGGGCGGAGAACGGTTCGTCCAGCAGCATGAGCTCCGGTTCGCGGGCCAGGGCACGGGCAAGCGCGACCCGCTGCTGCTGTCCGCCAGAGAGTTGGTGTGGGCGCCGCTTTGCCATGTCGGTGTCCAGAGACACCATCTCCAGCAGCTCCTGGACCCGGGCCTTCACGGCGCGGCGGCCGCCGTCGAGGGCTGAGCTGTTCAGCCCGAAAGCGATGTTCTGTCCCACCGTGAGGTGCGGGAAGAGCGCACCGTCCTGCGCGACATAGCCAACGTGGCGCCTGTGGGCCGGTACCCAAATGCCGTCCCCGGCCACCTTGCTGCCATTGAGGCTGATGGATCCGGTGTCGGGGTGTTCAAAACCTGCGATCAGGCGCAGAAGGGTGGTCTTGCCGGATCCGGAAGGTCCTACGATGGCGGTGGTTCCGCCCTTGGCCACGGACAGGTTGACACCCTTCAGCACTGCCTGGGGGCCGAAATTCTTGGTGACTTCGGAGATGTCCAGGTGCGTGTTGGTAGTAGGCGCCACCGAAGCCGCGACGCGGGGTGCCGGGAGTCTTGAGGGGGATTGTTCGGTCACTGTCCGGCTACTTTCTTGGACTGTTGGAAAAGCAGGTACGTCATGGGGGCAGACAACAGGATCATGAGCAAGGCGTAGGGTGCCGCTCCCGCGTAATCGATCTCGCTGCTCTTGCTCCAGAATTCAGTGGCCAAGGTGTGCGTGCCGTTGGGGGATAGCAGCAGGGTCGCCGTCAGTTCATTGACAATGGCGAGGAAGACCAGTGCGGCTCCGCCGGCAGCGGCCGGAGCCGTGAGGCGCAGGGTTACCTTGAGGAAGGAGACGAGCGGTGCCTTGCCGAGCGACTGTGCCGCTTCGTCGAGTTCTTTGGGGGCCTGGGCCAACCCGGAGCGGATGTTGACCAGGGCCCGTGGCAGGAACAGCAGCACATAGGCAGCAATCAGGACCCCGGACGTTTGGTAAACGCCCGGAACCATCCGGATGCTCACGGTCACGAAGGCGAGGCCCACCACGATTCCAGGCAGGGAACTGGTGATGTAGTTTGAGAGCTCCAGCATCTTGCTGAACCAGCTGGGGTGCCGCACGGCCAGATACGCCATCGGGAATCCGACGACGATTGTCGCCGCGGCGCCTACGGTGCCATAGGCGAGGGTCTGGAGGAGCGCCGGAAGGAACTCGTCGGCCGCCCAGACCCGGGCACCTCCCGCCAACACCCAGCGCAGGACGAACCAGACCGGCAAGCCGAAAGCCAAGACGGTGAGGGCCAGCAGGGCGAGCTGGGAGGGAAGCTGGAAGTGGCGCAGCGGGAGCCTGATCGACCTGGCCTGGGCGCCTGAACCGACCCGGGCGTAGCGCGCGGTGCCGCGGCTCCTGACTTCCACCAGGAGCAGGATGAGGCAGAAGAACACCAAGACGCTTGCCAACATATTGCCGGCGGTGCCGTTGAACGTGGACTGGAACTGGGTCATGATCGCCGTGGTGAACGTGTCGAATCGGATCATCGCGAACGCCCCGTACTCTGCCAGCAAGTGGAGGGACACCAAGAGCCCGCCGCCTGTCATCGCGATCCGGAGTTGCGGCAGGACAACGCGGAAGAAGACGGCCCACGGACCCAATCCAAGGGATGCCGCGGACTGTTCAATGGCGGGGTCGAGACGCCCCAGCGTTGCCGCAGCAGGAATGTAGACAAGCGGGAAGTAGGACAGCGTAGCTATCAGCACGCCGGACCAGATGCCCTCAAGGGAGGGGACTGCGGACACCCACGCGTAACTGTTGACGAACGCCGGGATGGCAAGGGGGGCAGCCAAGGCCACGGCCCACCAGCGGTGGCCCCTCAGCCTGGTGCGTTCGACGAGCCACGCGCCGCCAACTCCCAACACCAGGCATATGGGCACCGTGAAGACCACGAGCATGACGGTGTTCAGGAGTAGCTCGCCGACCCGCGGCCTGACGATGAGCGCGACGGCGGTGTCCCAACCGGTCGCCGCCGTCATGTAAGCGACGTAGGCCAGCGGGATGAGCGAAAACAGGGCGATCAGCACCGCGAGGATGGATATTGCAGAAACGCCGAAAGGCGGGCGGGGGCGCTTGCCCCTACCCGCCGTCGTCGTGCTCTCCGAAGCCTCCGGGATATCCGGAGAAATGGGAGCCGTTAGATCAGTGGTCACAGAATTACAGCAGTCCTGCCTTGGTCATCAGGTCGGTGACCTTTGAGGAGTTCAGTTTTGCCGGATCCACGGTGGGAGCTTGCAGATCCTTGATGGGAACGAGTTTAGCGTTCGAGTCCACGCTGGAAGCGATCGCGTACTCGAAGGAGGTTCCGTTCTTGAGGACTTCCTGGCCCTGCTTGCCGGTGATGAACTTGATGAAGGCCTGCGCGGCTGCAGCGTTCTTGGAGGATTTCAGCACGCCGCCGCCGGATACGGACAGAAAGGCGCCAGGGTCCTGGTTCTTGAAGAAGTACGGGGTGACCTTGCTGGAGTTCTCGCCGGTCTTGGCCTGGTCGCCGTAGTAGTAGTAGTGGTAGATCAGCGCGGCGTCGACTTCGCCTGCGTTGACTGCCTTCATGGCGGTGCTGTTGCCTTTGTACGCCTTGGAGTTGTCCTTCATGCCCTTGAGCCATTCGGTGGTGGCTGCCTCACCCTTTTGTTCGAGGAGGGCGGCAACAATGGCTTGGAAGTCGGCGCCGGACGGCGAAGCTGCCCAGCGACCCTTCCACTCCGGCTTGGCCAGATCCAGCATGGACTTGGGCAGCTTGTCGTCGCTGATCTTGGTCTTGTCATAAACCAGGACAGTGGAGCGGGCGGCGATGCCGGTCCACTTGTTGGTGGAGGGACGGTATTCTGCCGGGACCTGGGCCACGGTGGCCTTGTCGATGTCGGCGAAGAGGCCGGCGTTCTCAACCTGGGCCATGGCGGGGGAGTTCTCCGTGAGGAAGACGTCGGCCGGGGATGCCGCGCCTTCCTGGATGATCTGGTTGGAGAGCTCGCTGTCTGAACCTTGACGGATGGTGACCTTGACGCCGGTCTCCTTGGTGAACGCGTCCACCCATTCCTTGGTCAGGGTGTCGTGCTGGGCGTTGTAGACGGTGATTTCGCCAGCCACCTTGGTGGCAGCGTCGGCGGAAGCGGTGCCGGTGGTTGCGGGGGAGGCTGTGCCGTCGCCGCAAGCGGCCAAGCTCAGGGCAGCTGTGGCGGCGAGTGCGATGCCAGCCAGCGCATGTGCGCGAATCTTCATGAGGCTACTTTCTGCGAGCAAATCCAAGGGAGCCCGGGGGAAGGAAGTGCGGGCTCACAGCTTGAAACTTTAGGTTAGCCATACCTAAATTTCCATCCAGAAAGCGTGATCGTGACACGAATCACATACATTACGTAAGATTTACATGACCTAATTGCTTACTCGGGTCCTGATAGGCCGAGGCTCAATTGCTTGGCGTGGAAATCGAAATGCAGCGTGGCGTAGCTATAGATGTCCGAGAGTGCCATATCGGCGGTGAAGAAGGGATCCCATCGCGTGGGGAAGGGCATGGACATGGCCAGGGAAGCCGGGCTTTCATGTTGGAGCCGACGGGTAAGGGCCGTGACCGTCTTTTCGAGCTTCCGGCTCATCCGGTGCCGGTTGTAGACCATCGCGGCGGCCCGCGATCCCCAGTAATTAACGACGTCGAACGGGCCGGTGGCCATGTCTAGTCCGGCAGCGAATGCCCTCCTCCACGATGGGGGCAGGCTGCTGACGACCCGAACCAAAGGGAGTAGGGTCCGGACGATCATGTATCCGAAGACCATGTGGAAAAGCAGCTCCTCGTTGGTCCAGCGGGTCCCATTGCTCTTGCGCTGCAGATCCGAGGTGGTGGCATTCTCCAGCCAACCCTTCAGCTCCCGCGTGGCACGGCTGTAGTCGGTCACGGTCTGCTCCCGGAACGGTTCCATGGTCTCCTCGGGCGTCTACTTTTCCGCGAGTTCAGCGTAGAGCTTTTGGACGCGGGCCTGGATGTCGTCCCGGACCAGGCGCATGCGTTCCAGGCCTTCGATTCCGCGTGTAGAGGGCTCGTCGGTCTCCCAGGTTTCAAAGCGCGCCGTGCCGTGGTGTTCGAGTTTGGCTTCGGTGCCCAGGACAACAACGACGTCGACGGCCTCGAGCACCTCGTCTGTGAGGGGTTTGGGGTGCTCGCCTGTGATGTCGATGCCGAGCTCGTTCAGGGACTCCACGGACTCCGGGTTCAAACCTTTTCCGGGCGTGGTTCCGGCGGAGTAGATCGCGACGGCCTCTCCGGCCAGATCCCGCATGAGCCCGGCGGCGAGCTGGGACTTGCCGCCGTTCTTGCTGCAGACGAAAAGGACGCTGGGTACCTTGCTGATGTCAGTCATGCCTACGATTCTTCCTCGTGTTTGGACGTTCCCAGCACCCGGCGGCGGGTGGGGGTCAGAGTCCACCGGTGCGTCCGTGCGAAAGCCCGGTGGGGAAGCCGATGAGGACCGGCTCGGGTGCTGCGCAGCAGCCGGTGTCCTCCGATGCTGCCTTGCCCGGGGAGGGAACGTCGCAGCTGCTGCCGCCGTCCGTGGAACAGACCCCGGTTTCGGGCAGTTCAAGGTGGACGGTGTCGGCTGCGGCCTGGTCACCGGCCAGCGCGGCGGCGACGGAACGTACTTGTTCGTAGCCCGTGGCCAGGAGGAAGGTCGGGGCCCGGCCGTAGGACTTCATGCCCACGATGTAGAAATCCTTCTCCGGGTGGGCCAGCAGCTTGGCCCCATGAGGCGGGACGGTGCCACAGGAGTGGAACTCGGGGTCGATGAGTGGACCCAATTCGAGCGGTGCTTCGACGGCGGGGTCCAGGTTGAGGCGGAGTTCGCGCAGGATCTCCAGCTCGGGGCGGAATCCGGTGCAAGGGATGATGATGTCGGCTTCCAGGCTGCGCCCGTCGACGGCCTCAACGCTCACCTGGGTGTCGAGGGTATTCAGGGCAGCGATGTTGTAGCCGGTGTGCAGTTCGATGGCTCCGGCGTTGACCAGGCGGCGGAGCCGGGATCCGAGCTGCCCGCGGGCGGGCAGGCCATCGGCGTCGCCGCCGCCATAGACCTTTTCCGCCGATGCTCCGCGGATGGCCCACAGGATCCTGGTTCCGGGTGCATCCTTGGCCAGATCCGTGAGGTTGATCAGGGTGTTCGCCGCGGAGTGCCCGGCTCCGACTACCAGGATCCGGCGGCCGGCAAACGCTGCGCGGTCCCGTCCGGTGACGTCGGGAAGGGGCGAAGAAATCCGGTCAGCGGACGCGTTCTCGCCGATGGCTGGCAGTCCCGAGGTGCCAAGCGGATTGCGGGTGGACCACGTGCCGGAGGCATCGATCACGGCTGCCACGGCGTGGTCTCGCACTTCCCCGCCTCCGTGGTGGACCCGGACGGTGAAAGGGGTCGTGTCGCGGTCGCGGACATGTGTTTTGTCCATGCCCGCACGGGTGACCGCGACAACGCGGGCTCCCGTCTGGAGACGGGAAGTGATAGCGGGGAGGGCGGCCAAGGGGGTCAGATACTTCTCGATGAGTTCCCCACCATAGGGCAGCGCGGTCAGGCGCGGGGTCTCCCAGCCGGAAGCCTCAAGCAGGCGGACGGCCGCGGCGTCGAGGTTGAATCGCCACGGCGAGAAAAGGCGGATGTGGCGCCACTGCTCGATCGCCGCACCCGCGGTTGGGCCCGCTTCGAAGATCACCGGTTCCAGTCCGCGCTCCAAGAGGTGCGCGGCGGCGGCCAGGCCTATCGGCCCGGCACCGATCACGGCAACGGGCAGTTTCTTTGTCGAATCCATGATGTCCCCTGTTGCATCCGTGGCTCTGCGGTTCATACGAGGTGCCTGGCGATAGCGTTACGTGGCGGGGGTGAGGGATTCGATCAGGCCCTCAATGCGTGACTTGATCTCGTCCCGGATGGGACGCACGGCTTCTATTCCCTGGCCGGCAGGGTCCTCGAGAACCCAATCTTCGTAGCGTTTGCCTGGGAAATAGGGGCACTCGTCGCCGCAGCCCATGGTGATGACGACGTCGGATTCCTTCACGGCCTCAGTGGTGAGGACCTTGGGAATTTCGGTGGACATGTCGATGCCCAGCTCGGCCATGGCTTCGACGGCGGCAGGGTTGACTTGGTCAGCGGGCTGGGACCCGGCGGAGCGGACCTCGATCCGCCCTTGGGCCAGGGTGGTGAGGAACGCGGCGGCCATCTGGGACCGGCCTGCGTTGTGCACGCAGACGAAGAGAACGGACGGTTTCTTGGCGGTTTCAGTGCTCATGAGAGGACCTTTCGATCAGCCGCATCCGCGGCAGCGGGCGCAGTTAAGGCAGGAACGGCTGGGTAGAGGGCGCGGATCAGGAAGAACCCGGCGGCGCCGCCCAGCAGCTGGGCGAGGATGAACGCCGGCGCCGAGGCGGGGGCGATGCCGGCGACGGTGTCGGTGATGGTCCGGGCCACCGTCACGGCGGGGTTGGCGAAACTAGTGGAGCTGGTGAACCAGTAGGCCGCCGTGATGTAGCCGCCGACGGCGAATGCCACCCGCTCGGTCCGGCCGGAGCGGAGGGTGCCGAAGATGATCAGGAGCAGTCCCGCGGTCGCGATGATCTCGCCAAGCCACAGCCCTGTTCCGGCGCGTTCGTGCGAGGACAGGGTTACGGCGTCGAGACCGAACATGAGGTTGGCGAGTATTGCTCCAGCCAGGCCCCCGGCGAATTGGGCGACGATCAGTCCCATGGCGGTGCGTGTGTCCACCATCCCCAGGAAACGCTCGACCAAAGTGACTATCGGATTGAAGGATGCCGAGACCGGCTGCAGGGCCAGGATCAGCGCCACGAGTGCGGCGCCCGTGGCGATGCTGCTCTGCAGGAGCTGCAGTCCGACGTCGTTCGGGGACAGGCGCGAGGCCATCACGCCGGAGCCGACCGCGGCCATGACCAGAAAGGCGGTGCCGACGAACTCCGCCAGGGCCCGCCGCTGGAGAACGCTCACAGGCTCTTTCCCCCGATGAGTGCGGCAAGGTTCTCCAACGCATCGGTGCGCGCACGGTAGTAGACCCACACGCCGCGCTTTTCCCGATCCAGCAGACCTGCCTCGTGCAGGACCTTCAGGTGGTGGCTGATGGTCGGCTGCGAAAGCTCAAAGGCGTCGTTGAGGTCGCACACGCAGGCTTCGCCGCCGGCGTGGGACGCTACCAAGGACATCAGCCGCAACCGCACCGGATCGCCCAACGCCTTCAGCAGGGGCACGATCCCGTCCGCTTCCGATTCGGACAACGGCACCCTCGAAAGGGGCGAACAACACGCAATCGCTTGGACGGGCGTTAACTCCAATGACATAGACACCTGTATATATTTACACTTGTCGATATTAACCGCAAGGCCAAGTGTCTTGCGGCAGTCGCTAAGCTGGCTCCATGCCCGGTTTCGCCGAATTCCTGCCGACTTTCCTTGGCGTCGGCATCCTGATGGCAGCCACGTTGACGCTACTCTTGGCGTTCAAGACCCCGCACCCCTTCGCACCTGCCCTGGCTATCCTCCGCGGAGCCGTCCAGCTCGCCGCCATCAGTTTCATTCTCGGGGGAGTGATCTCCAGCCCGCTATGGGTCGCCGTCGCACTTCTCGTCATGTTTGCAGTGGCCGCGATGGTTGCCACCCGCCGCATCGGCTGGAGCATGCCCCACTTGGGCCTCGTCAGCGGCTCGATGGCCGCCGGCATCGCAATAACCCTCGCCGTCATTTTCGCTACGGGGGCCATCGCGTTCACCCCCCGCTACGCGCTCGCGATCGGCGGGATCGTGATCGGCAACGGAATGACCATCGCTGTCCTTGCCGGCAGGCGTTTCAAAGAGTCGGTGGACGAGCATTGGGAGGAGGTGGAAGGCTGGCTCGCGCTCGGTGCGACTCCACGCCAGGCAACACTCGATCTCGCCCGGCGCACGGTCTATTCGGCGCTCATCCCCTCCACCGATCAAACCAAGACGACGGGACTTGTCACCTTGCCGGGGGCGTTCGTCGGCGCAATCTTCGGCGGTGTCTCTCCGCTCGAAGCGGGACGCTTCCAGATCGTGGTGCTCGCGGCGATCATGGCGGCCGGTTCCATGACGGCCATCATGATCATCGGAATTCTGGCTCCCGTGCGCGTGCGGCCGGCGCCCCTGCACTAACGGCCGGAGAGACGCAGATCTGCCGCAAGCTAACGCGGGCAACAAGCTCCGTGGCCCGTAAGCTCCGTGGAAAAGCCCAGCGGGCCGAGGTACGCTCGTGGCATGACCCCGGAGGACCTTGCCAGGCTCACCGACTTGCGGCGGGCCCGTGACCTGATCGACCGCGAGTACGCAAAACCCCTCGACGTACCCACCATGGCGAGCCATGCCTTTATGTCGCCGGCACATTTCTCGCGGCAGTTCCGGGCCGCTTATGGGGAGACTCCCTACAACTACCTCATGACCCGCCGGATCGAGCGCGCGATGGCGCTCCTCCGCGGCGGAATGAGCGTGACCGACGCGTGCATGGAGGTCGGCTGTACGTCCCTTGGCTCCTTCAGTTCGCGTTTCACCGAGCTGGTGGGAGTGACCCCCAGTATCTACCGTTCCCGGGAGCACCTCGCCGTGGCCGCCATGCCCGCTTGCGTCGCGAAGATCCGCACGAGGCCCCGCCGCAACGAGCAAGCTGCCCGGAAAGAAGCGAGCAGGATTCAAGAAGCGCTCGCCGTGTCCGCGGACTAACGTCATTGCCATGACTATTTCACTGCAGTACTCACACATCACTGTCAACGACCCGGACGAAGCGCTCACCTTCTATCGGGACGCTCTCGGCCTCGAGGTGCTCAACGACGTCGCCCAAGGTGGCTTCCGGTGGGTGACGCTCGGCAGCACGGATCAGCCGCGGGTTGAGATCGTTCTTTCCGAACCGCACGCGGGCCGCTCCAAGGCCGACGGCGATTCCCTCCAGGAGCTTGTCACCAAGGGCGTCCTGGGGCCGATCGTCTTCCGCTCCGACGACGTCGATACCCTCTTTGAAAAGGTCCGGGCGTCCGGCGCTGAGGTCATGCAGGAGCCCATCGACCAGCCGTGGGGTCCCCGCGACTGCGCCTTCCGTGATCCTTCGGGCAACATGGTGCGGATTTCGCAGGCGTAGGCGACCCGAACACCGCTCAGCGCGCGGTCGGCACGCGGCGAAGTACGACGGCGGCAAGGAGTGCCGCTCCCGCCATCAGTACCAGCCCGATCGCCGCTGTGATGTGGACGCCCGATTCAAAGGCGGCCCGGGCGGCGGCGGTCAGGGTCCCTGCCAGTGGCTGCGGCAGGGCGGCTGCGGTGTCCATGGCTCCTGCGAGCGTCTCCCGGGAACGTTCCGCGGCATGCCCGGACAATTCGACGGGAAGCAGCAGGTGGTGCTGATAGGACGCCGTCAGTATGGAGCCGAGCACGGCTGTGCCCAGTAGCGAGCCGAGTTCGTATCCTGTCTCGGAGATCGCCGATGCCGCTCCGGCCTTGTCGGCGGGAACAGCACCCAGGATGAGGTCATTGGAAATGGTCTCCGCCGAGCCAACCCCCAAGGCGAGCAGGAGGAGTGCCGTCAGGAGGTACCCGGGCCCCTGGCCGTGGTTGCCCACGGCAGCCACGAGGTATCCCGCGGCACTGAGGGTGAGTCCGGCCGCCACGACCACTCCCGGACGGATCCGCTTGACCAGCGGAACCACCGCCAGGCCCGCCACGATGGTGGCCAGCAGCGCCGGAAGCATCGCGATTCCAGCCTGCATGGGGGACTGGCCTTCGACGAGCTGCAGATGCTGTGCGAAGAAGTAGATGAAGCCGGTCATGGAGAACAGGGACAGGACGTTGGCGGTGATCGCCGTGCTGAACACCTTGTTCCGGAAAAGCTTCACGTCCAGCATGGGAGAAGCCAAAGAGCGCTGCCTGCGGACAAAAGCGATTCCCATAGCCACGCCGAACGCCATGTAGGTTGCAGGTCCCGGCCCGAATCCGTGCGTTGCGAACTCTTTGACGCCATAGACCACGGGCGCCATGGTCAGGACGGATAGCACAATGCTGGCGATGTCCGGCTTGCCCGGATTGCGATCCTTGGACTCGGGGATGAAAGCCGGGCCGAAGGCGAGCAGGGGCAGTAGCAGGGGCACGGCTACCAGGAAGACGGCTCCCCACCAGAAGTGCTCCACGAGCCAGCCGCCGAAGATCGGCCCGAGCGCTGCGCCGCCGGAGAATCCCGCGGCCCATATCGCGACGGCAAGACGGCGGCGGTTAGGGTCCGGGAAGATGTTGCGGATCAGGGAAAGCGTGGACGGCATGAGCATGGCTCCGAAGATCGCCATGCCAGCGCGTCCGGCGATGAGCCATTCGGCTGACGGTGCGAAAGCGGTGGCTGCGGAAACGGCCGCGAAGCCAGTGCTGCCGATCATCAGCAATCGGCGGCGGCCGATCCGGTCTCCCAGGTTGCCCATGGACACGAGTAACGCAGCCAGCACCAGCGCATAGACGTCGACGATCCACAGCAACTGCACGCCGCCGACCTCCAGTGTCCGTGCGATTGCCGGCAGGGCAAATGTGAGCGCGGTATTGTCCACAGCCACCAGCAGCACGGGGAACATCAGGAGTGTCAAGGCAGCCCAATCGCGCCAGGGGGCGGACTGGGTCGAGGGGATGCGTGGGTACTGGGTTGTGGACGGGCTGAACATGAACGTTACTATACCGTCTGGACGGTATAGTTTCAATCTACTGTATCCAACTGAGGGATGATGGACACCATGCCGCGAAAACCTATTGCCCGGGACGCTGTCCTGGATGCCTTTGAAGCACTGCTGATCGAGGTGGGGGAGCGAGCTGCCACCCTTGACGCCGTCGCCAAACGCGCAGGAGTCTCCAAAGGCGGCTTGCTCTACCATTTCCCCAACAAGGAAGCCATGATCAGCTCCTTGCTGGAACGCATGGACAGGCTGGCAGCACAGGACATCGAGGCAATGAAGGCAGCTCCCGAAGGTGCGGCCGCGTTCTTCATCAAGTCCTCCCTTTGGGCGGACACCCCCTTGGACCGGGTGTTTGTGGCAGCCACACGGCTCGCGGAGGTGGCGCATCAAGAAACCCGCAGGCGCTTCGCCGGGATCCAGCAACAATGGCTGGATGTGCTCGCCGAGGAAGTGGGCCCCGAGATGGCCAAGGCGGTCCGATATATGGGTGATGGGCTCTACTTCAATGCGATGCTTGAAGGCGGCGCTGGCGATGCGGAAGTCAAGGCCAGCGCGAGGAACACCGACGTCGGTGCGCTGCTTGCCGCCGTCGAACGCCTCCGAAACTAAGCGCCGGCCCAACTAGCTCGCAGTTAACGTCGTTTTGAGCCCTCAAAGCGACAACAACTGCGAGCTAGTTGGGAAAGCCGGGCGACGACGATGACATTATTTGCGGACACGGGCAGTCCATAGGACAATTGGTAGTTGTGGCAGTCGTCACCGGCAGCCACGGTCGATTCACACAGTCATTTCACACAACTGAATACGCCTTTGATCTGCGGCGGGAGAGTCCTGCAGGCATGTGATGCAGGCGCCGTAGGAGCAAATCCTCCCCAGGAATCTCTCAGGCCCACGCACCGCCGCGGCAAGGCAACTCTGGAAAGCAGCACGCTGTCCACCGGTGTCCGTGACACCCGACGGCGCTGTGCTCACCGACGGTGCAAGCGAAGCAGTGCGAAAGCGCGGATTTGCGGAAACTCTCAGGTCCAATACAGAGCGGGGAGGAACCCGATTAGCTGTGGCGTACCCACGCCGCCTTAGTAATGGAGTTCCTTCGTGACGGTTAGTTCAACCTCCACCACATTCGTTGACCGGCATATCGGCGCCCGGCGCCAAGCCGACATTGACGTCATGCTCAAGTCTGTTGGATACCACAGTGTCGATTCGCTCGTTGACACCGCGGTTCCCAACGACATCCGCCAGGACGTCGCCCTAAGGCTCCAGGACGCCCTCAGCGAGGTCGAAGTCCTCGCTGAACTGCGCAAGCTGGCGGCCAAGAACAAGACGGCCGTGCAGATGATCGGCCAGGGCTACTACGACACCGTCACTCCGCCGGTGATCCGCCGGAACGTCCTCGAATCCCCAGCGTGGTACACGGCTTACACGCCCTACCAGCCGGAGATTTCCCAGGGCCGCCTCGAGGCGCTGCTGAACTTCCAGACCATGGTCCAGGACCTCGTGGGCCTGCCCATCGCCAACGCCTCCTTGCTGGACGAAGCCACCGCCGTCGCCGAGGCAGTCCTCATGATGCGCAGGGCCAACAAGAACAAGAACGCGGCCGCAGGCAAGACCGTCCTCGACGCCGACTGCCTCCCGCAGACCATCGCCATCGTCAAGGGCCGCGCCGAGGCGCTGGGCTTCGAGGTCGAGATCGCCGATCTGTCCCAAGGCCTGCCCGACGGCGACATCAACGGTATCGTCCTCCAGCAGCCGGGCGTTTCCGGCCGCGTGTTCGACCACTCCGCCGTGATCGCCGCCGCCAAGGAACGCGGCGCACTCGTCACCGTTGCCGCGGACCTCCTGGCCCTCACCCTGATCACGCCTCCCGGCGAGCAGGGCGCCGACATCGCCGTCGGTTCCACCCAGCGCTTTGGCGTTCCGCTGTTCTTCGGTGGCCCCCACGCCGCCTACATGGCCGTCCAGAAGGGCCTCGAGCGCTCGATGCCGGGCCGCTTGGTGGGAGTTTCCAAGGACGACGCCGGGACTCCCGCGTATCGCCTGGCGCTGCAGACCCGCGAGCAGCACATCCGCCGCGAGAAGGCCACGTCCAACATCTGTACCGCGCAGGCGCTGCTGGCCATCGTCTCCTCGATGTACGCCGTTTACCACGGCCCGGACGGCCTGAAGGCGATCGCCGAAACCGCCCACAACCACGCTCGGACCTTGGCCACGTCCTTGAAGGCCGCCGGCCTTGAGGTTCTGCACGGCAGCTTCTTCGACACCGTCACCGTCCGGGTCCCGGGCAAGGCTGCCGAGATCGTCGCTTCTGCGGAAGCGAAGGGGATCAACCTGCGCGGTATCGACGCCGACACGGTCGGCGTGTCTGTTGATGAAACAACGACGACGGCGATCCTCGCCGACGTTGTCGCCGCCTTCGGTGCCCCTGTGTCCAGTGACGGCGAGGGGTTCGCCCTGGATGCCGCCGTCGAACGTTCTTCCGATTACCTGCAGCACCCGGTGTTCAACACCCACCGTTCAGAAACCCAGCTGCTGCGCTACATCCGCAAGCTCTCGGACCGCGACCTCGCTCTGGACCGCACCATGATCCCGTTGGGTTCGTGCACCATGAAGCTGAACGCCACTGCCGAGATGGAAGCCATCTCCTGGCCGGAGTTCGCCTCGATCCACCCGTTTGCTCCGGACTCCCAGACCGAAGGCTGGCGTGAGCTGATCGCCGACCTCGAGTCCCAGCTGACCGAGATCACCGGCTACGACCAAGTCTCCATCCAGCCCAACGCCGGTTCCCAAGGCGAACTCGCGGGCCTTCTGGCGATTCGCGGCTACCACCGCTCGCGCGGCGATGACCAGCGCAACGTCTGCCTCATCCCGGCCTCGGCCCACGGCACCAACGCGGCTTCCGCAGTGCTGGCCGGCATGAAGGTGGTGGTGGTGGCAACCGCTGCTGACGGCACCATCGACCACGAGGACCTGCAGGCCAAGATCGAGGCCCACAAGGACGTCCTCTCGGCCATCATGATCACCTACCCGTCCACCCACGGCGTGTACGACGCCGACGTGCGCGAGGTCTGCGACTCCGTGCACGCGGCCGGCGGCCAGGTGTACATCGACGGCGCCAACCTGAACGCCCTGGTGGGCCTGGCCCAGCCGGGCAAGTTCGGCGGCGACGTGTCCCACCTGAACCTGCACAAGACGTTCTGCATCCCCCACGGCGGCGGCGGACCGGGCGTTGGCCCGGTCGCGGCCAAGGCACACCTGGCGCCGTTCATGCCCGGTAACGCAGCGGCTTGGGCCGAGGGCAACGGCGTCCCGATCTCGGCTTCGCGGTTCGGTTCGGCCGGTGTCCTGCCGATCTCTTGGGCGTACGTGAAGCTCATGGGCGGCGAAGGCCTCACTGAGGCCACAAAGTCCGCGCTGCTCGCCGCGAACTACATCGCCTCCCGCCTCAACGAGTACTTCCCCGTTCTCTACACGGGTGAAGGCGGACTCGTGGCCCACGAGTGCATCCTGGACCTGCGCGAACTGACGGCCAAGACCGGCGTCACCGCGGAAGACGTGGCCAAGCGCCTCATCGATTACGGTTTCCATGCCCCCACCCTGGCGTTCCCGGTGGCAGGCACCCTCATGGTGGAGCCCACCGAGTCGGAGGACCTCGGCGAGATCGACCGCTTCATCGAGGCCATGATTGCCATCCGCAAGGAAATCGACCAGGTTGCCCACGGGGACTTCACGGTGGAAAACAGCCCGCTGCGCCACGCGCCGCACACCGCGGCCGCCGTCGTGAGCTCTGACTGGAACCGTGAATACTCGCGTGAGCAGGCAGTGTTCCCGGTCCACCACCTCAAGCAGGACAAGTATTTCCCGCCCGTGGGCCGCATTGACGGCGCCGCAGGCGACCGTCACCTGGTCTGCTCCTGCCCTCCCCTTTCCGAGTTTGAAGACTAAGGATTTCGTGATGACTGAGAACTACACTGCGCTCTACGAAGAGCACAAGAAGCTCGGCGCTTCCTTCACCGATTTCGGTGGCTGGCAAATGCCCCTGAAGTACTCCTCCGAGCTGGCAGAGCACCACGCCGTCCGCCAGTCCGCCGGGTTGTTCGACCTGTCCCACATGGGCGAAGTCTGGGTCACGGGCCCCGAAGCCGCCGCGTTCCTGGACTACGCCCTGGTGGGCAAGATCTCCGCCATGTCAGTGGGCAAAGCCAAGTACTCGCTGATCTGCCAGGAAGACGGCGGCATCATCGACGACCTCATCACCTACCGCCGCGGGGAGACTAAGTTCCTGGTGGTGCCGAACGCCGGCAACGCCCCTGTGGTTGCCGCAGCCCTCGCCGAACGGGCCGCCAACTTCGACGTCGTCGTCGAGGACGCCTCCGCGGCAACCTCGCTGATCGCCGTCCAGGGCCCCAAAGCGGAAGAGATCCTCCTCCGCTTGGTGCCAGCCGAACAGCACTCCGTCGTCACCGAGCTCAAGTACTACGCCGCCGTCGAGGTGCCGTTCACCTTTGCCGGGAACACTACGGAACTGCTGCTTGCCCGCACCGGCTACACGGGCGAGGACGGCTTCGAAATCTTCGTGGACAACGACGCCGCCGCGGCTCTGTGGCAGGCCATCGCAGCCGTTGCCGAGGACGGCGAGCTGATCCCCGCAGGTCTGGCTTCGCGTGACTCGCTGCGCCTCGAAGCCGGCATGCCGCTCTACGGCAATGAGCTCTCCCGCGAAGGCAACCCCTTCTCGGCAGGACTGGGTCCAGTAGTCTCGCTCGCCAAGGAAAGCGACTTCGTGGGCCGTGCCGCCCTGGAAGCTTTGAAGGCTCAGGGGGCAGGTTCCACGAGCGGCCGTAAGCTGGTTGGCCTCAAGGGCCTGGGCCGACGCGCCGGTCGCAGCCACTACCCGGTCCTCAAGGACGGCGTGGTGGTCGGCGAAGTCACCTCCGGTCAGCCCAGCCCCACCCTCGGACACCCCGTGGCACTGGCATATGTCGACGTCGAACACGCCGAACTCGGCACGCCGGTTGACGTTGACCTCCGCGGCAAGGCAGAACCCTTCGAAGTCGTGGCATTGCCGTTCTACAAGCGGGCCAAGTAGCTCCAATCCGCTAGGCCGATCACGCTTGATTTAGACCCAGAGCTTCATAACGTAAAGGAAAAAACACATGGCAAAAGTTGCACCTGAACTGCAGTATTCCGACGAGCACGAGTGGGTTGCCCGCGACTCCGGCGACGCCGGATCGAACATTGTCTCTGTCGGTATCTCCGCCGTGGCCACTGATGCCCTCGGCGACATCGTGTACGTTGACTTGCCCGAGGTCGGCGCTGCTGTGACCGCTGGGGAGACCTGCGGCGAGGTTGAGTCCACCAAGTCCGTTTCGGACCTGTACTCCCCGGTGACGGGCGAGATCACCGAAGTGAACTCCGCCGTCGTCGACGATCCCGCACTGATCAATAACGATCCCTACGGTGCGGGTTGGCTCTTCAAGGTGGCCGCCGAGTCCGACGGTCCGCTGCTTTCGGCGGAGGAATACGCTGCGAAGAACGGTGGCGAGCTGTGAGCGCCGTAACCGGGGCCGCCGGCACCGAGAACGCCGTGTTCGAGCAAGTTGTTTCGCCGAGCCTTGACGCGCTGTTGTCCGAGCTGGATCCGGAGATCGCGGCGAAGATCGACGACGAACTGAACCGTCAACGTTCAGGCCTTGAAATGATCGCCTCGGAGAACCACACCGCCGTGGCCGTCATGCAGGCGCAGGGTTCGGTCCTGACCAACAAGTATGCCGAAGGCTACCCGGGCAAGCGCTACTACGGTGGCTGCGAGCACGTGGACGTCATCGAGCAGCTCGCAATCGACCGTGTGAAGGCGCTGTTTGGTGCCGAGTACGCGAACGTGCAGCCGCACTCCGGTGCCCAGGCGAACGCTTCGGTCATGCACGCGCTCATCAAGCCGGGCGACACCATCATGGGCCTGAACCTGGCACACGGTGGACACCTTACCCACGGCATGCGGATCAACTTCTCCGGCCGCTTGTACAACGTTGTCCCGTACCAGGTCCGCGAAGAGGACCACCGGATCGACATGGCGGAAGTGGAGCGACTGGCGCTGGAGCACAAGCCGGCGCTGATCGTCGCTGGCTGGTCGGCATATGCGCGTCAGCTGGATTTCGCCGAGTTCCGCCGGATCGCGGACCTCGTGGGCGCTTATCTGATGGTGGACATGGCGCACTTCGCCGGCCTCGTCGCCGCTGGTCTGCACCCGTCCCCGGTCCCGCACGCACACGTCACGACGTCCACGACGCACAAGACCCTCGCCGGTCCGCGCGGCGGCATCATCCTCTCCAACGACGCCGACATCGCCAAGAAGATCAACTCCGCGGTCTTCCCCGGCCAGCAGGGTGGTCCGTTGGAGCACGTGATTGCCGGCAAGGCAGTGGCCTTCAAGATCGCCGCCTCGCCGGAGTTCAAGGAACGCCAGGAGCGTGTTCTGGCTGGTGCCCGGATCCTGGCCGAGCGCCTGGTCCAGCCCGACGTCACTGCGAAGGGGATTTCCGTGATTTCCGGCGGCACGGACGTGCACCTGGTGCTCGTGGATCTGCGCAACTGCGAACTCGACGGTCAGCAGGCCGAAGACCGCCTCGCCGCGATCGATATCACCGTCAACCGCAACGCGGTTCCGTTCGACCCGCGTCCGCCGATGGTGACGTCCGGTCTGCGGATCGGCACCCCGGCGCTGGCCACGCGCGGCTTCGGTGAAGCAGCGTTCCGCGAGGTTGCGGACATCATTGCCGAGGCACTGATCGCCGACGCCGATGCCGACCTTTCCGGTTTGCGTCACCGCGTGGAGGCCCTCGCCGCCGCGCACCCGCTCTACCCGGGTGTTGCGAACCTTAGCTGAGGTTCTCCTTTGGCCCGTTGGATCCGGCGCGCCTGCCGGATCCAACGGCCTTCGGGCTTTTGGTCACTACACCCGCCGCCCCCAATTATCTAGTTAGGAACCAACATGGCTGTTGGCGTCTTCGATCTTTTCTCTATCGGGATTGGTCCTTCGAGTTCGCATACCGTGGGGCCGATGCGTGCTGCCGCTGTCTTCGCGGGCGAACTCAAGGATTCCGGTGCCTTGGAGCGGGTTGCTTCCCTGCGCGTTGATCTGTACGGTTCCCTGGCCGCCACGGGCCGCGGCCACGGCACGATGACTGCGGTGCTGTTGGGTCTGGAGGGTTTCCATCCGGAGCAGATCCTGCCCGAGGAAGTGGAGGAACGCCTCGTCTCGATCGCCGAAACCGGGACCCTGAACCTTGGCGGCGCAGTCGATCCAGAATCCGGGGTGGCCCTGCCGTATGGGGAGTCGGACATGATCCTCCACCCCCTCACGGTCCTGCCCCGGCATACGAACGGAATGAAGTTTTCCGTTTCCGACGCCGACGGCGAAGTGCTGCATGAAGCAACGTTCTTCTCCGTGGGCGGTGGGTTCATCGTCCGCGAGGGCGAGGAAGACGCAGCCCAGAAGGAACTGGAGGAGTCCAAGAAGGAACTCCCGCTGCCCTTCCGCACCGCCGCCGAACTCATGGGCCGGTGCTCCTCCAAGGGACTCGGCATTTCGGACATCATGTTCATCAACGAACGGGCCTCCCGGAGCGAAGAGGACATCCGCGAAGGACTGCTGCACATCTACTCCGTCATGGTGGCCTGCGTCGAAACGTCGCTGAAGCGCGAAGGGGTGCTGCCCGGCGGACTCAAGGTTCGCCGTCGGGCTCCTGACTGGCACGAACGGCTCCTGAAGGAAACCAAGGACCAGGACCCCGACTATCGGGACCCGAAGTACTGGCAGGAATGGGTGAACCTGATCGCCCTGGCCGTGAACGAGGAAAACGCCTCGGGCGGCCGCGTGGTCACCGCCCCCACGAACGGTGCCGCCGGGATCATCCCCGCAGTGCTGTACTACGCCCTGCACTTCGCCCCCGGCATGGACAAAGCCACGCAGCAGGACCGCGACGAGACGATCGTGAAGTTCCTGCTCGCCGCGGGCGCCGTCGGGGTGCTCTACAAGGAGCAAGCCTCGATCTCCGGTGCCGAAGTCGGCTGCCAAGGCGAGGTCGGCTCGGCGTCCTCGATGGCCGCCGCGGGCTTGGCCGAAGTCATGGGCGGTTCCCCGGGACAAGTGGAGAACGCGGCCGAGATAGCGATGGAACACAATCTGGGCCTGACCTGCGATCCGATCGGCGGGCTCGTGCAGATCCCTTGCATCGAACGAAACGCGATCGCCGCGGCGAAGGCCATCAACGCCGCGAAGATGGCGCTCTGGGGTGACGGCACCCACCGTGTGTCCCTGGACGAGGTTATCGTGACCATGCGCGAAACGGGCAAGGACATGTCCTCCAAATACAAGGAAACCGCCATGGGCGGCCTTGCCGTCAACGTCGTCGAATGCTAGGGGAGTAGCCCGCCGGCCTCTTGATGTTCGGCGCGTCGCGCACTATGTTTGGCGCGTCGGGCACCGGACGGCCAAGCGGGGCCCAACAATGCTGCCGATGCCATGGCTGCGAATACCGACCACAAGCTGTTGCTGCGGCTTGCGGAGAGCGGTGGAATGGGGCGGTAGACGATCATCGGGTCCTCCTTGTTCAGCGGGTTATAACCACTCTCCGCCGCCGGAATAGTTGTGCACTTTGGGGAACCTTTGCCCTGGCTGTGAACCGGAGGGTTCCGGGGCCCCGGGCGGAACAGGCCGTAGCTATCTTGGGAGGCCGATAGACTTGAGACTGAAACGCCTGCGCCGCACACCGGTGCCTGCTGCCTCACGTACGCAACTGATTGGACACGGCCCCCTTGCGAGAATTTACCGCACGCTTTGCCACCGCCGAAGAAATCGAACACTGGGACAAATACGTCACGGCCAATCCCAACGGAGGCAACCTCCTCCAATCCGAGGCGTTCGCAGACGTCAAGCAGCACTTCGGCTGGAAGCCCCTGCACCTCGTTTATGAAACCCCGGACTACAGCAGCTACAACCTGGTCCTGGAGAAGTCCTTTCCGCTGCTCGGCAAGCTCTGGTACCTGATCAAGGGCCCGGACGTTGCCGGCGTCGAGGACATCCCGGGGATCATCAGGGCCAACGCGGAATTCGTGAAGCGGGACAGGCTCGGGGTGTTCGCCGTCAAGATCGAACCGGACATCGTCCTCAGCCCGGAATCGCGGGACGCGATCGAGTACACCGGAGTGGTCAAGACTCCCAACCTGCAGCCGAACGACTCCACCGCCTTGTTGGACATTTCTCCGGAGGAGAACCAGCTTCTGCGTAACCTCCATTCCCGCGGCCGCAACGCCGTCCGGAGGGCCATCCGCGAAGGCGTCGAGGTCCACACCATGGAACCCACGGAAGAGAACTTCCGCTCCATGTATGCCCTCATGACCAACACCGTCGAGGCGAAGTCCCAAGTACGGGTCCGCGAGTTCGGGTACTACCGCCAGTTCTGGACCAATTTCATGGACCGTGGCCAGGGCCGGCTCCTGTTTGTCTTCGAAAACGGTGTTCCTTCGGTGGGGGCCTTCGTCATCAACTACGGCCGAAAGGGCACGTACAAGGACGGCGGATCGCTGCAGAAGCGCTCACAGTACGGCGATTCGCACTTGGTCCAGTGGACGGCCATCAACCAAGTCAAGGAGCTGGGCTGCACGGAGTACGATTTCTGCGGCACTCCGCCAGCGGACCGGCTCAAGGACACCACGCACCCGTTCCACGGCCTCGGTCTGTTCAAGACCAGCTTCAGCAAGACCGTCACCGACTTCGTGGGCTGCTACGACCAGGTCATCAGCCCCCTGAAATACAAGCTCTGGACCGCCGCTGGAGAACGCATCGCCCGGCAGATCTACACCCGCCGGACGGGCCAGCAGTTCTACTAGAATCGCCGCGCGATCTACGGCCGGTGAAAAACACCATACTTGGAGGAATCCCGCTCTTTGGAGGAATACCTGCGTGACTGACCGCCCCGACAATAGGCCCAGCACGGACGGCTTGCCCAAGACGCAGCCGCTCAAGCCATCCCAGGTGCGCCAGAACGTCAACGCCAAACGCATGCTTCGCAGGCTCGTGCAGGGCGAGAACCCGCCCACGGCCCCCTTGAGCATCGTGGACCGACTTGCCGGCAGTCCCTACGCCAACCCCACCATTCATGTGGGCGGGGTTGATGCTTCGGCCCGCAAGACCATTGACTTCGCGTTGCACATGGCCGAATCCATGTTCCGTTACGGGGCCGGTGCCTTGGAAGTCGAGACCAGCATCATTGCGGTCACTGCCGCACTCGGTTTGAAGAACATCGAAGTCGACATCACCAACCAGTCGGTACAGATCAACTATGCGCCCAAGGACCAGACTCCGATCACCCTGCTCCGGGTGGTCCGCTCCTGGACCAACAACTACGCCGGTTTGGCCGAGGTCCACCAGCTCGTGACGGACATCGTGGCCGGAGGAGTGGGCAGGGCGGAGGCCGTGCGCCGCCTGGATGACATTATTCGAAGAAGCAAGCCCTTCCCCCGGTGGATGGTCACCATGGCGTTCGGCGTCTTCTCCGCTGTTTTCGTCGGGGTGCTGGGTGGGGGCCTTGGAGCGTCTGCCTTGGCTTTCGTCTCCAACATGCTCGTCAACCTTGTCGCCAGGCAATTGGGCAAATGGCGCACGCCGGACTTCTTCGTGACAGCGGCCTGTGCCTTCCTGGTGACGTTCATTGCGCTCATGCTGCGCTGGGCCGGGGCGGACATCCCGCCCTCGATCGTGGTCGCGGGCGGCATTCTCCTCTTGTTGCCAACGGGACGGCTCGTCTCTTCGGTGCAAGACGCCATCAACGGATTCCCGGTCACAGCGGCCGGGCGATTCCTGTCCACCATTCTCACCTTCGGTGCGATCGTTGCGGGGATCGCTGTCGCGGTGGTGGTCGGTGATCTGTCCGGCAGCGTCCCGATCGACGTCACGCAAACATTCCCCGAGGCGTATCCATTGTGGGGGCAGGCGATCTTGATCGCCGTCGCAGTGATTGCCATCGGCATCACCGAGCAGACACTGCTCAAACTTCTGCTCCCGACGGCGGCAGTCGGTTTGGTGGGCTACTTCATCTTGTGGGGGGCTGCCAACCTCGGTCTGGGGGATCGTCTCTCGCCTGCGATTTCGGCGGTGGTCATCGGCCTGCTGGCCCGGATGGTGGCGCTCAGGCTTGGAGCTCCGCAACTCGTGGTGGCAGTCCCTGCAGCACTCATCCTGTTGCCTGGTCTGAAGATATTCCGTTCCATGTATGTGTTGACGGTGCAGGAAGCGGACGTCTTGCTGGGCTCGGGTGGCATGCTCAACGCGGGAGCAATCGTGCTGGGTGTGGCAGCGGGAATTGTGTTGGGCGACAACCTCGCCCGGCCGTTGACCAAGGGGCTGGCCAGCAACGAGCGCCGCCGCGTTCGCCGACGCTAGGGCCGCGCTCGACGCCGGTAAGGGCCGCTAGATCTGCCCGATCGGCAGTTTTTTCTCGGCTTGGAAATCGTCCTCGACCCGCCCTTGGGCCCAGTATCCGGAGAGCGACACTTGGGAACGCTCCAGCCCGCGCTGCTTGAAGAAGATATCCCGCAAGCCCTTCATGTAGCCGCGTTCACCGTGTGCAAAAACATCCACCCGGCCCGGCAGCCACTTGGCTTCACCCAAGGCATCGAGCAGGATGTGGCTTGACCCGGCCGGGACTCCCGAGCGCAGGAGCCAGCGCAACTCGAGGCCGTCGGGCGCGGCGATGTCGAGGATGTCAGCCTCGCTGTCGACCTCCAGGAAAGCGACGCCCGTCGCGGTGGGTGGCAGGGATTCGATCGACGCCGCGATGGCCGGCAGTGCGGCGTCGTCGCCCGCGAAAAGGTACCAATCGGCGTCGGGCGCTGGGTTGTAGGCGCCGCCCGGTCCTGTGAAGACCATCGCGTCGCCGGGCCGGGCCGCCATGGCCCAGGGACCTGCAAGGCCCTCATCGCCGTGGACCACAAAGTCGATGGCCAGTTCCTGGGCAGCCTCGTCCACCCAGCGGATGGTGTAGGTGCGCGTGTACGGCCACTGATCGCGCGGCATGGTCTCGCGGATGGCCCAAAGATCCAATGGCAGCTCATAGTCGACGCCCGGCTGCGGGAACACGATCTTCACGTAACGGTCCACGAAGGCGTTGTTCGCGTAACCGGCAAAACCGGGTCCACCTGCAATGATGCGCACCATGTGGGGCGAGAGCTGTTCCGTGCGCAGCACAGTCAGGTTCACTTGGGGGCGGGTATTGCGGGAAGCAGACGACGTCGCGGGCAAAGATGTCATGTAGGCAAGCCTAAGCTAGGGCAACGGTGGAAGTTCCCAGATGACGGGATCTGCGCCTTGCATGCGAAGCAAGGCGTTGGCTCGGCTGAACGGGCGTGAGCCGAAGAAGCCCCGTGATGCCGACAATGGGCTGGGGTGCGCGGAGGTGATCGCGGGGGCGCCGTCAAGAAGCGGTTGCACCGCTTCGGCGTCCTTGCCCCACAAGATCGCGACGAGCGGACTCTGTTGCCCGGCAGTTGTGCGGCGCCGGGCGACGGCGGCAACTGCCGCCGTCGTAATCGCCTCCCAACCTTTGCCCCGGTGCGATCCGGCCGCGCCGGCACCAACGCTCAGGACCCTGTTCAGCAGGAGCACTCCCTGGCCGGTCCAGGCCGAAAGATCGCCGTGGACCCGCGGCGGCAGGCCCAGATCGGACTCCATTTCCCGGTAGATGTTCGCGAGGCTTCGCGGGATGGGCCGGACGTGCCCCGATACCGCGAACGAGAGCCCGACGGCGTGTCCCGGCGTCGGGTAGGGGTCTTGGCCCAGGATCAACACCTTGACGTCGGCAAGCGGCTGCCGGAAAGCGCGGAGGATGTTCGACGCCGCAGGCAACACGTGGGTTCCTCGGGCGGCCTCGCCTGCCACGAAGCTCAGCACCGAACGCAATTCGTTTTCGACGCCGGACAGCGCTTCAGCCCAGTCCGGGGTCATCAAATCTTCCAGGGCTTTTCCCGGGAGTGACCCGAAATCGGGGGAGTGATCCTCTGCTTCAAGTTCAAACAACGCTTCTTCGCCTGACACCCAGCCATTGTCGCTGTCTTGGAGCCCTAGGGGAAAGCGACTCGGCCGGAAAATCGTCCTCCGGGAAGGCGGCGGGGCAAATGACATCGGTGTTATTCGCCCGTTACCATTGGCGGGGGACTTTTTTCAGTCAATGCGTCGAAGGAGTGTGTCGTGGCAGAACCCGCGCGGGAACCCATGGCGTCCGAAGCAACTGGATTGGTGTTCGAAGACCTGTCCACCGGGCTCCGAAGCGACTCGCCGCTAGGCGAGCGTGAGCAGCAGATGCTCGCTTTGGAAAGGCAATGGTGGAAGTACGCCGGCGCCAAGGAGCAGGCCGTCAGGGAGCTCTTCGATCTTTCTGCCACCCATTACTACCAGCTCCTCAACGCCCTCATCGATACCGAGGAAGCTCTGGCACACGATCCTATGCTGGTCAAGAGATTGCGTAGACTACGTATGTCACGTCAGAGGGCCCGCACAGCGCGCCGTCTCGGTTCTGACGCGTAAGGCACCCGCTGATCCCCCAGCAAGCAAGCAGCAAGGACAAGGCTTCACCATGACCAAATTTGCCCGGGATGAATTCGACCGCGTCCCGCAGAGCTCATCTCGCCAGGGTGTCCACCGGCTCGTCGCCTCCGCGTCCCGCCCGGCACTGTGGCCGGTCCTGCTCCTGGGCGGAATTGCGCTGGCCGTAGGCCTCGTCGCTTTCCTGATCCTTCCAAAGCTTGGATTCACTTCGACGACCACGCCGCAAGCAGTTGTCACCGCGGACGTCCCTCAACCAAGCGCCGCGGCGTCGGCTCCCGTCAGCAGCCCGGCCCCGGTATCCAGCCAGCCGAGCCCCAGCGACACCCCGTCCAGTGCTCCGACGCCCACGACGGCGCCGTTGGACAAGACCGCCGCCGTCGCGGTCTACAACGGAACCACCACTGGGGGCCTGGCCGCCCGGGTTGCCGGGGTAGTGCAAGGCGGGGGTTGGCCGTTGTCTACGATCGCAAACTGGGGCGGCATGCCCCAGCAGACCTCTTCGGTTTTCTACAAAGGGCCGGCTCAGAAAGGCAACGCCGAAGCCCTCGGTAAACTGCTGGGCATCGCAAACCTCGTGGACAGCGCCGAATTCCAACAGCCTGTGGTCGTCATTCTGGGCCCAGGCTACAAGTAGCAACTCGGTTACGCCTCAATAACATTGCGACCACCCACACCCAGGGTTGCGCTTCTGCAACGTGACTGTGGTTACAGTAGTTGTGAGCTGGCCCGGAGATCCCGGAAGCCGGCCACTGCTAGTTGAAAGTGTGGGGATCATGGCTTTGGGAACCGTCAAATGGTTCAATGCCGAAAAGGGCTACGGATTCATCACCGTGGATGAGTCCGGTGACGACGTCTTTGTGCATTGGTCCGCTATCCAGATGGATGGCTTCCGTGCGCTCGAAGAAGGACAACGGGTCGACTTCGAGCTCGGCGAGGGCCAGAAGGGCCCCCAGGCAGAAAGCGTGCGGCTTATCTAGTGGGTATTGCGGCAACAAGGCTGTCCTGGCCCTTTGGAGGGCGCCGGTCCCGAGTCATTTCGTTGGTATCGCCTCTTCTTGCAGGCTTTGCGGTCTTGGCCCTCGGGCTGTCCGGATGTTCCGCGTCCGTCGGCAATGCCAGGTTGAGCTCTGTTACTCCGAGCGGCGACGGGGTCCTGCGCATCGGGGTGATTCTGGACAATAGCGGCAGTTCCGCATTCCTCAATGAGTCTGAGCTGGCGGCCGCGAAGCTGGCCGTCAAACAAATCAACGATGCAGGCGGATTCAAGGGCAGTCCCGTCGAATTGCTTCCGGCGTCGGGGGTAAGTGAAGGCAGCAGCGCGGCCGCTTTTAGTGCTGATACGGCGAGCCAGGCCAAGGCATTGCTATCGGCGCACGCCGACGTCGTCGTCGGGCCCACGGACTCCAGCCATGCGCCCGCAGCCATCGACGTTCTGTCTCCCGCCCGGATTCCGCTCATTTCGCCAGCCAACACGGCCTCGGGACTCAGCAGCTACAAGAGTGGCGGCTTCTACTTCCGCACCTCGGCCGCTGACGCCGCCCAAGGCAGCGTCCTGGCGAAGCTTGCCCACGACGCCGGCGCCAAGAGGATTTCCGTCCTCCACGAAGCCGGGGACTACGGTACGCGGGTCTCCGGAGCGGTCGTGGACGCGGCCCGCAGCCTCGGCATGGAAGCCGTGTCCAACGCGGAATTCACGGCAGGGAAAGCAGCTCCCGCCGCGGCGAGCATCAAGTCCGGGTCACCGGACGCCGTCGTCGTGGTTGCCCGTGATGGTGCCCCCGGAGCACTGGCCGAGCTCGTGAACGCGGGCCTGGGCGGTAAGCAGCTGATCTTGAGCGACGGGGCCATCCGTCAATACGGAACCACGCTCGGTGCCGGTGGCCTCGACGGTGCGCGCGGAATTCTTCCCGGCGTCTTCCCGAGCGTTGAGTTCCAGTCCGGATTGACGGGCATCGATCCCAATCTCAAGGACACGACGTACGCTGCCGAAACGTTCGACGCCGTCACTCTCGCGGCGCTTGCCGCTGCAGCCGCGAACGACGACGCCGGGGGCTCGATCGCGGCGTGGCTCACCACTGTGTCCGGCGGGGTGCGTCCGACGTCGGGCGATGCGGCCTCGAAAGAACGCACATCCTGTGCGTCATACAAGGATTGCGTCGAGGTGTTGAAGGGGGCAAAGCTCCCGGATTACGACGGCGAGTCCGGGGCCATCGGATTCGACGTCAATGGGGACGTCACCTCGTCCAACTACATGGTCTTCACCTACGGCGCCGACAACACTGCACGGGTGAGTGGCAAGGAGACGGCATCCCGGACGCCGTGATGGGCTGTGCCCATAGCGAACTATCGTGGCGCGGCGAGGCGTTTCCAGCACTCGCTGCTTGCACTCTCCTCAGGTGAGTGCTAATTATTGATTAGCACTCTCAAGCATTGACTGCTAATTCTCCGTATGGCCCCGGCCGTATGGGTGCTGGTGGCCTTGCTTGGGGATCAAAGAACACCTTGCTGGGGTGAGATCCGGAGCCGGCGGCATACAGAGGCCGAATGTGAAGGATCGTCCGTCGCGGGCACCGCAGTGAAGGCACCTTCTTAACGACTGTCCCGAAAGGACTACCGCCGTTATGGCCAAGATCATTGCATTTGATGAAGAGGCACGCCGCGGTCTCGAGCGGGGTCTGAACATCCTCGCCGACGCCGTCAAGGTCACCCTCGGCCCGCGTGGACGCAACGTCGTCCTCGAAAAGAAGTGGGGCGCTCCCACGATCACCAACGATGGTGTTTCCATCGCCAAGGAGATCGAGCTGGACGATCCTTACGAGAAGATCGGCGCCGAGCTGGTCAAGGAAGTTGCCAAGAAGACTGACGACGTCGCTGGCGACGGTACCACCACCGCAACTGTTCTCGCCCAGGCCCTGGTCAAGGAAGGCCTGCGCAACGTAGCTGCCGGCGCCGACCCGCTGTCCCTCAAGCGCGGCATCGAGAAGGCTGTCGAAGCCGTTATCTCCGAGCTGCTCGCCTCCGCCAAGGAGATCGAGACCAAGGAAGAGATCGCAGCCACGGCTTCCATCTCTGCTGGCGACACCGAAATCGGCAACCTTATCGCCGAGGCCCTCGACAAGGTCGGTAAGGAAGGCGTTATCACGGTCGAGGAGTCCAACACCTTCGGCCTGGAGCTTGAGCTCACCGAAGGCATGCGATTCGACAAGGGCTACATCTCCGCGTACTTCGTCACTGACGCTGAGCGCCAGGAAACGGTCCTCGAAGACCCGTACATCCTGATCGTCAACTCCAAGATCTCCAACGTGAAGGAACTCGTTGCGGTCCTGGAGAAGGTCATGCAGTCCAGCAAGCCGCTGCTGATCATCGCCGAAGACATTGAGGGCGAGGCCCTGGCCACCCTGATCGTCAACAAGATCCGTGGCACCTTCAAGTCCGTTGCCGTCAAGGCTCCGGGCTTCGGCGACCGCCGCAAGGCACAGCTCGCCGACATCGCAATCCTCACCGGTGGCCAGGTCATCGCCGAGGAAGTCGGCCTCAAGCTGGAGAACGCCACCCTCGAACTGCTCGGCAGCGCCCGCAAGGTTGTTGTCACCAAGGACGAGACCACCATCGTTGAGGGTGCCGGCGACGCCGACGCCATTGCCGGTCGTGTGGCGCAGATCCGTGCCGAGATCGAAAACTCCGACTCCGACTACGACCGCGAGAAGCTGCAGGAGCGCCTGGCCAAGCTGGCCGGTGGCGTTGCAGTCATCAAGGCCGGTGCCGCAACCGAAGTCGAGCTGAAGGAACGCAAGCACCGCATCGAGGACGCCGTCCGCAACGCGAAGGCTGCCGTTGAAGAAGGCATCGTCGCTGGTGGTGGCGTTGCCCTCATCCAGGCTGGCGCCAAGGCATTCGCCAACCTGCAGCTCGAAGGCGACGAAGCAACGGGCGCCAACATCGTCCGTGTTGCCATCGATGCCCCGCTGAAGCAGATTGCCTTCAACGCCGGCATGGAGCCGGGCGTTGTGGTGGACAAGGTCCGCGGCCTGCCCGCAGGCCACGGCCTGAATGCCGCCACCGGCGTGTACGAAGACCTGCTGGCTGCCGGCGTCAACGACCCCGTAAAGGTCACCCGCTCGGCCCTCCAGAACGCTGCGTCCATCGCTGGTCTGTTCCTGACCACCGAGGCCGTTGTTGCCGACAAGCCGGAGAAGAACGCTCCGGCCATGGGTGGCGGCGACGACATGGGCGGCATGGGCGGCTTCTAAGCCCCCCCGCGCTGACTCACTAGTCACAAGCACGACGACGGTTCCCGCCTCAGGTGGGGGCCGTCGTCGCCGTTTAACGACGCTCGCTCACGTTTGGTGGGTTTCCCGCTGACGCTCGCTCACGTTTGGTGGAGGAGGGCTTTGGGTTTGGGCCCCATATCCGCATGAGGGTTTGAAATTTTCGCCGCATAAGTGAGCGAGCGTCCTTCGGGGGGATGTGATGGGGTGTCAGGGTGGTCTGGCAGGATGGAAACCATGACGATTATTGCTGCCGCCGACGGTTCTGCCCTCGGCAATCCCGGGCCTGCTGGTTGGGCTTGGTATGTGAACGACTCTTGCTGGAGGGCCGGCGGATGGCCGCACGGAACCAACAACCAAGGCGAGCTGATGGCGGTGTTGGACCTTTTCCGGTCCACGGCGCATATTCCCGATGAAGAGCTGAAGATTCTCTGCGACAGCCAGTACGTCATCAACTGCATCACTAAGTGGATGCCAGGATGGAAGCGGAAGGGCTGGCGAAAAGCCGACGGAAAGCCCGTCTTGAATGTCGATCTGCTGAAAGACATCGACCAGTCCATCATTGGCCGCAAGTATACGTTCGAGTGGGTCAAAGGCCACGCGGGCCACGAGCTCAACGAGGCCGCCGACGAGCGCGCCCGGGCCGTTGCGAGTGCGTACCAGCAAGGCATAACAGTCGTCCCTGGCGGACCCGGTTATCCAGGAGCCGTCGAAGCGCCAAGGGCTTCCCCATCCCGCACCGTAAGGGCGGAAGTGCCCTCCCTCTTCGACGATCCCCACGACGACGCTGAGGACGGTGAGGACGGTGAGGACCTCACCTTATTCGGCAGTCAGGATCTTTCCAACGGTCCGGCGTTGGGCACCGGGCCGGAGCCGTTCACGGAGCCGGAAGCCTTCATCGAGCCTACTTTGTTCGCCGGGGACGACGAGGCTGGAGCCCTTGCCCGGAGTGGCGGAAGCTCGGACGAGGACACGGTGGTTCGCCTCGAAAGAGAGCTCCTGCGGCCCGACGTCAGGGGCGACCTCGGGCGAACAGGGATCTTGCTTCACCCAGACTTTACCGAGATCGGCAGCACCGGACGCGTTTGGTCCCGTGACGAACTCATGATGGCGTTGGAGGACAATCCAGGGGAAACCGCGGAGGCAGAGGTCATTTCGGCAGACCGTATCTGCAGCAACACCATCCTGCTGAGTTACAGAAGTTACGGGCGGGCAGGATCCGCCGTCCGGAGTTCGATTTGGTTGCTCGACGACGGCCGATGGCGCTTACGCTTCCACCAGTCGACGCCGGAGAAGTAGGGACGCGGAAGCAGAAACGGACGCTGGCGGGCAAGATGGATCCGGCGGGAAGCCGATGCGCCCCCCGCCGGAATCCCTCATCTACTTGCTGGGTACGTCTAGTAGCTGAACCGCTGGGTGTTGCCCTGTTCGGTTTGCAGGTAGCTTGCCGCTGCGGAAGACAGGGCCAGGTTGATGGATGCAAGCGAGGCTTCCACCTTGTTCTGGGTCAACGCCCATTCCGAGACGAGGGCCTGGAAATTGTTGGCCGCTGATCCCTTCCACGTGGCCTGGAGTTCGTCCAAACCACTTTTCATCGCCTGGACGTCGGCGCTAATCCGATCCACGGTGGCTTTGACGTTGGTGGACTTGAGCTGGAGCAGTTCGGTATCGACGGAAATAACGCTCATGGGCGTTGCCTTTCAACTGAAGGTGTCCCGCGGGTGCGGCTGGCTTGTGGTCCACACGACGAGCCTAAAAGCCGGCAAACGTCCCCAACCAGAGGCGAACCCGGCTATGTGGATAACTTCCCGTCACCCCGTCACCCACCGGGCGCTAGTCGGAGACGTCCGCCTCAGCAACGCCATCGGCTACGCTCGCGTCTTCAGGCATCGCGGAGATGGCGTCCTGGAAGGGGAGGCTGACCACCAGCGTGGCCCCGCCGCCGTCGGTCTCTTCGACCCTGACGGTACCGCCATGGGACCCTACGATCGCTGCCACAATGGCCAGTCCAAGGCCGCTGCCGCCGGTCTCCCGGGTGCGCGAAGTATCCGCCCTGTAGAAGCGCTCGAAAATCCGGGGCAGCTCCTCGGCCGGAATACCGCTGCCGTGGTCCCGCACCTCAAGGACGGAGAACATGCCGGAGGGAGTGTTCCTAACCCCGACGGCGAGCTCAATTGGTGACCCTTCAGGGGTGTAGCGCAAAGCGTTCCCCACCAGGTTCCCCAGGACTTGGCGCAGCTTGGCTTCGTCGCCCTGAACCGGTGCAGGCGCCGCGGTCCCGCCGTCGAGCCCTGTTAGTGAGATCTTGCGCGCGCCTGAGGTTGCGAGGGAGTCGACGACGGCGTCGTTCGCCAGGAGGTGCAAGTCCACGGGTTTGAGCTGCAGGGGCCTTTGTTCATCGAGGCGCGCAAGCAAGAGCAGGTCTTCAACCATGGATCCCATGCGTTTGGCTTCGCTCTCGATCCTGCCCATCGCGGTACCCACGTCTTCGGGCGTGGCGAGGGCGCCGTGGCGGTAGAGCTCGGAGAAACCGCGGATGGTGACCAAAGGGGTACGTAGTTCGTGGGAGGCATCGGCGGCAAATCGCCGCATGCGCGCTTCCGAAGCTGCCCGTGCCGCGAAGGACGATTCGATGTGGGCGAGCATCGCGTTGAGCGAGCCACCCAGCCGGCCGACCTCGGTGACGGGGTTCTCGATGTCGACCCGGCGCGAGAGATCACCGGCGGCGATGGCGGCCGCCGTCTTCTCAACCCGGGTGAGGGGACGGAAGGAGCGTGCCACGGTCCAGGTGGCGATGAAGAACGCCAGCACCAGCGTCAGGAGGCCGACGCCCACCACCACGAGGGTGGCGTGTTCCATGACCTTGTCCACGGGGGATAAGGGCAGTCCCACGATCACCACAGCGTTTTGGCCGGTCCGGTTGTCCACAACGTTGACGGCTACGACGCGCCAATCGTCCCCGGTTGTCCCGCCCACCTGGAAAGGCGCGTAATTCCTGTCCTTGGCCTCGGCGGGCGTGATGTTTGCGATGCTGGGCCGGTCGGTCCTGCTGCCGCCGAGAATGCTCTGAGGAAAGCCCGGCGAATACAAAGTCAGGGAGTAGTCCGTGGGCACGGTCGGGTTGGGCTCAGACAGGTTGGCGAAGGATTGTTGCTGCTGGGCGAGCTGGACGGCGGCCTTGAGCTTGTCGTCCACCTGCCCTTGAAGGTAGCTCTTGACGAGCGTCAGCGTCCCGGCACCGGTGGCGGCCAAGGCAAGGAGCAGCAGACCCATGATGATGGCGACCAGCTGCGACCTGAGGGACGCCGACTTCCAACGGTTAAACAAGTCAGCGCTTCTCGGCCGTCCGCAGCACGTAGCCGACGCCGCGCTTGGTCTGGATCAACGCAGCTGCATCGGGATCAATGTCCACCTTGCGCCGGAGGTAGGAGATGTAGGATTCTACGATCGAAGCGTCCCCGTTGAAGTCGTACTCCCAGACGTGGTCCAGGATCTGCGCCTTGGAGAGCACCCGGTTGGGGTTCAGCATGAGGTAGCGCAGCAGTTTGAACTCGGTGGGTGAGAGCTCGATGATGGTGCCGCCTCGGCGTACCTCGTGCGCGTCGTCGTCGAGTTCCAGGTCATCGACGCGGATGACGGCGTCGTCGTCTTCCATGGGCTGCGTGCGGCGCAACACGGCGCGGATCCGCGCCACCACTTCATCCAGGCTGAAGGGCTTGGTGACGTAGTCGTCCCCGCCCACAGTCAGGCCGGTGACCTTGTCCTCGGTGTCGTCCTTGGCGGTCAGGAACAGGACGGGGAAGTGCTTCCCGGCAGCCCGGAGGCGGCGAGTGACGGTGAACCCGTCCATGTCCGGGAGCATGACGTCCAGGACCGCGAGGTCCGGGGCGTGGAGATCCGCGGCTGCGAGTGCTTCGCGGCCGTTCGACGCCGCAACGACCTCAAAGCCAGCAAAGCGCAGCGAGGTGGAGAGCAGCTCACGGATGTTGGGTTCGTCGTCGACGACGAGCAGCTTGGCTTCGGGGCCGTTCTTTTTCATACCATTCATGATGCTCCCAGTTTCTGGGAGTTGACTGGATGCTTGTTGTGAGAATTATCCAGGTGTCGTGGTTGCGTGGCCGTCAGGTGCCCAGGGCCAATCCGACGCCGAGTCCCACCATAGTGACGGCAATCCCGCCGTCCAGGATTCGCCAGGACGCCGGGCGCGCAAAGAATCCGCGCAGCAGTCTTGCGCCGAACCCCAGCGAACTGAACCATGCAATGCTGCCCAGCATGGCTCCGGCGCCAAACCACCACTGCAGCCCGGGCCCCTGGGTGTTCGCCAGAGATCCCAGCAGCAAGACGGTGTCCAGGTAGACATGCGGATTGAGCCAGGTCAGGGCCAGGACGGTTGCGAGGGTAGCCGCCCGTCCGCTTCGACTGCTGCCCGAAGATTCTGGATCGGCGGACTCCAGTGCTTTCGGCGTGAGGATCCGCCGCGCCGCCATCACCCCATACGTGATGAGGAAAGCGGCACCAACGTAACGGAGGCCGACGACGGCGGCAGGGGCCGCGGTGAGCAGGGCACCGGTGCCGAGTACCCCGGCCGCGATGAGGATGGCGTCCGAGATGGCGCACACCGCGACGATGGGCCCGATGTGTTCGCCGCGGATTCCTTGCCGGAGGACGAAGGCGTTCTGTGCGCCGATGGCAACGATGAGGGCCAGGCCTGCGCCGAGGCCAAGGCAAGCGGCATGAAACGCGTCGGGAGAGATCATTCTTCGAGGCTAGGTTCAGCACGCAGCATTAGTACAGCTATACATTCTTAGGCATCATAAGATCATCTTATGGTCAGATTCTCTTCGGAACAGCTGCACACCTTCGCCGCCGTGCTCACGGAAGGTACGCTCGAGGCGGCCGCGCGGTCACTGAACATCACGCCGTCGGCGGTCTCCCAGCGGCTCAAGGCGTTGGAACAGGCATCCGGAAGGGTGTTGCTCCAGCGCAGCAACCCCGTCCAGGCCACCGAGTCGGGACAGGTGGTGCTCAGGCTCGCGAGGCAATTTGCCCAGCTGGAAGCCGACGCGGAACGTGAGCTGGGCCTGCCAGGCGAGTCCCCGATGGTCTCGGTTCCGATCGTGGTCAACGCGGATTCGCTTGCTGTGTGGTTCCTCAATGCACTCACCCGGGTCCCCGCCGAGTTGAATGCCGTGTTCGACCTCCACCGTGACGATGAACAGCATTCCACGTCCATGCTGCGCGCCGGAATGGTGATGGCCGCGGTAACGGCGACTCCGGAGCCTGTACAGGGCTGCCGCGTGGAGCCGCTGGGAAGCATGCGCTACCGCGCCGTCACCACCCCGGGTTTCAGGACCCGGTGGCTTCCCGACGGCGTGAACGTCGCCTCCCTGCGCGCGGCTCCTGCCGTGGACTTTGACCGCAAGGATGAGTACCAGCATCGGTTCCTGGAGCTCATGGGCGGCGCGCGGCGTGGAATGGAACCGGCAGGTCCGCGCCATTACGTTCCGTCGAGCCAGGAGTTTGCCGAGACCATCCGTTTGGGGCTGGGGTGGGGGCTCTTGCCTGAGACGCAATGTGAACGGGAGATAGCCGATGGGCGCTTGGTGGAACTCGCGCCCGGGCGGCCGCTGGACATTCCCCTCTACTGGCAACGATGGCGGACTCCATCGCGGATACTGGACGCCGTGACCGAGGCGGTCCGCAGCACCGCCGCGGACGTGCTGCGCAGAGCCTGACAGCCAGCCAAATGCCAACACGCTGCGAGCACGGTCATGAATTGTCGTAGCCTCGTTTCACACTGGAGCCATGGAGAATTCACAAACACCGAACTCGCAAACACCGAACTCGCAAACACCGGAAGCCCAGCAGCTCGAATTCCATGTCAGCTACCTGAACACACTTTCCGGACGCATCGAGCACGAGGAATTCGGCGATCGCTCCGCCGCTGAGCGCTTCGCGAATGCGCAGCTGAAAGAAGCTGAAGCATGGGCGGTTGTCGACGTCGTCGTGCTGCCGGCAGCGCAACAGCAGCACGAACACGCACAACAGCTGGTTGCCTAGCGCTTAGCGCCGGCTTGCTTAACGCCTAAGCAGTTGGAACGTCCTTGGCATCCATGATCCGGTACGCGTAGCCCTGTTCGGCGAGGAAACGTTGCCGCTTGGCGGCGAAGTCCTGGTCGAGGGTGTCCCTGGCGACCAAGGAGTAGAAGCGTGCGGCCCGGCCGTCCTGCTTCGGGCGAAGCAAGCGCCCCAACCTCTGGGCTTCTTCTTGGCGGGAACCGAAGGACCCCGATACCTGGATCGCCACGGAGGCTTCGGGAAGGTCGATCGAGAAGTTGGCCACTTTGGACACCACGAGGGTCTTGATGTCCCCGGCACGGAAGGCATCAAAGAGCTTCTGCCGCACTTTCACCGTGGTGTCGCCTTTGATCACGGGAGCGTCCAAGCGCTCGCCGATCTCATCCAACTGGTCGATGTACTGGCCGATCACCAGCAGCTGCTCGCCCTGGTGGAGAGTCACGAGCTGCTCCACCAAGTGGGTCTTGGTCTCCGACGTCGCGCACAAACGGTACTTGTCCGCATCTTCGGCCATGGCGTAGGCCACGCGCTCGTCTCGGGGGAGGTCCACCCGGACCTCCACGCAGTCCGCCGGCGCAATATAGCCCTGGGCTTCGATGTCCTTCCACGGTGCGTCGTAGCGCTTGGGACCAATCAGGCTGAAGACCTCGCCTTCGCGTCCGTCCTCACGCACCAGCGTTGCCGTGAGCCCAAGGCGCCGGCGCGCCTGCAAGTCCGCGGTCATCCGGAAGATCGGGGCGGGCAGCAGGTGGACTTCGTCGTAGATGATGAGTCCCCAGTCGTGCCCGTCCACGAGCTCCAGATGCGGGTAGAGGCCTCCGCGCTTGGTAGTCAGGACCTGGTATGTGGCGATCGTGACGGGCCGGACTTCCTTGACCGCCCCCGAATACTCGCCGATCTCCTGCTCCGTCAAGGACGTCCGCTTGAGGAGTTCGTCCTTCCACTGCCGGGCGGCGACCGTGTTGGTCACCAGGATCAGCGTAGTCGTGGAGCTGATAGCCATGGCGGCCGCCCCCACCAGCGTCTTCCCCGCACCACAGGGCAGGACGACGACACCGCTTCCGCCGGCCCAGAAGTTCTCCGTGGCAAGCTTTTGGTAGGGCCGCAGATGCCAGCCCTCCTCGTTCAAGGCAATCAAATGCGGAGTGCCGTCCACGTAGCCGGCGAGGTCCTCGGCCGGCCACCCGATCTTGAGCAGCAATTGCTTGAGCTGGCCCCGCTGGGAGGAATGCACCACCACGGTTTCGCCATCGATCCTGGGACCCAGCAACGGTGCGATCTTCTTGGCCCGGATGACCTCCTCGAGCACAGGGTAGTCGTCGGTGCGCATGACCAATCCGTGTTGCGGGTCTTTCTCCAATCGCAGCCGGCCATAGCGCGACATTGTCTCTTCAATGTCGATCAGCAACGAGTGCGGCACCGGAAACCGGGAATAGCGCAGGAGCGTATCGAGGACTTTTTCGGCGTCCAGTCCGGCGGCGCGCGCATTCCATAGGCCCAAAGGGGTGAGCCGGTAGCTATGGACATGTTCCGGAGCGCGCTCCAGCTCGGCGAATGCCGCAATCGCATGCCGTGCCTCGGTGGCGAGCTCATGGTCGACTTCCAGCAGGATGGTTTTGTCGCTCTGCACGATCAGCGGACCGTCGCTCACTTTTGCTTCCTCACTTGTGCGGATCGCCCGCGGGTTCCACATCGATAATGCGGTGAATGGACAAGACTCTTTCGGTGTCCCTGGCGGCGTCGAACACCCGGACACGCCCGCCGGACACCGATACGGGAACAACGGTCTCGGTGTTGGAATTCCCCAAGCCGTCAACCACGTTCATGGTGACGGCTTGCTTCAGGCGGATCGCCCGTTGCAGGGTTTCGAGTCCCAGTTGCGTTGCCGTTTCGCTTGTCGCCTCGCCGTGGACGGCACGATGCTGCCTCAGCACGGCAAGTTGGGCGTCGATGTCGTCGTCCGCCGGGGCCGTACGGGGCGCCGTGTAAACGGGGCGTGCACTGCTGGCCACCGCCGTCGTCCTCCTAAAGCGTACGACGGCGGTCTCCGCCTCCTGCACGGCAGGCGAGAGTCCCAGCTCGCGCAGCACCCTCGCGGTTTCCCGGGGGCTCGCCGCGGAGGTCAGCACTGTGGGGGCGATCCGGACGAGCCCCAGGCTTGCGGCCCCGGGTTCGCGAGCGAGATCGGCGATGGCGGCCTCGTCATCGCTTTGGATCAAACTGGGACTGCTGGCGACGCGGAGCCGTCCGTGCCGCGAGGCGATGTCCTTGATGAGGTATTGGAGGGGTTGTGGAACATCGGTTGCCGAGTGGGAACGCAGGAACCCGAGGATGGTCTCGGCGTCTTGGCCGGCGTCGAGCGCCCGGCGGATCGAGTCGCCCGAGAATCGGAAGATCGTGGCCGGACCTTGGCCCTCGGCCTCCGCGATCATGAGGAGTTTTTCGCTCAGTTCAGGTGCCAGGTACCCGGGCGCGACGGCGGTCAGGTCTGCTTGGAGCAGGACGTGATTGACGGCGGCGGGCAAGTGCTCGCCGAGGATGCTGAGGGCTAGCTCGGGGTGTTCGGCCGCGATCGCGGAGCCCAGCTGGGTCAGGGCGCCGGAACCCATAAGCCCCAGGAATTCCGCCTCGTGCAGGATGCCGCGCACGAGGGAGCTGAAGCGCCGGGACATGCGGGGCTGGCTCCATTCGGCGCGTTCCATGATGGCTTCGGCGTTGAGCACCGGAACCTTGCCGTCCGGCGCTTCGGCCTCGCGAGTGAGTTCGTCGAGGATCTCCAGAATCCGCTTGCGCACAAGGGGCGCGTCAGGGCGTTGAGCCTCGGCGGACAAAGCGTTGATGGAAGGTGCCGATGAGCCGGATCGCGAAGCGGTGGTGGCAGGCCCAAGGAATGTCTGCCCGACGAGTGAGGGCGCGCGCTCGCTGGCGAGCCAGGCGTTGACCAGCCAGAGCCACTGTTCTTGGCGCGGGAGCGTGAGCCACTCCACCGAGGGCGGCTGCACCCAGGTGGAACTGTCCACATCCAGGCGCAGCAACCCTGACAGGGCACCGAACTCAAGGAGCAGGGCCGTCTCCGGCATGTCCAAGCGGAGGCTGTCCGCGAGACGCCTGAGCTCCCGCACGCCGACCCCGCCGCTGCGCAGTGTCACCACCGGCTGCTCCTGGACCGCATGGAGGAGTTCGCCTACTAAGCGGAGGGCTTCGGCGATGGCACCCAAAGCGGCATTTCGGCGCAACGAGGCGCTGGTCTGGCCAAGCTCCGGGACGGGAGGCTTCAACGTGAAGTGGTCCACGATCGCGCCTCCGCGCAGCGACAAGCCGACGCTGTGCGGCAGCTCGACGTGACCGGCGTCGAGGGGGACGAGCAATCCGCGGGCCAACAGCCAATCGACCGGACCGACGTCGCGGCCTTCATGGAGCACGGAAGCCTTGCGCTGCGCCTGCGGTACGGCGCCCATGGCCCAGTTGCCGAACTTGTTCAAAAGAGTACGCGTCCGGACGGGGGCCTCGAACAGGATGTGCTGGAGGTTCTCCGGCGTCGAAGTCCAACGCTGCAGCGCCAGCGCAGCGTCCATGGGAGTGGTGGCAGGAAGGATCGTTGCGCCGCTCTGGTGGAGTTCGGCAACGAGCTGCACCACGCGCTGGGCGAAGGCTGGTTGCAGCCGTACCAACTCGGTGTAGCTGCGGCCTAAGCCGGCCGGGTAGATGCCGATGACATCCTTGAGGCTGCCCACCGGCAAGTAGAAGCGCTGCCGGCCAGGATTGTGCACCGTGGCCGGCGGATCGGCCCGGTGGATGAGCGCCAGGTCCTGGAGCTTGTTCAAGATCGGCTCGAGCGCCGCAAGCGTAGCTCCGTTGATGCATTTCTTCAGTCCGGCCGCAGAGACACTGTGGCCGGTGTCTGCGTTGGTGCAGAGGTGGAGGGTCTCCAGTACCTGCATTTCCGGTTTGTTGAGCTGCTCGAGCGCGCGCTGCACGCTGACCCTGGCGCTTGCCCGCGCCGCGAGTGCCGCGAAGTCCGGAACGACTGGAGAAATGAGGTCCGGCCGCGCAGCAAACAGGGCCCGCAGCGAATCATCGCTGCGCGCTGCCAGTTCCTTGCTGAGCGCACGAATAAGGGACATCAGTTCAACGTTACCGCCAGCCGGACCCACCGTCGGGCTTTCCGGACGCTCATTGGCGGCGTCGTGCCCACACGGAGTCAACCACCAATGCTGCCATCAAGATAAAGGCGAGCGGCAGGCCGTAGAGGGCGGTGAAAGTGATCCAGACCGGTGCCACGCCGTTGGCAAAAGCGATTGCCATGACAGTGCCTACGGCCGCCAGGGACAGGACTGCGACGACGGCGGCAACTATCAAGAGCGGGCGGCGGTAGCCGTGGGGAATCATGGATGTAACGCTAACAGTCCCGGACCTCATTCACCGTTCCAAGCCCGGGTGCAGTCTGCTTGCGGACAAAAGGCGGCGGAACCTGCCCTGCCGGGGTCTCAAAGCGCGAATCCGTGGCTGGGCAGGATAACCTTGAAGTAATAGACCAACACGGACCAGGCAGTTACCCCTGTTCCCGCAGTATCCTGCGGATGCGGTGACGTGCCGGCTGTGTCTCAAAGCAAGAACGAAGAAGGTTGATTACGTGCCCACCGGCAAGGTCAAGTGGTATGACAAGGACAAAGGCTTCGGATTCCTCGCAGCAGAGGACGGCCAGGAAGTGTTTCTGCCCAAATCCGCACTGCCCGAGGGCGTAACGGATCTCAAGGCAGGCACCCGGGTTGAGTTCGGCGTCGCCGACGGTCGCCGAGGCGCCCAGGCGCTGGGCCTGCGCGTGCTGGACAAGTTGCCGTCCATCGCGAAGGCCAAGCGCATGAATGCCCGCGAACTCGCGCCCGTTGTCCAGGACCTTGTGTCCGTTCTGGACAACCTTTCGGGGACGTTGTCGGCCGGTAAGTACCCTGAAGGCGCCAAAGGCAAAGCAATTGCGGCAGCTCTGCGCAAGGTTGCCGACGAGCTGGAAGCCTAAACCCCGATGACATCGGAATCCGCTGAAGCCAGTCCTGAAATGGCCGGAATTGATGCCGCTGCTGTAACGGCTGGAACGGCCGGTCCCGGGGCTGAGCGGAAGCCGGCCACGGCGAAGCGCCGCGCCGGCATTCCAGTGTGGCGCGTCGGCAAGCCGGACGCCTTCCTTGCCGCCGCCGTCGACGTTGCCCGAAATGCGGTAGGGACCATCGCCAAGCCCGGTGAGATCGGACCGCATATTGCGGCGCGCTCCGAAGGCGAACGCGTCGTCACGCACCTGTTCGAATCGCGGCTGGCCGGCTATGGCGGCTGGCAGTGGTACGCCGTCGTGACCCGCAATTCGCGCTCCAAAGTGGTCACGGTCAGCGAGCTGGGGCTCCTGCCGTCCGAGGACTCCATCCTCGCCCCTGAATGGGTGCCGTGGGCAAAGCGCGTCCGTCCGGAGGACGAGGCTACTGCAGCCGAGGAATTGGCGGAGGAGGCTGGCGTCCCCGTTGACGCGGAGGACGACGGCGGCCCCTCCGGTGAGGACGTCACCGCCTCCGGTGACGAACAAGAGAGCGACGAAGCCGACGACATCGAGGCCGACTAACCCTTGGCGGACCCGGCGATCGAATTCCTTGAAGGGGGAAGCTAATGTCCACCTTCAAATCGCTGGGTGTCCTTAACTACCGCATTTGGTTTATCGGTGCGCTGATCTCCAATATCGGCACGTGGATGCAACGCACTGCCCAGGACTGGCTGGTCTTTGCGCACCTGAGCAACCATGATGCCGGTGCCATGGGCGTGACCCTGGCCCTGCAGCTGGGCCCGCAGCTTTTTCTCGCCCCGTGGGCTGGCCTCCTTGCCGACCGTTACAGCCGGCGCAGGCTCCTGGTCATGACGCAATCGGCTATGGCTATCCTGAGTGCTGGCTTGGGACTCCTGGTGCTGAGCGGCGCAGCCCAGTTGTGGCACGTCTACGTGTTCGCGCTCTTGCTTGGCGTTGTCTCGGCACTTGACGCCCCTGTTCGTCAGACGTTCGTGTCGGAGCTGGTCAAGGACGACTACCTCTCCAACGCTGTGGCGCTGAACAGTGCTTCCTTCAACGTTGCCCGCATGATCGGTCCTGCCGTGGCCGGCATCTTGACGGTGGCGGTGGGCCCGGGCTGGGTGTTCATGATCAATACGCTGACCTTTGTGGCAATGCTTGCCGCGATCCGGGCAATTCCTGTCTCCTCATTGCGCGTCCAGCCCCGGGCGGCCGCGGGCAAAGGCCGTATCCGTGAGGGGCTTCGCTATGTCCGCAATCGCCCGGACATTGTGGTTGTCCTCGTCGCGATCTTCATCATGGGCACGTTCGGCCTGAACTTCGTGCTCTTCATTGCGGCCATGGTCGGTACGGAGTTCGGCATGGACGCGGGCGCATTCGGACTGCTCAACTCGGTCATGGCGATCGGTTCCGTCGCCGGAGCGTTGCTGTCCGCCCGGCGCGGGCGCCCCCGGATGCGGCTCATTTTCGCCGCCTCGGGCGGTTTCGGCATTGCGAGCGGTCTGGCTGCCCTGGCGCCGAATTACACCTTGTTTGCCTTGGCCCTGATTCCTTGCGGCCTGTTTGCACTGACCATGATTACGAGCGCCAACGGCTATGTGCAGTCCACCACTGAACCGGTCATGCGCGGGAGGGTCATGGCACTGTACATGGCCATATTCATGGGTGGAACCCCCATTGGGGCTCCCTTCGTTGGCTGGGTGGCCAATGTGGCAGGCCCCCGCTGGGCCGTCGGGGTGGCAGCGGCTGCCGGCGCAAGCACCGCCGTCGTCGGCATCATCTGGATTATCCGCGCACGTCAGCTGCGGCTCCGCTTCGATCGCAGCGCCGGTGGCTTGCGGTTCTTCCGCATCGAATCCCAAGGCTCCCGTGGTGCCGAAGGAGACGGCGCTGTTAAAAGGGCTGACGCCGTTAAAGAAGCTGACGCCGCCCGGGATCCATACCCGGACGACGCCGACCGCTCCTGACCGCTGGAATGCGGCAGACGTTATTTCTTCAGTTCGCCCACGACGAAGTCGATGCTCGCAAGCAACGCCGAGACGTCGTCCGGTTCAATGGCAACGAACGTAGCGACGCGGAGCTGGTTGCGGCCGAGCTTGCGGTACGGTTCCGTGTCCACGATCCCATTGGAACGCAGCACCTTGGCGATGGCCGCGGCGTCGAGCGACTCGTCGAAATCGATCGTGGCGATGACATTGGAGCGATCTTCGGCCTTGGCCACGAATGGGGTGGCGTACTCGGAAGCCTCGGCCCAGTCGTAAATCCGGCTGGCGGAGTCCGCAGTGCGCTTGCTGGCGAAGTCCAAACCGCCGTTGCTGTTGAGCCACTGGATCTGTGCGTCCAGCGTCACCAAGGTGGACAGGGACGGCGTGTTGTAGGTCTGGTTGAGCCTCGAGTTGTCGATGGCCGTCTGCAGATCCAGGAAATCGGGGATCCAGCGGCCGCTCGCTTTGATGCGGGCGGCGCGTTCCAGTGCAGCCGGGGAGAAAAGACCGAGCCACAGGCCGCCGTCGGAGGCGAAGTTCTTTTGCGGCGCGAAGTAGTAGACATCGGCCTCGGCAACATCAACATCCAGGCCGCCGGCCGCGGACGTGGCGTCCACCAGGACCAAGGCGCCGTCGTCGCTGCCCTGAACGCGCTTGACGGGAGCGGCGACGCCGGTTGAGGTTTCATTCTGCGGCCAGGCGTAGACGTCCACGCCTGCTTCTGCCCGGGAAACCGGCCGTGTGCCCGGCTCGGAGGTGATGATGGAGGAAGCCTCCAGGAAAGGAGCCTTGTTGGTGGCCGAGGCGAACTTCGAGCCGAACTCACCAAAAGAAAGGTGTTGGGCCTTCTTCTCCACCAGACCGAAGCTGGCGACGTCCCAGAACGCGGTGGAGCCGCCGACGCCGAGAATCACCTCGTAACCCTCGGGCGCGCGGAAGAACTGGCTGAGTCCCTCGCGGACCGAGCCCACCAGGTTCTTGACTGGTGCCTGGCGGTGGGAGGTGCCGAGGATCGACGTCGATGCTGCGGACAAGGCCTCGATCTGCTCCGGGCGGACCTTGGAGGGGCCGGCACCGAAGCGGCCGTCCTTGGGCAGCAAATCGGCGGGGATAGTGATGCTGTTGTCGCTCACGGGATGCTCCAATGGTGAAGTAGCGGCCTAGATGGGTCGTGGCAGGTGGCATCTCTGCCCCTTCGACTCCCCAATTCTGCCTGACTCCGCAGCCCGGGGCAGAACCGACGGTGTCACAGTCCGCCACGTGGAAAAGTTTTGCCGTGGCGCGCAGGAGTACGCGAACGGGATTATCCGGAGTAATTCCAAATAAGCTAAGCTTGGAGCTGGCGCCCGGCCCGGGACGGCCGGCGGGTCGACCGTCTGTTCGACCGTTGAGGTGGCCCCGATACGGTGGACACACCCAAGATACTGCGCTCGAGGAGCTGAGCTGGATGACGGATCTGATTGATACCACTGAGATGTATCTTCGGACCATTTTGGAGCTTGAAGAAGAGAACATCGTGGCTCTTCGCGCCCGCATCGCCGAGCGCTTGCGGCACTCCGGTCCGACCGTTTCGCAGACGATCGGCCGGATGGAGCGCGACGGCTTGGTGATTGTTTCAAACGACCGGCACCTCGAGTTGACCGAAACCGGACGGAAACGCGCCACCGAGGTGATGCGTAAGCACCGGCTCGCCGAGCGTCTGCTGGCCGATGTCATCGGACTGGACTGGGCCTACGTTCACGACGAAGCGTGCCGCTGGGAGCACGTCATGAGCGAACGGGTGGAACGGCGCCTCTACGAACTTCTGGACCACCCCACGGAATCTCCGTATGGCAATCCCATCCCAGGACTCGAAGCATTGGGCGGAGTAGCGTCCCATGCCTTTACGGATGGCGTGGTCAACCTTCTTGAAGCGATGAACGAATACTCGCCGGAGAACCGAGTCACTGTCAGTCGCCTGGCCGAACCGATTCAGGTTGAGCCGGAGCTGTTGGTGCAGTTCGACGAGGGTGGAATCCGCCCGGGCGCCAGGGTTTCCTTGGAGCGTGTGGGGGAGTACATCTCCGTTCGCGTACCCAATATAGATGGTGCGCTGGAGCTTCCCCCGGAGGTCGCTTCGCACGTGTTTGTGACCGTCGCTTAGCCTTCTTCAGCAGCGCGCCCGGCAAAGATAACGAAATTATTACCGTCGGGGTTAATCCCCTATAGTTGGCTACTGGCGCCGATACCAAAGCGTTACCTGATTCGAAGCCCAGTTCTGCCGGCGGGTCAGGTGGATTAGTCCATTCATCGGCAGAAGCGGGGGAACCATCAGCGGTCGCCGAAAGGCGGCCTTGGGGTGAAGTCCGCAGCGGAAGTGCACAAAGCGCAGGACCCTTTCAGGGACTCCACTGTGCTTCGAGTGCTTCGCGCGGACCGGGTCCATGCACTCTCTGATCCGAATCCGACAGCTAACTTCGCAGGCTTGCCAGAGAGGAAGACTTTGACCACGCAGAACACCAGGGGCCGTAGACGCGCGTCCGGTTCTACTGCCGAGCTGCGGACCGCCGGCGTCGCTGCGCACGAACCACGGCCCCGCGATCCGCATCGCGAATTCCGCCGACGCAAAGGACCCTTGCGGCAAATGGCCGATTTCGCGGCCGCGAGCGGTGCTGGACAGAAGGCAGGCGTCGCCCTGGCCACCACAGGCCTCCTCCTGACCGTCGCAATGCCCGGCACCGGCGCCATGACGGCTGCGTCCGAGTCAAGCCAGTCCACCCCTTCCGCGGGAAACCAGCCCGAGATTCCTGCGGCAGCAAGTGCCACGATCGACTTCAGCCGCGCCGCAGTGTCCACTACGGCAGATCCGGACAGCAAGCTCAAACAACTCTTGAGCGCTCAGTCCGTCGGTAGCATCACCACGTCTTCCTCCAAGGGAACACTCGGGGCGCCGCTGGACACCCTGACCACGGCCTCGCCCTTCGGCTACCGCGTGAACCCGATCACGGGCGGTTTGGGAGAATTCCACCGGGGCCAGGACTTCGTGGCCCAATGCGGCACCCCGGTCCACGCGGCCGCCGCCGGCAAAGTCACCTTCGCTGGCTGGCACCCTTACGGCGGCGGAAACCGCATTGTGGTGGACCACGGCAATGGCCTGGAAACCACGTACAACCACTTGTCCTCGTTCAACGTCCAGGTGGGCCAAATGGTCAGCCGTGGCGATGTGCTCGCCCTGAGCGGCACTACGGGCGCCTCTACCGGCTGCCACCTCCATTTTGAAGTCATGGTCAACGGCAACGTTGTCGACCCCTTGGGCTGGCTGTAGCCAATCCGATGGCCGCCTATCGCATGCTTGTCACGCGCCGTGACCTGAATGTGACATTCAGCCAAAACTCATGTACCGTCTAACACGCATCAACTTTTAGAGAGTTGATGCACTCGGGTGGATTGCCTAGCTCTGCCACTGCCCGAGGTTCCGTTCGCAAAACATCGTCTGGCAGAGGCGGGGGACCCAACTTTTGGCCATCTTCACCGATGGCCTTGGGGTTAAGTCGCGCAGCTTCCGAAGGGGAGTGGCGCGGCCGGATGACTCCCATCCGAATCCGACAGCTTACCTCGCGGGCATAGGGAGAGGCCTCTTACGTGTCTTCACGCTCTACTCTTGCGCGCCACCGTGCCGCGGTCACCAAGACCAACTCGCTTGCCGTTATCGCTAAATCAGTCGGCAGCAACGCCGGTGGCGTAGGCCGTCAGGCAGCAGTTATCGCCGCTGCGTCCGGACTGGTCCTCACTAGCGGTATCGCAGCGAACGCTGCCGAAACCAACGTCCCCCGCGAGTCCACTGGGACCTCCACTTTGGAAGTCCAGTCCATCGCCCAAGCCAGCATTGCGGCCGACTCCTCGGTCGCGATCAAGTACGAGCGTCCGGCTGTTTCGACCGAAGCCGCTCCAGTTGTTGCTGCTCCTGTTGCCGTCCAGGAAGCCGTTGCCGCCCCCGCCGCCACGGCCGGTGCCGCTACGGCCACCGCAACGCTCTCTGTCTCCACCCCCGCTTCACCTGCTACCAAGCTTGCCAGCGGCAGGGGTGCAGCAATTGCCGCTGCAGCCTACGCTCAGCTCGGCGTTGCCCAGGACTGCACCGCCCTGGCGTCGAACTCCCTGGCTGCCGTGGGAATCAACTTCCACGGCTGGCCGGCAGACTACCTTTCCCTGGGCCGCACCGTCAGCGCCGCTGAAGCACAGCCGGGTGACCTTGTTTACTACCAGAACGGTGGCATGGGCATGGCCCACATCGCCGTTTACGTCGGCAACGGCATGGCGGTCCACGGTGGCTGGAACGGTGGCACCACCGCCCTGTACAGCGTCAACGTCGGCTCCGGCCCGGTTTTCATCCGCGTTGGTGGCTAAATAGCTTCTTGAAACATCCCCGCTGGAGTGCTTGCGGGGATGTTTCGTTTTAACCGGCATGCGCTAAATCACTGCCTTGGGAACCTTGGGACCCAATTCCAGACCCGCTCTTCGGACGATTCGGAGGTTCCCGCGACGTGTCCGGGACATGAATTTTGCCCGACACAGTCCCGGAACCCACTCGCGGATTCGTTGATCTGGCCTCCGCGTGTTTACTCTTGTGGTGTCGATCCACAGCCCGTACATGCAGAGGGCAGCCGGCCCTCGCGCCCCTGACGGGTGCGGCCGTGAAGAGGTACGTGCATGCGCACACTCGTTCTGAATGCTGGATATGAACCGCTGGCGGTAGTAACCTTCCGCCGGGCGCTGGTCCTTGTGCTCACCGGAAAAGCGAGCGTAGTGGCTGAAGGCGACGAGCCTGTCGTCGGGCCACAGGAGATTCTCGGACGTCCGTCCGTGATCCTCCTCAATCGCTACATCCGGCCAAGGTACAACACGATCACAGCGGTCACACGCCGCGGCGTCTTGCGCCGCGACGGTCACCGTTGCGCCTATTGCGGGAAAGCAGCTCACACCATTGACCACGTCCACCCCAAATCCAGGGGCGGCGCGGATTCCTGGGAAAACCTGGTGGCGGCGTGCCTACGCTGCAACAACGCCAAGAGTGACCACACACCGGCCGAGATGGGCTGGAAACTGAGGTTCACTCCGGCGGCGCCTACCGGGACTATCTGGCAAATCAAGGAGCTTGAGAAACCTGCGCCCGCATGGGATCCCTTCCTCTTGCCCGAATCGGCGGCCTGAACCGGAATTGAGCCTGCTTCCCGGGTAATCTGGGCGGGTGGACTTTGATGCGGTGATCTTGGCGGGTGGGAAGTCCTCCCGCCTAGGTGGCGTGCCCAAAGCCGAGCTCAAATTTGGCGGCGCCACGCTCCTCCAGCGCGCCCTGGAGGCAGCGCATGGTGCCGGCACCGTCGTCGTCGTCGGGCCGGATCCCGGTACATTGCCGGACGGGACCCTGACCGCCCGCGAGGACCCCCCATTCGCCGGACCGGCGGCCGCGATCGAAGCCGGGCTCGCTGCCCTTGAACAAGACGATGTAACCCGGGCCGGGCACGGTCGATTGCCAAGCGGGACACACGCGCGGTGGGTACTCGTCATGGCCTGCGATATGCCGTTCGCTGGTACCGCGGTTCCAGTCCTGCTCAGCGAGCTTGCCGAGCACCCGGACGCGGAGGGGGCCATATCCGTATCAGCCGATGGCCGAAGACAGCCATTGCTCGGGGTCTACCGGTTCTCCGCTTTGCAACGGGAAGTGCTGGCGGCAGCAGAACAGGGTGGCCTGGCCAATGCCGCAGTCTTCCGGCTGCTTGCTAGGCTTGATCTGCTAGCCGTACCAGTCCCCGCTGGTTCCACCGATGACGTGGATACCTGGGGTGATGCCGCGGCGCTCGGCGTAGACGGCGACCAGCCGTGACAAAAGCTGTACCGGACTGTGGAGGCCGATCGTGAAGAGCCAAGAAGAAACGCTTGAGGAATGGTGCAGGAGCCTGATGCAGGCATTCCAGCTCGAAGACGTCGAGATCGACATCAACGAGATCCTGTCTTTGGCAGGCGTAGCCGCGCATTCAGTCGTCCGTCCGGCAGCTCCTTTGACCACCTTCATTGCCGGTTTCGCCGCCGGACGTGCCGCAGGTTCGGGCCAGGCGACTGAAACCGCGTCGATGGATGCCGCGCTGGGCCTGGCACGCACGCTCGCCAAGGACTATACGAACCCCGGAATCGACGCCGGATGACGGAAGCCCCTGGCCAGAGCGCCGAGGACCCGCACGCCGAGCATGTCCCGCACGCCGACCACCTGTGGGCGGAGGCCCGGCAAATTGCCTTCGACTGTGCCACGCCCATTCCGGCCGCACCCGTAGCCCTGAAGGACGCCCTCGGCAGGATCTTGGCCGCGGATGTCCGCGCACTGCAGGACGTGCCGCACTACGCTTCCTCGGCGATGGATGGCTGGGCTGTCAACGGTAGCGGCCCGTGGATCCTCGCCGAACCAGGCCATCGGCTGGCTCCGCACCAGGCGAGCCCTATTGTTACCGGCGGTCTGATCCCGCCGGGGGCCAAGGCTGTGCTCCGCAGCGAGAGCGGGGTCCTGACCACTGACGAAGATGGCTTGCCGGTCCTCGCGCTCGGCGGGAACGCCAAGCCCGGCGAACCGCACAATGGGCAACATATCCGCAACGCGGGAGAAGAAGCCGGGGCGGGCGAGCTGCTGATCGCATCCGGGGTGGTCCTGAACCCCGCCCACCTCGCCCTGGCCGCCCTGACAGGTCGCGACGAACTCGACGTCCTGGGCAAACCTCACGTGAAGCTGCTCATGACCGGCTCAGAAGTGGTGACCGCGGGTGTGCCGGTCCCCGGCCGGGTGCGGGATACCTTCGGGCCCCAGCTTGGCGCCGTCGTCGAACTCCTTGGCGGGATCCGCGGCGAGCAGCTCAAAGTGGGCGACTCCTATGAAGAATGGCTCTCGGGCCTGGAAGAAGGCGAATTGTCGCCGGATAGGCCACCCGCCGACGTCGTTATCACCACAGGGGGTACGGGCCGCTCGGGGACGGACCACTTCCGGCGGGCCATTGCGGAGCTCGGGGGCCGCTTGTTGATTGATGGCATTGCGATGCGGCCGGGACATCCCGCCGTCTTGGCCGAACTGCCTGACGGACGCTTTGTGGTGGGGCTTCCCGGGAACCCGCTCGCTGCCATGATGGCGCTCTTCACGATCGGGGCGCCGTTGCTCGCTGGACTCGGGCACGGAACGCTGTCCGACATCGAAGAGGTGCCAAGCGGAGCGATGCTCGACGCCGATCCTGGACGCACCCGCTTGCTTCCCTTCAGGTTCGTGTACGGTTTGGCCTCTCCGGCGCAGCACGCGGGGCCGGGGATGATGCGGGGGCTCGCGAGTGCGGACGGAGTCATGGTGGTGCCACCCCACGGCGCGCAGCTGGGCGAGGCCGTGCCCGCTTTTCCCTTGCCTTGGGGGCCTCCGCTTCCCGCGGCGAAGCCTCCGGAGGGCCAAGCCAAGAAGACTCCCGCCAGGCCCAGCCGCAAGGTTTCATCAGGTCCAGTGGACTGGAGTGCCCTGACCGGCTGACATCTTCCGGCCAAGAATGGACACAGGTGGAATCGGGAGTCAGGCCTTGCAATGATGGGATCATGAACAGGCATGCTCCCGAGCAGGATATCAATGAAGATGATCTCCAAGTCCACCCGCCCAAGCGCTCCGCCGCCGGTGTCAAGGCAGTCACCGTCGCATTGGAACGGGGCTGGGCCCAAGCCGGTGTGAGCCGGACCGTCAAGTCGATGCTCCGCGTCAACCAGCGGGACGGTTTCGATTGTCCCGGGTGCGCTTGGCCGGAGTCTATTACGGGCAAACGCAGTCCCGCCGAGTTCTGCGAAAACGGTGCCAAAGCCATTGCCGAAGAAAGCACCACGCGGGTGGTCGACGCGGCGTTTTGGGCCCGGCATTCTTTGGCCGAGCTTGAGGACAAGACCGAGTACTGGCTGGGCAGCCAAGGACGCATCGCCGAGCCCGTCGTCATTCGCCCGGGCGAAACACACTATTCGCCGATCAGCTGGGCGGACGCTTTCGCCCTGATCGGTGAGCACGTAAACGCCACCACCCCGGACCGCTGTGTCTTCTACACCTCGGGGCGGACCGCCAACGAGACCGCCTTCATGTACCAGCTCTTCGCCCGGAGCCTGGGCACCAACAACCTGCCCGACTGCTCGAACATGTGCCACGAGTCCTCCGGCAGCGCCCTGAACCCGACCATCGGCATCGGTAAAGGTACCGTCTCCTTGGAAGACATCCACGAGGCGCAACTGGTGCTCGTGGTAGGCCAAAACCCGGGAACCAACCACCCGCGCATGCTCTCCGCCCTGCGCGATTGCAAGAACAACGGCGGCAAGGTTGTCGCCGTTAATCCGTTGCCCGAAGCCGGGCTCCTGAACTTCAAGGATCCCCAGTCCCTCAACGGCGTGGTGGGCGGTGGGACGGACATCGCGGACGAATTCCTGCAGATCAAGGTAGGTGGGGACCTCGCTTTGTTCCAAGCGCTGGGCCACCTCCTGCTGGAAGAAGAGAAGCGGAAGCCGGGCACCGTGGTGGACAGCGCCTTCATCGAGGCGCAGACCGACGGCTTCGAGGCTTACGCCGACGCACGGGCAACCCTGGACTGGGAGGAGACGGAACGCGCCACGGGCCTGAGCCGCATCGAAATCACCAAGGTGGCGGGCATGCTGGCCGCTTCGAAGGGCACCATCATTTGCTGGGCGCTCGGCCTGACTCAGCAGCCGCACTCCGTAGATACCTTGCGGGAAATCATCAACCTCCTGCTCCTCCAAGGCAACTTCGGCAAGAGGGGCGCCGGAGCTTGCCCCGTCCGCGGCCACTCCAACGTGCAGGGCGACCGCACCATGGGTATCTGGGAGAAGCCTTCGGAGGGCTTCCTCGCAGCTCTCGACAAGGAATTCGGATTCACGATGCCACGGGCACACGGCTACGACTCCGTGGAAACCCAGCACGCCTTGGAGAAGGGCGACGTGGATGTGTTCGTCTCCATGGGCGGTAACTTCGCGGCGGCGGGCTCGGACACCGTTGCGCTGGAGGAAGGGCTGAAGAGGGCCGGGCTGACGGTACACATCTCTACCAAACCCAACCGTGCCCACGTAGTGCATGGCAAGACCTCCCTGATCCTGCCTACCCTGGGCAGAACGGACAGCGACGACAAGCACCCAGGCGGCCGTCAGATCCTCTCGGTGGAAGACTCCATGTCCGTGATCCACTCCACCCAGGGCCGGCTGACTCCGGTCTCGGACCACCTGCTCAGCGAACCCGTCATCGTCGCACGCATGGCTCAGGCGGTCCTCGGGGACAACCACCCGGTGGATTGGCGTGCCATGGCCGAAGACTACGACGTCATCCGCGACCACATCTCCAGGGTGATCCCCGGCTTCCAGGACTTCAACGCGAGGGTCCGGACCAAGAATGGTTTCGTGCTGCCCAATCCGCCGCGCGACACCCGGACGTTCGCGACGGACATCGGCAAGGCACGCTTCACCGTAAGCCCGCTGGAGTACCTCGAAGCCCCGGCCGGCCACCTGATCCTGCAGACGGTTCGTAGCCACGACCAGTACAACACCACGTTCTACGGGCTCGATGACCGCTACCGCGGCATTTCCGATGGCCGCCGGGTCATCCTGGTCCACGAGGACGATATCAGGGGGCTCGGCTTCGAAGACCGGGACTTGGTGGACGTCATCTCCACGTTCGGGGGCACGGAACGCCGGGCGGACAAGTTCCGGCTGGTTGCCTACCCCACGGCGAAGGGTTGTGCGGCCGCGTATTTCCCGGAGGCCAACGCCCTGGTTCACCGAGAGCTGGTTGCCCGTGAATCCAACACGCCCGGTTACAAGGCCATGACCGTGCGATTCGTTAAGCACGGGGAAGCCGCTGAACACGGTGAAGCCGCCCAGACGGTAGGGATCTGACATGGGACGGGTGACCCAGCGCCGCAAAGTGCACAAGTTCGTCCTGGACGGCTCGGCCCAGGCCCTGGATCACCCGGTCCGCTACCGCGAGGACTTCCTGGCGGTCGAGGAACCGTTGGAGGTGCGCTTGGGCCACATGTCTTTCTCCGTGACCATGCGGACTCCTGGCGACGACTTTGACTTGGTGGCGGGCTTCCTGGTATCCGAGGGCGTCATCTGGGATCCTGCCCAGCTCATCTCGCTGCGTTTCTGCGCCGGCGAGGACGAGAACGGCGTTCAGACGTTCAATGTGGTGGAAGCCCAGCTGCGGCCCGACGTCGTCCTTCCGGAGACCGGCCGCAACGTCTACACGTCCAGTTCGTGCGGGATCTGCGGCACCGACTCCATCGAGGCGGTGCGCAAGTCCTCCCACTTCAGCCCGGCGGACGACCCGCTGAAGGTGCCGGTGGAAATTCTCGCCTCCCTGCCTGACCGGCTCCGCGCCGCACAGGCGGTCTTTGACAAGACCGGAGGAGTGCATGCAGCGGGTCTCTTCAAGATCCACGACGACGGCGAAGGCAGTGTCGCTGAACTCTTGTGCTTACGCGAAGACGTGGGCAGGCACAATGCCGTGGACAAGGTGGTGGGCTGGGCACTTCGCGAAGGACTGTTGCCCCTGAAGGGTACCGTCCTGCAGGTTTCCGGAAGGGCGTCTTTCGAGCTCGTCCAAAAGGCGGCACTCGCTGGAATCCCGGTTCTGGCCGCCGTCAGCGCACCCTCAAGCCTCGCCGCGGAACTCGCCCAAGAGGCGGGCCTGACGCTCGTGGGATTCAGCCGGGGGACCAGCCTGAACGTCTACGCTGGAAGTGACCGGGTGGGGGTTCCGGCGCGGGCCCACGCCGGCGAGGGCCCCGGCCTGAGCTAGCGAAGGCTGGGAGCCGGTGGGGATTAGGGGTTTGCAGGGACAGCGATCAATCACTTGGTAATTGTTGCGGAACAACGTAGATTTTATCCATCGAATGGAATCCTTGTTTCCTCTGGACCGTGACTTTGCCGATCTAGGCTGCCTGACGGTACGGAAGCAACTCAACGTAGCCCACCGTTAAAGGGGACTTCAAGTGCACGACGACCGCCTGATCACTGAGAAGCGGCTCGAACGTTTTGTCCGGGAGCGCATAGCCCCCGCCATCTACGGCCGCGCGCTGCCTCTCACCCTCAGCAGTTGGGATGTGCCGGGGGAACCGGTTCCGGTCGCGGAGGCGCTCCACCAGGTCTTTGAACCCCAGGAACACGGCGCCGCCTGGGGCAAGGCTTGGAGCACCAAGTGGTTGCGGCTTAGGGGCGAGGTCCCGGAAGGCTGGGGAGCTGCCGAGGGCACCACGGTGGAGATCGTCGTCGATCTCGGCTTCAGCAACGACGCCCCCGGATTCCAATGCGAAGGCATCGCCTGGCGCGCGGACGGGACCATCATCAAGGCCATTTCTCCGCGCAACCAGCACGTTCCGCTGAAGCTCCTGGGCGGCGGGCTCTCCGTGGACTTCTACGTCGAAGCGGCGGCCAATCCGGACCTCAGCCAAGGATGGAGCTTCGCGGCAACCCCCCTGGGGGACAAGGCCACGTCCGGAGACGAGCCCCGCTATCGGCTCGGTCGCATCGCGATCGCCGAACTTAACGAGGTGGTCTGGGAGCTCCATCAGGACATCTGGACCCTCAGCGGGCTCATGCACGAGCTGCCCTTCGAGCTGCCGCGGCGGCATGAAATCCTCCGCGCCTTTGAGCGCATGCTGGACGTCATGGACCCCGACGACGTTGCTGGCACCGCAGCGGCAGGCAGAGAGGCCTTGGCCGAGGTCCTGAGCCGGCCGGCCTACGCTTCGGCCCACGAACTGTTGGCCACGGGCCACGCCCACATTGACTCGGCCTGGCTCTGGCCGGTCCGTGAAACCATCCGAAAGTGCGCCCGCACTTTCTCCAATGTGGTGGCCCTCATGGATGAGAACCCGGAATTCGTGTTTTCCTGCTCCTCTGCCCAGCAATTGGCGTGGATCAAGGAGTTCTATCCGGAACTGTTCATCCGGATCCGGGAAAAGGTCAAGGCCGGCCAATTCGTGCCGGTAGGCGGCATGTGGGTGGAATCGGACACCAACATGCCCGGCGGTGAGGCCATGGCCCGCCAGTTCGTCGAGGGTAAAAGCTTCTTCCTGGAGGAGTTCGGCGTCGATTGCCAGGAAGCCTGGCTGCCCGATTCCTTTGGCTATTCCGGGGCCCTGCCCCAGATCGTCAGGTCTGCCGGATGCCGCTGGTTCCTGACTCAGAAGATCTCCTGGAACCAGGTCAACAAGATGCCGCACCACACTTTCAATTGGGAGGGCATCGACGGTACGCGGCTTTTCACCCACTTCCCGCCCGTGGACACCTATAACTCCGAGCTCCACGGCCGCGAACTCGCACACGCCCAGCGAAACTATCGGGAGCACGGCAGGGGCACCATTTCGCTGGTCCCCTTCGGCTATGGCGACGGCGGTGGCGGGCCCACGCGCGAAATGGTTGCCGCAGCCCGCAGAACGGCGGACCTGGAAGGCTCGCCGAAGGTGCGCATCGGAACCGCGAAGGAATTCTTCACGCAGGCCGAGGCCGAATACCGCAACCTCCCTGTCTGGGTGGGGGAGATGTACCTCGAGCTGCACCGAGGCACCTACACGAGCCAAGCCAACACCAAAAAGGGCAACCGCCGCTCGGAGCACCTCCTGCGCGAAGCCGAGCTGTGGTGCTCGACGGCGGCAATACGGACTGCCGGTTCCTTCACCTATCCGGCCGCGGACCTCAAGCGCTTGTGGCGGCTTGTGCTGTTGCAGCAGTTCCACGACATCCTGCCAGGCAGCGCCATCGCGTGGGTCCACCAGGATGCGGAACGGAACTATGCTGCCATCGCCCGGGAACTGGAAGCCATCATCTCGAGTGCGGCCACAGCCCTGCTCGGCGAGGGGGACACCATATTTCTCCTCAACGCGGCCCCCCATGAGCGGAACGGCGTACCTGCCCTCGCCGCTGCGGAAGCGGTGCACCCGGATACCCCGGTGAGTGTCACAGCACGGGCTGGCGGCTATGTCTTGGACAACGGCATCATCCGCGCTGTGCTGGATGCCAACGGATTGCTGACGTCCCTCTCGGACCACGCAACCGGCCGCGAAGCGATGGCGCCGGGGCAGTTCGGCAACCATCTGGAACTTCACCGGGATACGCCCAACGAGTGGGATGCCTGGGACATCGACGAGTTCTATCGCCGGAACGTCGTCTCGGTGGTCGAGGCACGCTCGGTGACGCTCGAGAGCGCAGGCTGGGACGCCGTCGTCGTGGTGGAGCGGACGGTTGGTTCCTCCACCATCACCCAGCGCATTTCCCTCGAAGCGGGAGCCGAGTCCCTCGGAATATCCACTACCGTGGATTGGCAGGAACGCGAGAAATTGCTGAAGATCGGGTTCCCGCTGGACGTCCGCGCGGACCGTTCCGCTTCGGAAACCCAGTTCGGGCACGTTTTCCGGCCAACCCACACCAATACGTCCTGGGAAGCGGCCAAGTTCGAATTCTGCGCCCATCGCTGGATCCACGTAGCGGAACCAGGCTACGGCGTGGCGATTTCGAATGCCTCGAGCTACGGTCACGACGTCACCCGGGCCATCCGCGACGACGGCGGCACCACCACCAATGTCCGGGTGTCCCTGCTCCGGGCGCCCAAGTTTCCGGACCCCCGTGCCGATCTCGGTGTGCATGTCCTGGAGTTGAGCATTCGGCCCGGTGCCAGCATCGGCGACGCCGTCGAGGAAGGGTACCGCACCAACCTCAAGCCGAGGCTGCTGACGGGCGCGAAGGCTGTGGAACCGCTCTTCACGGTGTTCAACCAGGCGTTGGTGATCGAAGCCGTCAAACTTGCGGAGGACGGATCAGGAGACGTCATCGTGCGGCTTTACGAATCATTGGGAGAACGGTCCACCGGCATCATCACGGCCGACTTCGATTCCCGAAAGGTGCAATCCGTGGACCTTTTGGAGCGCCCGGCGGAGGTTTCCGGCGTCGTGCCCGGGGCGGGTGCCGCAGAACTGACTCTGCGCCCATTCCAGTTGGTGACCTTGCGATTCAGCCGCTGACTACCCAACTGACTCGCAGTTAACGTCGTTTAGGGACCCCAGAACGACATTAAATGCGAGTTAGTTGGGCTTAGACCTCGTGCTGCAGCCGCTTGACGAATTGCTTGGTGCGTTCCTGCCGCGGCTCACGCAGGACCTCCGCAGCGGGTCCGCGTTCCACCACCACTCCGCCGTCCATGAAGATGACTTCATCCGCCACCTGGCGTGCGAAAGCGAGTTCATGGGTCACGATCACCATGGTCCAGCCTTCGTCGGCAAGTTCCTTGATGACTCCAAGCACTTCACCCACGAGTTCCGGATCCAGGGCCGAGGTGGGTTCATCGAAGAGCAACAGTTGGGGCTTGAGCGCGAGGGCGCGCACAATTCCCACCCGCTGTTGCTGTCCACCGGACAGCTCGAAGGGATAGGCATCGCGCTTGTCGGCGAGCCCTACCCTGGCCAGGAGCCGCTCAGCCTCTGCCACGACTTCCGCGCGGGGTCGCTTCTGGACTTGGAGTGGTCCCTCGATGACGTTCTTGAGCACCGTCATGTGAGGGAAAAGGTTGTAATGCTGGAACACCATGGCACTGCGGTCACGGAGGGCAGCGATCTCCCGCTTACTCACGGCGCCGGCGAAATCGAGGGTCAGTCCCGCGCCGGACCCCCGGACGGTACCGGCATCGGCGTCCCCGAAGGTGACCGTACCGGCGTCGGGCACTTCGAGTCCGTTGAGCGATCGCAGGACGGTAGTCTTCCCCGAACCGGAAGGACCAATCAGCGCAACCACTTGGCCGCGGCGGACATCGAGGTCGATCCCGCGCAGCACGACGTTGCTGCCGAAGGCTTTGGCAAGGTCCCGGGCGGACAGAACCAGCCCGGTGCCTGCGGGCGAGGCTTTACTGGGCTCAGTGGGCGACATATCGGTCCAATCTGCGCTCCAGGGCGGACTGGCCCGTGGAGAGGACAAGGCAAATGACCCAGTAGACCAAAGCCGATTCGAGGTACAGGATCATGAACTCCTGGCTGAAAGCAGCGATCTGCTGGGCGTTGCGGAAGAGCTCGGTGACCAGGATGAGCGAAGCCAGTGAGGTGTCCTTCACGAGGGAAATGAAGGTATTCGACAGCGGGGGCACGGAGACTCTGGCCGCCTGCGGGAGGATGATCCGCACGAGGGTTTGCGGCCTGGACATTCCGATGGTGTGCCCGGCTTCCCATTGGCCCTTGGGCACGGAGAGGATCGCGGCACGGATGACCTCGGCAGCGTAACCGCCTACGTTGAGGGAAAACGCGATGATGGCGCTGGGCCACGGCTCCAGCTTCACGCCGAGGCTTGGGAGGCCGTAGAAGATCACGAACAACTGCACCAGCAGGGGAGTCCCGCGGATCACCGAGACGTAGAAACGTGCGACGCCGGAAAGCACCCGGTTGGGGCTCAAGCGCAACAGGGCAACCAGCAGGGCCAAGGCCAAGCCCAGGGCGAACGAGGCCAGGGTCAGGGGGATGGTACCCGTGACGGCGCCGCCGACGATGGGCCCGAAGGAACTCCAGACGAGATCCCAGTTGAAGGTCATCTGTTTGGCCGCCGACTACTTGGTGACGTCTGCGCCGAAATACTTCTCGGAAATCTTGGCCAGGGTGCCGTCTGCACGAAGATCCGTCAGGGCTTTGTCCACGGCGGCCTTGAGCTCGGTGGATCCTTTGCGGAAGACCATGGCGCTCTGCGTCTTGTCTGTGGTCTCCGCCGCGATCTTCAAGCCGGAATCCGGAGTGGTCTTTGCATAGTCGAGGTAGGTCAGCTTGTCGTTGACGGTGGCGTCGACGCGGCCTTGACGGACCAGGGTCGCGGCTTGAGCCCAGCCTTCGACGGACTGGACGTTGGCGCCGGCGTCGACTGCCATCTTGTAGAAGTTGCTGGTCAGCGACTGGGCAGTGGTCTTGCCTTTGAGGTCGGCGAAGCTGTTGATGGAAGTGTTGTCCGACTTGGTCACCACGACGCCGTTGGACACCGTGTACGGCGCGGAGAAGTCGTACTTGGCCGTGCGCTCGGGATTGATGGAGATCTGGTTTGCGATGGTGTCGAAGCGCTTGGCATCAAGTCCGGCGAAGATGCCATCGAACTGGGTTTCCTGGAACGTCGCCTTCACTCCGAGCTTGCCGGCCACGGCCTGTGCGGTTTCGACGTCGAAGCCCGTGAGCGGACCCGCTCCGTTTTCGTGGAAGCTGAAGGGCCGGTACGTGCCCTCGGTGGCAATGACGATCTCGCCCTTGGATTTGATGTCGGACAGGGAGGTGTCTGCGCCGGACGTCGAAGACGGTGATGACCCACCGCCACAAGCGGTCAATGCCAGCGCGACGGCGGCAAGGGTTGCGGACAGTGCTGTACGGCGAGTGGCAGGCTCTTCATGAAAGCCATCTTAGTCACCGCTCCGTTCCGGCCGCCCGCGCCGTGGGCGGAAGGCCCCTTAAAAGGCTGAGTGGGGGCGGTCCCCAACAGGCCGCCACCACTCATCCCCCCAAATGTGATCCTGCACGCGCCACGAACCCTGGAAACCCGTTCATTGATTCAAAGGTCAGGCTGCGTCGCATTCACACATTCATAATTATGGCACGATATAATGGAAATGTGAAAGAGGTTACGCGGTATGTTTTAGTGTTTCGTTGACGTTACCGCGCGGCTGGTCCGGCGCGCAATGGCTTTGGACAGCCAGATGCCCGCCAAGGCAAACGCACTCGCCAAGGCAGCCGAATAATTGATGAGCGGCCGCAGCCAAGTATTCGATTCCGGCACCAGTGGAAAGAGCTGCGAAACGAGCAGCAATGCCAGGCTCAGGAGCAGCGTCGCCGAGGCAGCCCGCAGCACAGCCGGACCGGGAAGCCGCACCGAGCGCCAGATGCCCGGTACCAGGCATGCGGCAACGTATCCCGGATAGAAGCGTCCCAAGGCTGCATAGAATGCCAGGGGTATCCCCGGATCCAGGTCATTCAGGCCCACTGTGGAGCCGGCGGTGTCCATCGAGAAGAAAAAGCAAGCTGTCAAGACCGCGGTGGTCCCCAGGACCGCAAAGCCCAGGGGCCCCCAAATGGCGCGTTCCCCTCCGGGCGAGCCAAAGGCCTTGGCCACCTTAAACCCTAGAAGCAGGAACGTCCCGTAGAGCATGAACCGAAGCAGCAGGTTGCATAGATTGAAGCCGCCCAGCAGTTGGTCGACGAACAGGTACGGGCCCTCGATGCTCAGTAGGATGTCGGCGGAAATGAGTGCGAACAGGTGGAACATCAGCCGGTTCTCGCCCCGGACGGCGCTGGGAATGCGAATAGCGGTCAGGGTGAGGCAAACGCACAGCGTGGCCCACGACAAGACGGTGGTCATCCCAGGTTCTCCCAGATTCTGGTGGCGTGGTCGAGCTCATGCTCGTGGCGGCGCAAGGACTTGCCAAGCGCCAGCAGTCGTTCGCCGGCCAGCAGCGCCAGCTCGCCTTCCGTCATCCGTTCCAACGCCTCCTGCCGCGCGCCCTCGGGCCAGCCGGCTTCGGCCTCCGTGACGAGGCCGCTCGCCACGAGGCCTCCGGCAGGTCCGACGCCGGCGGCGCGTGATGTTGCCAAGGCCAGTTCCGGTGGCAGCCGGTTGGCAGTCAGGTGCGCGGAGTAGTTTTGCGGGGCGATCCCGGTGGCTTCACTGACCCGGTGGCGAAGCTCGCCGTCGTCGATCGCATCCACCCAATTTCTGACTGAACTCAGATGTGGTGTGTCTGCCAGGACGAGCGGCTGGACGGCGTCCCTGGGCTCGGAGCGCTGCACGACGGCCCGCAACAGATCCATGGTGGAGATCTGGCTGACGAGTTCCGCGTCAGTGGGTGGAACCGGAGATCCGCCAAGCGCGGCGTAGGCCTCGAATTGGGCCAAGGCATCGAAGGGATTCATGTCGAAGGCCCGGCTGATGCTCACGAGTGAGCTCTCAGCCACCTTGCCGCGGACCAATTGCTGGGCCAGCGTAGTGCGTTTCACTCCCGAAAAGCGGCAGACATCGGCCGTGCTGGTGTTCGGGGCAATCCCGTGCAGCCAGCGTTGGAACGCCTTGGAGGGGAGGGGCATGAACCACTTTCTGATGGGCCGTTTCTGGCGGGCGGATTCCGAGAGGACGGTGAGTTCGATTTTACGATGCGGGCACATTGAATTATGCTTGATTCTCGAACCCGCTGGTCCGCACACCCCCCAAGTACGGACCGGCGGGTTCTTTCATGCCCCGGCCTTTCGCGCGACAAGCCTGTCGCGGCAGGCCTTTCCGCCCCGGCGCGGAGCAGTGAGAGGATAGAGCAATGACTGCAACGCTTGTCGCCAAAGAGCTCTCCGGCGGCCACGGTCACCGCACCCTGTTCTCGAAGCTCTCCCTCACAGTGGCGCCCGGAGATGTCGTGGGTGTTGTCGGCGCGAACGGTGCCGGGAAATCTACTCTCCTGCGCATCCTTGCCGGAGCCGACCGCCCCCAAGAGGGCACCGTCAGCCTCGCTCCGAGCGATTCCTTTGTGGGGTGGCTGCCCCAGGAACACGAACGGACTCCCGGCGAAACTGTTGCCGCCTACATTGGCCGCCGCACTGGTTGTGCTCAGGCCACGGCCGAGATGGAGGCCGGCGCCGAGGGCCTCGCCGCCGGAACTCCCGCCGCCGATGACGCCTATTCCCTGGCTTTTGACCGCTGGATGGCAACGGGAGCCGCGGACCTTGAGGACAGGATCCCCGCGGTCTTGGCCGAACTTGGGCTTGATGCGGGTCCGGATGCCCTCATGACGGACCTGTCCGGCGGGCAGGCCGCCCGCGTTGCCCTGGCGGCGCTCCTGCTGAGCCGCTTCGATGTGGTGCTCCTCGACGAACCCACCAACGATCTTGACCTTGATGGACTCGCCCGGCTCGAATCATTCGTCCAGGGCCTCCGGGGCGGCGCGGTGCTGGTCTCGCATGACCGGGAGTTCCTGGCCCGTTGCGTTACCAAAGTGCTGGAACTGGACTTGGCACAGAACAGCGTGGCGGTCTACGACGGCGGATACGATTCCTTCCTCGACGAGCGGGCGGTGGCAAAGCGGCACGCCCGTGAACGCTACGAGGAATTCGCGAACACCAAGGCAGATCTTGTGTCCCGGGCCCGGACCCAGCGCGAGTGGAGCTCGCAGGGTGTCCGCAACGCCATGAAGAAGAACCCCGACAATGACAAAATCCGCCGGGCGGCCAGCGCCGAGTCTTCGGAAAAGCAGGCCCAGAAGGTCCGGCAGATGGAATCGCGCATCGCCCGGCTTGACGAGGTGGAAGAGCCCCGCAAGGAATGGCAACTGCAGTTCAGCATCGGCCAGGCTCCGCGCTCCAGCTCGGTCGTGGCAACCTTGCGGGACGTCGTGGCACATCAAGGTGATTTCACCCTTGGACCCGTCAATCTCCAGCTCAACGCCGGCGAACGCATTGGCATCACGGGACCCAACGGCGCAGGAAAATCCACCCTCCTGCGGCTCTTGCTGGGACTCCAACAGCCCGACGCCGGAGACGCCTCCATGGGCGTGTCGGTGGCGATCGGCGAGATCGACCAAGCCCGGGGACTGCTGGCAGGGCATCTCACCCTGGCAGACGCCGTCGAAGCCGTCCTGAGCGAGTGGAATTCCGCAGACGTCCGCACCCTTCTGGCAAAGTTCGGCCTCAAGGCGGACCACACGTCCCGTACCGTAGATTCCTTGTCTCCCGGCGAACGCACCCGCGCGGCTCTCGCGCTGCTGCAGGCCCGCGGTGTGAACCTGCTGGTACTGGACGAACCCACCAATCACCTTGACTTGCCGGCTATCGAACAGCTTGAGGAAGCGCTCGACGGTTACGACGGCGCGCTCTTGCTGGTCACGCACGATCGCCGTTTGCTTGAAAACGTCCGGCTCGATTCCCGCTGGCACCTTGACAACGGCACCGTGACCGAATTGCACCACACTTCCGGAATGGGGAATCACAAGCCATGAGCATGGATGGCGTCGCCTGGCGCTCGCTCTACAACATCACCCGCGCCAAGAGCGGCTCCCAGCCGTTCTCCCGGGAAACCATCAAACGCGTGCTCGCGTTCGCCAAACCGTACCGCAACAAGCTGATCGCCTTCGTGATGGCCTCCATTGCCGGTGCTTTCCTTGCCGTGGCCACCCCGGTGCTGGCCGGCAAGGTGGTAAACGCGATCATCGCCCGTTCAGGCGCGGACGTCGTGATAGGGCTGGCCGGACTCATCGCCGCCGTGGCCGTCGCTGATGCCGGGGTGGGATTGTTGACCCGCTGGCTGTCCTCGGTGATCGGCGAAGGCGTGATCGTGGATCTGCGGACGCGCGTGTTCGACCATGTGCAGCGCATGCCCATCGCGTTCTTCACCAGGACCCGTACCGGTGCCCTCGTCAGCCGGCTCAACAACGACGTCATCGGCGCCCAGTCGGCTTTCGCAGGCACCCTCTCCGGAGTGGTCAGCAACATCGTGTCGTTGGTCTTGACCCTCTTGGTCATGCTCAACACCTCGTGGCTGGTCACCGTGCTGGCGATGGTGTTGTTGCCGATCTTCCTCATTCCTGCGCGCCGCATGGGCTCGAAATTGGCCGATCTCCGGCGCGAAGCAGCGTCCCACAACGCAGCTATGGGAACCCAGATGACGGAGCGTTTCTCCGCACCCGGCGCCACGCTCGTTAAACTGTTCGGCCGTCCGGACGAAGAGTCCGCCGAGTTCGCCCTGCGTGCGGGCCGTGTGCGGGACATCGGTGTCCGCACCGCCATGTTGCAGTTCACGTTCATCACCGCTCTGACGCTGGTTTCGGCCCTCGCCCTCGCGCTCGTTTATGGATTGGGCGGTTGGCTGGCCCTCGGCGGGCAGCTGGCAGCGGGCGACGTCGTCGTGCTGGCGCTGCTGCTCACCCGCCTCTATGCGCCGCTCACGGCGCTCTCCAGCGCCCACGTGGAGGTCATGAGCGCGCTGGTCAGCTTCGAGCGGGTCTTCGAGATCCTGGATCTTGAGCCGCTCATCCAGGAGAAGCCGGACGCTGTGGCTGTGCCCTCAGGACCGGTTGCGGTGGAGTTCGACGACGTCCGTTTTGCCTACCCGTCCGCGGACAAAGTATCCCTCGCGTCCCTTGAGGAAGTGGCCACGCTGGACACCCGCGGAGGAGAAGAAGTCCTTCACGGCATCACCTTCCGCGTGGAACCCGGCCAGACCGTGGCCCTGGTGGGGTCCTCCGGCGCGGGCAAGTCCACGGTGGCCCAGTTGCTGTCCCGCCTGTACGACGTCGATTCCGGCGCCGTGCGCCTCGGCGGGCACGGGCCGGGTACCGGACTGGACATCCGGGATGCCACGTTCGATTCCCTCCGGGCAACCCTGGGCATGGTCACGCAGGACGGACACCTGTTCCACGAAAGCATCGCCTCCAATTTGAGGCTGGCCCGGCCTGGAGCGACGGACGAGGAAATGTGGGAAGTCCTCCGGCGCGCCCGCCTCGAAACGATGGTCCGCTCGCTGCCGGATGGCTTGGAGACCGTGGTGGGGGAGCGCGGCTACCGTCTTTCCGGAGGGGAACGCCAGCGCCTTACCATTGCCCGCCTCCTTATCGCCCAGCCAAGCGTCGTCATTCTGGACGAAGCCACGGCAGCTTTGGATTCCACGAGCGAAGCCGCCGTCCAGGCGGCCCTGGGCGAGGCGCTCGAAGGGCGCACCGCCGTCGTGATCGCTCACCGGCTCTCCACCATCCGGGCCGCCGATGTCATCCTGGTGGTGGAGGACGGCTCGATCGTTGAGCGCGGAACACACGCGGAGCTTCTCGCCGCGGACGGCCGCTACGCTGAGCTGTATAACACGCAATTCGCGGAGGCCACGGCCGTGGCCCAGGAAGCTGTTCCGGAGCTGTAGACGCGGTCCCGGGTTTCGAGGCTCCGCCTCTGCCAGGCGTGACGTCGAGCTTCCGGTGTGGAAAGTCGGTGGATCGAGCCTCGGCGGTGTCACGCTGAGCAACCTTTTAGCGCCTCGCGTCGCGTATAGCCTGGAAATTCGGGGGACCGGGAATCGGCCACGGCCAAAAACCTGCGCTATGTGATGCTGATGGTGTCGTCGCCAATCAGTTTCGGGTGGGCTGCCGGGCTTCCGGTGCGACCTCGATGCGGTTTCGGCCGGCGGACTTGGCTGCATATAAGGCTATGTCGGCCTCTTTCAGGAGCCGTTCGCTGCTGACCCGGTGCTCGGGAACATAAGCTGAGAGTCCGGCGCTCAGGGTCAGGGTGCCCGAAGGGTTTCCGGAATGGGGAATGCCGAGGCCCTGTACGGCGTCCAGTGCGCGTTCGAGCCTGGTTTGTGCGCCGGCCGCCGACTGTCCTGGCAGCAGGAAGAGGAATTCCTCCCCGCCGAATCGGTAGATTCCATCGCTTTGGCGGCTTTCACCGGTAAGGGACGCTGCGACTGCCTGTAGCGCAGAGTCACCGGCCTGATGGCCGTAGATGTCGTTGTATCTCTTGAAATTGTCCACATCGCAAATGGCCAGGCTGTAGTCCGTACCGTAGCGTGCGCACTTGCGGTGCAGCTGTTCCAGGTCTTCTGAAAGCTTGAGCCGGTTATGGAGCTTCGTCAGGGGATCGGTGCGGGCTTGCTCCGCGAGCGCGGCGCGGTAGCGCGCAAGATCCGTGTGCAATGACGTCACCCGTTGCGCCACCAGCAGGCGGGTATGCAGGACGAAGGGGTCCAGCGGTTTGGCCACGTAGTCATCCGCGCCGGCGTGCATGCCCGCGACGACGTCTTCATGGGAGTCCTTCGACGTGACTAGGACGAGATAGGTGTACGAGTCGCCTTCCGCGGAGCGAATGGCACGGCAGAGCTCGAGCCCGTCGAGGCCAGGCATCATCAGGTCGGTCACCACGACCTGCGGCCGGTGTTGCTTGTACAGCTCCCACGCGGAACTGCCGTCCGCGGCCACAATGCATTCGTGTCCGTAGTGCTCAACTGCCGCCTGCGCTACCAATCGCGAACCGAAGTCGTCGTCCGCTACCAGCACCTTCATGGGACCACCGACAGGGTACGGTCCAACGCTTGCTCGACAAGGGCAAGTTCGGCCTCAAGCCTGGCGAGGAGTGCGGGATCAACGGGCACTCCGTTTGACGAGCTGCGTTCCATGTCCGCGCACATCCTGGACGCGCGGGCGGCTCCAATATTGGCCGCGGCGCCCTTCAATTTATGGGCTACCTGCCGGAAGTCGTCGCCGCCCCCGTTGTCCAGGGCGTGGCGGAGTGCTTCCAGGCTCGGTTGGATGTCCTCCCGGAAGGCATTGGCCGCAGCAGGCAGCAAGCCGAATCCGTCCACGGGTCCCAAGTTGCGCAACGTTTCCAGCCTCGCCGGATCCAGGACGGGCACCGCGCTTTCCTTCGAAGCCGCGGGCACCCACCGGGAGAGAACCCCGTCCAATTTGTCCATGTCAACCGGTTTGGTCAGGTAATCGTCCATGCCTGCGGCGAGGCACCGCTCACGGTCCTCATCCATGGCGCCTGCGGTCATGGCAATGACAGGGAGCCTCCGGCGTCCATCCTGCCGTGCCCGGATGGCTTTGGTGGCCTCGAATCCGTCCATGACGGGCATATGGCAGTCCATCAGGACCGCGGCATACTCAGTGGCCACCGTGGCGGCAACGGCTTCACTACCGTTGGCAACCACGTCGGCCTTGTAACCGAGCTTCGCAACCATGCTCCAGGCGACGAGCTGGTTGACCTCGTTGTCCTCCACGACCAAAATCAGGCCGCGCGAAGGCTGGCTGATGGCCACGGGAGCCATGGGAGAAACGACCGGAGCCGGAGCGGGCGCAGACGGACGGGTGGCGACAAGGCGCATGAGCCGATCGTAGAATTCGGAGCTGCGCACGGGCTTCGTCAACCATTCCTGGACCCCGGCGGCCACCAGTTCGGCTTTGTCCACATTCATGGTGGACGTCAGCATCATGATCCGTAGGGACTCCAATGCGATGTCGGTGCTCAGTTTGTGGGCCAGCTCCAGTCCGTTCATGTGGGGCATGACCATGTCCAGCACGGCAATGTCGAAGGGACGGCCGGCCGCGGCCGCCTCGCGGCAGCGTTCCAAACCCTGTCGGGCATCGCCGACTGCCTCCGGAATCATCTGCCAGCCCGCCAATTGCGCCTTGAGCACCAGCCGGTTGCTCGCGTTGTCATCCACCACCAGGACCCGCAGTCCCCTCAGTTGCTCGGGCGAGATCGACGCCGGAGCTGCGGCCGGTTCTGTCGCAGCCAACGGCAGGGTGGCCCAGAAAGTGCTGCCGTTTCCCAGGGAACTGTCCACCCCGATCTCGCCGCCCATCACCTCGGTAAGCCTCCGCGAGATGGCCAGCCCAAGGCCGGTTCCGCCGTACCGGCGGGTGGTGGAGGCATCGGCCTGTGAAAAGGATTCGAAGAGCCGGTAATGGTCTGCAGCGTCGATTCCGATTCCGGTGTCACGGACTTCGAAGCGCACCCGCACATCCGCAGGGCCTTGTTCCACGACCTTCACGCTGATGACGACTTCCCCGGACGGGGTGAATTTCACCGCATTCGAGGCCAAGTTGAGCAGGATCTGCCTGATACGGCCAGCGTCACCCACCAGCATCGCCGGAACTTCCGGCCGGCAGTACGCGATCAACTCCAAGCCTTTGGCCTGGGCGGCTTCGGCAAGGAGGACTGCGAGTTCCTCCACCAGGATGCGTGGATTGAACGGCGCCGGATCCAGATCGACTTTGCCGGCTTCGAGTTTTGAGAAGTCCAGAATGTCATTGATCAGCGTCAGCAGCGCTTCTCCGGCCCCCTTGACCCCCTCGGCATATTGGCGCTGGGTATCCTCCAAGGGGGTGTCCAATAGCAGACCGGTCAATCCAATGACGCCGTTCATCGGGGTACGGATTTCATGGCTCATCGTCGCCAGGAACTCCGACTTCAGGCGGCTGGATTCCTCGGCGGCTTCCCGGGCAGTGACCAACTCTGCCTCCGCGATCCGGCGTTCCGTAATGTCCTGGGCTATCGTGGCGACTCCGTGGATGCCTTCGCTGCCGCGGATCGGGGACATTGTCAGCGAGACGGGAACGATGGAACCGTCGATGCGCACCCGGTCCGTTTCGAAGCTGTGCGTTTCCCCGCCGGCCCTGATGGCTGCCAGGAGGTCTTCTTCTTCGTCCCGGAGTCCATCCGGAATGATGAAGGAGACATGCCTGCCGATTGCCTCCGAGGCGCTGTATCCGTAGATCCGTTCGGCCCCTGGATTCCAACTGGTGATGACGCCGTCCACGGTCTTGCCCACGATGGCATCCGCGGAGGAGTTGACGATCGCGGCGAGGCCTTCGAGCTCCGCAGTGCGTTCGGCAACCTTGGATTCGAGATCCCGGGTCAGATTGATGTTCTCCAGGATCATGAGGGTCTGGCGCGTGATGGTGAGGACTAGCACTGTGAGGCCTACAGCCTGGAGAAAAGGGTCGCCGGGACGGCCGACACGTATGGGCGCCACCATGACTGCCCCGAAGACGGGGACGTAGGGGAGGAGCTCCACGGCCAGGGTATAGAGTCGACGGTCCGTGCGGCGCTTATGGCCGTAGGGGATCAACGGGGCGAGGGCGATCAGGAGGAACGCCGTGATCCAGCCCGCCGCCAGCGGTGTCCCGGTCAGCCCTGTGACGCCGTCGAAGGTCAGTTTCACGTAGGTACTGTCAGTGAGGGCCAGGACGAGGAGCCCGCCACCCAGGCACACCCATCTGAGCCGCTCACCCGGGGCCCTCCGCATGGTGAGCATGAGGACGATGGAAACCATCACGATGTCGGCAACCGGGTAGGCGAGGCCGGCGAGATGGACGAGTGGCTCCTGCCCTTCGGCCTTGTACATGGCACCGAGCACAGTGGCCCAGCTCATGAACAGCACCGCAGAGGCAATCACTGCCGAATCCAAAAGGGTGCGCAAGAAAGCAACCCGCGAAACGCGGGGACGCGGGAACAAGTAGAGGGCCATCGCGGCCGGAATCGCGTAAACGATGAAAACGGCATCCGCGATGGAAGGATAGGGATAGTCGTGGTTTCGGGTGAGCCCCAAGAAGGTCCAGATACATTGACCAATGGTCCAGACGAGGGTGGCAATCGCCATGATCCACCACGCGCGGGAGCTTTCGTCCTTCCGCATTGCGGCACGGGCGCAACTCACTGTGGCGAGCAGCGCGGACGCCAGGATAGCGAAATCCCCCGCCGACTGGGCCGCCGGCGTCCGTTGGTTTGCTCCGAGGAGCACCAACAGGATCACTACGGCCGTACCGAGAGCAAGGGTTGTCCAAACAAGGGCTGGCCGGGGAACGCCAAACCTGCCCATGCGGACAGGCATGGCGTTACTGCGCTCGTCAAGAGACTGCATGCGATCCCCCAGCTGGATCTGACAATGCGAACCTGAATTAGGTTAAAGCAAACTTTGCCACCCTAGGCGCCAAAGCTCCACTACTTCGCGGCAAAATTGACAATTGTGCTGGAACCGGATTTTCCTTGCTCCTTGGTTCCTTTACTTTTTCCCGAGCAGGGGCAAGACGTGGTCGGTGAGGAGCGGGGCGAGGTCGTCCGGAAGCTCGGCCGTGAGATCCAACCAGCGGATCTCTGCGATCTCGGCGCAGGGCTGGGCCTCCCACGTGCCCGGTGCGGTAAACACGGTGGCTTCGATGTCCGTGGCGGCCTCGTTGGCGGCGACAGCCAGCCAGGTTCCCAAGGGTTCCAGATCGGCGGGGCCGACGTCGATTCCGACTTCCTCGGCCAGCTCGCGGGAAGCCGCTTCAGCCGCAGTCTCACCCGGTTCGGGCTTGCCGCCCGGGTGCATGAACTTGTCGGTGCCGCGCTTGCGCACCGTCAGCAGACGTCCCGCGCCGTCGTAGACGCAGACCGCGCTGACGACAATCAGGTCCTTGGCTCGATTGTTGTGGGTCATTGCTCTCTCCTGAGCCGGGATTCCAGCAGCAGATCCTTGGCAGGTCCCTGGACGTCCCACGCGTAGCTGAACGCATCCGGGCCTCCCCAGAGGTAATTGACTTTGTAGTCATCGGGATCGCACCAGTGGCTGTCCTCGCTGGCATGGCCGTTGAAGCTCATACGGTGGAATGGTTTGCCATCCGGGAAGTACACGTCCATGGCGGAGGGGGAGTCCGAAGGTCGCAGGAGGTATTCACGAAAGACCGGGCCAGTGTGCGTAGGCCAGGTCATGGTGCCGTCCTCGCGGAGGAGGAGTCCGCCGTCGGGGGCTTCTGTATAGCGCACGACGCCGGTGAACGTACCGCGCGCTCCGCTCGCCCGGTCCCAGAGGGACCGTTCCACGGTCCAGCTGCCATGCAGGTAGGCCCGCAAGTCTTGAATGGGGGACGAATCGCGCAGCTGGTCTTTCAAGTGCCCTCGATTGGAATCGAACCAACGACACCGGCTTTAGGAGAGCCGTGCTCTATCCACTGAGCTACGAGGGCCTGTGCACACGCTCGAAGCTCCTGGGAGCCGTTGGCCGGGCACGCAAACAAGCATACAAGCTGCCGGGGCAGCCCTCGAACACCGGCGGGCCGCGCCGCTGAACGACGCGCGCTAGGCTGGCCCGGATGAGAGAGCAGATAACGGTGCCAGCCGCCCCAGGCGACTACCTCCCGGAACTGGGCTCCATCCGCTCGAACATCGGCGGCTGGGGCCCAGTTGAGCGTAGTGCAGTATTTCGTTGCCGAATCGGCGGTGATCGAAGCCTGGCGCGGGAGTGCGCCCTATGATCGCCGGACCGGCTTCATTAGCGATCTGGGGGCGCTTAAATGCGAGAGCTACGAGCACCGCGACGTCTGTTCACCCCTGCACCTGCTCATGGATGCCTCCTTCGTGGTGCAGGGCCTCGGAATGCTATTCGGGGCGTTGCTCCTTAGCTCGGCGCTCTTGTGCATCGCGGCCCGTCCCGGCGTGCGCATCAAGTACGGCGCCGCTTACCGCAAGGCGTGGACCTCCGCCGTCGCGGTCCGGGTCCTGACCGGCATCTCCGGACTGGGAACTGTCATTGTGGGTTTCGTTCCGGAAGACCTCGGCTCCCCTTGGCACCTTGCTGGGGCCCTCATGTTCTTCGTTGGCGGAGCACTGGCGCTGTTGGTCCTCGGGCGGCTCTGGCTGCACCATACGGCCATGAGTTGGTTCGTCCTGGGGTGCGGAACGGTGTCATTCGGTGCTCTCGTGGTGGGTGGCCTGACGCGGATGACCGTGCCCGAACCCGGAACCTTGGAACGCCTGATGGGCTATCCGATCACCATCGGTCTATGTGCCGCGGGGCTCGTGGTGGCGCAGCGGGTCCGGGAAGTACGGCGCACGGCGGCGCGGCTCGCGGGACCCTGAGTTTTCGCAGGTAGCCTCGTGTCAGCAGACGGGTAATGTTTGCCTTATCATGAGTGCACTTACCAGAATGGCACCATACTGAGGGTTCCACGCAGTTTTGGCGCCGACCAGATCTATCGACACAGCAGAACATAGGAACCATGACTCATCAGCTTGTTCTGCGTCGTCCGGGACACGCCGGCAATGTATCCCTCCCAAGGGCAACATGCCGTTTCCTGGATTGCGCCTTGCGGGACTCTTCTGAGCCCTTCGCCCGGCGGCGGCAGGTCACACATCGATGAGCGCCCAGGCACTTCCGGTCCACGACTCCCGGTTTCCAGATGATGCGCTTGGTGTCTCAAGGGGGGAGGACTCCGCGCCTGCAGGTCCGATCACCGTCGACTTGGCAGAAGACGGCATTGTTGAAGTCACTTTGCCGCCGAATGCCGTTGTCGGCTTGCCGGAAGCCCGGGCAGCCGCCGCAGCTGTTCGTGGGTTTGCGGGTGGAGGGCGGATACCGGTTCTGCTGACGGTGACCGGAGTGCTGTCCGTCACCAGCGACGCGCGCGTCACCTACACGAACTCGGTGGTTGTTTCGGCCTGTGCTTTGCTGGGGGAAAGCCCGGTGGACCGGGTGATCGCCCACTTTCTCCTGCGAGCGAAGCCCGGTTCCCTTCCGGCGCAATTCTTCACATCCGAGGCGGAAGCCCGCGACTGGTTGAGGAAGCACCATCGTGAATCATGAGCCCCAGGATCCGCGACTCCTTGCCCTCGTTGAAGGGGTGGTCCGGATTGCGGACGGCGACCTCAGCACGCGAATCCCGGTTACCGGACCGCGGGACGAAGTGGCTGCCGTCATTACCGGCATCAACCTTATGGCGGACGATCTCCAAGCCATCTACCAAGAGCTCGAGGAACGGGTCCAAAGCCGAACAGCCATGCTGCGCGAGGCCCAAATCGAACTTGAAAGGATGGCGCTCACTGATCCGCTGACCCAGTTGGCCAACCGCACGGCGCTCGAAAGGGCGCTGAGCCATGAACTCGTCGAAGCGGAGCGCGGCGAACTCCCTCCTGCGTTGCTCGTAATGGACTTGAACTCGTTCAAAGGGATCAACGACACCCTAGGGCACGGCGCGGGAGACACCGTTTTGAAGGTCACTGCCAGACGCTTGCTCGCTGCCGTCCGCGACAACGACATGGTGGCCAGGCTCGGCGGGGATGAGTTTGCCGTCATGCTGCCCAAATCCAATGCGGCCTATGCTCGGGGGGTAGCCAAGCGAATCCTCCGGGCCGTAGGCGAGAGCATCGATATCGGAGAAGTGCGGATCATCTGTGGAACCAGTATCGGACTCCGCGTTGCCGAGCCGGGTCAGTCCGTCGACGACCTCGTGATGGAAGCCGATACGGCCATGTACGCGGCAAAGGCGGAGCATCGGAGCAGCGTCAAGGTCTTCGAGCCGGCATTACTGTATGCGCGCCGACTCCAGGGACTCATGATCTCGGAGCTGCGTGAAGCCATCCGGACAGATCAGCTTGTCCTTCACTTCCAGCCTGTTGTCGAGTTGAAATCCGGCCGGGTTGAAGGTGCGGAGGCCTTGGTGCGGTGGAACCACCCGGACAGGGGATTGCTGATGCCGGATGCGTTCATTCCACTGGCCGAGGAAACCGGCATCATCATCGATCTCGGCTATTGGGTTCTTCGTCAAGCAATGCGGCAATTGCGCTTATGGCAGGATGGCCCGGGCGTGGACGAAAACTTCAGCATGCGGGTCAATATTTCGACAACCGAACTGCAAAGCCTGGAGTTGATCGAGCATGTGCGGGAGGTGCTTGCCGAGACCGGAGTGGAGGCGTCCAGGTTGGTCATCGAGCTGACGGAGTCCATGGCGGTAAATGGCAGCGACATTGACAGATACTCTCTAACCGGCCTTCGGCGCTTGGGCATCCGACTGGAAATCGATGATTTTGGTACCGGCTATTCGTCCATCAGCTACTTGCGCAGCCTGCCCGTCAACGTGGTCAAGATTGACCGCTCCCTGATTCAGGGCCTGGGTACGGACGACAAGGAACGGGAGTTCGTCGCGGCGGTTCTCCAGCTCATCCATGCGTGTGGAATGCAGGCCGTTGCCGAGGGCATTGAGACGGCAGAGCAGGCAGCCGAGCTTGGCCGCCTGGGCTGCGCCAGCGGTCAAGGATATCACTTCGGCCGCCCCATGCCACCGGAACAATTCGCGGAACTGCTGCGCGGCACTTGAGGGCAGCTGCTCCGATAATCGGAGGCAGCAGAAAGGCACCGGACCTCTTGGTCCGGTGCCTTTCAGGTGTAACTAGTTGGACGGGGTGGAGTTGGGCCACCAGCCGATGGCCTGAGGCGAGCCCTGGGTGGCGGCGTTGGGCCACCAGCCAATGGCCTGAGCCGAGTCCTGTGTGGCGGCGTTGGGCCACCAGCCAATGGCCTGAGCCTGGGTAGCGAAGTTCGGCCACCAGCCAATGGCTATGGACGAATCCTGCGAGGGGCTCTGGCTGCTGGCGGAAACGGCCGCCGAGCCGGTGATTCCGGCGAGCAAGATTGCTGCGGCCGCGAGGAGGGCGGCAATAGTTCTTTTCATAGAAAGCTCCTGATGATTTGTGACTGATGCGACTGGAGTGAACGAAGTGAAGCACGCTAATTATAAGAGTAACGACACGCCGTGTCATCAACGCTTTGTCTGCAAACTAAAAAATCGTGCTAATTGCCGACCCGAAGCCGTGACAGAGTGTCTCGGAGACATAATGGAGCTATGCGAGAAAAGAAGGTTGCGCCGTCATACGCTGCCGTGGAGCTGGAGGCGAGGGGCCATCGGGCCAGCCACGAGTTCACCAAGGCTGCCGATGGTGCGCGTTCGGCCGCCGATATTGCCCTAGACGAGGGTGATTCCACAGGGTGGTGGAATATGACGTTCCTTCAAGCAGAAAATCTTCTCGACGCCGGTGATTTCGCTGAGTGCACCGCTCTGGCGAAATCTCTTTCCGAGGCATCGTTGGCTGCGGCTTCACCGCAACACAGGGCCAGGGCCCTCACAATGCTGGCGAACTCCCTGCGAAGCGAGGGTCTCCTGGAGCAAGCCATCGAGACTGCGGCGTCGGCAGTTGGATTGGTCGATGACGATGCGGACATGGAAATCGACGTACACGCCCGGCAAGCCCTGATCGCTGCGTTTGGCGAATCCGGCAAACTTGGCGAGGCATGGAAGGAATGCCTGTCCCTCTCGGCAAGAATCTCCGATGAAATGGATGACCAGTTGGCCGGCAAAGCCTACTGGGTGATCGGCAACGTGGCTTTCCTGGGGGACAAGGTCGGTGAGGGCCTCCACTACCACGAGCTTGCCGCCGAAACGTTCTCCCCTTCCCGGAACCTTGATGTCTGGGCAAAGTTCAACAAGGCGTCAGCCGCGATGAGACTGGCGGCGGAAGTGGCAGACGCTGCCACCCTGCGATGCATTGAACGGGCGGAGCTTGCCACGGAAGTTGTCGGAGGCAGCGAGGAGGAAATTCTCCTGCTCCGGCTCAACCGCGCGCATTGGAATTATTTGGCGGGAGACGCCGCAGCGGCACTCGAGCTGCTGGAGGACATCAAAGGCAACGCCGACCAGCTGCCTTCGCAGATCGCAGGCGAAATATTTCTCTTGATGGCACGTGCCCAAGCCGAGACCGGCAGCCAGGAAGCAGCAAAGGAAAGCCTCGTGGAAGCGGCCCATCGCTTCGACAAAGCCGGCGCCCCCCAACGTGCCCGCCAAGCCCGCGAGATGCTCTCTCCGGGACCTGATTCGCAGCAAGACGATTCGCAGCAAGGCTAGGCCCCCGCGAGGGGCTAGCTTCGGTCAGGCGCTCTTTGAACGCCGCCGGCCCAGGAACACTGCAGCGCCACCGGCCAAAAGGCTCAACAGGAACAGCACCCACCCCGCCACAGTGAGCGTTGACGCCAAAGCCACCTGGCCGGCGTCGGGCGCGGCAGATCCCAAGGCGGCGTCGACCGCCACGTTGGTCCACAAACGGACCACCGCGAACAGCAGGGGAGCGGCCCATAGAACCCACCGCAACGCCTTGCTGGCCACATTGGTGCCGATCAGCAAAAGCCAGGTGAAGCCGAAAATCAGCGGAAACAGGGTTCCGGCGGTCTTATGGATATAGCTGAGCTGCCCGCGGGCGTCGTCAGTCATCGCGCCGTGCAATTGATGAACGTAGTCGGTGGAAAATCCGCCAACGAGGGAATCTGGCATGGCCATGCCACCGGACAACTGGGTCATCTGGTTTAGCGTCAAAAGATGCACGTACCAGAACAGGAAAAGGCTCGCCACGACCCCGGCAATCACGATGAGGCGCCCATTGTTCTGGGCCTTCTCCGGGGAGCGCTGCGTGGTGGGATTCATCACCGACGGCAAATGGTGCTGGGGGACGGCGGCATTGGCGCCGTGCTTCTTGATGCGTTGCGCTGGGGTCTTGGCCATGCCATCCATTATCCCGCCACATAAGCTGGACCTATGACCACTGGCAGGCACTCCGCCACAGAACTCGATCCCTCGCTCGACGACTATGAACTCGCTGCGGCGCTGGTCCGGGAAGCCGGACAGCTTGCCCTGCTGATGCGGATGGGCGGGCTCCAAGGAGAACGCAAGACATCTGTCTCGGACGTTGTAACCGCCGCCGACCATGCTGCCGAGGCATATGTCCTGGAGCAATTGCGCCGCTGCCGCCCGGAGGACGGCATTCTGGGCGAAGAAGGAAGCTCGGTAGCCGGAAGCAGCGGGCGTACCTGGGTGATCGATCCCGTCGATGGTACGTACAATTTCCTGCAAGGCTCCACGTATTGGTGCTCGGCGATCGCCTTGAGGCATGACTTGCCGGCAGCTCATGGAGTCGCCTCGGATCCCGACGTCATCCTCGGTGCCATCTACCAACCGGAGCTGGACAAGCTCTGGACCGGCGGCGAAGGACACCCCGCCACGCTCAACGGCGAAAGGATAGGGGGACCCTCGGGAGCGCCCCTCAGCGAGCTGGGTGCCGCGACCTATATCCACCCCACGTGGCTTGCCGATCCCCGCGCTGCCATGCCCTGGCACGCGGCCGCGGTGTCCGCCGCCTCGCTGCGCATGTTTGGTTCAGGCTCTTGCGATCTTGGCCGGGTGGCCGATGGTGAACTGGGCTGCTGGTTCCAACATAGCTGCCCCGAGTGGGACTGGCTCCCCGGCAAGGCGATTGTCCGCGCGGCAGGCGGGGACACCGCCGTCGTGCGCGTCAATGGCCTGGATTGGTTTATTGCCGGGGGCCCGACGGCGGTGCGCGAGTTGCGCGCGGCGCTCACCTCGGTACCGCAATTCGCCTGAGCATGCGCATTCCTTGGTGCTAGGGGTGGACATATTGCCGCGGTTCCGCTGAGCATGCGCATTCCTTGGTGCTAGGGGTGGGCATATTGCTGTTGTGTCCGCTGCTTGCGGCAAGGAGTGGACATGTCCCTTGGGGTCGGTGGGGAGTTCGTGCTGGTGTGGGTTTTCGGTGCTGGGCTCTCGCTTGGGCATGCTCTCCTCCCGAGGCTAGGGGTGGGCATATTGCCGCGGTTCCGCTGAGCATGCGCATTCCTTGGTGCTAGGGGTGGACATATTGCTGTTGTGTCCGCTGCTTGGGGCAAGGGGTGGACATGTCCCTTGGGGTCGGTGGAACGAGACGCGGCATCCTTCATGTGGACCAATCCTGCGCGTCATCCGGACATTGAGTGTCGGAGCCACCGCCTAGACTGGTAATCACCATGGATATGTTGTTTGACCCGTACGCGGATGGCCCTTTCAAAGCTGCCAGCAGAGCTGCCACCAAGGGCGCTCCGGCGATGCTTTCGCGCGCCGGAAATGGCCTGCCCGACGTCGGCGGCCCCCTTCGGCACAATGCCGAACCGGGCGCTCCCGAACCTGGCAATGCACCGGGCAGCGGCTCGTCCGGCAGCGGGCAGCCCAGGGCCTACCCGGGGCTGCCGTCCGCCGCAGCCTTGCTGCAGGGCTTGAATCCGCAGCAGGAGGAAGCCGTCAAACATGCCGGCAGTCCATTGCTCATCGTCGCTGGCGCGGGTTCAGGCAAGACCCGTGTCCTGTCCAACCGCATTGCGTACCTGATCGCCACGGGCCGTGCCCACCACGGCGAGATCCTGGCCATCACCTTCACCAACAAGGCGGCCGCGGAAATGCGGGAACGCATCGAAGCCCTGGTGGGTGCCCGCGCCAAGTCGATGTGGATTTCCACGTTCCACTCGTCCTGCGTGCGCATCCTGCGGCGCGAAGCCACCAACGTGGGGCTGAACTCCAACTTCTCCATCTACGACTCCGCGGACTCCCTGCGGCTCATCACCCTCGTAGCGAAGAACCTGGACCTGGATCCCAAGAAGTTCGCGCCCAAGGCCATCCAGCACAAGATCTCGGCCCTCAAGAACGAGCTCATCGACGACGACGCGTTTGCATCGAGCGCCAATTACAACGAACCCTTCGAGCAGGCCGTGGCCGAGGTCTTCAAGGGCTACACGCAGCGGCTGCGCCAAGCCAATGCCATGGACTTCGACGACCTCATCGCGCAGACCGTCTACATGTTTCGGGCCTTTCCTGCGCTCGCGGAGTCTTACCGCCGCCGTTTCCGGCACGTCCTCGTGGACGAATACCAGGACACCAACCATGCCCAGTACGCCTTGGTTCGCGAAATCGTGGGCGAAGGGCCGCACGCCAGCGAGCTGACCGTCGTCGGCGACTCTGACCAGTCCATCTACGCCTTCCGCGGCGCGGACATCCGCAACATCGTCGAATTCGAAAAGGACTACCCCGAAGCCCGCACCATCAAGTTGGAGCAAAACTACCGCTCCACCCAGAACATCCTGAGCGCAGCCAACTCCGTCATTTCGCGCAACCCGAACCGTCCGGACAAAAAGCTCTGGACGGCCGAGGGCGACGGCGAGAAGATCATCGGCTACGTGGGGGAGAACGAGCACGACGAAGCCCAGTTCATCGCCAAGGAGATCGACCGCCTCCAAGATGAGGACGGCCTGCGTCCCGGCGACGTCGCCATCTTCTACCGCACCAACGCGCAGTCGCGCTCCATAGAAGACGTCCTGGTCCGCGTGGGCCTGCCGTACAAAGTGGTGGGTGGCACTCGCTTCTACGAACGCAAGGAAATCAAGGACGCCCTCGCGTACCTTCGTGTCCTCGTGAATCCGGACGACGACGTCAATCTGCGCCGAGTCCTCAACGAACCCAAGCGCGGAATCGGCGATCGTGCCGAGGGCGCCGTGGCGGCGCTGGCAGAGCGTGAGCGCAGTTCCTTCATGGCTGCGGCCCGCAAGGCAGACCAGGCTCCCGGCATGGCCACCCGCTCCGTGAACGCGGTCCTCGGCTTCGTGAAGCTCCTGGATGACCTGGCCGAGGTGGCATCGGGTTCCGGAGCCGCCGCCGCTTTGGAAGCCGTCCTGGAACAAACCGGTTACCTTGCCGGACTCCGCGCCAGCAATGATCCCCAAGACGAATCCCGGGTGGAAAACCTCGCCGAGCTGGTGGCAGTTGTCCGGGAATACGAGCGCGACAACCCCGAAGGCTCGCTGGGCGAGTTCCTGGAGCAGGTCTCCCTCGTGGCCGACGCCGACCAGATCCCCGACGCTCCGGAGGGATCTTCCGAGGATGCCGCCGCCGCCGTCGCAGAGGCCAAGCGGATGGGCGTGGTCACGCTCATGACCCTCCACACTGCCAAGGGCCTGGAATTCCCGGTGGTCTTCCTGACAGGCATGGAACACGGGCTCTTTCCGCACCAGCGCTCCGCAACGGACCCCAAGGAACTGGCAGAGGAGCGCCGACTGGCCTATGTGGGCCTCACGCGCGCCCGGAAGCGCCTCTATGTGACCCGTTCGGAAGTCCGCAGCATGTGGGGCCAGAGCCAATACAACCCCGCTAGCCAATTCCTCGAGGAGATCCCCACCGATCTCGTGGAATGGAGGCGCGAAGGCACCTCCCGCCAGGTCAGCGGCTGGGGCAATGCACCCATTGGTTCGAACCGTTACGGCGGATCCTTCTGGGGGGCTGGCACCTCGCGCGGGGCCGCTCCCAGCGCTACGGCAGGGTTCGACGCCGACGTGCCGGCCGCCGTCGTACGCAACCGTGTCCAGCCGCAAAAGGAAGTGGTGGCCGTTGTTGTGGGGGACAAAGTGAACCACACGAGCTTCGGCAACGGCACCGTGATCGGCGTCGAAGGCGCGGGTGACAAGACCGTGGCGAAGGTGAAGTTCGACGTCGGGGAGAAGCGGCTGCTGCTGCGTTACGCGCCGCTGACTAAACTGGACTCCTAAAAACCATGTGGTCCCGTTCGCCTAGCATGTGGCTGGCCGGATGCTGGGGAAAACCCCGTCATTCAGCCCTTTTCTACGGTCGATAGAAGTGTGTGGTTACTCACTTAACGGGTACTGTAGAACCGGCTAGCCTCCCCGGGGGGCTAAAGTTCGAGAGGAACTTGCGCAATGTGACCGGCTGTCTGACGGCCGTTTGATGCGCACCTCTCCGCAGCCGGTTTTCGCGGTCACCGTGGTTTCCGGCTGTACAGAAACTACTTCGACGTAGAAGGACACTAAACCGTGGACCTGTTTGAATATCAGGCGCGCGATATGTTCGAAGCGCACGGTGTACCCGTGCTCGCCGGCATCGTGGCGCATACTCCTGAAGAAGCAAAGGCTGCTGCCGAGAAGATCGGCGGCGTGACTGTCGTCAAGGCGCAGGTAAAGGTCGGTGGCCGCGGCAAGGCTGGCGGGGTCAAGGTCGCAAAGTCCGCTGACGAAGCGCTCGAGTACGCCACCAACATCCTCGGCATGGACATCAAGGGCCACACCGTCAACAAGGTCATGATCGCCCAGGGCGCCGACATTGCTGAGGAATACTACTTCTCCGTCCTGTTGGACCGAGCAAACCGCAACTACCTGGCCATGTGCTCGGTTGAAGGTGGCATGGAAATCGAGCAGCTTGCTGTAGAGCGCCCCGAGGCACTCGCCAAGGTCGCTATCGATCCCGCCGTCGGAATCGACCAAGCCAAGGCCGACGAAATCGTCGTCGCCGCCGGATTCTCCGAGGAACTGCGCGGCAAGGTCGCCTCCGTCATCCTCAAGCTCTGGGATGTCTTCAAGAAAGAAGACGCAACCCTTGTTGAGGTCAACCCCTTGGTCAAGACCGGCGCTGGCGACATCGTTGCCCTTGACGGCAAGGTCACGCTGGACGAGAACGCGGGCTTCCGCCATGTTCACCACAGCGAGCTCGAGGACAAGGACGCAGCGGACCCGCTTGAGGCGAAGGCCAAGGCGCAGGACCTCAACTACGTGAAGCTTGACGGCTCGGTTGGCATCATCGGCAACGGCGCCGGTCTTGTGATGTCCACCCTCGACGTGGTCGCTTACGCAGGCGAAAACCATGGCAACGTCAAGCCGGCCAACTTCCTGGACATCGGCGGTGGAGCTTCCGCCGAGGTCATGGCCGCTGGCTTGGACGTCATCCTTGGCGACGAGCAGGTCAAGAGCGTTTTCGTGAACGTCTTCGGTGGCATCACCGCGTGTGACGCTGTGGCAAAGGGCATCGTCGGCGCACTGGCCGAGCTTGGCTCCAACGCCAACAAGCCGTTGGTTGTCCGTCTCGATGGCAACAACGTCGAAGAAGGCCGCCGCATCCTGGCCGAGGCCAACCACCCGCTGGTTACCCTGGCAGCCACCATGGACGAGGGCGCCGACAAGGCCGCCGAGCTCGCCAACGCAGCGAAGTAAAGGGACCTCACAATGTCTATTTATCTGAACAAGGACTCCAAGGTCATCGTCCAGGGCATCACCGGTGGCGAAGGTACCAAGCACACCTCCCTGATGCTCAAGGCCGGCACCAACATCGTCGGTGGCGTCAACGCCCGCAAGGCCGGCACCACGGTGCTGCACGGAGACAAGGAAATCACCGTCTTCGGCACCGTCAAGGAAGCCATTGCGGAGACTGGCGCCGACGTTTCGATCGTCTTCGTTCCGCCGGCGTTCACCAAGGCCGCCGTCGTTGAAGCCATCGAAGCAGGCATTGGCCTGGTTGTTGTCATCACCGAAGGCGTGCCGGTTCAGGATTCCGCTGAGTTCTGGGCACTCGCCCAGGCCACGGTGGACGCCGACGGCAAGCAGATCACCCGCATCATCGGCCCGAACTGCCCCGGCATCATCACCCCGGGCGAAGCCCTGGTTGGCATCACCCCGGCAAACATCACGGGCAAGGGCCCTATCGGCTTGGTCTCCAAGTCCGGCACCTTGACTTACCAGATGATGTACGAACTGCGGGACCTCGGCTTCTCTACCGCCATCGGCATCGGTGGCGACCCCGTCATCGGCACCACCCACATCGACGCCCTGGCTGCGTTCGAGGCTGACCCGGAGACCAAGGCAATCGTCATGATCGGCGAAATCGGTGGCGACGCTGAAGAGCGCGCAGCCGACTTCATCAAGGCCAACGTCACCAAGCCGGTTGTCGGCTACGTTGCAGGCTTCACCGCTCCCGAGGGCAAGACCATGGGCCACGCAGGCGCCATTGTCTCCGGCTCCGCCGGCACTGCGCAGGCGAAGAAGGAAGCTCTCGAAGCTGCAGGCGTGAAGGTCGGCAAGACGCCGTCCGAGACCGCCAAGCTGCTCCGCGAGGTCTTCGCAACCCTCTAGTAAGACCCCGCGCAGGGTCTCCGCGCGACTGAAAGTACGACGGCGCCCGTCACCTTCCACGTGAAGGTGACGGGCGCCGTCGTTGTTTAACTGTTGGATAGCCGGGCGCGCTGTTACGAAAGACGCTCCCTGACCTTTGAAGGCCTGTGGCCCGACGCTCGCTCATGTCTAGTGAGCGAGCGTCGGGGGTTAAGGCCGGATATGTGAGCGGGCGTTTGGCGTTCGGGCGCCAAACGTGAACGAGCGTTCGGGTTTAAGGCAGGATAAGTGAGCGAGCGACGAAGGGGCTTGCGACTCTTCGAAATAGTTTGTTAGTATGTCAGGACAATATAGCTCAGGAGAACAAATGCCCTTCGTACGCATTGATGTCAATGAAGGCCGCACCCCCGGGCAGCTCGGCGAACTCAGCCAGCGAATCCATGCCGCTATCCTTGCCGAGTATGGCATCCCCGAGCGGGATTACTTTCACCTCATCACCGAGCATCCCGCCGGTCAGATCATCGCCCAGGATGCCGGACTTGGTTTCGAGCGGACGTCCGGAGTGGTGATGATCCAGATATTCACTCAGGGTGGACGCAGTCGCGAAGCCAAGCAGTCCTTGTTCGCCGCCATCGCCGCCCGGCTCGCCGACATTGGCGTGGCCGGCGAGGACGTCTTCCTGGGGTACGTGGAAAACGCGGCCGAAGACTGGTCCTTCGGCTTTGGTCGCGCCCAATATGTCACTGGCGAGCTTGCCGTTCCCGCCCGGTAATACCCGCTCTCAGCGCGGATTTCAAGGCTTCGGGACCCGAAGTTCACGGCATTACGTTTCGTTGTAAATATGTCAGTACAAACCTTTGACAGGACATGAATTCTGGTGCAAAGTAGTGCTTGTGGCCCCGCTCGCTGCGGGCCGGCAAAAGCACCGGAGCTCTCACCGTCCCGCAAGAAGAGTTCACTACAGAAAGGTCCGCGATCACCGTGACCCACGAACTACTCACAATCGGGCGCATCAGCGTTGATATCTACCCGAACGACATCGGTGTGGGACTGGAGGATGTGCGCTCTTTCGGCAAGTACCTTGGCGGCTCGCCCTCCAATGTGGCCGTAGCTGCCGCCCGCCACGGCCGCCGTTCCGGGGTCATTACTCGCACGGGCGATGACCCTTTCGGCATCTACTTGCACCGAGAGCTTCGCAAATTCAAGGTCGACGACGCGTTCGTCACCCCGGTGCCGGGCCTTCAAACCCCTGCCACGTTCTGCGCGATCCAGCCCCCGCACGACTTCCCGCTGTACTTCTACGGCCGCTTCCCGACAGCGCCGGACCTGCAGATCAAAGCCGAGGAATTGGACCTCGAAGCCATCAGGAACGCCGGCATCTTCTGGTCCACCGTCACCGGCCTGTGCCAGGAACCCAGCCGTTCCGCCCACCTCGCGGCCCACGAAGCCCGGCCCCGCACCGGCCTGAGCGAGGGCCAGTACACCATCCTGGACCTGGACTACCGGCCGATGTTCTGGGCTTCCGAGGACGAAGCCCGCGCGGAGGTCGCCAAAATCCTGCCGCATGTCACGGTAGCAATCGGCAACGACAAGGAATGTGCCGTCGCAGTTGGTGAAGGCACACCGGACGAGCAGGCAGACCGGCTCCTGGCCGCGGGGGTCGAGATCGCCGTCGTCAAGCTCGGCCCCGAAGGTGTCATGGCCAAGACCCGCACTGAACGCGTTGTCTCCGCGCCGGTCCCCGTGGAGACCGTCAACGGCCTGGGCGCCGGTGACTCCTTTGGCGGGGCATTCTGCCACGGACTGTTGTCCCGCTGGCCGCTGGCACAGGTTCTGGATTATGCCAACGCCGCAGGCGCGATCGTCGCCTCCCGTCTCTCGTGCGCCGACGCGATGCCGACGCCGGAGGAGGTCACTTCGTTGCTCGCCGAACGCGCGCCCCTGACGCCTGCCGGCCCCGATACAGCAACTTCACACGCAGCAGTCTCCGAAGGAGCAACACGTTGAGCTTCAATGACGACCCCCGCCGTTATGAGCACTTGAGTGCCATCCGGCTCGAAGATCCCGACGCCGTTGCCCGCGCCGCCGCTGCACGGCGCCGCCACCCGGGGCTGAAGTACGGGACCCAGAACTTCATCGTGGCCGCCGACCACCCGGCCCGCGGCGCACTGAGCGTCGGTGCAGACCCGGTGGCCATGGCGGATCGCCGGGAACTTTTGGACCGTTTGCAGATCGCCTTGGCGAACCCCGCCGTCGACGGCGTCCTCGCGAGCCCGGACATCATGGACGACCTGTTGCTCCTCGGCGCGCTCGAGGGCAAGCTCGTCTTCGGTTCGATGAACCGCGGCGGCCTCGCCGGCCTGGTCAACGAAATCGACGATCGCTTCACTGGCCACACCGCAGCCGCCCTGGACGCTCTCGGCGCCGACGGCGGCAAGATGCTCACCCGGATTTGCCTCGGGGACCCGGATACGGCGTCGATCTTGGAAGCCACCGCCAAGGCCGTGGACTCCCTGGCCGCGCGCAAGCTCATCGCCATGGTGGAACCGTTCCTGTCCATCCGCCAGGCAAACGGCACGGTACGCAACGATCTTTCCCCGGACGCCGTGATCAAGTCGATTGCAATAGCGCAGGGCCTCGGTTCCACGAGCGCCTACACCTGGATGAAGCTCCCGGTCGTGGCTGAGATGGATCGCGTCATGGCGGCCACCACGTTGCCCACGGTCCTGTTGGGCGGAGATCCGGATGCGGGCCAGGACGAGGTCTTTGCCAGTTGGCAGGCCGCGCTTGCCCTGCCGGGAGTCCAGGGATTGACTGTGGGACGGACCCTTTTGTACCCGCAGGACGGAGACGTGGCCGGGGCCGTTGCCACCGCCGCTTCGCTCTTGAAGACGACAGAACTGCTGAAGACACCTGCGAAAGTATCGGAGTAAGAATAATGTCAACGCGCAGAATGACAGTCGCCCAGGCGGTGGTCGAGTTCCTCTCCAAGCAGTACACGGTGGACACCGTGGGCGGGAGTGGGTACCGGGAACGACTGATCCCTGGCACGTTCGGGATCTTCGGGCACGGCAATGTCGCCGGAGTGGGCCAGGCCCTCAAGCAGTACCAGCAGCTTGACCCGAGCATCATGCCGTACTACCAGGGCCGCAACGAGCAGGCCCAGTCGCACCAAGCTGTCGGCTATGCCAGGCACACGCGTCGCCGCCAGACGTTCGCGATCAGCACCTCGATCGGTCCGGGCTCCTCGAACTTGCTGACGGGCGCGGCGCTGGCCACCACCAACCGGCTGCCGGTCCTCTTGCTGCCGTCCGATACCTTCGCCACCCGTGCGGCGGATCCCGTGCTGCAGCAGCTCGAGTTGCCCTACGCCTACGACATCACGGTCAACGACGCTTTCCGTCCCCTCTCGAAGTTCTTCGACCGGGTCTCCCGGCCAGAGCAGCTGTTCTCCGCGTTCCACCACGGACTGCGTGTCCTGACGGACCCGGCCGAGACCGGCGCGGTGACCATTTCGCTGCCGCAGGACGTCCAGGCCGAGGCCTTGGACGTCCCGGAGGAGTTCCTCACCGAGCGTGAATGGCGGATCCGCCGCCCCGAAGCCGACGACGACGACATCCGCCGCGCCGCCGAGGCCATCCGTGCCGCGAAACGGCCATTGATCATTGCAGGCGGCGGTGTCCTTTATGCCTTCGCCAACGAAGAACTCGCCACGTTCGCCGAACTGACCGGCATCCCGGTGGGCAACACCCAGGCCGGCGTCGGCGTCCTTCCGTGGGACCACAAGTTCTCCCTCGGAGCCATCGGCTCCACGGGCACGACGGCGGCGAACGCCATCGCTGCCGAGGCTGACTTGATCATCGGCATCGGTACCCGTTACGAGGACTTCACGACGGCGTCGCGCACTGCTTTCCAGAACCCCGACGTGAAGTTCGTGAACATCAATGTGGCCGCGATCGACGCGTACAAGCACGGCACCAGGCTGCCGATCGTCGCCGACGCCCGCAAGGCCCTCGTCAAGCTGAACCAGTCGCTCGGCGGCTACCGTGTCGGCGCGGACCTCGAGCAGAAGATCGCGGCGGAGAAGGAGCGCTGGAACGCCATCGTGGACGAAGCCTTCGACAACCGCCACACACCCCTGCCGGCACAGAACGAGATCATCGGCGCTACCAACCGGGCCATGGACGCCTCCGACGTCGTCATCTGCGCCGCGGGTTCCCTGCCCGGTGATCTGCATAAGATGTGGCGCGTCCGCGACCCCTTCGGCTACCACGTGGAATATGCCTACTCCTGCATGGGCTACGAGATTCCCGGTGGCTTGGGCGTGAAGCGCGCGGCCCTGGCCGAGGCGGCAGCGGGCGGCGAGGATGCAATGGTACGGGACGTGGTCGTCATGGTGGGGGACGGCTCCTACCTGATGATGCACACCGAACTGGTCACCGCCGTCGCCGAACGCATCAAGCTGATCGTGGTCCTGATCCAGAACCACGGCTACGCCTCCATCGGCTCGCTCTCCGAGTCCCTGGGTTCGCAGCGTTTCGGTACGCAGTACCGCGTGCTGGACAAGGAACAGCATTCCTTCGACGCCGGCCAGAACCTGCCGATCGATCTTGCCCTCAACGCCGAAAGCCTCGGCGCCAAGGTGATCCGGATCGAACCGGGAGAGAAGGTCATCGCCGAACTCGAACAGGCCATCCGTGATGCGAAAACGGCACCGGAGGACAGCGGGCCGATCGTCATCCACGTCGAATCGGACCCCCTGCTGGACGCCCCAAGCTCCGAATCCTGGTGGGATGTTCCCGTCTCCGAGGTCTCCGAACTCGAGTCCACGCAGCAGGCCTACCGGACGTACACAGACCACAAAAACCGCCAGCGCAAGCTGCTCGGCTAGACCCCCAACTCCCTTCAAAGCGACAGACAAGGAAGTCCGTACATGTCGACGACGACCACCCTGACCACCATCAAGCATTTCATCAACGGTGTTGAAACCGCAGGCGAAGGCGACCGCAGCCAGCCCGTCTACAACCCGGCAACCGGCGCAGTCTCCGCCGAGCTGCGGCTCGCGAACCGCGCCGACCTGGACGCCACGGTCGCCGCAGCGAAGGCCGCCAGCGAAAAATGGGGCGATTTCTCCCTGGCCAAGCGCACCGCGGTCCTCTTCACGTTCCGTGAGCTCGTCGCCTCGCACATCGACGAACTCGCTGCACTGATCACGGCGGAGCACGGCAAGGTCCTCTCCGATGCGAAGGGCGAGATCGGCCGCGGCCTGGAAGTCATCGAATTCGCGTGCGGTATTCCGACCCTGCTCAAGGGCGACTACTCGGACCAGGTCTCCACCGGGATCGATGTGTTCTCCTTCCGCGAGCCGCTCGGAGTCGTGGCCGGCATCACCCCGTTCAACTTCCCCGTCATGGTGCCTTTGTGGATGGCACCGATGGCGATCGCCACCGGCAACGCGTTCATCCTCAAGCCCTCCGAACGCGACCCCTCCGCGTCCATGCTGCTGGCGAAGCTGTGGAAGCAGGCCGGACTGCCCGACGGCGTCTTCCAGGTCCTGCACGGCGACAAGGAAACCGTCGACGGGCTCCTGACCCACCCGGACGTGGACGGCATCTCCTTCGTCGGCTCCACCCCGATCGCCCAGTACGTCCACGAAACCGCCACCAAGCACGGCAAGCGGGTCCAGGCCCTGGGCGGCGCGAAGAACCATGCGATCATCATGCCCGACGCCGATCTCGACAACGCGGCCGACCACCTGGCCGCCGCCGCGTTCGGTTCCGCCGGTGAACGCTGCATGGCCATCTCGGTTGCGGTCGCCGTCGGGGACGCCGCCGATCTGCTGGTCAAGAAGGTCGAAGAACGCGCCCTGGACGTGAAGGTCAAGAACGGCACCGAGCCCGACGCCGAGATGGGCCCGGTCATCACCCCGGCCTCCAAAGAACGCATCGTCCGGATCGTCACCGAAGCCGAAGCCGCCGGTGCCGCGATGGTGGTGGACGGCCGTGACCTGGTGGTTCCAGGCCATGAGGATGGCTTCTGGGTCGGTCCCACCGTGATCGACCACGTCAAGACCGAAATGACCGCCTACACCGAGGAAATCTTCGGACCCGTACTGGTCGTGGTGCGGGTGGATGAACTGGACGAAGGCATCAAGCTCATCAACGCCAATCCCTACGGCAACGGCACCGCGATCTTCACTTCCTCGGGTGCGAACGCGCGCAAGTTCCAGCGCTCCGTCACGGTGGGCATGGTCGGTATCAACGTGCCCCTGCCGGTACCGGTGGCCTACCACTCCTTCGGGGGCTGGAAAGCCTCGCTCTTCGGTGACAAGCACATCTATGGTCCGGAGGGCGTCTCCTTCTATACCCGAGGCAAGGTGGTCACCTCCCGCTGGCCCGAACCGACCCACGCTTCCGGCGCCTCCTACAACTTCCCCTCCAACTAGTCCCCACCCACCCAACTAGCTCGCATTTGTTGTCGTTATGAGCCCTCAAAACGACAACAAATGCGAGCCAGTTGGGCCGGCCGAGCGGGGTTTGAACAAGGATTGAGAAATGACAGAGAACAAACTCATCATCGGCACAGCCCCGGACTCCTGGGGTGTTTGGTTTCCGGACGATCCCCAGCAGACCCCTTGGGTCCGATTCCTGGATGAAGTGGCCGAGTCCGGCTACAAATGGATCGAACTTGGCCCCTATGGCTACTTGCCGAACGATCCCACCCGCCTCGTCGAGGAACTCAAGCAGCGCGACCTCAAGGTCACGGCGGGAACGGTCTTCACGGCCTTTCACCGCGGCTTGGACCAGTGGGAAACAGCATGGGAGCCGGCACGCAAGGTCGCCGAACTGACCGCAGCCATGGGCGGCGAACACATCGTGGTCATTCCGGCCATGTGGCGCGACGACGTCACCGGCGAGGCCGTAGAGAGCGGCGAATTGTCGCAGGAACAATGGAACGACCTGTTCGCGGGCCACAACCGTATGGGCAAGGTGCTGCTGGAGGACTTCGGCCTGAAGCAGCAATTCCACCCCCACGCAGATTCCCACGTGGGCGCCCAGGCGGATATCGAGCACCTGCTCGCCGAAACCGATCTTCAGTACCTGAACCTGTGCCTTGACACCGGACACGCGGAATACTGCGGAGCGTCCAGCCTGGAACTGATCAAGAACTACCCGGACCGCATCGGCTACCTGCACCTGAAGCAGATCAACCCGGATGTGCTGGCCCGGGTCAACGAGGAAAACATGACCTGGGCGGCAGCCAACCTGGCCGGCGTCATGACCGAACCGCCGAACGGCCTCCCTGACCTGTGTGCAGTCATCGAAGCCGTTGAAGGACTCAACCGTCCGATCTTCGGCATTGTGGAACAGGACATGTACCCCGTGGCCTTCGACGTTCCCATGCCCATCGCCAAGCGCACCCGAAACTACCTGCTCTCGTGCGGCTCCCGCACGGCCGTCAACTAACTAAGGACAGAACATTGAGTGACATTCTCCGCGTGGCCGTCATCGGCGCAGGCCGCATGGGCGCAGACCACGTCAAGCGGCTCAGTACCCGCATCCACGGCGCCGAAGTGGCCGCCGTCGTCGACGTCGACCTCGCCCGCGCGCTGGCCGCCATCGAAGGGATCGACGGCGCCGTGGCCCTCGCGAGCGCCGAAGAGGCCCTCAACAATGGCGACGTCAACGCCGTGCTCATTGCGACTCCCGGATTTCTGCACGAGGACATCCTTTACAAGGCACTGGAGAAGGACTTCCCCATCCTCTGCGAAAAGCCGCTTACCCCGGATGCCGAGAGCGCATGGAAGGTTGTCCAAGCCGAAACGGCAACCGGCCGTAAGAGTATCCAGGTGGGCTTCATGCGCCGCTTCGACGCCGAATACGCCGCCCTGGGTTCCATGATCCGCGACCGTGAACTCGGCGAGCTGCTCATGCTGCACCACCAGCACCGCAACCCGAACACCCCCGAGGGCTTCACCAACGAGATGCTCATCAACGACTCCGTGGTCCACGAATTCGACGCCATCCGCTTCTTCACCGGCGAAGAAATCACCTCGGTCCAGGTTCGTCTGGGCAAGGCCACGCGCAACGCCCCGAACGGCCAGCACGATCCGCAGCACGTCCTGATCGAGACCGAGTCCGGTGTCTTGGCCGACGTCGAGATCTACGTCAACGCGAAGTTCGGCTACGAAGTTGCCACCCAGGCATCCTTCGAGGACGGCATTGTGAGCATCGGTGGCGACGGCGGTCCTTACGTCCGCAGCGCCGGCCGCTGGGGCGGCAAGGTCGCCCCCGGTTTCGAGGAGCGCTTCGGTGCCGCGTACGACGTCGAGATCCAGTCTTGGGTGGACGCCGCCCTCCGCGGCGACATCGGCGGCCCCACCGCCTGGGACGGCTACGCCACCGCTGCCTGCTGCGAGGCAGGAGTTGAGGCCCAGAAGTCGGGCGAAAAAGTCGCGGTACAGCTCAACATAAAGCCCGAGCTGTACAAGTAGGAGTGATCATGAAAATCGCCCTCGATCCCACCCCGTTCCATCACAGCCACAGCTTGCTCGAATTTCCCCGGCTTGCCGCCGATCTCGGCTACAAATACCTGCAGCTGACTCCGCACGCGGACTTCATCCCGTTCTTCAACCACCCCAAGGCCGACGACGAACTGGTGGGCCAGCTGAAGAAGGCGTGCAAGGACGCCGACGTCGAAATCGCCTCGGTGCTCCCCGTGCTGCGGTGGTCCGGACCGGATGAGGACGCTCGCGAAGCCGCTGTCCGCTACTGGAAGCGCGCCATCCAGATCACCGTTGATCTTGGCGTACAGACAATGAACACCGAATTCAGCGGGCGCCCGGAGAAGGCAGAGGAGTCCGAAAGGGCCTTCTACCGCTCCATGGAAGAGCTCCTTCCGATCATCGAGCGCGAGGGCCTGGACCTTCTCATCGACCCGCATCCGGACGATTTCGTGGAGGATGGGCTCGCGGCCCTGCGCGTCATCCGCGGCGTGAATTCACCCAACATCGGCATGGTCTACGTTGCCTCGCACACCTTTCACATGGGCAACAAGCCACTTGACATCATGCGGGCGGCAGGGGACAAGCTGCGCTTGGTCCATGTGTCCGACACGATGGACCACCACGCCTCCCACGGTCTGCGTTACATCACCAACCCGCCCGGCAACGCCGTGCGGGTGCACCAGCACCTCAAGATCGGCGACGGCGACGTGAACTGGGACGAGTTCTTTGGCGGGCTCAAGGAAATCGGCTTCCTGGACAAGGACAACACCGTTATGGTGTCCAGCGTCTTCGCAGAGGACGACAACGCCAACGAGGTGTCCCGCTACCAGCTGGAGACCATGGGCAAGTACATCGCCAAGGTGCAGTAAACAAGGTGCCGTAAAGACGGAACAACAAGGGAGGCGGCGATTTCTCGCCGCCTCCCTTGTTGTTCCGCGAACCGGCTAGGCCGTCAGATTCAGCGACTCTGAGAGCGCTGCGTCGGCATCCCGCAGGACCTTGGCAGCTACCTCGAGACCTTCGATGCGGCCGAGGGAGGTATCTTCGTGTTCGATGTTGACCAGCATGTTCGGATCCACTTCATGCAGGGCACGCAGGAATTCGGTCCAGTAGGCGGTGTCGTGACCGCGGCCGAGGGCCACGAAGTCCCAAGCGGAGTTCTTGGGCCACTCGTTGGCCCATTCGTCGCCGCCGAGGTTGGTGCGGTTTTCCTCCGGCGAGAGCCTACGGAAGCTGTTGTCAAGCACACCGTAGAGGGCAGCGTTCGCGGAGTTGACGCGGACGTCCTTCGCGGCTGCCTGGAAGACCAGCGGACCGAGTTCCCGGACCACGGCGACGGGATCCATCTGCTGCCAGAACAGGTGGGAAGCGTCGAGTTCGACGCCCACGTGGGTGGCGCCCGTGAGTTCGATGAACTTGTGGACGTCGGCGGTGTTGAACACGATGTTCTGCGGGTGAAGTTCGAGGGCCACCTTGACGCCATGATCTGCGGCCAAGCGGTCGGTCCCGCGCCAGAACTTCGCCGCGACGTCCCATTGGTAATCCAGCACGTCCAAAGCCGCCGAATTCCAAGCGTTCACGATCCAGTTCGTCACGGTCGAGCCGGGCTCGCCGCCGGGCAGGCCTGACATGGTCACGAGCCGGTTCTGGCCGAGACGTTCCGCGAGCCGGATGGAGCGGCGGATGTCTTCGGTGTGCTTTTCGCCGATCTCGCGCTTCGGGTGCAGCGGGTTGCCGTTGCAGTTCAGGCCTGCGATGGCGACGCCGGTGCCCTCGAAGATCCCGAGGTAGTCATCCCGGGCGGCATCCGAGACCAGGATCTGGTCCATGGTGGGGACGTGGACGGCGGGCAGGAATCCGCCCGTGTTGATTTCGATACCCGTTAGACCCAGGTCCGCGATGACCTTGAGGGCTTCGGGAAGCGGCCTGTCATGCAGGATTGCGTTGTAGACGCCGAGTTTCATAGCGTGATGGTCTTTCCGTTGTTGAGCGCGGATTCCGTGACGGCGCCGAGCAGCTCCATGTTGCGCACGCCCTCGTCGAAGGTGGCGCAGCGCGGCAGCGACTCGGCCTCGGGAAGGCCGGCAACCTCTTCGAGGAACGCACGGGCCTGGTAGCCGAAGGCGTCGTTCTGGCCGAAGCCGACCTCGGGGGCGTCCATGGCCAGGCCGCCGGCGATGTAGGGGTGGCCCGGGCCAAGGATGACTTGGCGGTAGCCGTTCTCGCTGCCGGAACCATCGTTGAGGAACAGCTGGATTTCTGAGGGGCGGCGCTGGTCGAACTTGGCTGCACCGTTCTCGCAGAACACTTCGAAGTTGAGGCTGTTGGCGTGGCCGGCGGCAACGCGGGAAACTTCAAAGCTGCCGGCGCCGGTTTCGAACTCCGCGTTGAAGGCTGCGTAGTCGTCGTTCTCTACAGCTTCGAAGGTGTCGCTCACCGCTGCATGGTCGTGTCCGATGACGGCACCGAGCGGCAACGGGCGCTTGCCGATGACGGTGCTCAGACGGCCACCGGTGATGGACTTGATGTCGCCGCAGAGAAACTCGGAAACGTAGGCCAGGTGGCTTCCGACGTCGGCCAGCGCGCCGGAACCGGGGCCGCCCTTGTAACGCCAGCTCATCGGAGCCGAGGGGCTGAAGCCGTAGTCGGTCCAGTAGCGGCCGCTGAAGTGCAGGACGTTGCCGAGCACCCCGTTGCGGATGAGGTCGCGGATATAGGCGATGCCGGGCGTGCGGCGGAACGTGAAGCCAATGCGCGCGATGCTTGAAGCGTTGCGGGCGGCCTCGGCCATGGCGCGGGCGTCCTCGAGGGAATCGCTCAGGGGCTTCTCGCAGAGTACGTGCTTACCTGCAGCGAGGAGACCCTCGACGACCTCGCGGTGGAGGGAATTCGCGATGACGACGCTCACGACGTCGATATCGTCTGCCTCTGCGATCGCCTGCCAGGAGGTGTCATTGCGTTCGTAGCCAAATCGCCGGGCCGCGAGGGAACCGAACTCGGCGTTCACGTCGCCGATCGATACGAGGCGCACCGGCGGAAGCACGGGGCTGTAAAGGGTAGACGCTGTGCGGTAGGCCGCCGCATGGGCCTTGCCGGCCATTCCTGCGCCGATAACGGCGATCCCTAGGCTCTCAGTCATTGATTTCTCCTTCGAAATTCAGCCTGGGTGCGGAACATCCCGTTGGCATTTTGGAGCGCTACAATTTAGCACTGGAGTCAAAGCCTAATCATGTGAGTATGTCCTGTCAATGTATCGCGAACACCCTTGACAGCAGAGAAGAAAGGTTCCTGAACCATGAGTGCGACACGTCCCAAAACCCGCCGCCCGACCATCTATGACGTTGCCAAGCTTGCCGGTGTCTCGCCGTCGTTGGTGTCCTTGGTTCTCCAGTCACCGGCGAGGGTCAGTGATAAACGCCGCGAAGCCGTCCAAGCGGCAATATCGGAGCTGGGCTACCGTCCCAGCCGCGCCGCGACCACGCTGGCGAGCAATCGGACGAAGAGTATCGGTTTGTTGATCGACGACTACCGGAACCCGTGGTTCGTGGACCTCCTGAGGGGCATGGAGGCTGTCCTTTCGGACCTCGGCTACCACGTGATGCTGGCCGACTCCCGGCCCGGCGCGAACCGCGTCAAGGATGCCGCGGACGGCCTCCTGGCCTTGCATGTCGACGCGCTCGTCATCGCCGCGGAGCCGAGCGAGTCCATGCTGGCCGAATCTGGCGTTCCTACGGTGGTGGCCGGATGGCGCAAGGGGGTGCCTGCCGGTGCGGATCTCATCACTAACGACGACGACGGCGGGGGCGGCATGGCGGCCGAGCACTTGCTGGGTCTGGGGCATACCCGCATCGGCCATCTCTCAGGGTCCGACGGCGCGTCGGCTCACCGGCGCGAGGGGTTTCGGCGGCGGATCGAGGAGGCGGGCGTCGAACTCTTGATTGCCGAGTCCAAAGGTACCTCGGAGGAGGACGGCTACGCCTCTGCTTGCTGGCTTCTGGAAAAACACCCGGATACCACGGCGATCTTCGCGGCCAACGACACGATGGCCCTGGGTGCCTTTGCGGCCCTCAAGGCGCGCGGGCTGAAGGTTCCCAGCGACATTTCCGTCATTGGCTATGACAACTCGCCTTTGGCCAAATCGAAGTATCTGGACATCACGTCCGTTGACAACCGCAGCGATCTGGTTGGTATTGACGTGGCAAACAGTTTGCTCGCCAGGTTCGAGAACCCGGCTATTGAGCCTCAGCGCACGCTCATCGAACCTGTCTTGGTCGTCCGATCTACGACGGCGCGAGCGGCTTGCTAAGCGGTCATCAAGAACCTTCCGCACGTAAAAACATCCTAATGTCAGGACAAAGTATTGACATCTGTGAGGCTAGTCACCATGATCTGTGTAGAGGGCTTTGAGCTCCTGCAGAGCGGCAGGGCCGCAACCCCTATCGAAGGAGATAAATCGTGAAGAAGTTTTCCTGGCGGAAGGCGGCGCTCGTGGCAGCCGTCGTTCCGATGATGGCTCTTAGCGCTTGTTCCAGCCAAGGCGGAAAGCCGGCTGACAGCGCTAACGCCGCCGGCGGCGGTCAAGCCGTCAGCACTCCGCGGATCAAGGTGGCGCTCATCACCCACGCACCGTCCGGTGACACTTTCTGGGACATCGTCCGCAAGGGCGCTGAGGAAGCGGCCGCGAAGGACAACGTCGACCTCCAGTACCTGAACGATCCCGACGCCGGCCGCCAGTCCCAGCTCGTCCAGCAGGCCATCGACCAGAAGGTTGACGGTATCGCTGTCACGCTCGCCACCCCGGACGCCCTCAAGGATGTCCTCAAGAAAGCCGAGGACGCTGGAATCCCGGTGGTGAGCCTCAACGCCGGCGAGGACGTTTCCGCGAAGCTCGGAGCATTCACGCACTTCGGATCGAATGAGACGCTCGCTGGTGCCGCTGTTGGTACCCAGCTCGCTGCCCAGGGCTTCAAGCACCCGGTCTGCGTTATCCAAGCGCAGGGCCACGTCGGACTCGAGGCACGGTGTGCCGGTGTCAAGCAAAAGGTGCCCGGCACTGAGATCTTGTACGTCAACGGTCAGGACATGACCTCGGTCCAGTCAACCGCGACCGCGAAGCTTCAGGCTACAAAGGACGCTGACGTCATCATCGGGCTCGGCGCCCCCATAACGATCACCCTGCTCAAGTCCGTCACGGACGCCAGCAGCTCGGCCAAGGTTGCCAGCTTCGACCTCAATGCCGAACTGGCCCAGGACATCGTGGACGGCAAGGTTCTCTTCACAGTGGACCAGCAGCCGTGGCTCCAGGGCTACATGTCCATCGACGCAATCTGGCAGAACAAGCGCGGCGGCTTCAAGATTGGCGGCGGCCAGCCGGTGCTCACCGGGCCGGCCATCGTTGACAAGTCCAACGCACAGGATGTCCTCAAGTTTGCCCAGCAGGGCCTCCGCTAGATCCAGGAACCTGGCCGCGCGGCGGGGTGACCGCCGCGCGGCCTGACCAACAAGGAGTTATTCCCATGGCAAGCACAACTACCCTGCCGCCGGCGCCGGCTTCAGCCCCCGGGCCACGTGGCGATGAGAGGATGGGGCGCCGCAGCCCCTTCCAGAAGCTCCTGGGCCGCCCCGAGGTGGGTGCCCTCGTTGGAGCAGTGGTCCTCTTCATCTTCTTCTCCTTCGTCTCCAGCACGTTCCTGCAGCCGAATGCGTTCGCGACCGTGTTGTATGGTTCCTCGACGATCGGGATCATGGCGGTGGGGGTGTCGCTGCTGATGATCGGCGGCGAGTTCGACCTCTCCGCAGGTGTCGCCGTGATCTCGTCCGCCCTTACTGCCTCGATGTTCAGCTGGTATTTCTCAATGAACGTTTGGGTTGGGGTGGCCCTTGCGCTCGTTGTCTCACTCGGGATCGGATTCGTTAACGGCTACATCCTGGTCAAGACGAAACTGCCGAGCTTCATCGTCACCCTGGCGACGTTCCTCATGCTGACGGGCCTCAACCTCGCCCTCACACGTGCGATCGGCGGCAGTGTGTCGTCGCCGTCGATCGCGAACATGGATGGTTTCGCATCGGCCCGGGCCGTCTTCGCATCCGATCTGAATGTCGGAGGCGTCGACATTAAGATCCCGATCCTGTACTGGGTGATCCTTGTGCTCATCGCCTCTTGGATCTTGTTGCGCACCAAGGTCGGCAACTGGATCTTCGCCTCCGGCGGTGACGCGAACGCTGCCCGCGCCGTGGGTGTCCCGGTGACCAAGACCAAGATCGGTTTGTTCATGGCGGTCGGGTTCTGCGGCTGGTTCCTGGGCATGCACAACCTCTTCGCGTTCGACGCCGTTCAGTCCGGCGAAGGCGTGGGCAATGAATTCCTCTACATCATCGCCGCGGTGATCGGCGGGTGCCTGCTCACGGGCGGCTACGGTTCGGCCGTGGGCGGGGCGATCGGTGCGTTCATCTTCGGCATGGCGAACAAGGGCATCGTGTACGCGCAGTGGAACCCGGACTGGTTCAAGTTCTTCCTGGGCCTGATGCTGCTGCTGGCCACCATCGTGAACCTCATCGTCAAACGCCGCGCAGAGCTCAAGTAGAAGGGGCCGGAAATGAACATGAATGCCAAACAGATCGACCAGCAGACCCTGCTCAAGGATGAAAAGGACCCGCTGACCCACACCCCCGTGCACCTGCTCTCCCTCGACAGGGTGGGCAAGCACTACGGGAACATCATCGCCCTGCGTGATGTGACGATGGCCGTGGACAACGGACGCGTCACCTGCGTGCTGGGGGACAACGGCGCGGGCAAGTCCACGCTGATCAAGATCATCGCCGGCCTGCACCAGCACGACGAAGGCACCCTGCACGTCATGGGCGATGAGCGGAAGTTCAACTCGCCCCGGGACGCCCTGGACGCGGGCATCGCCACGGTCTACCAGGACCTGGCCGTGGTCCCGTTGATGCCGATCTGGCGCAACTTCTTCCTCGGCTCGGAACTGACCTCCGGGTTTGGGCCGTTCAAGAGTATGGATGTCCAGAAGATGAAGGACATCACGCTGAAGGAACTGGCCGCGATGGGCATCGACCTGCGCGATGTGGAACAGCCCATCGGCCAGCTCTCCGGGGGTGAACGACAGTGTGTGGCGATCGCCAGGGCCGTGTATTTCGGGGCGAAGGTGTTGATCCTGGACGAACCCACCGCCGCGCTGGGTGTCAAGCAGTCCGGCGTCGTGCTCCGCTACATCCTGCAGGCCCGCGACCGGGGCCTGGGCGTCATTTTCATCACGCACAACCCGCACCACGCCTTCCCCGTCGGTGACCGGTTCCTGCTGCTCAAACGCGGCAAATCGATCGGCTACTACGACAAGAAGGACATCACCCTGGACGAACTCACCGCCCAGATGGCCGGCGGCGCGGAACTGGCAGAACTCGCCCACGAACTCGAACAACTCGGCGGACACACCGAAGCCCTCAAAGAAGTCCAAGCCGAAGTCGCCGGGGTAACTGAAATCGCCGACGTTGCTGACGTTGCCGACTCTTCAAGGGAAAACAGCCCGAGGCACGCCTAACGGGCAGGGAGACAGGGCGGATGGAGACGGGGGTCCGCCTGAAAACGGATGGCCCCCCGCTCGCCATTCCCAGCGGGAATGTGCACGACATAGTAGACGGGAAGACAGCATGCCGATCCGGGTTGGCGTTATCGGCGCCGGTGTTATGGGCGCCGACCACATCAGGAACCTCTCCACCAGCGTCAGCGGAGCCGAAGTCACCTTCGTGGCAGACCTCGACGCCGGACGTGCGGCAGCCGCGGCGCCACGATCCGCACGCATCACCACCGATCCTTCCGAACTGATCAACTCGAGCGCCGTCGACGCCGTCGTGGTTGCCTCCCATGACTCCACCCACGCCGGACTGGTGCTGGAATGCTTCGAGGCGATGACCCCGGTACTGTGCGAAAAGCCGCTGGCCCCCACGCTCCTTGAAAGCCACGACGTCGTGGAGGCGGAAGCTGATCTCCTTGCCGCAACGGGTGCCCGGCTGCTGTCGATGGGCTTCATGAGGCGCTTCGATCCAGGCTATGTCGCCCTTCGCGAAGCCAACCGGGCACGCACACAAGGTGAGCCTTTGCAGGTCCACTGCACAAGCCGAACCGCAGCTGCGGGACCGGGCGCGAGCTCGGAATCCGCCATCACCAACTCGGCCATCCACGAGCTTGACATCATCCCGTGGCTCTTGGACTCGCCCGTCACGGAGGTGTCGTGGCAAGCAGGGCGGAGTTCCAGGCACAGCACCGGTGACCTGAGGGACCCCGCCTTCATGCTCCTACGCGCGGCCGACGGCACCCTTGCAACCTTGGAGCTCTTCCTCAACGCGCAGTACGGCTACACCACCCGATGCGAGGTCGTGTCAGAGTTCGGTACCACGGCACTCCCGGAACCTGCCGCCCTCGACGTCCGGCAGGAGGGGCGGCGCAGTTCCGACATCCCCGCCGATTGGCGTCCGCGCTTCGCAGACGCCTACCGCCTGCAACTCCAGGCCTGGATTTCAGCCCTCGAAAAGGGAGAGCCTGCGCCGCTCGCCACGGGCGAGGACGGCCTCCGGGCATCACAGCTGGCACAAGCCATGATCCGTTCGCTCCACAGCGACGGTGCCTACACGAAGGTGGCCTACTGATGGTTGTCTCCGGTCTTCCGGCCTCCGGCCTGCCTGCGTCTGGACTTCCGGGGTCTGGTCTTGCGGATTCCCGCGTGCCGGATTCCCACGACGCTCCCGCGCTGCGCTGGGGGATCATGGGCCCGGGGTGGATTGCCGAACGCTTCACGGAGTCGGTGCAGGCCTCTTCAATGCAGGTGATCGCCGCCGTCGGCTCCCGCTCCTTGGCCCGGTCCAAGGCCTTCGCGGACGCTTTCGGCGTGCCCGCCGCGTACGGGAGCTACGAAGAACTGGCTGCGGCCCCGGATATAGACATCGTGTACGTGTGCACGCCACACAACTTCCACCACGCGGCTGCCGTGCTAGCCCTTGATGCCGGCAAACACGTCCTGATCGAGAAACCGATCGGGCTCAACGCCGCCCAGGCACGGGATATCGCTGCGCGGGCCAAGGCAGCTGGCGTTTTCGCCGCCGAGGCCATGTGGAGCTTCTTCCTTCCGAAGTTCGACGTGATCCGGCAAGTGCTCGACGCCGGGACACTGGGTACCGTGACAACGGTTCTGGCGGAATACGGCGAGCACTTCGAACGCAGCCACCGCATCTTCGACCCCGCACTCGCTGGTGGGCCTTTGCTGGATCTGGGCACGTACCCGCTGGCCCTCATTACCGAGGTCCTGGGGGCACCGGAACGGTTGAGCGCTTTCGGCCAGCCCGCCGAATCCGGTGTCAACGCACAGCTTTCCGCCATCATGCAATTTCCGGGCGGAGGCCAGGCCGTGATGAATACCCACCTGCATAATTTCACTCCCACCGCGGCAACGATCGTTGGTTCCGAGGCCACGTTGACCATCGATGGCCCCTTCAACATGCCCGGCGGTTTCGAGATCCGGTTCCCCGACGGTACGCGAATTCGCCACAACGAGGCTGCGGGCGGGCATTTGGAAGGCTTGCACTACGAAGCCGCAGCGGTGGCCCGCGCCATCGCCGCCGGTGAGACGGAAACCCAACAACGGTCCTTGGCCTCCTCCATCCGGACCATGGAAGTCGCCGATGAAATCCGCCGCCACGTGGGCATTGAATTCCCGGGCGAAGGCAACGCATCTGCCTGAGCAATTCCTGAGCAATGCCTGAGCACTTGTTGTACTGACAATCGAAAGGACGGGCCCATGGCCTACATCGAACAGCATTCAGCCGGTCTTCCCACCCCCGTGCGGCTGGGCCTCATAGGCTCCGGCTGGATGGGAGCGTTCCACGGCGAAAGCATAGCCCGCAGGGTTACCGGTGCGGTCCTCGCCGCCGTCGCCGATCCCAACGTGGACTCTGCCGCGTCCGTGGCCGCCCGGCTTGGTACGGCCAAGGTCACCGCCGACGCCGCAGACATCATGGCCGATCCGGACATCGACGCCGTGATCATCGCCAGCCCGGCACGCTTCCATGCTTCCCTGATCGCCCAGGCCGCAGCCGCCGGCAAACACGTGTTTTGCGAGAAGCCTGCGGCGCAGAGCCTCGAAGAGCTCGACGCCGCGCTCCTTGCCGTCGAAGCAGCAGGGGTGCATTTCCAGATCGGCTTCAACCGCCGCTACGCTACCGACTTCCAGGCCGCCAAGAAGGACCTGGCCGAGGGAATCGTGGGCCAGCCGCAGCTTCTGCGCTCCCTGACCCGGGATCCGGGCACCGGGAGCATCGGACATGCAGCCAGGATTCCGGCCTGGACGATCTTCCTCGAAACGCTCATCCACGACTTCGACACCTTGAATTGGTTCAACGAAGGTGCCGAACCAGTTGAGGTTTACGCTGCCGCGGACGCACTCGTGGAACCGAGCCTGCGTGACCAGGGATTCCTGGACACCGCCGTGGTCACCGTCCGTTACAGCAATGGAGCCTTGGCAGTGGCGGAAGCCAACTTCAGTGCCCTGTACGGCTACGACGTCAGGGGAGAAGTATTCGGCTCCAAGGGCATGGTTCAGGCCGGACGGCCTACCGAAACTGCTGCCCTGCGATACACCGCCGAAGGCCTTTCCGCCGAGACTCCGAGGCTCAACGTGGAACTGTTCCGCGACGCCTACACCGATGAACTCGTGGACTTCGCCGCGGCAGTCCGCGCGCGCCGCGATGGCACGCAACCGCCGTCGGGCGCTTTCACCCTTACCCCGGGGGCCGCTGACGCGCGGCGCGCCCTCGCGATGGCGCTGGCCTGCATCGAGTCGGTCCAGCTAGGCGGACCGGTGGCGGTACCCGTTTCGAGCAACAGCAAGGTCTCAAGCAACCGCAAGGCGGGTGTCTGATGCGGCTGGCCATTTGTGCCGAGATGGTCTTTACGGAGCTGCCGTTCACCGAGCGGGTGCGTCGGATTCATGAGGCCGGATTCGACGTCGAACTCTGGGACTCGAGGAGCAAGGACATCGCGGCCCTCAAGGCGAGCGGTGCGGTCTTTTCCTCCATGACCGGTTACATCTCCGGGAGCCTGGTTGACGCGGACACCGCCGAGGACGTGGTGAGGACGGCCGAAACGCTGATTCCGACCGCTTTGAAACTCGGCGTCAGCCGCATGGTGGTGCACTCGGCGGAGCTGATCGACGGGAAAGCAGCCCGTCCCGTCTACAGGTCCACCGGCAGCATGTGGATCACGGGTGCCCGGACGTTGGAGCGCCTTGGCGCGCTCGGGGAAAAGCACGGACTGACGTTCTGCCTGGAAAATCTCAACACCGTGCTGGACCACCCCGGAATTCCGCTGGCCCGCGCCAAGGACACGCTGGCGCTGGTGGAAGCTGTTGGGCACCCCAACGTGAAAATGATGCTGGACCTCTACCACGCACAATTGGGGGAGGGGAACCTCATCGAGCTGGTCCGCACCGCCTTGCCGCACATCGGCGAGATCCAGGTGGCGGACGTCCCCGGCCGCTGCGAGCCCGGTACGGGCGAAATCAACTACTCGGCTGTGGCCCGGGCGCTCGTGACTGCGGGCTATGAAGGGGCGGTCGGCATGGAGGCTTGGGCCAGTGGCGACGACATGGAGGCGCTTGAGGCGTTCCGCCGGGCGTTCACGCCTGAGGCCGACACGGTTCACGACGGCTTGGTTCAGGACGGCTTGGTTCAGGACGGCTTGGTTCAGGACGCAATAGCTTTTTCAACGGAGGTAGCACTATGAAGGACGTCGTTCTCGGACTGGTTGGAGTGGGGCGAATCGGCGTGATGCACGCCAGCAACATCGCCGCGCTCAACGGGGAACTGAATGCGCAGGGCATCAACGTGGAGTTACGGCTCACGGATGTGGCTGAAGAACATGCCCGCTCAGTGGCCACTGGTCTCGGCGCTCAATTCCTGCCGACGGTGGAGTCTTTGATCGCCTCCGGGGTGGATGGACTGGTTATCGCGACCGGGACGGGAACGCATCCGGAACTGATCCGCGCGGGGGTGGACTCCGGTATCCCGGTGTTCTGTGAGAAACCCGTGGCCATGAATGTGGCCGATGCGCTGCCGGTCCTGGAACATGTGCGCGCCAACAACGGCGTCGTACAGATCGGGCATCAGCGTCGCTTCGATGCCGGCTACCTTGAGGCCAAGCGCGCCTACCAAGCGGGAGAGCTCGGCTGGATCCACTCGCTGCGCGCCGTGACGTGCGACATGGCGCCGCCGCCCGTGGAGTTCCTGGCAACGTCCGGCGGGCTGTTCCGCGATTGCTCGGTCCACGATTTCGACATCCTGCGCTGGTTGACCGGCCGCGAGATCGTGGAGGTCTATGCCAAGGGTTCCAACAATGGAGATCCCGCCATCGGCGAGGTGGGGGATGTGGACACGGCGTTGGCGTTGATCACCTTCGACGACGGCACGGTGGGCACAGTGTCCGCCACCCGCTACAACGGCGCAGGGCACGATGTCCGCCTCGAAATCCAGGGCTCCAAGCATTCCCTCATGGTTGGCTTGGACGACAAGATGGCCATGGAATCAGCCGAGGCCGGGATCGCCTTCCCCTCCGGAGAACCCCACAGGACCTTCGCAGAACGCTTCGACCAGGCCTACCGCTCGGAAATGGCGGCCTTCGTTGAGCTGGTCCTGGGCCAACGGGAGAATCCTTGCGCCCCGGAAGACGCCGTGGCTGCTTCCCGTGTGGCCGACGCCGCACAGGAATCGCTGGCAAGCGGTGTACCGGTGAGGGTGGCGCTGGTGGCGGCGAAGGCCAGTTAGGCGATTACCGGCCCCAACTGGCTCGCAGTTGTTGTCGTTTTGACGGCCCAGAACGACAACAACTGCTAGTCAGTTGGGTGTGCGAACGCCTTAGGTGCCGAACGGCAAACGGGGGTCCATATCCTGACCGTCCCAGCTCTGCCGCACCCACCCATGGTGGGGGTCGTCGCTGATGAGCCATTCGCGCACGGGGCCCGGGCCGGCCATCACGTTCAGGTAGTACAGGTCGTAGCCGGGAGCGGCCATGGCGGGACCGTGCCAACCGTAGGGAACGAGGACGACGTCGCCCGTGCGAACCTCTGCGGCAACGTCGATCGGACGGTCATCTGAGGCGTAAACGCGCTGATAGCCGATCGCATCCGCATGGGCAGGGTCGGGTGCACCCGAGCCGTCAGCCACTCGGGTCTCGAAGTAGTAGATCTCCTCGAGCTGCGTCTCGCCGTCCTTTTCCTCGTCATGCTTGTGCGGGGGATAGGAGGACCAGTTGCCTGCGGGGGTGAGCACTTCGCAGACAATGAAGCGATCTGCCTCGAGAGCGGCAGGGGTGCCGAAGTTGTGGACCTGACGGGAGCAATTGCCTGCCCCACGCAGCTCCACCGGGGTTTCCGCGGCGGTCACTAGCCTGGTGGGGTACGACGCGTTAGCCGGGGCCGTGGCGACGGCGACGCGGCCGCCGTCGGACGAACTGATAGTGACGGCAGCGTTCGTGCCGGAATACAACACATCGCTGGGGCCATGGAAAACCGACGCCCGCCCCGCAAGGGGATACCCCACGTCGTCGACCGTCACCGTAAAGGCGCCGTTGAGCGGCACGATGATCCGCTCTTCGGCTGCGGCGGGGAGCTCGACGGCGGCGCCCGCGGCGAGCGTGGCGACCTTGAGCCCCGTGTGGGCCCAACCGTCCACAATCAACGCGGAATCGGAGGTTCCGAGCGAGATGTCCCAATCGCCGTCGTTGGCGGTTCCCAATGGATAGACCCAGTTGGCCATGAAGCTGTGTCCTTGCGTTAGCGCTGTACGAGTGTCATTTCAAAGCTGTAGGAATCGGCCCGGTAGACGTGGTGCCCGGTTTCCACCATGCGTCCGGTGTCGTCGACGGCGGTGCGCTCCATGGTGACCAAGGCTGAGCCGGCCTCGGTCTCGAGCAGCGGTGCCTGGTAGTCGTTGGCGATCATGGCACCGATCCGCTGCGAGGCGAGGCGGAAGTTGACGCCGCCGCGGCGAAGGATGGCGTAGAGGCCTTCCGCGGCGAGCATGGACTCGTCCATGGTGGTGATGTCGTCGCGGACCCAGTTCTCCATCAGCGCCAGGGGCTTGCCGCCCACTTTGCGTAGACGGGTGAAGTGGTAGACCTTGGAACCGGCCGGAAGCTGGAGGGCGGTCAGCGTGGCTGCGTCGGCCTCCATGTGCGAGAAGCTGAGGACCTGCGTTGTGGGCTTCTTGCCGTTGTTCGTCAGATCGTCGTAGAGGCTGGAGAGCTCCAGGGGCCTGCGGACCTGGCTCGACACTACCTGTGTGCCGACGCCGCGCTTTCGGACCAACAGGCCCGAGCGGACCAGTTCGTCCATAGCCTTGCGCATGGTGGGCCGCGACAGGTTGAGCTGGGCGGCGAGGTCTATTTCGTTGTCCAAGCGGCTACCGGGCTCCAGCACTCCGTTGTGGATGGCAGCCTCGATGCCCTGGACCACCTGGTGGTACAAAGGCACGGGGGACGAGCGGTCGATAGTGAGGCCAAGTTGATTCGCCATTGCATGCTCCCTCGCATTCCGGGACTGTCCCGGAAGTTGCAAGCATGTCCGCCCATGTTCGCTTGATAGGACATACTGCTTTACTGATGATAGCAGGAGGGCCGCATGGGTCAAGGGTGCCGAAGGCGCGCCTATTGCGCCGTTTCAGGGCCGCTATGAGGGACATGTCCAGTCATCAGAACCATGGGCGGATAAGCGCTGGGCTTTTGGGCTCTCGGGCTTTCAGCGCGGGCGGCGTGCCTGTCAGGGGCGGGGGCGCGTCTCAGCGGCGCCGGCGCGAACCGCGGCGTTGCCTGAAGAGACCGGCGGCGGCCAACGCCGCCCCCACTCCCTCGGCGACGGTGCTGAGGGACTTCTCGAAAAACCACACTGGCTCGTACATGGACGGGATCGGACCCATGGCCGGAATATCGACATAGCGGTAGAGGAGGACCATGACGAAGGCGCTGCCAGCGACGAGCAGAGCGGCTGCGTAAGCCGGCCGGCTGCCGCGGACCAGGACATACAGGCCTGCCAGGAGCGCGGCCGCGGCTTCCAGACGGAACAAGTTGCCTTGCCCGATTCCGCCCGGAGCAGCCAACTGGTAGCCGGGGGCAAGCTGAAAGTGCACCACTGCGTCAATAACCAGGGCTGCAACGACAAGCAGCCGCAGCACGACGTCCCTCGGCCTGCGGCGAGCGGCCGGCAGCGTGCTCATCTTCCCTGTGCTCATTTCACGACCAGCATTCCGTGCATATTGGAGTGGTAGGCGCAATGGTATGCATAGCTGCCCGGTGTAGTGGGCGCCGTGAACTGGGCTGTTCCGCCTCCGCCGTCGGCTGCGGCATCGAACGTCTTGCCATCGTCCGAGGTGACCGTATGGGCCTGGGCGTCTTCGTTCTTCACCGTGATCTTGGCGCCGGGGCTGACCGACACGGGTCCCTGGTAGCCGAAGTCCTTGATAGTGATGGTGGCGGTGCCGGATTGTGGAGCGCTGGAGGACGCGGCGGAAGGCGGGCTCGATGACACGCCATATCCGCCGGTTCCGGACGCTCCGCACCCGGCCACGGAGATCAAAGCGGCCGCCGTCACGACGACCATCAGGGCTTTGGCGTTCTTCCTCATGACTGGTTCCCCGCTTCTCATGTCCGGTGGCCGAAATTTGCCTGCCACATTCATGAGACGTAATCAGGAGCCGTCAGGTTCACCGCAACGGGCAACTACCCTCTCAGGAAACAGGACGCAGCGTCCTGCAGACCTCCACGAAAGCCTTGAACGGGGCCAGCCGTTCCTCCTCCGGCAATTGCGAGGCCTCCGGATGCCATTGCACGGATGCCACCCAGCGCTGCGGATCTTCAAGGGCTTCCACGGTGCCATCCTCTGCAACCGCGGTCACCACCAGGCCATCGCCTACTCGGGCAACCGCTTGGTGATGTCCCGAAGCAATCCGCACCGAGTTCCGCGAACCATAAAGCCCCGCTACTTTTGAAGCCGGGGAAAGTTCGACGTCGTGCCAAGCCCAGATGCTTAGCCCACTCTCCGCCGACGTCAGGCCGTTGTGCTCCACCAACGAAGGGTGCATGTCCTGGATGAGCGTCCCGCCGTACACGACATTCAGGAGCTGGTGGCCGCGGCAGATACCGAGGGTGGGCAAACCGGCGTCGAGCGATTCCCGGGCGACCGCCAAGTCCAAGCGGTCCTGCTCCGGGTTGACGTCGTAGCAGGCTTCGGTTGCTTCTTCGCCGTAAAGCCGCGGATCCAGGTCTCCCCCGCCGGGCAGCAGGACCCCGTTGAGGGAACGGAGCTCGGTGGCCAGCCTGCCCGCTTCGTCGGTGAAGGAGGCGTCGAGCAATACCGGCTCCGCACCGGCGTCGCGCACTAGCTGGACGATGAACTCGAAGAGTTCATTCGCCTCGCCCACCCGGGCGTCGGCGTCTTCGGAGCTGCTGAGCCGGACGGGAATGCCGATCCGGGGACGGACGCTGCTCTGCTGTTCGGAAATCTGCATGCTCCATGATGCACCGGCCGGGCGACTCCTGCGCAACGGAACCGCGGGCTTACGCTGATGCCATGAATCCGTCCGGTTCCCTGACTCCCAGTCCCCGCACGCTTGACATTGGGAGCGTGGCCCATTTCGACAGCTTGCTCAGCTCCGGAGCCGCAACGATGCACGGATGGCACGCACAGTCGTTGGACCTGCGTGGACGGCGGGCGGACTTGGAACGGTTGGATCCCCTAGGCGCCATCTTCCTGGGCTGCACCTTCGACGACGGGGTCGAGGACTCCCTGCGCAGCCGCGGCGCACTCATCTTTCCCAAGCTGCGTGGCGTCCCGTTCAACCCTTACCGGGGAAGTCTCTACAGCGCCGCCGAACTGTACGAGGACATTGATTCAACGGAGTACGAGTCAACACTGGACGCAAGGGTGTACCAGTGGAGCATCATGCCGGGGCAACGCACCAGTTTGGACGCGACTCTCGCCGCCGCGCTGCACGACCACGCCATCGGGGACGCCCTGGACGAACTCATGGACAACGGGGATTTCTCAGGGAACAAGATCGTGGGGGTCATGGGCGGGCATGCCGCACAACGGGGAACACAAGACTTCGACGACGCCGCACGCCTAGGGCGCCTCGTGGCACTGTCCGGCTTTACAGTGGCTACAGGCGGCGGGCCCGGTGCCATGGAAGCGGCCAACCTCGGCGCCTACTTGAGCGGCCTGCCCGACGGCGACTTCGCTGCCGCGCTGCAATCGCTCGCGGGGGTTCCGGGGTTCCGTCCCTCGGTGACCGCCTGGGCGCGGGCGGCGGCGGCCGTCATCAGGCGCCATCCGCGCGGAACGACGTCGTTGGGCATCCCTACCTGGTTCTACGGTCACGAGCCGCCCAACCTTTTCGCCACACACATCGCCAAATACTTCGCCAACTCCATGCGTGAAGCGATCCTGCTGGAACTGTGCAACGGCGGGATCGTGTTCCTCCCCGGCTCCGCCGGCACCATACAGGAAATCTTCCAGGACGCGTGCGAGAACTTCTACGGTGCCCCGGAAAAGGTCACGCCCATGGTCCTCGTGGGGCGCGACCATTGGGAGCACAAGTATCCCGCGTGGCCCATGCTGCAGAGCCTGGCAGCAGGGAAAGTGATGGAGGACCGCGTCTTCCTGGTGGACACGGTCGAGGAGGCGCTCGCCGTCGTCGCGGCGTAGCCCCCTCCCGAGGCGGCCCAGGGGACATGCCCCCTCGCGGTGCTGCCGAGGGGACATGCCCAGCCTTGGCTCGGAGCACTGGACATATTACGTATATGTCCAGTGCTTGGGCTTGGGGCTGGGCATGTCCTCTGGGGCAAGGAGGGACATGTCCAGTCGTGGTGCTCGGGGTTGGGCATGTCCGGGGGCGAGGGGCGGGCTATTGAGGCGCGCGGCCACCCAGGCGGCGTGTGATCTTCCGGGCTGCATCTTGGCATGCCTCGCCGAGGCTGGCGAGCGTGTCCTGTGAGACCCGGAACTTGGGCGCGGGGATCAGGACCGAGGCCACGATGTCTCCGCGGTGGTCAAAGACGGGAGAGGCAACGCCGACTTCTTCGATGGATGTTTCGCCGAAATTGAAGGCCCAGCCACGCTTCACCGACTCCTTAAGCCGAAGGAGGTAGGCCTCGAGGGTTTCGTCGTCGAGTCCGGGAAGGGTGATCGAGCCGCTGCGCATCAGCTTGCGCACCCGGTCTGGGTCTTCGGAGGCTAGGAAGACCTGGACCGAGGAGCTGAGTGCCTCGTTGTAACGGGCTCCCAGTGGTGCGAGGTGCTTGACCTGGTGACGGCTGGCGATTTGCTCCACGCACATCGATTCGCTTCCGTTCCACACCATGAGGGCACTGGTCTCGCCCGTTCGTTCGCTGAGCTCGCGTAGCACCGGATAGGCCACCCGACGCTCTTCCAGTTCGGCAAGAAGCGGACCAGCCAAAGCGATCATGCCCAAGCCCAACCGGAATCGGCGGGAATCGGCGTCGCGCTCCACTAAATGTTCCTGCTCGAAGGTCGCCAGAATGCGGGACACGGTGCTTTTGTGCAGGCCGATCCTGCTGGCGATCTCTGTGACTCCCAAGAGCGGTTCTTCGGCAGTGAAGCTGCGGAGCACGGCGATAGCATTCTCAAGGACCGAGGCGCCTTTGGAATCGCCGTTGGCCGGGATGTCACTGGTGGTTGCTGGGGTCATGATGGTCACTATATGGCTCCTTTAACGGGGACATGCCCAGCCTTGGCCCAAGGCGATGGGCATATGTAGCATATGTCCATCGCTCGAGCCTAGGGCTGGGCATGTCCAGTGGAGGGTGGGTGCTAGGCGCCGATGATGTTGTATTCGGGGCCGAACGGGAACTTGGTGATGTTCTCGGCGCCGTCTTCACCGACAACCAGGATGTCGTGTTCCCGGTATCCGCCGGCACCCGGCTGGCCATCGAGGACCGTGATCATCGGTTCCATGGAAACCACCATGCCTGGCTCCAGGACCGTGTCGATGTCCTCGCGCAGTTCCAGCCCCGCTTCGCGGCCGTAGTAGTGGCTGAGCACGCCGAAGGAGTGGCCGTAGCCGAACGTGCGGTTGGCCAGCAAGCCGTGGCCCACGTAGATCTCATTCAGTTCCGCGGCAATGTCCTTGCAGACAGCGCCGGGCTTGATGAGTTCCAAACCACGCTTGTGCACCTCGACGTTGATGTTCCACAGTTCCAGGGAGCGGGCATCCGGTTCGCCGTAGAACAGGGTGCGCTCCAGGGCCGTGTAGTAGCCGCTGGTCATCGGGAAGCAGTTCAGGGACAGGATGTCGTGTTCCTGGATCTTGCGGGTGGTGGCCCAGTTGTGGGCACCATCGGTGTTGATGCCGGACTGGAACCAAACCCAGGTGTCGCGGATTTCGGAGTTCGGGAACGTGCGGGCGATCTCGTGCACCATGGCCTCGGTGCCGATCAGTGCCACCTCGTACTCGGTGATGCCGGCCGTGATGGCGTTGCGGATGGCCTCGCCGCCAAGGTCGCCGATTCGGGCGCCGTGCTTGATGACTTCGATTTCCTCGGAAGACTTGATCATGCGCTGGCGCATCGCGGCCTGTGCGACGTCAACCAAGGTGGCCGATTCGAAGGCAGCCTGGATCTTGTTGCGGTTGTCCAGCGGAAGGGAATCGTCCTCCACACCCAGGCGCCGGACGTTGATCCCGCGGGTGCGCAGCACTTCCTGGATGCCGAAGATGTAGTTGTCCCGGCGCCAGTCCGTGTAGACCAGGTTGTCTCCGAAGCTGCGGCGCCAAGGCATGCCGGCGTCGATGTTGGCGGTCACGGTGACGGTGTCGTCGGCTGTGACCACCATGGCGTAGGAACGGCCGAAGTAGGTGAACAGGAAGTCGGAGTAGTACTTGATGGAGTGGTAGCTGGTCAGGACAACGGCGTCCAGTTCCTTCTCGGCCATGATCCGGCGAAGACCGGCAAGGCGTCGCTCGAATTCCGCGTCGGAGAAGGTCAGTGAGACCTTCTCGCCGTTGTTGAGGACCTTGAGGCGCTCAAGCTTGGAGACGTCGTTGACTGCTTCGTTCTCGGTGATGGTCATGCGTGGTGTTCCTTTCAATGGGTGGGTTGTTTCAGTCCTGCTGCAGTGGCTTCTTGGAAGTCTCTACAGCGAAGAGGACCGCGATGAGGGAAATTACGGAGGCCACCACGAGGTACCAACCGGGGGCCAGTTGGTTGTGGGTGAGGCCGATTAGGAGGGTTGCCATGAAGGGGGCGGTGCCTCCGAACAGGGCGTTGGAGAGATTGAAACTGACTGCGAAGCCGCTGTAACGGACCCTGGTGGGGAAGAGCTCGGCAAGGAAGCTGGGCAGGGTGCCGTCGTTGAGCGTGAGCATGCCGCCCAGCAGGATCTGGACCAGGACAATGACCAGGAAGTTGCCGGTGTCGAGGAGCATGAACGCCGGAACGGTCAGCACCACGAACAGTACGGAAGCCGTGATGAGCATGCGCTTGCGGCCGAACCTGTCCGACGCGATCCCCGTGAGGAAGATGAATCCGATGTAGCTGAGCAGGGCAATGGTCGTGGCCAGGAACGATTCGGCTGCACCGAAGTGAAGCTCCTCGGAGAGGTAGGTCGGCATGTAGCTGAGGATCACGTAGAAGCCGACGGCGTTGAGCAGCACGGCGCCCGTCGCGATGACGAGCTGCTTGCGGTACGTCTTGAACATGGCGAAGGCCGGAGCCTTGACCGCGGGGTCTTTCGCGGCCATTTCGCGGAATGCCGGGGTGTCCTCAAGCTTGGTGCGGATGTAGCGGCCAATCAGGCCCATCGGTGCGGCCAGGAGAAAGGGCAGGCGCCACCCCCATTCACCGAGCTGCTCGGCGCTCAGCACCGAGCTGAGCAGCGCCGCCAGCAGGGAACCGAGCAGTAGGCCTGCTGCTGTACTTGCAGGTACGACGGCGGCGTAGAGTCCGCGCCGATTGGCCGGTGCGTATTCCACCAGGAAGGCTGAGGCACCTGCGTATTCGCCTGCTGCCGAGAAGCCCTGAACAATGCGGACGAGCAGCAGGAGGACCGGTGCCATGACGCCGATGGTGTTGTAGCCGGGGATCAGGGCGATGCAGAACGTTGCCACTGACATGAGCACGATCGACAGGGAGAGTGCCTGTTTGCGTCCCAGCCGGTCACCGATGTGGCCCCAGATGAATCCGCCCAGTGGACGGACGAAGAACGAGACGGCAAAGACTCCGAAGGTGGCGAGGAGTGCCGTCTGTCGATCCGAGGAGGGGAAGAAGACGGTCGAGATAATCCCGGCAAGGTAGCCGTAGACGGCGTAGTCGAACCATTCGACGAAGTTGCCGATGAAGCTTGCCGTGATGACGCGGCGCCGGGTGTCCTTGCTGACCGTGTGGTTGGTGGCTGGCTTTGACAGGTTGGCCGGGGTGGCTGTTGCGTCAGGAAGGTCGCCGGAACCGCCTTTGGATCCGGCATGACCTCTTCCCTGGATTGCTGCCACGGGGGATGTTTCGTTTTTCATGAATCCACCAAGAATTTTGGGGTTGCATTCAACGCAACGCTGTTGCACCAGAATAGATGTGTTCCGCATCACCGTCAAGGGTCTGCGGCTTCCACCCAACTAGCTCGCAGTAAATGTCATATTGGACGTCCTAAGCGACAACAAGTGCGAGCTAGTTGGGGAGGGTGGCGCGCTCACTGCAACACGGTTGCGGTAAGTGAGTGGAATCCCGCCCCGGAATGCAAAAAGAAGCTCCCCGGATCCAAGGATCCGGGGAGCTTCAAAGCAACGTGAAAGGGCTATTTGAGCCAGGCAGCCACGACATCGGGGTGAGCATCCACCCATTTCTTGGCAGCGGCATCGGGCTTCATGCCGCCCTGGATGTCCGTTGCGACGGAGTTCTGGTCCGCGTTGGTCCATGAGAAGGCCTTGAGCAGTTTCGCGGCGGGAGAACCGCTGTCCGCAAACTTCTTGGCCATCACTTTGTTCAGTTTGTAATCGGGGTAGTCACAGGCCACCTTCTCGGCGTCGGCATCGCAGCCCGGAGTGTAGGCGGGCAGGCTGACCTTCTTGAGTGGGACTTCGGAAAGGAACCATTGCGGTTCGTAGAAATACCCCAGTAGCGGCGTCTTGTTCTTCTCGGCCGAACGGAACGACTGGATCAATGCTGCTTCCGAACCGGAGAAGACCACTTTGTAGTCGAGACCTAGGTTCTTGACGAGGGCTTCGTCGTTGGTAACGAACGCCGGGTCGCCATCCAGTACCTGGCCTTTGCCGCCCGATTCGGACGTGGCAAGGAGGGACGCGTATTTGTTCAGGTTCTTGCTGTCCAGGATGTCCGGATATTTCTGGACCATCCATGGTGGTACGTACCAGCCGATATGCCCTTCATTGCCCGTGGGACCAGCGTCCACCGCGACTTTCTGGTCGGTGATGTACTGCTTTGCGAGGTCCTCGTGACCCCAGTTCTCAAGAATGACGTCGACTTCACCCGAGCCGAAGCCCTGCCAGGAAATCTGTTCCGACAGGTCCTTCTGGACTACCGTGCAACCGAGCTTGTTTTGGGCTATGTAGCTGTAAACAGCCGCATTTGCTGTGTAGCCCACCCATGCGTTGAGAGCCACGTTGACGGTTCCGCAGGGGGTGCCCGACGCACCGGCTGCGGCCGCCTGATTGACTGTTGCGCCGCCGCAGCCGGCAAGCAACAGGGCGGCAGCCACGGTTCCGGCGAGCGTGGGAATTGTTCGTTTCAACAGCAGTCCAGCTTTACTCATAGTGGGGTCTCCTTGTTGGGGGCGGTGCATGAGTGTCAGGGCCGTTAGTGGGCGGGTGATTTTGCCGAAGGGACTTTTCGGACGGGGTTGGCTGCGGCAGCCTGCGTCATGCGATCCAATAGGATGCCGAGGAAAACGATGGCCAGGCCTGCGGCGAGGCCCTTGCCGAACAGCGAACTTTGGACAAAGCCGGCGACGACGTCGTACCCGAGGCCACCTGCTCCGACCAGCGCTCCGACTACCACCATGGCGAGGACGTAGATCAGGCCTTGGTTGGCCGCCAGGGCCAGGGATTGCCGAGCCATGGGCAGCTGGACCTTGGTGATGACTTGCCAAGGAGTTGAGCCGCTGGATACCGCAGCTTCCATGACGGTGGGGGAAATTGCAGCGATGCCGTCGGCCGTGATCTTGATGGCCACGGGCGCCGCGTAGATGATGCCGGCGATGATGGCGGTGAACCGTGTGGCGCCGAAGAGGCCCAGGAATGGAACGAGGTAGACGAAAGCCGGCATGGTCTGTCCCGCGTCAAGCATGGGCCGCATGAGCTGGTCCATTTTATTGGACCTGCCCATGGCCACGCCGAAGATGACGCCCAGGACCATGACCACTGCGGTGGCAACGAGGGTGCCTGCCAGAGTGACCATGGCATCGCTCCACAGGCCCAGATAAATGATCACGGCCAAGCACGATGCCGTGACCGCCGCCAGCTTCCAGCCGCCGAGGGCAAAAGCCGCAACGACGATCACGGCGACCAGGACATAGAAAGGCGTCTCTGTCAGGAGTGACTGGAATGGGTTGAGGATTCCGTTGGTGACTGCCTCGCGGAAGGACACCGTAAAGATGAAGAGGTTGGTCTGCAGCCATTCGCTCGCGGAGCTCACTCCGCTGACAATTGCCGGGCCAATGTTGAGATCCTTCGGGAAGGCAGCGGCCCAGAGCATCGTGCGGGACAACTGGACAATGGCGAGCACCACAAGCAAGCTGACGGCCAGCACAATGTACCGCATTCGCCGCGATATCCGGCGTTTGCGGTTTGCTCCGGGTTCGGCCCGGCGGCTGGCGGCCGTGGTCACGCGGTCCAGCACAATGGCCAGCAGGACGATCGACAGTCCGGCATTGACCGCCGTGCCGACGTCGAGCGACTGCAGGGCGCGGATAACCACCTGTCCCAGCCCGGGCGCTGCGATCAGCGCCGCGATGGTCACCATGGACAGCGCGGCCATGGTGCTTTGGTTGATTCCCATGACGATGGTGCGCCGAGCGAGCGGGAGCTGGAGGGTGACGAGCCGCTGCCAACCGGTGGTTCCCAAAGAGTCGGAGGCTTCGCGGGTGTTTTCCGGGATGCATCGGATGCCATGCGCCGTCAGTCGGATGACGGGAGGTGCCGCGTAGATCACGGTGGCGATCACGGCGGAGGCGGGGCCGATCAGGAAGATGAGGGCCAGCGGTGCCAGGTAAACGAAGGTGGGAAGGGTCTGCATGAAGTCGAGGACCGGAGTGATTACCTTGGCAACCCGGCCATAGACTCCTGCCAGGACTCCGAGGGGGATGCCGAGAGCCAAGGTGAACAGCACGGCTGTGAGGACGAGGGCGAAGGTGTAAGCCGCTTCCGTAAACAGCCCCTGAAGGCCGAAGAACACGAAGACGGCTGCTGTCAGCAGCGCCACGCGGGCGTTGCCCACCGCGAAGGCGATCCAGCTGAGCAGCGCGACGGTTCCCAGCCAGCCGATTTCCGGCAGGCGAAGCCCGGTGGAGCTGGCGGCGAAAATACCGATGAACAGGTTTGCGACCGCATCGACGGCGGCCCGGAGGGGTGTGAAAACGTACTGGAAGACGGGATTATCGGCCCGGTTTGAGGCCACCCAGGCATTGAATTGGTTGAGGGAGCGGTGGAGGTCAGTGAGCTCCGACGCCGGCAGCGTGAGGGTTGCAGTGCCGTGGAGGAACAGGAATCCGACGAGCCAGACGACGCCGGCCCCGGCCAGAAGCAGGGTGCGGCGGCTAAGCCGCTTGCGCGGTGCACGGACGGAAACGAGGCCGGTCTGAACCGGGGCGCGATCGCGAACGAGTGTGGACATCACGCCGCAACTTCCGTGCTGCGGATGACCGACAAGATGCTGTCGCGGTCGATCTGACCGGTGATCTTGCCGGAGTCTTCCACCAGGACAGGACACGAAGAGTTCATGACGGTGGGAATGGCGTCGCGGATGATCGTGCCTGCGCTCAGGACCGGAGCATCCCCGGGAGTCCCCAGTGCTACAGGATCGGTGATCCACTTGAGTGTCAGGACATCCGCGCGAGGCACCTCGGAGACGAAGTCGGCGATGTACTTGTCCGCAGGCGATCCGACGAGATGATCGCCTGTGCCGCATTGGACCGTCTCCCCGTTCCGCATGATCAGGATGCGGTCCCCGAGTTTGAGCGCCTCGGAAAGGTCGTGGGTAACGAAAACCATCGTCTTGCCCATTTCTTTGTGCAGCCGGATGACTTCCGCCTGCATATCGCGCCGGATGAGCGGGTCCAGGGCAGAGAACGGTTCGTCGAAGAGGATAGTGTCCGGATCGCCCGCCAAGGCGCGGCCAAGTCCGACGCGCTGTTGCATTCCGCCGGAGAGTTGATCGGGGAAATGCTGTTCGTAACCTTTGAGGCCTACGAGCTCGATGATTTCGCGGGACCTGGCGTAGCGCTCGTTCTTGGTGGCGCCACGGATCTGCAGGCCGTAGGACACGTTGTCCAGCACGGTGCGGTGCGGCAGGAGGCCGAAATGCTGGAAGACCATGGACATTTTCCGCCGACGCAGCTCCCGAAGCTCGCCGGTTCCTGCCTGCATCACATCCTTGCCGTCCACCAGGACGCTCCCCGACGTCGGTTCGATCAGCCGGGTGAGGCACCGGATCAGGGTGGACTTTCCTGATCCGGACAGGCCCATGACGACGAACACCTCGCCCTTCGCGACGTCGAAGTTCATGTTGCGTACTGCAGCATTGCACCCGGTACGTTCAAGCAATTCGGCCGAGCTCAAAGCCGAGAGTTCGGGATCCTTGGGGATCTTTTCACCTCCGGGTCCGAAGACCTTCCAGAGGTTGCGCACTGATATGTCAGGACTGCTCATTGCTGTACTCCTGCCTGTGGCGGCTCGAACCAATCGCTAGGCCCGGGGCTGATGTTTTGCCAGATGTGCTTCGTTTCCCGGTATTCGGCCAAGCCCGCGAGCCCCAATTCACGGCCATTGCCGGACTGTCCGAAGCCGCCCCATTCGGCCTGCGGAACGTAAGGGTGGTAGTCGTTGATCCAGACCGTCCCGTGGCGCAACGCTTCGGAAACCCGCTGGGCCTTCGAAGCGTCTGCCGTCCACACAGCGCCGGCCAGTCCGTAGACGGTGTCGTTGGCCAGCCGGACCGCCTCTTCCTCGGTGGTGAATGTTTCCACCGTCATGACGGGACCAAAGGATTCCTCTTGGACCACGCGCATCGAGGTGCTGCACCCGTCCAGCACGGTGGGCGGGTAGAAACTGCCACCGGCCAGCTCCGGGCTGTCCGGAATGAAGCCCCCGCACAACAACCGGGCGCCCTCCGCGACCCCCGCCTGCACGTAGGCGTGGACCTTGTCACGATGGGCCGCGGAGATCAGCGGACCTGTCTGAGCCTCTTGGTTGAAGGGTCCGCCCAGCCGGATCTGGCGTGCACGACGCACCACTTCGGCCACGAACTCTTCGTGAATCGACTCTTCGACAATGAGCCGGGCCCCGGCCGAGCAAACCTGGCCGGAATTAAGGAAGACGGCCGTCAAGGCGTTGTCGATAGCGGCTTCCCGGCCGGCGTCGGCGAACACGACGTTCGGGTTCTTGCCGCCGAGCTCAAGGGCCACGCGCTTGACCGTCTGCGCTGCGGCAACCATGATCCGTTTGCCGGTTTCGAGCCCGCCCGTGAAGGAGACCAGATCGACCCGGGGATCCGAGCTAAGTACCGCCCCCACTTCCGGTCCCGTTCCGGTCACGAGGTTCGCGGTGCCGTCGGGCACTCCTGCTTCCCGCAGGGTGTCCATGAGCAGGATGGACGTCGAAGGCGTCAGCTCGCTGGGCTTGAGAACGAAGCTATTGCCGGCCAGGAGCGCTGGTGCAACCTTCCACGAAGCCTGCAGGAGCGGGTAGTTCCACGGTGTGATGAGACCGCAGACGCCGACGGGCGCGTGGACCACCCGGCTGATGGCGCCGGGCCGGCCGGTATCGATCACCCGGCCCGCGTCAGTTCCGGCCACGCTGCCGTAGTAGCGGAAGCACGCGATGACGTCGTCAATGTCGTACTCGGCCTCGACAAGCCGCTTCCCGGTGTCGAGGGCTTCGGCCGCAGCGTACGCGGCCTTGTCCCGTTGCAGCAGCCCGGCCGCGCGAAGCAGGATCGCGCCGCGTTCCAGCTCCGGTGTGTTGGGCCAGCCGCCGACGTCGAACGCCTTCCGGGCGCTCGCCACCGCCGCCTCGGCATCGGCTGGGGTGCACTCGGCGACGTCGGCAACATGCGCGCCGTCCGCAGGGCAGCTGATGCTGCGGATTCCTCCGCCAGATTGCCGCCACCCGCCGTCGACGTAGTTGCCACGGACAGTGCGGGGCTGCGTGAGTTGTGGACTGTTCATGCCGCTCCTTAATTCCGTGCCGCGTTGGCTTCGGGCCGGCTCTCCGCGCTGTCCGGGCCACCTAGGCTGTCCGGAACCGCGCCGTGCCGGTAGAACCCGGCAGCGATCGGCGCGAGGGGTTCGCGGCCCTGAATCAAGTCCGCGGCTTTCTCGGCCAGCATCATGACCGGCGCGTAGATGTTGCCGTTGGTCACGTAGGGCATTGCCGAAGCGTCAGCCACCCGCAGGCCCGAGGTGCCATGCACCCTCATGCTGAGCGGGTCCACCACGGCCAGGGGATCGGTGGCCGGGCCCATCTTGGCTGTGCAGGAAGGGTGCAGGGCGGTTTCGGCGTCGCGGGCAACCCAGTCGAGGATTTCCTCATCTGTCTGGACTGCCGGACCGGGGGAGAGCTCACCGCCGTTGAAAGGCGCCATGGCAGACTGCTCCAGGATGTTCCGGGAAATCCGGATGGCTTCGACCCACTCGCGCCGGTCCTGGTCCGTGGAAAGGTAGTTGAACTTCATGGACGGGTGGGCGGTTGGGTCCGTGGACGTGATCTTCAGGCTGCCACGGGCGTCGGAATACATGGGCCCGATGTGCACTTGGTAGCCATGCTTGGCCTCGGCCTTCTGGCCGTCGTAGCGGACGGCCACCGGTAGGAAGTGGAACATCAGGTTGGGGTAGGCCACGTCTTCGTTGGAGCGGACAAAACCGCCGCCTTCGAAGTGGTTGGTGGCAGCAGGTCCCTTGCGCCCGAACAGCCACTGCAGGCCGATCCAGGGGTAGCGCCACAGGCTCAGGCTCGGCTGCATGGACACCGGCTGGGTGCAGGCGTGCTGGATGTAGACCTCCAGATGGTCCTGCAGGTTTTCGCCGACGCCGGGCAGGTTAACCACGGGCTTGATCCCGAGCGACTTGAGGTGAGTGGAGTCCCCGACGCCGGACAACTGCAGGAGTTGCGGGGTGTTGATGGCTCCTCCGCACAGGACCACTTCCTGGGCGTCCACGCTGTGCTGCTTGCCATTGCGTCGGTAGCGGACGCCCGTGGCCCTGACGCCTGAAGTACCAGTCTCGTCGAAGTTGATCTTCGATACGAGTGCCCGGGTCCGCACGGTGAGGTTGGGCCTGTCGAGGTGCGGCCGCAAGTAGGCGCGGGAGGCGGAGAGTCGCTGGCCCTTGTGCACATTGCGGTCGAAGGGACCGAAGCCCTCCTGCCGGTACCCGTTGACATCGTTGGTCCGCGCGAAGCCGGCTTGCTGGGCGGCGCGGAAGAAGGCCTGGAAGAGCGGATTGCGCGCCGGGCCGCGTTCAAGGACCAGCGGTCCGTTGTGTCCCCGCAGCTCATCGCCGGGATCCGCCGCGAGGGCGGTCTCCATGCGGTTGAAGTACGGGAGGCAGTGCGCGAAATCCCACGTTTCCATCCCGGCGTCGGCTCCCCAGCGCTCGTAGTCCAAGGGGTTGCCACGCTGGAAGATCATGCCGTTGATGGAACTGGAGCCGCCCAGGACTTTGCCGCGGGTGTGGGCGATCCGGCGTCCGTTCATGTGCGGCTCGGGATCGGATTGGTAGCGCCAGTCGTAGAACCTGTTCCCGCTGGGGAAAGTGAGCGCGGCGGGCATCTGGATGAAGAGGTCCCAGGGGTAGTCGCTGCGGCCCGCCTCCAGGACCAGGACGGTCTTGGAACCGTCGGCGCTGAGCCTGTCCGCCAGCACCGATCCGGCGCTGCCCCCACCCACAATGACGTAGTCGAACTTTTCGTTGGCCATTAGTTGAACTCCTTAGAAGTGATCCCCATTGCTGTGTCCGGTAGCCAGAAGGGCTTCAGCCCCGCAGCTTTTCCATGGTTGGATCCACGAGGGGATCGGCGGAGATGGTGGCCGGGATCCGCCTTCCGAAGTATTCGATCTCGACGGCGTCCCCCTCTCGCGCTTCGGCGGGCAGCCAAGCGTAGGCAATCGGTTTCCGGACGGTGTAGCCGTAGGCGGCGCTCGTGACGTAGCCGGCCGGCTCTCCCCGGAAATAGACGGGTTCCTTGCCCAATACCACGGACGTGCCGTCGTCGACCGTCAGGCAACGCAGCCGGCGGTTGACGGGCAGTTCGCGGCGGGCTTTGAGGGCCTCGGCGCCGATATATCCTTCCTTGTCCTTGCTGACTGAGAAGCCAAGGCCGGACTGGAATGGTTCGTGTTCCGGGGTCATGTCGGTACCCCAGAGCCGGTAGCCCTTCTCCAGACGCAGGCTGTTGAAGGCGCCACGACCGGCCGCGATGATGCCTTGCTCCTGTCCGGCCTCGAACAGGAGGTCCCAGAGCCTTTGGCCGTTTTCTGCCGTCGTGTACAGCTCCCAGCCCAACTCGCCCACGTAGGACAGTCGCATGGCCGTGACCGGAATCCCGCCGATCCGGACCTTCTTGGTGCGGAAGTACTTCAATCCGTCGTTGCTGAAATCGTCATCGCTGACCTTCGCGATCACTTCGCGGGCCAACGGACCCCAGAGCCCCACACAGCACGTGGAACCGGTGATGTCGCGGACCTGGACCCATTGGCTGACGTCGTCGGCGGTTTGCCTGCGGGCTTCGGTGGTGAAGTAGTCGAAATCGATGTTGCCATTGGCGCCCACCTGGAAGGTGGTCTCGTCCAGGCGGGCCACCGTGATGTCGCTGCGGATGCCGCCGTCGCCGTTGAGGAGCAGGCAGTAGGTGACGGCGCCCGGCTTCTTGTCGACCTTTCCGGCGCTGAGGCGCTGCAAGAGCGCTTCGGCGCCGGGGCCGGAAACCTCCAGCCGCTTGAGCGGCGTCATGTCATAGAGCGCGACGGCGGTGCGCGTCTTCCACGCTTCGGCGGCGGAAAGGGGGGAATGGAACATGGCGGCCCAGGGTTCGCGCTCGGGCGCCTGCCATTCTGCGGGCAGTTGCTCGAGGAGCGCGCGATTGGCTTCGAACCAGTGCGGTCGCTCCCAGCCGTGGGCTTCGAGGAAGAATGCGCCGAGCTCTTTCTGCCGGGCGTTGAACGGGCTCACGCGCAGTTCGCGAGGGGAGACGCGGGGTTGCAGCGGGTGCAGGACATCGTAGATCTCCACGAAGTTCTGCTGGGAGGTTTCGCTGACGTAGCTCTCCGCCGTCTGGATTTCCTCGAAGCGGGAGACCTCGCATTCGTGGAGCGGAATGCGGGACTGGCCTTCGATAAGGCGCTCCGCCAGGGCACGGGCCACGCCGGCGGAGTGTGTCACCCATACGGCCTCGGCCACGAAGAACCCTTCAACGTCCTTGGACTCGCCGACGAGGGGACCGCCGTCGGGAGTGAACGAGAAGATCCCGTTGAAGCCCTCCGCAATCCAGGCGCCGGCGAGAGCCGGAAGGAGTTCCTTGGAGTCTTCCCAACACGGCAGGAAGTCTTCTTCCGTGAAGGTCAGGCGGGACGGCATCCGGTGCTCGGACATCTCATCCGCCGCCACTTCGGGCAGCTCCCGGAGGTCCACGGGCATGGGCTTGTGGGCGTAGGAGCCGATGCCGATCCGGTCGCCGTGCTCGCGGTAGTAGAGGTCCTTGTCCTGGTGGCGGAGGATGGGCATCCAGACGCCGTTGCCCGGGTCAAGCAGCCGCGAGGCATCGTTCCTGCCCACGAGCGCGGGTACGGAGCTGGTCTTGACGTACTGATGGGCCAGGGGGAGCAGTGGCACGGACATGCCCACCATGGCGCCGATCTTGGGACCCCAGAACCCGGCGCAGGAGACAACAATGTCTGCCGGGATCACGCCGTCGTGCGTTTGGACGCCGGTGACTTTTCCGCCGGACTGTTCGATGCCGGTGACCGGCGTGGAACCGCGGAACGTGACCCCCGCGGCGCTCGCCTTGGCGATGAGCAGGCTGACGGCGCGGGCCGCGGAAGCCAAGCCGTCGGAGGGGACGTAGAGTCCGCCGAGCACCTTTTCCTGGTTGAGAAGCGGGTAGTGCTTGGCGCATTCGTCGGGATCGATGAGCCGGCCTTCGATACCCCACGACGTCGCGTAGCCCAGCTTGCGCTTGAGGTCCTCCAGGCGTTCCGGTGTGGTGGCCACTTCGAGGCCGCCCACCTGGTTGAAGCAGGAGACGCCGGAATCACTGAGTGATAGCAGCTTATCCACGGTGTAAGACGCAAATTGGGTCATGGTCTTGGACGCGTTGGTCTGGAATACGAGGCCGGGAGCGTGCGAAGTAGAGCCGCCAGCCAGCTTCAGCGGCCCCTGCTCGACGACGGTGATGTTGGTCCAGCCTCGGGTGGACAGCTCGTCCGCGAGATTGGCACCGACGATGCCGGCTCCGATGATGACGACGCGGGGTGATGTGGACATGCGTGTTGCTCCTGGAGTAAGAGATGTGGAAGTTTGGGGCTCGCCGGACCCTAGACGTGGCCGTTGATGGTCAGGCCCGGCGGCAGGTTGGGGGCGTCCTGGGATTCCTTGACCATGATCTGGCCATCCACCACCAGGACTTCGTGGACCCGGACGGGCAATTTTGCGGGAGGCGCGTCGGCGGCTCCCGTGCGGAGGTTGAACTTTGAAGCATGGAGTGGGCACTCTACCCAGCAGTCCTCTATCCAGCCGTCGGCGAGTGAGGCGTCTTGGTGGGTGCAGGTGTCGTCGAGGGCAAAGAGTTCGCCCTCTTCGGTGTGAAATACGGCAATGGGCGGAGACGTCTCGAGTCGAATCGCGTCCCCCGGAGCCAACGAGCTAAGCGGGCAAGCACTGTGCATCTCAAGAACCTCTTTCACCGGGCTGGTCGAAACCTGTGGGGCGGTTGTCTCATGATCAACGCTGATCACAATACGCAACAGAGTGATTGACATCACAGCGGCTTGTCAAGGGGTTGAACTTCCTGCGCAGATTCCTTGACACGCGATGTGAAGTCGGTCACGCTGTTTCGCATAATGAATTTTGTTGCGTAATGCGCAATAAATTGTGGAACGGCCCGGCAAGGAGGAAGCCATGGAGACATTGGCGATCGTGGGGGCATCATTGGCGGGACTTTCCGCCGCCCGCGCTGCGCGGGCGCAAGGCTTTTGCGGCCGGCTGCTCATCATTGGCGATGAACAGCAGCGGCCGTATGACCGACCGCCGCTGTCCAAGGAATTCCTGGCAGGAAAAATCGGAGTCCAGCACCTGTTGCTGGAAGCCGAAGGGACGGAAGCGGAAGATCCCTTGCAGGCCGAATGGCTGCTCGGCTCGCCCGCGCGAAGCTTCGACGCCGCCACCGGGACCATCACCCTGGGCGACGGGCGTGCGGTGGTGGCGGACGGCGTCGTGATTGCCACAGGAGCCTCAGCACGCACGCTGCCCGAACTTGCGGGCCTAGCCAATGTTTTTACCTTGCGGACTCTCCAAGATGCCCAGGATCTGGCCCCGGAACTCGTTGCCGGCAGCCGCCTGTTGGTTGTGGGCGCCGGCTTTATCGGCGCGGAGGTGGCATCAACTGCAAAAAGCCTGGGAATGGACGTCACCATCGTCTGCAAGAGCCACATGCCCCTGAGCGGTCCGCTCGGTTCGGAGATGGCTGCCGTCTTGGCCACGCTCCATGGGATGAATGGCGTCGAGCTGCTTTGTGACACCGGAATCGATTCGTATTACAGCTACGAAGGAAATGTGACCGGCGTCCGGCTCAGCAACGGACAGTACCGTTCCGCCGACGTCGTACTCCTCGGTATCGGTGCGGTACCCAACGTCGGGTGGCTGGCCGGTTCGGGCGTGGAGCTCGACGACGGCGTGACGTGCGATTCGATGGGACGGACCAACGTCCCCGGCGTGGTTGCCGTGGGAGACTGCGCGGCCTGGTTCGACGCACGCAGCGGGCGGCACCATCGCGTGGAGCATTGGAGCGACGCCCAGGAACGTGCCGCCCTGGCCGTGACCGGACTCTTGGATCACTCTGCCGCGCCTCTTCCTCTCAACGTGCCGTACTTCTGGTCTGACCAGTACGGAGTGAAGCTCCAGTTCGCCGGCCACGCGCGGGACGCAGAGCGCGTCGAGATCGAGGCTGGGGCCTTGGAGGACCACAGTTTCCTCGCCGTTTATTACCGGGGAGATGAACCGGTGGGCGTCCTCGGGGTGAACCAACCGCGCCTGTTCACCCGTTGGCGGAGGCAACTCAACGCGAGCACCACCCAGCCTCTCCTGGCAGCCCCATAAGCATTCCCAAGCCTCAACCACGTTCATCACTGAATAGGAGTCAGCATGACCACTGAAGTTGTTTCCCCCAGCCTGATCCCCACTCTCCCTGGCCACACGTATGTCAGTGAAGACATCTTCCGCGCCGAGCAAGAGCACGTCTTCGAACAAATGTGGTTCTGCGCAGTGCGGACCGCGGACCTGGAAAAAGCCGGCTCATTCAAAACCGTGCAGATCGGCCGGGAGAGCGTACTCATCAACCGCACCCGCAAGGGAGAGATCCGCGCTTTTTACAACATTTGCCGGCACCGCGGAGTGAAGCTGTGCATGGAGGAATCCGGCGAAGCCAACCGCTCATTCCAGTGCCCTTACCACGCTTGGACCTACGACCTTGAGGGCAAGCTCATCGCGGCCCCCAACCTCACCAAGATGCCCGATATCGACCGCAACGAATACGGGCTGGTCAAGGTCCACGTCCGCGAATACATGGGCTACGTCTGGGTCTGCCTCGCGGACGAGCCCCCGTCGTTCGAAGAAGACGTCATGGGGGCCATCGAGGAGCGGCTCGGAGACCTGCGGGCCGTTGACAACTACGACATCGCCAACCTGAGCCTAGGCAGGCGCATCAAGTACGACGTCAAAGCCAACTGGAAGCTCATCATTGAGAACTTCATGGAGTGCTACCACTGCGCCACAATCCACCCCGAGCTGACCGAAGTCCTCCCCGAGTTCGCCGACGGCTTGGCAGCCCAGTACTTCGTGGGCCATGGCGCCGAGTTCGGCGACGACATCAAGGGCTTCACCATCGACGGCTCCGAGGGCCTGGACCGCATTCCCGGTGTCGGCGACGACCAAGACCGCCGTTACTACGCCGTGACCATCAAGCCGAATGTCTTCGTCAACTTGGTCCCGGACCACGTCATCATCCACCGCATGTTCCCGCTGGCTGCAGACCACACGATCGTTGAATGCGACTGGCTCTACCTGCCCAGCGTGGTGGAATCCGGCAAGGACGTGAGCGCGTCCGTGGAGCTGTTCCACCGGGTGAACGAGCAGGACTTTGACGCCTGCGAACGCTGCCAGCCGGCCATGGGGTCCAAAATCTATGCCAAGGGCGGCGTCCTTGTCCCCAGTGAGCACCACATCGAGGCGTTCCATAGCTGGGTGACCGGCAAGATCGCCGACGTTCCGGCTGGGGACTAGCCCACTATGCCCTAGGCGCCGCTGGCTGCGGTGTAGCCCATCTTGACACTGATTGAATGCCCGGCCTGCTTGAGCGCATCAAGGAGGCCGGGTATTTTTTCCGGCTCGAAACGGAAGGCGGGGCCGGAAAGGCTGATTGCTCCGATGACCGTGCCGCTGTGGTTGCGGATAGGAACGGCGACGGCGTTGAGTCCGCGTTCGAGCTCTTCGTACGTGGCCGCGTAACCGGCCTCGGCAATGACCGGCATTTGCTGTTCCAACTCGTCGCGGTCGGTGATGGTGCGTGGCGTGTATTGGGCTTGACCGGCTTCCCTGAGAACACGGTCGCGCGTCGCAGGCGGCAGGGCGGCGAGCATGACCTTGCCGCTGGATGTCGCGTGGAGCGGCGTGAGTCCGCCGATCCAGTCCTGGGTTCCCAGCGTGTTCGGGCCAATGGCCTGATCCACGTTGACTGCGAAGTTGGACCGTAGCACTGCCAGGTTGGCAGTCTCGGCGAACTTCTCGGCCAAGGCTTCGAGGTCTTCCCTGGCCTCCCTCACCAGACTGAGGCGGGCGGGAATGGCGCTAGCCAGGCGCAGGATGTTGAAACCGAGTTGGTATTTTCCGCGCTCGTGATTCTGCTGCACCATGCCACGAGAGTCCAGCGCGCTCAGCAGTCGCGACGCCGTTGACTTGTGGACGCCCATTTCCTCCGCGATCTCACTCACGCCGGCATCGCCGTTGCGGGCGATGATTTCGAGCACGGTGATGGCCCGGTCCACGGACTGCACACCGGCGTGTTGCGCTCCGGCGGGATCGGTATCGGGGTCGTTGGCAAGGCTTGCGTCAGCGTCCATGTGGTTCATCGTCTCAAACGCGGTCAAGTGAGCGGTCTTTCCGGGCTTCGTGTCCTGGGGTACTGCCGTCTATCCGGTATTGCCTGGTTATAAAAGTATTGCCTGGTTATAAAATCAGGCGGTATGGCACTGCGACTTGTTCAGGTGAATTTCAAGGCCGGGGATGACTCGGCTCTCGGCCGGTTTTGGGCGGAGGCGCTCGGCTGGGGTGTTTCCAGCGAAGGACCCGGTGTGACCAATGTTGAACCTTTGGGTTTTGTCGGGCCGGACCCTGCCGCCGTGTGCGTCGATGTCGTCACGGTCCCGGACCCCGAAACGGTCAGGTACCGCGCCCACCTGGACCTCTCCACCACCTCTGCGGCCCATCAAGCGGAGCTCATGGGACGCCTGTTGAAGCTCGGCGCGACGCCCGCCGACATTGGCCAGGGCGATGTGCCGTGGACCGTCCTGGCCGACCCGGAGGGCAACCTGTTCTGCGTGCTGGAGCCTCGGCCGATCTACCGGGACACCGGGCCGATCGCCGCGGTGGTGGTCAACTGTGCGGATCCGCGGGCCATGGCCCGGTTCTGGAGCGGGGCGATGGACTGGTCCCTGCACGAGGTGACCGACGATTTTGCGAGGCTGCGTTCGGCCAAGGGTGTCGGGCCATATCTGGAGTTCGTCCGCACACCCGCCGCGAATGCCGTGTCCGGCCGTGTCCATCTCGACCTGCGGCCGTATCGCGGCGATGACCAAGCGGCAGAGGTGGCCCGGCTGCGGGCCCTCGGGGCCACGGATGCCGACGTCGGCCAAGGCGATGTGCCATGGGTATGCCTCGCCGACACGGAGGGCAACGAATTCTGCGTCCTCACTCCCGGCTAAAGGCCGTTTCTTCTTAGGCGTCGTCGTGCCACACTTGGTGAACTATCGAGTGACTGGGGGGATCCGGGTCAGGAGATTGGTATGCGTATTCTGATGCAATCCCGCACTTCGAGCCGCCGACTGGTGGTGAAGCGGCCATGATTATCGCTTGGGCTTACCTCGCGGCGGGCGTCGTGGCGGTTGATGGGCTCTTGTTGGGCTTGCTGTTATTGAACGCGAAGTGGCCCAAGCACTGGAAGAAGAGCGGTTAGGGACGGCTCGAAAGCTAGAGCACCTTGCGGATCGTCTCTTCGAAACTCACCACGTGGTGCAGGGCGAGCGCAGCCGCGCGGTCCTCATCGCCGTCGGCGATTGCGGTGAGCAGTTCGGCATGCTCGGTGACGTGGCCTGATACGGAAGGCATTTTGTCCAGCATGTAGCACCAAATCCGTGTCGCCAGGTTGTCGTAGCGGATCAAGACGTCTTCGAGGTGCGGATTGCCGGCGGCCTTGTAGATAAGCCGGTGCACCTGGATGTCGTAGCGCATGAGTTCCTGCTGTGCGGCGTCGTGGGTTTCCAGGCTGCTGATGGCGGCAGCGACGTCACGCAGCTCTTGGCGCAGCTTGGGGCTTGCCAAGCGGGCCGCCCGTTTTGATGCCAAGGGCTCGAGCAGCTCCCGGATTTCGGAGACATCCGCCAGTTGGGTGATGTCGACGCCGGTGGCAAAGGTTCCGCGGCGGGGATAGGACACCACCAAGTGGTCGCTTTCGAGCCGTTTGATGGCCTCACGCACAGGTGTTCGTCCGATGCCGAGTTCCGCGGCAATCTGCCCGTCATTGATGGGGTCTCCGGGTTTGATCTCCATCATGATGAGGCGGTCGCGCAAGAGCAGGTAGGCGTTGTCAGCCAAGGACGTTCCCTGGATGCCGGTGTCTAGTGCTTCCAATGCCGTGCTCATATGCTCTCTCCCGTTGTGCCGCAATTCCAAGTCTGGCTCTTCCCGTGCTGCCGGGCTGTTGACGGCTGTGTGATCTTCAACATACTATGGCAACAGTTCTAATATATCAGTTGATTATTAGTCGGTAAACATAAGTATTTCAAAGGAGAACACGATGGTTGAACCGCTGATCCGTCCACTCATCGAGGCGGACCCGGAGGTTGAACAAGCGATCGCCCAGGAACTCATCCGGCAGCAGTCCACGCTGGAAATGATCGCCTCCGAAAACTTCGCACCTGCCGCGGTCATGCAGGCGCAGGGATCGGTCCTGACCAACAAGTACGCGGAAGGCTACCCGGGCAAGCGCTACTACGGCGGCTGCGAGCACGTGGACGTCATCGAACAATTGGCCATCGACCGCGTCAAGGCCTTGTTCGGCGCCGAGTCCGCGAACGTCCAGCCGCACTCCGGCGCCCAGGCCAACGCCGCAGCCATGTTCGCCCTCCTTGAGCCGGGAGACACCATCATGGGCCTCGACCTCGCACACGGTGGCCACCTGACCCACGGCATGCGCATCAACTTCTCCGGCAAGCTGTACAACGTCATCCCTTACCACGTCAGCGAATCGGACCTCCGCGTCGACATGGCGGAGGTCGAAGCCCTGGCCCTTGAGCACCGCCCGAAGCTGATCGTTGCCGGCTGGTCCGCGTATTCGCGCCACCTGGATTTCGCCGAATTCCGTCGCATCGCCGACCTCGTGGATGCGTACCTCATGGTGGACATGGCCCACTTCGCCGGCCTCGTCGCTGCGGGCCTCCACCCCAACCCGGTGCCGTATGCCGACGTCGTAACCACCACCACCCACAAAACCCTCGGCGGTCCGCGCGGCGGGGTGATCCTCTCCAAGGAGAAGTACGCACGAAAAATCAACAGTGCAGTCTTCCCCGGCCAGCAGGGCGGCCCGCTGGAGCACGTGATCGCGGCCAAGGCGGTCGCATTCAAGATGGCGGCAGAGCCTGAGTTCCAGGAACGCCAAGTGCGGGTCCTGGAAGGCGCGAAGCTCCTCGCGGAGCGATTCCTCAAAGATGACGTCGCTGCAGCAGGAATTTCAGTGGTCAACGGTGGTACCGATGTCCATCTGGTCCTGGTCGACCTGCGCCACTCCGAACTGGATGGCCAACAGGCAGAGGACACGCTTCACCGCATCGGGATAACCGTCAACCGCAACGCGGTCCCCTTCGACCCCCGGCCGCCGATGGTTTCCTCCGGTCTCCGGATCGGCACCCCGGCACTCGCCGCCCGCGGCTTCGGGGCCGAGGAATTCATCGAGGTAGCCGACATCATCGCGACGGCGCTCATCGCCGCCGCATCCAGCGGCACGAACGATGCCGGCACCAGTGGTGACACCTTGGGTGAGCACACCGTCGTCGAACTCCGCGCGCGGGTCACCGCGCTGGCGGAGAAGTTCCCCCTTTACCCGCATCTTTCCCAGGACAGCAGTAAGCCCGGCAGCGACGCCGCGGTCACCGAACTCGAGACAGAAATGATTGGAGCAACCCAATGAGCGCAGACCACCTCCCGGAACACCCGGATTTCCTTTGGCGGAACCCGGAGCCCAAGTCTTCCTACGACGCCGTGATCGTCGGTGGTGGCGGCCACGGCTTGGCCACCGCGTACTTCCTGGCGAAGAACCATGGGATGACCAACATCGCCGTCCTGGAAAAGGGCTGGCTGGCCGGCGGGAACATGGCCCGCAACACCACCATCATCCGTTCCAACTACCTTTGGGACGAGAGCGCCGCGATCTACGAGCACGCCCTGAAGCTCTGGGAAATCCTGCCCGAGGAGCTTGAATACGATTTCCTCTTCAGCCAGCGCGGCGTCATGAACCTCGCCCACACGCTGGGCGACGTCCGCGAAAGCGTCCGCCGCGTCGGTGCGAACAAGCTCAACGGCGTCGACGCCGAATGGCTGGACCCGCAGCAGGTCAAGGAACTTTGCCCCATCCTGAACATCAGCGACAACATCCGCTACCCGGTCATGGGTGCCACGTACCAGCCGCGCGCCGGCATCGCCAAGCACGACCATGTCGCTTGGGCCTTCGCCCGAAAGTGCGATGAACTCGGCGTGGACATCATCCAGAACTGCGAAGTGACGGGCTTCCTCAAGGAAGGCAACCGTGTGGTGGGCGTCAAGACCAGCCAAGGCACCATCCACACCGAAAAGGTGGGCCTCGCCGCGGCGGGCCACAGCTCGGTCCTCGCCGAAATGGCCGGTTTCCGCCTCCCGATCCAGTCGCACCCGCTCCAGGCGTTGGTATCCGAACTGCACGAGCCCGTCCACCCCACGGTGGTCATGTCCAACCATGTGCATGTCTATGTTTCGCAGGCGCACAAGGGCGAACTGGTCATGGGTGCCGGCGTGGACTCCTACAACGGCTACGGCCAGCGCGGTTCCTTCCACGTGATCGAGCACCAGATGGCTGCCGCCGTCGAACTGTTCCCGATCTTCGCCAGGGCCCACGTGCTCCGGACCTGGGGTGGAATCGTGGACACCACCATGGACGCCTCGCCGATCATCGGCACCACCCCGGTGGAGAACATGTTCGTCAACTGTGGCTGGGGAACGGGCGGCTTCAAGGGCACGCCCGCTGCCGGCCTGACCTTCGCCCACACCATCGCCACCGGTGCGCCGCATGAACTCAACAAGCCTTTCGCGCTGGAACGCTTCGAGACCGGTGCCTTGATCGATGAACACGGCGCCGCCGCCGTCGCCCACTAGCCGCAGCCCTTTAGGAGACCAACAATGCTGCTCATCAGCTGCCCCAATTGCGGGCCACGAGACGAAACCGAATTCCACTACGGCGGCCAGGCCCACGTGGCGTATCCGGAAAGCCCGGATGCGCTGACGGATCGCCAGTGGGCCGAGTACTTGTTCTACCGCGACAACACGAAAGGTGCCTTCGCCGAACGCTGGGTCCACAGCACGGGTTGCCGTCAATGGTTCAACATGCTCCGTGACACTGTCAGCTACGACATCCAGGCCATCTACAAAATGGGCGAACCGCGCCCTGATGTGAACACCACCGCAGCCACCACTCCGGAAGGAGCGAAGAAGTGACCCCGCAGAACGCCCGCCTCGCCACTGGCGGCCGCATCGACCGCAGCATCGCCTGGCGGTTCACCGTTGACGGCCAGGAATACACCGGACACCCGGGCGACACACTTGCTTCGGCACTGCTCGCCAACGGCCGGATCAACGTCGGCAACTCCCTCTACGAGGGCCGCCCCCGCGGCATCATGTCCGCTGGCGTGGAAGAATCCAACGCCCTGGTCAAGGTGGCCGCCCGCTTCCCGGGCCACGTCGCCGAGTCGATGCTTCCCGCGACCGCCGTGTCCCTCGTGGACGGGCTCAGCGCTGAGTTCCTGAACGGCCTCGGCAAGCTGGATCCCAACGAGGACCGCGCCGAGTACGACAAGAAATACGTCCACACCGATGTCCTGGTGGTCGGCGGCGGCGTCTCCGGTCTCGCAGCAGCCCGCGAAGCGGTCCGCACCGGCGCCCGCGTCGTCCTGATCGATGACCAGCCCGAACTCGGGGGTTCGCTCCTCTCCGTTTCCACGGACCCGGAACTGGGCGAGGTCATCGAGGGCAAGCCGGCCCTGGAATGGATCGCGGACGTGGAGGCCGAGCTTGTCTCTGCCGCCGAATGCACCGTCCTCAACCGCACCACCGCCTTCGGCTCCTACGACGCGAACTACGTGATCGCGGCACAGAACCGTACGGACCACCTCGGCACTCCGGCCGCCGACGGCGTCTCCCGCCAGCGTATTTGGCACATCCGTGCCAAGCAGGTTGTCCTGGCTCCCGGCGCGCATGAACGTCCGCTTGTGTTTGAGAACAACGATCGCCCCGGCATTATGCTCGCCTCGGCCGTCCGGAGCTACCTCAACCGCTACGCCGTCGCCGCCGGGCGCCGGGTAGTCATCGGCACCACCAACGATTCGGCCTACCTGCTCGCCGCCGATCTGCTGGCCGCAGGCGTCAAGGTCGCCGCCGTCGTCGACGCCCGTCCGAAGCTCAGCGACAAGGCCGCAGCCGCTGCCGAAAGCGGGATTCGCATCCTTGTCGGGAGTGCTGTCGCCGATACGTCCGGTGCGGGGGAACACGGCAGGATCGACGGCGTCACCGTCCGCAGCCTCAACGACGACGGCGAAGTCACCTCCGGCGTCGAACGCATCGCTTGCGATCTTCTGGCCGTTTCCGGTGGCTGGAGCCCCGTGGTCCACCTCCACAGCCAGCGCCAAGGCAAGGCGCGCTGGGACGACGACCTGGCTGGATTCGTACCGAGCTCGGTGGTCAGGGACCAGCAGGTCGTCGGCGCCGGTCGTGGAAGCTACGAACTGGAGGATTGCCTCGGCGAAGGCGTCTCCGCCGGTGCAGCTGCAGCCATCGCCGCAGGATTCAGCACCCAGACGGTTCCCGTCGTGCCGAAGGCACCGGTTGCCTCCGCCCCCACCCGCCAGTTGTGGCTCGTTCCCGGCCAGAGTGGAAACGCAGGGGAGTGGCACCACCACTTCGTTGATTTCCAGCGCGACCAGTCCGTGGCTGACGTGCTCCGTTCCACCGGGGCCGGCATGCGCTCGGTGGAACACGTCAAGCGGTACACCTCCATCAGCACCGCCAACGATCAGGGCAAGACCTCCGGCGTCAACGCCATCGGCGTCATCGCCGCGGCCCTCAATCAGGCTGGCGAGGCACCCGCCGAAGGCAGCCGGAGTATCGGCGAGATCGGAACCACTACGTACCGGGCCCCGTTCACCCCGGTGGCCTTCGCAGCGTTGGCCGGACGCCAGCGCGGCGAGCTGTTCGATCCCGCCCGCGTCACCTCCGTCCACCCTTGGCACGTTGCCCAGGGTGCGCTCTTCGAGGACGTCGGCCAGTGGAAGCGGCCGTGGTACTACCCGCAAGCAGGCGAGGACATGGACGCAGCCGTGCTCCGTGAATGCGCCGCGGTCAGGGATTCCGTGGGCTTCATGGACGCCACCACGCTGGGCAAGATCGAGATCCGTGGCAAGGATACCGGCGAATTCCTGAACCGCATCTACACCAACGCGTTCAAGAAACTTGCCCCCGGCTCGGCGCGCTACGGTGTCATGTGCACCCCGGACGGCATGATCTTCGACGACGGCGTGACCCTGCGCCTCGACGAGGGACGTTACTTCATGACCACCACCACCGGCGGTGCAGCGAAGGTCCTGGACTGGCTCGAGGAGTGGCACCAGACCGAATGGCCGGAACTCGACCTTCACTGCACCTCGGTGACCGAACAGTGGACCACGATTGCCGTCGTCGGACCCAAATCCCGCGCGGTACTCGCCAAGGTGGCGCCGCAGTTGGCGGCCGACGGCGGCCTGGAGGCCGAAGCGTTCCCGTTCATGACGTTCCGGGAAACCACGCTGGCATCCGGCGTGCAGGCTCGGATTTGCCGGATTTCGTTCTCGGGCGAATTGGCCTACGAAATCAATGTGCCTGCCTGGTACGGGCTCAGCACCTGGGAATCCGTTGCTGCGGCAGGAGCCGAGTTCAACATCACGCCCTACGGCACCGAAACCATGCACGTGCTGCGTGCCGAGAAGGGCTACCCGATCGTCGGTCAGGACACGGACGGCACCGTGACCCCGCAGGATGCAGGGATGGAGTGGATCGTTTCCAAGGCCAAGGACTTCATCGGCAAGCGCTCCTACAACCGCGAGGACGCCGTCCGTACCGACCGCAAGCACCTGGTCAGTGTCCTCCCGGCGGACCACTCGCTCCGTCTTCCGGAAGGTACCCAGCTCGTGGAAAAGGGCATTCCGGTCAACCCGGCCTACGGCCCCGTACCGATGCAGGGCTTCGTGACCTCGAGCTACCACAGTGCCGCCTTGGGCCGCTCTTTCGGCCTGGCACTGATCACCAACGGCCGCAACCGGATCGGCGAAACTTTGGTGGCCGCAGTCGGCGACCAGCTGCTGGACGTCGTTGTGGGCGAAACCGTACTTTTCGACGCTGAAGGGACCCGTAAAGATGGCTGAAACAGCAACACCCGCAGAAACCATAAACACTGACAAACTCCGTGCGGCACGCCGCAGCCCGGCATCGCACTTGGCATCGGCTTTCGAGTCCGGGTCCGTGGCCGGAACGGTGGCATTGAAGGAAATCCCGTTCCAGACCATGGTGGGTATCCGGGTTAACCGGGAGTCCGACGCCGGAGCTCGCCTCGCGTCCGTGACCGGCGGCCTGCCGGCCGCGTGCGGTGAGATCACCGGAACCGAAAGGGCCACGACTTTGTGGCTCGGCCCGGAAGAATTCCTGGTGGTGGCACCGGAAATGGCGCACGATTCCCTGGGCGGAGACCTTGTCCGGGCCTTGGTGGAGGCACTGGGCGAGGACCCGGGCCAGGTGGTGGACTTGTCTGCCAACCGCACCACGTTCGAGCTGTCCGGGATCCGTGCCCGGGACGTCCTTGAAAAGGGTTGCTCGCTGGACCTGCACCCCCGCGCCTTCCGCCCCGGAACAGCTCTGGCGACGGAAATCGGCAACATCCCGGCGATGCTGCTGAAGACCGGAGAAGACAGTTTCCTGATCTTCCCGCGGGCTTCGTTCGCCGACTTCCTGGGGCGTTGGCTGCTTGATGGCATGAGGGAATTCGCCTCTCCTGAGGTCCCCTGATGGCACTGAGTGTGCTTGACCTGTTTTCCATTGGCATCGGGCCGTCGTCTTCGCACACGGTCGGCCCGATGCGGGCGGCGAAGCAGTTCACCGATGGCCTGGAATCCTCCGGTCAACTCGCGGCAACGGTGCGCGTCCAGGCAGAGCTTTTCGGCTCGCTGGGCGCCACCGGCCGCGGCCACGGTTCGGACAAGGCCGTGGTACTCGGGCTGCAAGGCCAGGTACCGGAGACGGTCGACACGAAGACCGCGGATGACCAGGTTGCCGAGGCCGCCCTTGACGCCGAATTGCGGATCGGCGGACACCACCGCGTGGACTTCAACTGGGACGACGATGTGGTCCTGCACCGGCGCAAATCCCTGCCCGCGCATCCCAATGGCATGACTTTCCGGGCACTCGACCATACTGGCGCAGTGCTGCGCGAACGCAGCTACTACTCGATTGGCGGCGGGTTCGTGGTGGACGGTGATGCTTCCGGGAGCGACAAAGTCGTCGCCGACGACACCGTGCTGCCGTACCCTTTCACCACCGCGGACGAGCTCCTCGCGATTTGCGCACGGGAGGACATGTCCATTTCCGACGTCATGCTTGCCAATGAGCTCGTGTGGCGCAGCGAAGCCGAACTTCGCGAGCGGCTGCTACAGATCTGGGCCGTCATGCGCGAATGCGTGGACAACGGCTGCGCTGCGGAAGGAATCCTCCCGGGAGGCTTGAACGTCAGGCGACGGGCGCCGTCGTTGTTCAAGACCCTCGCTGCCACCGACGCCGGTCTGCAAGGGTCAAGCTCGGCCGACCCGCTGCTCGCCATGGAATGGGTGAACCTGTTCGCACTGGCCGTCAACGAGGAAAACGCCGCGGGCGGCCGCATCGTCACTGCACCCACCAACGGGGCGGCCGGCATTGTGCCCGCAGTGCTGCACTACTACGCGAAGTTCGTGCCAGGAGCCGACGACGACGGCGTGGTCCGCTTCTTGCTCGCCGCGGCCGCCGTCGGGATCCTGTTCAAGATCAACGCGTCCATTTCCGGCGCCGAAGTCGGCTGCCAAGGCGAGGTGGGTTCTGCTTGTTCGATGGCCGCCGCCGGCCTCTGCGAGGTCCTCGGAGGCACTCCCGAGCAAGTGGAGAATGCTGCGGAAGTGGGCATCGAACACAATCTCGGCCTCACGTGCGATCCGGTAGGCGGGCTGGTGCAGATCCCGTGCATCGAGCGCAACGCGATCGCCAGCGTCAAGGCGATCAATGCCGCCCGCCTTGCCTTGCACGGCGACGGCAGTCACAAAGTATCCCTGGATAAAGCCATCAAAACCATGCGAGAGACAGGAGCGGACATGAAGAGCAAGTACAAGGAGACCTCCCGCGGAGGCCTCGCCGTCAACGTGGTGGAGTGCTAGCCATGACTGCGACCCAAAACGAAACCGTTGCGGCGACACTGCCGGCTACCACCGTGGAACATGTCCTGACGCTCGATTGCCCGGAAACGCGCGGAATCGTGCATGCTGTCTCCGGTTTCCTCCTGGAACACGGCTGCGACATCATCGACAGCAAGCAATTCGACTCCCAAATGGACCGCCACTTCTTCATGCGGGTCCATTTCGCATCGGAAGGTGACGAGTCGACGATTGGCTCGCTGCGGGAAGCCTTCGCTCCTGTTGCCGAGAAGTTCGGCATGCGCTGGGAGCTGAACCGCCACGGAGCCAAGCGGCGCGTGCTCATCATGGTCTCCAAGTTCGAGCACTGCCTCAACGACCTCTTGTTCCGGGCCCGCGTGGGGGAACTGCCCGTCGACATTGTCGGCGTCGTCTCCAACCACCCGGACCACCGGCGGACCGTCGAATGGCACGGCATTCCGTTCTTCCACGTGCCCGTCACCAGGGACACCAAGGCGGCGGCCGAGGGGCAGCTCCTTGACCTCATCGATCGCCTGGACGTCGAACTCGTGGTCCTGGCGCGCTACATGCAGGTCCTCAGCGACGACCTGGCCCGCAAGCTGGACGGCCGGGCCATCAACATCCACCATTCGTTCCTGCCCAGCTTCAAAGGCGCGAAGCCGTACCACCAGGCCTACGCGCGAGGCGTCAAGACCGTGGGTGCCACCGCGCACTATGTCAATGGGGAATTGGACGAAGGGCCGATCATCGCCCAGCAAGTGGTCGAAGTGGACCACACCTTCGGTCCAGACGACCTGGTGGCAGCCGGTCGCGACACCGAATGCAAAGCACTCAGCAATGCCGTGCGCTGGCACTGCGAAGGCCGCGTCATCCTCCAGGGGAACAGGACCGTGGTGCTCAAGTAGGGGTTGAACGACAAAAGTAGGGACTGAACGGCTCACCAAACGGTGGGCCGTTCAGTCGTTTTCGTGTTCCTGTAATCGACCACGCCGTCATGGGTGATGCGCCCGTGCATGAAGGCCCCCATTTCCGGGAACTCCGCGTTCAACTAATGGGGAGTCCGTCAGCTCCGTCTAGAGCCGGGCCAGGCGGGTTGCCAAATGAAGGGCGGCCAGCCGGCCCGTTCCCCGGGGGTCCCCGCCACACAGCTCGAAAATCCTTTGGAGCCGGTGATGCATCGACTGCCTTTCCAAGTGCAGTTCCCGTGCCGCCTGCGCCGTATTGCACCCTGTATCGAGCCACACTGCCAACGTCCGCATCAGCTCCGAACGGCGTTGCTCATCATGCTCGACGACGGCCCCCAGCTGCCGTCGCACAAATCCCTCACGCGTGGTCCGGTCGAGGCTTCCTTCCGCCAAGCGCTCCACCGCGAAGTCCTCGGCATCGACCACGCCGCTTCCGGTTCCTGCCCCCTCTCCCTGTCCGAGTGCTGCACTCGACATCAGCTCAAGCGTCCGGCGTGCCTCGGCCATCGACCAAGGCGCCTCGCCGATTCCCTGTGCCAAGGGACCGACGGCGATGATTGAGCCGTCCGGGACGGGCAAGGCTTTCAGTGCCTGCACGAGCGACATACGCGAAGCCACTGCCTCGGACGGGGGGAGCGCCGCCAATGCGATCAATTCGGAGTTGTCCGCATAGCTCGCGCTCTGCGGGCTTGCGTCGTGCAGGATGCTGTCAAGCTCAGTTCGGAGTTGACCTGCCGCCGGTGAGCGCACGACGACGGCGGCAACCGGACCGCTGGCGGTAAAGCCGGAGGCAGGCCCCAGTTGTTGGAGGCGCCATGACTGGGTGCCCGAACTGATGGCGCGCATGAGTTCTATGCCCGCGAGCTCCTTGAGCCCGGGCGGCATGCGCTGCAGTAACGCCAAGCCGAGGATGTCGACGCAACGCTCGCCGGCCACCCGCGCCCGGTTGGTGTCGCCGCCGTCGGACACTTCCAACTCCAGACGGGCGGCCAGCACGCCGCGGACGGGGACATCGACTGTGGTGACACTGCAGGACTGTGACGTGGTCTCCGGTGCGGCGCCCTGCGCCGTCGCGCTTCCCAACGTGATGCCCGACGGCGAGAGCAGCCTGGCGCTGGCACCTGACCGGCTCGCCAGCACGGCGAGGAGCTGGTCCAGTCCGCCTCCATGCGCGAGTTCTGCTGCCATTGCATGGCTCGTCTCGTCTCCGAACTGCAATTGGGCCACCGATTCGCTAACCAGGAGAGAGTTGATGGCTTGCATGATGCCCACGAACGGGACCACCTTGCGCAACTCGATAATCGGAAGCCCGGCGTCCTGGCCGGCGTCGAGCATGGAATCCGGTATGGCGGGCAGGAGCGGGCCCGTTTCGATGGCCAACGCGGTGATGCCGCGGGCGGCCAGTTGCCGGACGTAGTCCACCCGCCGTTCCTCGGAAGCCTGGGCGAGGGCCTGCCCGCCGCTCAGTAGCAGCTCGCCGCCGCGCAGCAGTGGAGCGATGTCCAGCACTTCGCTCGAATGGACCCAGCGGAGTTGCCGGGACAGGGCCTCGGGCACATCAGTCCGCAGGACGGGCTCAGTTGCTTTCAGGCTCTCGTGTTCGAAGGCGTCGAAAAGGAGTAGTGACATGACACTCCGTAACTAATTGTGGCCAAGTATCGTACACATCGTATCTTGGTTTTGTGATGTGGGGCACATACATTGAAGTAATCCCTTTCCTACATGGAGGATCCCCCAATGCACGAGAACTTGTCCACTGCGACGCCAGGGGCTGCAACGGCGCAGACCGACGTCGAGCAGAACCTGCAGTCCATTCCCGAATCGGCCCGCACCCGCAGCGTAGCGGGGCAATTCTGGATCTGGGCCGGCGCGAACCTTGCCCCCATCAACTGGGTCCTTGGGGCCCTCGGCGTCCAGCTTGGATTGGGTTTTGCCGATACTGTCACCGTCCTGGTGGTGGGAAACCTGATCGGCATGGCACTCTTTGGCATCTTTGTCCTCTTGGGGCAAAGGACCGGAGCCACCGGCATGGTCCTTGCCCGCGCTGTCTTCGGCCGTCGCGGCAACTACCTCCCGAGCGCTATCCAAGCCCTCCTCGGAATCGGTTGGTGCGCCGTCAACACCTGGATCATCCTGGACCTGGTGATGGCCCTCCTCGGCAAGCTGGGCATGGTCGACCCGGAGCAGCCCAACGTGGGGCCAAAGATCATTGTGGCCTTCGTCATCATGGCAGCCCAGGTCACCATCGCCTGGTTCGGCTACAAGGCGATTGCGGCGTTTGAAAAGTGGACTGTCCCGCCAACAATCGTGGTGTTGATCGCCATGTCCGCCTTCTCCTGGTTCGGCATGAACATCGACTGGGGCTACGCAGGCCCTCCCGGTGCTGTCCTTGAAGGTGGCGCACGAATCGCCGCCATGACCACCGTGATGACCGTGATCGGCATCGGCTGGGGGATCACCTGGTTCACCTACGCGGCCGACTATTCACGCTTCGTCAGCAAGTCCGTTCCGAAGCACAAGGTCTACCTCGCTTCCGTGTTCGGCCAGTTCCTGCCGGTGGTATGGCTCGGCATCCTTGGCGCCAGCCTTGCCACGAAGAGCGGTACGGCCGACCCCGGCCACCTCATCGTCGACAACTTCGGTGTCCTGGCCATCCCGGTGCTCTTTCTGGTGCTGCACGGTCCCATCGCAACGAACATCCTGAACATCTACACCTTTTCCGTAGCCGCGCAGGCCTTGGACATCAAGGCCAAGCGCCGTTCGCTGAACCTCTTTGTCGGATTCCTGGCCCTGATCGGCGTCGTGTTCTTCATCGTCCAGTCGGACTTCGCCTCGACACTGAGCACGTGGCTCGGCGGCCTCGTGGCTTGGGTGGCCGCATGGGGAGGCATCATGCTGGTGCACTACCTGTGGGTGGACAAGCGTCATCCGGTAGGTGTCGAGCGCCTCTTCGATCCTGTTGGCACCCGGCGGCTTCCGGCCTTCAACTGGGCCGGACTCACCGCACTAGTGGTGGGCATCTTCGCCACTTGGCTGTTTATGTACGGCGTCCTGCCAATCATGCAGGGCCCCATCGCCACGGCCATGGGCGGGATTGACCTGTCCTGGCTGGCGGGCGGACTTGTTGCCGCGACCGTCTACGGCGCCCTGGGCCCCCGGGTGCATGCCCGATACCTCCCGGTGGCTTCCCCGGCCGCCGCACCTTCCGCAACTGCGTCGCGTCCGCTTGCGGAAGTCGCCGTCACCAATCTGGTCAACGACTGAATGGAAACCCGATGACCACGTCCTACCCAGGCGCAGGAGCTGACTTCAAGCCTGCCCGGATGTTGGAAACCACCCGCAACTAGGGACATGTCCAGCCTTGACGCGCGCATTCCCAATGAGCATGCCCAGCCTTGGCTAGGAGCAGTGGACATAGTACTCATATGTCCACTGCTTGAACCTTGGGCTGGGCATGTCCAGTGGTGGGCGCGGGGGGATTGGCCGGGCATGTCCAGTGGTGGGCGCGGCGGGGATTGGCTGGGCATGTCCAGTGGTGGGCGCGGGGGATGCTGGCTAAAGGTTGGCTAAAGGTCGGCGCGGCAGGGAGCGGAGTGGAGTTTGTAGAGCCCGTTCAAGTCTCCGGCTGCCAAGCCATCGGGGGCGCCGATCTCCGGGTACATGAGCTGGATTGGATCCTCCACGTGGTCAAGGCCAACTACATGGCCCAGTTCGTGTTGCACCACGGCCGACACGTACCGGGCACCGCCGGGGACATCCAGGAGTTCCATAATCTGCGGGGCGTCCAGGTCCAGACTCCCCGTCACGTAGCTCTTGAGACCCGAGCCGAAGCTATACATGGTGCTTCCGCCAGTGCCGATGACCGATCCTGCCAATCCCGGGGCAGCCTCGGGGGTGGTCCAGGAAATCAGCAGGGGTGCCCAACGATCTCCATAGAGCGCAGGCTGGTATGGCATGCGCTTCTCGGAAGGACTTTCCTTGCTGGCGCCGTCGTCGACGAATTTGAAGCCGGTGGCCGCAGAGATCTTGGCGATGGCGTCGGCGATGAGCCCCTCGGAGCCTGCCGGGGCGAGGGCTGCGTTCACCACGTAGTGCAAAGGCCGGCACGGAGAATAGCTCACCGGCGTGCCATCGGCATTCGTCGCCAGGAACTTGTAGGAGTTGCTGGCTACAGCTGGTTTGGCAGGGGAGCCAAGCGGGTGGCCTGCTTCTTCCAAGCCGGGAGGCGGGGTGTCGGGGGCGCGGGCGGCTCTTTGTGCCGCCTGCCCCGGATCCGTGCCTTGCCTGGAATTTACGGGGTGGGCGGAAGGACTCAGGTTCGAAAGCAAGCCGGTGATACCAGGGTCGCTCCGGAGGAAACCGCTGACCAGCACGGCCACGGCTGCAACGACCGCTACCAGCATCAGGTTCCGGACGAGCGCCAGCGCGGTACTGAGACGCCTGGGTGGCGGACCGCCGTCGTACCCGTAGTTTGAATGCACGTGTTCCCCCAAATCCCTGCTCCCGGCACCCCAGTGGGCCGGTGTTCCTACCCCATCACGGCGCCGAAGACGAGCCCAAGCCCGTATGTGGCCGTGGCCGCGGCGAGTCCGATGGCGAGCTGCCGGAGGCCGCGGGTCAGCGGCGAGGTTCCGGACAACAGCCCGACGACGGCGCCGGTCGACAGAAGCGCGATGCCCACCAGAGTACCGGCTACGGCAAGTGCAGCGAAGCCCGTCATGCCGAAGATGAACGGCAGGATCGGCACAATGGCCCCGGAGGCGAAGAAGCAGAAGCTGGAGATGGCGGCACCCCAAGCGGAGCCCACGGCCTCGTGCTCGTTCACGGGTTCATCCGCTTCGGGGCGGAGCGAGAGGCTGGGATCGCAATCGCAGCTGTAGAGGCCCATGCGTTCGGCGGCGCGGTGTTCGGCGGCCTCGCGGGACATGCCCCGGGCAAGGTACACCAGGACCAGCTCGTTGTGTTCGATGTCCAGGGCCGGAGCTGCGGTCAACGTCGCTTGGGTGGGACGGGTGGCCCTGAGGAGCTCCAGTTGCGAGCGGACCGAGACGTATTCGCCGGCACCCATGGACAGGGCGCCCGCCAACAGGCCGGCGATGCCGCTGAAGAGGACCACGGTGGCGGGCACACCGGTGGCCGCCATGCCCATCACGAGGGAGAGGTTGCTGACCAAGCCGTCGTTGGCGCCGAAGACTGCGGCGCGGAAGGTGCCGGAAAGCCTGTTGCGGCCGCGCGTTGCCAGTCCGCGCACCACTTCTTCGTGGATTTGTTCGTCAGCGGCCATCGCGCGGGTTGCCGCGGGATCCTTCGCGTAAGGCGAGCGGCCTTCAGCGCGTTGGGCGAGGGCCAAAACGAACACTGATCCGAAGTTCCGGGCCAGGAATCCAAGCATCTGGCTGCGGGTGGAAGCCGCCTTTGGCATGCCGGCATGGTCACCGAGGAGCTTGAGCCAGTGTGCCTCGTGGCGTCCCTCGGCCTCTGCAAGGGCCAGAAGAATCTCGCGTTCCTCGCCATCCCGGCGCTGTGCCAGCTGGCGGTACACGGCAGCCTCTGCGCGTTCGTCCGCCAAGTATTGGCGCCACCGCTTGATGTCCGACGACGAAGGTTGCGTCGTGGTGGCTTCTGCGTCTTGCGATGGACTGCTTGAGTCTGCCGGACTGTCTGAATGCGGGGTTTTTGCGTGCGGATGCACCGGGACTCCTGGGTTGCTGGGGCGGGCTTCATCGCCTCATTGCATGTCCACTTTATCGCCAATCTTCGCGGTTTTTCGGCTGGTGATCCTCAGCGGATATTTTAGGTGCGCCTCAAAAACGGAGAGGCTTCAGCGAAGCCTTGACCACCGGATGGGGCAGTGCTGGGATGGATGGACAGGGTCCACGAAGGGGCGCCGGCGGCGTGGTGACTGGCTGCCTGATCCGCTTGCGCGATGGGCTCAGCGGCACGTCGAACGGAGGTTGCACCATGGACGGCACCGAGACCCACGCCCGACACCCGGATCGTCCCACGGTCGAGGCCGATCCCGGCTACGACTACAGCGAGGACCTGGAGGTGGACGAGGACCTGGAGGAACAACCCGAGGTCCTCGACGACGACGAACGGGTGGTCCCGCTCGACGCCGACGAACACCGCGAGGATGAAGAGTTCGGATAGGCCCGAGGAGGCCCGTGGGCGCCAGCTAGCCCACGCCAGCTAGCCCAGTTGGAGGGGCTAAAACGCGCTCAGGATGAAGTGCCGTTGCACGCCTGCCCGGTGACCGGTCGCCGCCACCGTGAGGGTGAGTTTCCGCGTGGCCGGGAACCAGCGTGCAGGCTGGACTGCTTGTGAGAGTGCTTCGGTGATGAGTCGCGGCTCGTGATGCCAATGGCGTTCAAGATGGCCATCCACCACGAACGTGATGGAGCCTTGGGAGAGGTCGACGCCGGGAATCACGCGGACGAACTCGTCCACCCGACGGACGCGCGGGACGCGCACGGGGCTTGGCTGTGTGGTGTGGCTGACTGTGGCGGTAGCGCCGCCGGTTTCCAAAGGCATTGCCTTCTCCTGGTGGAGTTGCTCTTGCCCGTTCGGTTGTCTCTGGTCCGGATCGGGCCGCTTCTTCATCCGAACCACCCGTGAACATGGGGTTGGCGTGTGGCAAGTCGGAGCTTGGCGCCACATCTCTTGAAGCTCTTCCTACTGTACAGGCATGACTCCGTACAGGCATGACTGCTGCATACGCACCGGTATAGGCAGCGGCCCCGCACTCAGGGCTCCAAACGCAACAGCGGCACCGCATCCTCCGCCGAGAAGGTGCGGCACCGCCGTCGTGCTTAACTCTGTGATCCTTAGTGGATGGCTACCGGGTGGGCTTCCAAGGGGAGTTCTTCCGCGGCCGCTCCTGCAACGCGACGGTCCCATGCTGCGCGGACTTCGGGGTCCGTGGGAGGGGTCAGCACGGAGACGACGACGTAGATGACCAGCGAGGCGCCGAGGCCCCAGTAGATGGGATCGTTGGCGTAGACGCCGTCTTCGCTGGGGATGATTCCCGTGGCGTAGGCGATCAGCAAGGCCAGGGTCAGGACGGAGCCGACTGCCATGGACCACGCTGCGGCGATGCCGGTGCCGCGCTTCCAGATCAAGCCGCCCAGGATAGCCACCAGCAGGCCACCCACCAGGATGTCGTAGGCGATGGTCAGGGCCACCACGACGTCTTGCGCCGCCATGGAGATCAACACGGCCACGACACCCAATCCAAGGACCCAGTAGCGGTTGGCCTTGACGTCGTGCTCGGGGTTTTCGCTGTCGTTCGTGTTGATTGTCTTGCCGAACCAGCTGGCCACAAACGGCACAACGTCGGCGCGGGCCACCCGGGCGGCCAGGCCGATCACGGCGCCGGCGACGCCGTACAGGACGCAATAGATGCCTGCGGTGGCACCGCCCCAACGGGCCACGGTGGCGGTCTTGGCCGTGAAGACGCGCTGCCAGATGTCCTGACCGATCAGCAAGCCAAGGGTGTAGACCACGAAGTACGTGATGATGGTCTGGGCTCCGATGCCGTCCAGTTGGAAGAAGCTGGCGTCAACGCGGGCGCGGATCCCGTCGAAGCCGCCTGCGGCGTTGAGGACGAACGGCAGCATGAGGAAGAAGATGCCAACCGTCTTGATGATGAACTGCACTTGGTCGGCGAGGGTGATGGACCACATGCCGCCAATGGTGGAGTAGACCAGGACGATTGCGCCGCCGACGGCGATGGCGAGCCAACGCTCCCAGCCGAAGAGGACAACGAAGATGGTGGCGTAGGCGCCCGTGGACGTGGCGCACAGCATGAGGGTGTAGGCCAGCATGACGATGCCGGACGTCTGGGTGGCGCGCTGGCCGTAACGCAGGCTCAGCATTTGGGAGACGGTGTAGATCTTCAGACGCTGGATGGTGCCGGCGAAGAGCAGGCCCAGGAGGAGCACGCCCGAACCGATGGCCACTACCAGCCACATCCCGGAGATGCCGAACTTGTAGCCGAGGCCGACGCCGCCAACGGTTGATGCACCACCGAGGACGACTGCGGCCATGATGCCGGTGTAGAGCATCGGACCGAGGCGGCGTCCGGCCACCAGGAAGTCGCTGTTGTTCTTGGTGCGCGATTTGCCCCACCAGCCGAAGGCCAGCATGGCAAGCAGGTACACCACCACGATCGCAATATTGATGAACGAAGAGTCCACGATTGGTTCCTGAGGGTGATGCGCAGGGCTTCCAGGGATTCCGACGGCGGTTCCGCTGGATTTCCTCGCGGCTTGCAGAAGGTCCCTGCGCTAGTGATTGGGGAAAGCGGCCTGCGATTTGTAACACGCAAACAACATTTGTTGCCTATGAGGATACTTAGTGATGCGAGTAACAGTCAAGATGTCGCTGCCGCGGAGGGACGCTCCGGCGCCCCGGAAGGCCAATTGGGTGGCCGCTCCGGATACTATTGCTGCAATGACAGGGCCGCAGAAACGGCCTGAAAGGTTCGTGAATGAAGGCTCTCCCCGTTGAACCGAGCAACGTACCCGTTGCCATCGGTTCCAGAATCCGCGCCGCCCGCCAGTCGCAGCGGCTCACCATCGAGCAGGTTGCGGACGCCACGGGCCTCACCAAGGGGTTCCTAAGCCGCGTGGAGCGGGACCTGACGTCGCCCTCGGTCGCATCCCTGGTAACGCTTTGCCAAGTCCTTTCCGTGTCCATTGGCGATCTTTTCGCGGCTCCCGAGACGCACCTGACCCGCCGTGATGATGGTCCGCGGATCTCGCTTGGTGGCCAGGGGATCGTGGAGCGGCTCCTGACCGCCCGCTCCGAACGGCGGTTGCAGATTCTGCAGGCATCCATCGAGCCCCGCGGTCGGGGAGAATCCGAGCTTTACGCCGTTGATTGCGACGTCGATGTCCTGCATGTCGTCAAGGGACGCATCAAGTTGATCCTCACCAACGAGGAATACGAGCTCGAGGAGGGCGACACACTGTCCTTCCCGGGCCGCGAACCCCACACCTGGGTCAATCCCACGGACGAGCCCGTTGAGGTGCTCTGGATCCTGGTGCCCGCAGCCAGCCGCTGACGTTGGCCGCGGCCACGCGGCGCTTAACACATCGGAAACGTGAGCGACTTCAGGATTTAACCCACGGGTCCGGCGTGTTACTTGCGCGAAATGAATTGTGCCGAATGCTGAAACAGGGCGACTGTACCTTCGAGTCAAGGCAACTCGTCAAGGTCGGTATCCCGTGGGCTACCAGGACCTGTTCGTTTTAACAATGGTCTCGCCGTGCGGGCGCCATGGAGCGCCGTATATGCAGGAAGGCTCCCGAAATGAACCCAGCATTTTTTAGCGTAGGGCTGGATGTCAATCCCCAGACCCTCGATCCCGGCTCCACGGCCTGGATGCTTGCAGCATCTGCCCTCGTCCTCCTCATGACGCCAGGTTTGGCGTTCTTCTACGGCGGCCTGGTCCGGATGAAATCCGTCCTCAACATCATGATGATGAGCTTTGGCGCCATGGGCGTGGTCGCGGTCGTCTGGGCCCTGTGGGGCTACGGGCTCGCGTTCGGCCCGGATACCCTCGGCGGCTTCATCGGTGACCCCTTCGCGAACTTCGGACTCAACGGCTTGGCCACCGTCATCGGCGGGAAAGCCCCCGGGCTGCCGGACATGGTCTTCATAGGATTCCAAGCCACCTTCGCCATCATTACGGTTGCCCTGATCAGTGGAGCCGTAGCCGAACGTGTCCGTTTTGGCCCATGGCTGCTGTTTGCCGGCCTTTGGGTCACCATCGTGTATGCGCCTATTGCGCACTGGGTCTGGGGTGGCGGCCTCTTTGGATCCACAGGCATCATCGGCAGCAAGATCTCAGCTCTCGACTTTGCTGGTGGCACGGTAGTCCATATGAATGCGGGCATGGCAGGGCTCATGCTTGCAGTAGTGCTGGGCAAACGGCTCGGATTCATGAAAGACCCCAACATTCGGCCGCACAACCTCCCCTTCGTGATGCTTGGGGCCGGTTTGCTGTGGTTCGGCTGGTTCGGATTCAACGCCGGTTCGGAACTGGCTGCTGACGGAATTGCAGCCCTTGCCTGGACAAACACCCTCTTGGCGACCAGCGCCGCGCTCCTGGGCTGGCTGCTCATTGAAAGGCTCCGGGACGGCCACGCGACCTCCCTCGGCGCGGCATCCGGCGCGGTCGCGGGCTTGGTGGCAATCACCCCGGCGTGTGGATTCGTGGACCCTGTGGGCGCGATCCTCATTGGTGTCCTCGCGGGGGCCGTCTGCGCATTGGCCATCGGGCTGAAGTTCAAGATCGGATTGGACGACTCCCTGGACGTGGTTGCTGTTCACTTTGTCGGTGGCCTGTGGGGGACCTTGTCCCTCGGATTCTTCGCTGTCCCCTCCTCAAAGACTGAAGGCGGCCTGCTGTACGGTGGCGGCCTGACCCAGTTCTGGCCCCAGATATTGACGGCGCTGATCGTCACGGTCTGGACGGCGGTGATGACCACGCTGATTGGGTTGGCCATCCACAAGACTGTGGGCATGCGCGTCAAGGAGCACGAAGAACTGGCCGGAATCGATATCACGGAGCACGCCGAAACAGCCTACGAGCTGGCGATGGTTGGCGGAACGTTCCATCCAGGTGATCAGAGCGGCAAAACGCCGCCGACGTCCAGCGGTGAGCAAGAAGCAAGCGTCAACGGGAAGACAGGACGGATCCGCAGCAAGGCCACGACATGAAGCTGGTCACGGCCATAGTCCGGCCGGAGCGGATCGATGAGGTCCGGGAATCACTGGAAGGTTTTGGAATCAACGGGATGACTGTGAGTCAGGCCAACGGCTACGGCCAGCAGCGGGGACACGTGGAGGTGTATCGGGGCGCGGAATACAGCTCCGATCTCCTCCCTAAAATCCGGGTTGAGGTCCTGGCTACCGACGATCTGGTGGACGGAATAGTGGCAGCCATCATCTCCGGCGCCAGTACCGGCCAGTTCGGGGACGGCAAGATCTGGACCGTTGAGGTGTCCCAGGCGGTTCGCGTCCGGACCGGAGAACGTGGCGCCTCCGCCATTAGCTAGCCTCCGAAATTGGCCAGAAGGACAGTGCCGACTAGAAAGACAGTGTTGGTGCCGCTTCCCGTGTTGGTGCCGCTCGGCGAGCGGCACCAACACTGTCATGTTCAGCCCACGTGCACCCATGGCCTGCGCGTGATGTCCGGTTCGGCTTCACGCAGCACTTCACGGGTCACCGGGGCAATCTCGCCTTCGCCGAAGAACAGGAACTTGCTCAGGTTGGCGATCGGATTGCCCTCGGTCCAGCGGAAATAGATGTGCGGCATGAGCCCCGTGACGTCTCGGATGTGGAGGAGCACTGCGGCCAGCGTGTTCGGCACGTTGTTGCTGTGGATCTCCAGGATCTTGAAGCCGTGGCGGCGTTTGCCTTCCACGAGGAGTTCCTGCTCGAAGTCGGAGCTGTCGTCCACAATGATTTCAATGAAGAGAGCGTCGCTGTCTACCGGCAAGTGGTTGGCCTGCTGGGCATGCTGCAACTTCAACTGGTACCGGTCGGCGCTGAGCCGCTTGGGCTCGTGGGCGATGATCCGGATGGGGCCTTCCTCATTGGCGGCCGTGAATTCGAGCGCCATCTGGTCCATCTTGATATGCGTGGCGCGTAGTTCGAAGGAACGGCGTACCCGCGAGGCGAAGCTCACCAGGACGATGCCGAGGATGAAAAGCGCGGCGATCCTGATTCCGTCCGGGCGTTCCACCACATTGGCCACGGTGGTGTAGGCGAAGACGACCGCGACAACGCCGAAAGCGATCGTCTTGCGTTTTTGCTGCTTCCTCCGGGCCGACAGCGTGACAGCGATCGAGGCCGAAGTCATGAGGACCAGCACACCGGTGGCATAGGCGCCGCCTTGGGCTTCCACGTTTGCCTCGAAGACCAGCGTGATGATGAAGGCAATGGCGGTGAAGACCAGGACCAGGGGGCGGACGGCCTTGGTCCATGCGGGTGCCATGCCGAAGCGGGGCAAGTAGCGCGGCACGAGGTTCAGCAGGCCGGCCATGGCGGAGGCGCCGGCAAACCAAAGGATCGCGATGGTGCTGATGTCATAGACCGTGCCGAATCCGTCGCCCAGGAATTGGTGGGCCAGGAAAGCCAGGGCGCGCCCGTTGGCCTTCCCGTCCGGCTGGAATTCCGCGGCCGGAATCAAGAAGGTGGTGATGAAGCTCGAGGCCACCAGGAACGCGCTCATGATGAGCGCCGCCGTCGTGAGCAGTTTGTGGGTGCCGCGGATGCGGCCCGCCGGATTTTCTTCCGTGTCGCTGGGGCTGCCCTTGATCTGTGGCATGACCGCGACGCCGGTCTCGAATCCTGAGAGGCCCAGGGCAAGCTTCGGGAAGACCAGGAGCGCGATGCCCACCATGATGAGCGGGTTGCCGTGCTGCTGGTTCAAAGCCGCCCACCAGTCGGTCACCACGTGTGCCTCGGTCACCACGTGCACCAAGCCGACTGCGACGACGACGGCGTTCAGCACCAGATAGACGCCCACCAGGACGACGGCGACGTTGATGGCCTCCTTGAATCCCCTGAGGAACACCACGCCAAGTCCGGCGATGAGCGCCAGGGTAATGGTGATTTCCTGCCCGTGGAGCCATTCCGGGGCAAAGGGGTTTTCGATCGCGTGGGCGCTTGCATCGGCGGCAGAGAGGGTCATGGTGATCATGAAGTCGGTGGCGGCGAATCCCAGCAAGGCGAGCACGAAGAGCTTGCCGCCCCAGCGGGGGAGGAGCCGTTCGAGCATTGCGATCGAGCCTTCGCCGTGCGCGCTTTCGGAAGCGACCCGGCGGTAGACCGGCAGCGCGCCGAGCAGCGTCACGGCGACCAGCACGATCGTGGCGAGTGGTGAGACGATCCCGGCAGCGAGTGCCGCGATGGCGGGCTGGTAGCCGAGGGTGGAGAAGTAGTCGACGCCGGTGAGGCACATGACCTTCCACCAGGACTGGGGAGTGTGGTCCTCGTCGGGCTTGCCATGGGGGCCTTGGCGCTTTCCGGAGGTCTCCGGCATGCCGTCGAGCAGCCAGCGTTTGAACTCGCCCGCGGGTTTGCGCTGGTCTGAGGGGTCGGCAGGCGGCCGGGTCAGCGTTGTCACATGGTCCTTTCGTGCAGCGGGTTGCTGCTCCAGATGGAGCGTACGGGTGCTCCGAAGGGCCAGTTGGCCGTTTTTATGGAATCTTTACGCCGGCTGTGAGCGGTGTCACCTACACCTGCGTCGCATTTCAGCATTTCAGCATTTGGCATGTGAGCGGCATCACGTAGCATATAGAACGTCCTATGTTGGATGTGACGAAGAATACGAAAGGGCTACGCATGAATGACCCGCTACTCAGGGACAGGGCCAGGAGGAGGCCGCGATGGACGCAGGGAAGAGTTGCCGTCTCCGCGGCAGCCGCAGCAGTTCTCATGGCGTCGACGGTTATGCCGGCATATGCCGCCTTGGAACCGTTCCCGAATCCCAACGTTCCTTCAAATCCCCCGGGAAGCTACACCGAGCAGGTCCTTGCTTCCAACGGCGACAACGCCATCGACCCTGTCCTGGGCAAGTACTACCGGATAGTTGCGTTGGCGGACTTGGGTGACGGAGTCCTCCTGGCCTCCTACGATGGCCGCCCCGATGGGGGCGATTCTCCTTCCGCCAACTCCATCGTCCAGCGGCGCAGCATTGACGGCGGGAAGACCTGGGGGAGTCCCACTTTCATCGCGCGGGGGCAAATGGGCTCCGCGAGCGTGCAGAAATACGGTTTCAGCGACCCCAGCTACGTCGTGGACAAAGTCACCGGGACGGTGTTCAACTTCCACGTGTACTCCAAGAACCAAGGGTTCGGGGGAAGCGTGCTCGGCAACGACGATACCGACGCCAACGTGATCAGCTCGCAGGTATCCGTCTCCACCGACCGCGGACTCACCTGGTCCACGGATCCGGCTAACCAGCCGAGCCTGCCGGTCCCGTCCAGCTATCCTGCCGGTTCGGCCTACTCCGCTTTTGCGGGTCCGCTGATCACCAACGCCGTCAAGCCAAACGGCAATACCGTCAATGGCGTTCCCAATGTCGGTGGTGTCGTCAGCATGTTCGCCTCCTCCGGCGAGGGAATCCAGCTCAACTACGGAGCCCACGCCGGACGACTCATCCAGCAGTTCGCCGGAACCGTTGTCCAGCCTGACGGCAGCCGCCAGATCCAGGCCTACAGCGTCTATTCCGATGACCATGGCAAGAGCTGGAAGATGGGCACGCCTACTGGAACGGGCATGGATGAGAACAAGACGGTCGAGCTGTCCGATGGCCGCGTCATGTTGAACTCAAGGGACAGTTCCGGCGCCAACCCGCACTTCCGCAAGGTGGCCTATTCCTTGGATGGCGGCGTCACCTACAGCACCCCGGTCGCGGAGAGCCAGCTTCCGGATCCGCGGAACAACGGCTCCATCACGCGGATGTACCCGGATGCGCCGGCGGGATCGGCCGATGCCAAGAAGCTGCTGTTCTCCAACTCGCCCACTCCGACTGCCGGCGGGGCGCGCGTGGACGGCACCATCCGCTATTCGGCTGACGACGGCAAGACCTGGGGTTCCTCGCGGATCTTCAAACCCGGAAGCATGTCCTACTCCACCCTGAGTCCCCTGTCGGACGGCACTTTCGGCGTCCTCTACGAAGGCGACAACAACACCATCACCTTCGGGAAGTTTGACAGGGCTTGGCTTAACCCGATCGCGGCAGTCCTTGTCCCGGGGAGCGCCACGGTCGCGAACGGTGGAACCGCCCAATTGAATGTGACGGTCACCAATAACGACAGCTTGCCGCTTCCGGCTGCCACTGTCGGCCTTGATGCCTTGCAGGACTGGACGTCGACGACGGCGGACCTCGCCGCTCTCGATCCGGGCGCCTCGGCGACTGTCCAGCTGAGTGTCACGGCGCCGTCGTACGCCAAAGCAGGTACGGTTCCCTTGACCGCCAGGTTGAACGCCGGTGGATCATCGATGACCGCACCCGTCTCTGTGACGGTGACGGGTGGTTCCGCTGGCAACGTGGTTGGTGCCTATATTTTCGGCGCTCGCAATGACGCCGGAAGGGACCTCGCAAGCCACCCGTATGCGGTAGGCAGCGCAGTACCCTACAAGTTCCGGGTGTACAGCACGGGCAACGTCACGGAGTCCGTTGTTCCGCAGTCCGGCAATTTCCAGCCGTTCCTGCCGCCAGGCTCCGGGAACTGCCGGTTTAGCGCCCTGGGAGTGTGGGGCAATTTCCTCTGCGGCACGCCACAGCACACCGCAACGGCAGATGAAGTGGCCCAAGGATTCTTCGTGCCCAGCAGTGTTTGGCAGGTAACGGGCACCGGGGCCGCCACCCAGAATTACACCGTCACGGGGGACGAGGTGGACCTGCTGGTCCGCAATCCCCAGCTGGGCGGATCGGTGGTGTCGAGCTTCAATGACGTTGACGGGGATGCGTTTGCCGGTCCCGGCGATACGGTGACGTTCGGCTATACCGTGACTAACACCGGCAATGTGGCGTTGACGAACCTTTCGGCTCCGGCCATTGGACTGTACCGCTCGGCGCTCGCCGCGGGAGAGTCCGTCAGCTTCACCTCGAGCTACATTCTGGCGGACGCCGATATCGCGGCCAAGCAGATCCAGGCAGCGACTATCCCGGTCAGCGCGGGCAACGGCTCCAAGGCTGCTTCCCTCCAGCTGGTCAGGGAGGCGGTCGCGCTGAAGGTCAAGCCTGCCAAGCCCACATCGGATCCCGTCTTGGCTTCCCAGGAGCTGCTCGGCAAGAATCCGACGCTGGACCTGGGGCTCGGAACGGACAAATACCGCACCGGACAGACCGTGACGGTCCACAATGTCGAGTACGGGCAGTGGTACTACGTCTACCTGAACAAACGGAGCTACCGTCTGGGCTGGTTCTTCCCGACCCAGCAAAACACCCTTTCCTTCGTGCTGCCGGACGACGTGAAGAACGGGCTGGACAGCCTCGTGGTGCTGGACGCGGAAGGCCGCCAGGTGTCATTCGGAGACTTCCAGGTAACTCCCTTCGGGAGTAAGTAGCCCGGGAGGGGAGATGAAGTGAGAAGCTGGGCCGGGCTCTGGGGAGCCCGGCCCAGTCTTGCTGAGCGGATTCGGATGCATGATGCAGACGTAAACAAGTGATGCATATAAGGCAACTTTGAGTGTATGATTGGTGTCACGGTCACTACCCCATCTCACCTACTCACTAAAGGAGTGGCGCATTTTGGAAGAGCTTCGCATTGAGGCCAACGGCAATCTTGGTCCCATAGATTCGGCCCGAATCCCGCGCTACGCCGGTGCTGCCACCTATGCCCGCTTGCCCCGGCTGGACCAGGTGTCCAAGGCCGATGTCACGGTGGTCGGCGTCCCCTTCGACTCCGGTGTTTCCTATCGTCCCGGTGCCCGTTTCGGTGCCAACCACGTGCGTGAAGCCAGCCGTCTGCTACGCCCGTATAACCCGGCCTGGGACGTTAGTCCCTTTGAGAACATCCAGGTTGCCGACGCCGGGGACATGGCGGTGAACCCGTTCAATATCAACGAGGCTATTGAGACCATCCAGCAGAACGCGCTGGATCTGACCGCCAACGGAAGCAGGCTCGTGACGCTCGGTGGTGACCACACCATTGCCCTGCCGCTGCTCCGCGCTGCCGCCGAACGCGCCGGTGAGCCCGTTGCCATGCTGCACTTCGACGCCCACCTGGACACCTGGGACACCTACTTCGGCGCCGAATACACGCACGGCACGCCGTTCCGCCGCGCCGTCGAAGAAGGGATCCTGGATACCGAGGCCATCAGCCACGTTGGTACCCGCGGCCCGCTTTACGGCAAAAAGGACCTCGACGACGATCACCGCTTCGGCTTCGGTATCGTCACCTCCGCGGACGTCTACTACCAGGGCGTCCTGGAAACCGTGGCCAAGATCCGCGACCGCATCGGCAGCCGCCCGCTGTACATTTCCGTGGACATCGACGTCCTGGATCCGGCCCACGCTCCGGGTACCGGCACGCCTGAAGCCGGCGGCATCACCAGCCGCGAACTCCTCGAAATCATCCGCGGCTTCCGTGGCATGAACCTCGTGGGCGCGGACATCGTCGAGGTCGCGCCGGCGTACGACCACGCTGAAATCACCGGCGTCGCGGGCAGCCACGTTGCCTACGAACTCGTCACCCTCATGGCCGACAACGCCGTCGAAGGCAACCGGCACGGCGCCCTTAACGGCTACGCCGCCCAGGCCTTGGGCCAGGAATCCCGGCGCCCGGCCGGTTTCGCCCCGGCGGTCACGAAGTGACGGACCAGCGCAACGGCGGGGACCTCGTCGTCGAGACCCTTGAAGCGCTCGGCGCAAAGACGGTCTTCGGGATCCCGGGCCAGCACGCCCTGGGACTGTTCGATGCGATGGGCCGCGGCAACCTCCATTTCGTGTCCTCCCGCGTGGAGAACAACTCGGCCTTCGCCGCGGACGGGTATTCCCGTGCCACGGGCGAGGTCGGGGTGCTGTTCCTGTCCACCGGTCCGGGCGCGTTGACGTCCCTGGCCGGCCTTCAGGAAGCGTATGCCACCGGCGTGCCGATGGTGGTCGTGGCGAGCCAGATCCCCTTGGAGGGTTTGGGAGCGCGCCGGAAAGGCATGCTGCACCAGCTCGATGACCAGAAGGCCTCGGCCGCGAACGTCACCAAGAGCCAGCGCCTCATCCAACATGCTTCCGGGATTCCCTCGGCTATCCAGGATGCCTGGACCGAGGCCATTTCGTCCCCGCAGGGCCCGGTGTGGATCGAGATTCCGCAGAACGTGCTCCTGGACCCCATCATGGTGCCGCCGGTGGAGGACGCCCTCGCCGAGGCTGCCGATAACCCGCCGCGCGTGGAGTTGATCCGCGAAGCCGTGAAGTGGCTCTCGACGGCGGAGCGACCGGCGATCATCGCCGGCGGCGGCACGCGCCGCGGCCGGGCCGAGAAGTCGCTCCTGTCGATCGCGGAGAAACTCCGTGCACCGGTCATCTGCACCCCGGGCGGCAACGGAGCGTTCCCCTGGAACCACGAGCTGTCCCTGCAGTCCTGGATCGAAGACCGTCACATGACGGACGTCCTTGAGGACGCTGACGTGCTGATAGTCATCGGGTCCTCCCTAGGCGAGGTCACGTCCAACTACTTCACCTTCGAGCCCCGCGGGCGGATCATCCAGATCGACGCCGAACCCCGGGTCCTGGAATCCAACCGGCCCGGGCTGGGCATCCGTGCTGACGCCGGGCAGGCTCTTGTTGCCCTGGATGAGGCCCTGTCTCCGACCGCTGCGATACCGGACTGGCACGGCACCACGCCCGAGAACCTGGTCAAGGAGTCGTTGGTCAAAGTCATGGCACGCCTTGAATCGCAGGACCTGGGCAAGGAACTGAAGTTCATGGCCGATATCCGCGAAGCCGTTCCGGCCGACATGCAGACCTTCTGGGACATGACCATCTCCGCCTACTGGGGATGGAGTTGCTGGGATTCCCGCGAAGGCCAGTTCCACTCAGCCCAAGGTGCCGGCGGTCTCGGTTTCGGCTTCCCCGCAGCCATCGGCGGTGCCGTCGGTCTGGAAACCACCGCCAAACCAAGCCGTGTGCTGGCCGTCTCCGGTGATGGTTCCGCCATGTACTCGATCTCCGAGCTGGCCACAGCCAAGCAGCACAACATCCCGGTCACGTGGCTGATCGTGGACGACGGCGGCTACGGCATCCTGCGCGAATACATGGTGGGCGCGTTCGGCAAGGCGACGGCTACCGAGCTCGCCCGCCCGGACTTCGTCAAGCTCGCCGAGGCCTTCGGGGTGCCGGCCCGCAGAGTGGCCCCGGAGGACGTCGGGGACGCGCTTCGGGAGGGCTTCGCCGCGGACGGACCCAACGTCGTCGTGGTTGAAACCCTTCTGAAGATGTTCGGCCCAACGCACCTGGGAGACTGACGCTCCAGACACTCCAGACGCTCCTGACGCTCCACCTTCCAGCGCGAGCTGGCAGATAATGACCCTTTTTTCGAAAAAAGAGGGCATTAGCTGCCAGCTCGCGCTTGGGGTTTAACCCATCTCACACTTCATTAGTTTCCCAAAGCAACCAAATTGACGTATAGTTGCTTTAGGCAAGCAAAAGTGAGGTGTCTTTCATGGCTGTCGCATCCAGCACGGCAACCGAACTCGTCCATCAGATCTTCGATCTCCAGCGGGTCCTGCGTTGCATCGTGACCGCAAACATCGCGAAGGATGCCGACGTCGGGTTCGCCCTGCAAGGGGTAATGCGCTTCATCGGGGAGGGAGAGTCCAGGGCCACGAAACTCGCCTCGCGTCTCGGCGTCAGCCCGCCCGTCCTCAGCCGGCACATCGCCGAGCTCGAGGAACTCGGTCTGGTGGTCCGGCGCCCCGATCCGGCAGACGGCCGGGCCCAGTTGGTGGCTCTGTCCGAAGCCGGCATCGAAAAGGTCAGGGACTTCGAAGAACAGCGCAGCCTCAACTTGCGGGCCTACCTCGCGGAGTGGAGCGAGGAAGACGCCTTGGAGGCAGGGCAGGTCCTGGCGAAACTCACCACTTCGCTCAACCACTCAGTCCGGGCAACGGCGGCCGGCTCCCACCACTTGAACCACACAGCTTAGGAGCAGCAGCAATGGCAACCCGAATACAAGAACGTTCGACGGCGGTGCCGGCGTCAGCCGCGCCCATGACGCACCGCCAGATCATGGAAGCCCTGACAGGCCTCCTCGCGGCCTTCTTTACCGCCATCCTGAGCAGCACCATCGTGGCCAACGCCCTGCCGACCATCATGTCCGATCTCCACGGCACACAAACGGACTTCGCGTGGGTCATCACCGCTGCGCTTCTGGCCAACGCGGCCACCACGCCCATCTGGGGCAAGCTCGCCGACCTCTTCGACAAGAAGCTGCTTGTCCAGCTGAGCATCGTGATCTTCGTGGCCGGCTCCGTCATGGCTGGCTTCTCCCAGAGCATTCCCTTCCTGCTGACCGCCCGCGTTATCCAGGGCATCGCCTTGGGCGGCCTCACCGCACTTGCCCAGGCCATCATCGGCACCATGATTCCGCCGCGTGACCGTGGCAAGTACTCGGGCTACATGGGCGCCGTCATGGCGGTCGGTACCGCAGGCGGACCGCTGCTCGGTGGATTCATCGTCGATAGCCCGCTCGGCTGGCGCTGGACCTTCTTCGTCTGCGTGCCGCTCGCCGTCGTCGCGCTCATCCTGCTCCAGGTGACCCTCAAGATCCAGCACATTAAGCGCCCGGCGAAGATCGACTGGCTTGGTTCCATTCTGCTGACCTCGGGCGTCAGCCTGCTGCTGATCTGGGTTTCCTTCGCCGGCAACCCGGACTACTACGACTGGATCTCCTGGCAGTCCGCCCTCATGGTAGGCGGCGGCGTACTTCTGCTGGCCCTGCTGGTGCTGGTCGAATCCAAGGTGGCCCAGCCCATCATCCCGCTGAAGATCATCTCGCAGCGCACCACCGCTTTGGCGATCCTGGCTTCCGTAGCCGTTGGTATCGCAATGTTCAGCTCCTCCACGTTCCTTGGCCAGTACTTCCAGGTGGCCCGCGGCGCCACGCCCACCGAGGCCGGCCTTCTGACGCTGCCCATGATTGCAGGCAACCTCTTGGGTTCGGTGGCGTCCGGCCAGCTGATCAGCCGCTTCGGGAAATGGAAGCGCTTCCTCCTGGCGGGCACCGTGCTGCTCGCCGGCGGCCTTGCCTTCACGGGCACTATCGACCACACCACTGCGCTCTGGATCACCTGCTGCTACACCGCCATCTTCGGCCTGGGACTTGGCCTCCTGATGCAGAACCTGGTCCTCGCGGTCCAGAACACCGTCCGGGCCCAGGACATCGGCACGGCCAGCGCATCCGTCGCGTTCTTCCGCTCCGTGGGCGGCGCGATCGGCGTGTCGGTGCTCGGTGCCATCATGGCCACCCACGTCAAGGACCTTGCCACCCAGGGATTCGCCGCAGCCCACATCCCGGTGAGCGGCGGCTCCAGCGATGCAAGCATGGATCTGACGGACTTGCCCGCCCCGATCCGGGACATCATGCGAGCCGCCTATGGCGATGCGACCGCCCAGATCTTCATGATCTCGGCAGTCATTGCCCTGGTCGCGTTCATTGCCGTGCTGTTCATCAAGGAAGTCCCGTTGCGGAAGACCGTGGACGCAACACCTTCGAAAGAACTGCTGGCGAACGCTTCCGGCGAGGCCGCCATGACACTGGACACCTCTGCGATGCCGATTGTCGAATCCACGGACCTTTCCCAAGCAGCCGACGACGGCGGCAGCCCCTTGGGTGCCAGCCGTGCCCGTGCTGCGGCCGAGAAGGAGCACGACGACCTGGATCTTGAGTTCGCCCGGATCCTGACGCAGGAACGGCCGGACCCTGCCGCTGGCCTGCGCGAAGTCCAGGACCAGCTCGCCCGGACCCAGCGGCTGCTTGCCGAGCAACAGCTTCAGCTGAGCAAGGCACAGCGGGAGCTCCAGGCGCGGGTGCACGAACAACTTGCCACCGCTGAACAACAGGCACGGACCGCCGAAGAGCTGGCCGCGTTGCGCAGAGAGCTCAAGCGCGAGCGTCGCCGCCAAGAAAGGGCAGCCCTGCTGCTGCTTGCCGGGGATGCCTTGAGGTCAGCGGAAACCGGGCGGCACGCGGGCTAACGGGGGTATCGCGCACCATACAGGCCACGTACGTCGCAGGGATGATATTTGACTATCGATATTTTGTTGAGTCAACGGATTTCGTAGAGTTGGGGGACTGATACTGTCAGCGCCTGCTGGTATCTGTATTACTCATAGGTTCTCAACCCATTCGCGCACTCTCTCATTAAGGATCCGTGGGCATGCTTGTCACCCTGATACGGCGCTACTCCAAGCCGTATTTGCCGCAGATAACGGCCGTCATTATCTTCCAGCTGGCCTCCACCATTGCGACTCTGTACCTTCCAAGCCTTAACGCCAAGATCATCGATGAAGGGGTATCCCGGGGGGATACCAACTACATCTGGCAGACCGGTGCCCTGATGCTCGCCGTCGCCCTCGGCCAGGTTATTGCGGCGATCGCGGGGGTCTATTTCGGCTCCCGCGTAGCCATGGCCATGGGCCGCGACTTGCGCAGGGACGTCTTCCGAAAGGTCAGCAGCTTCTCCGCTAAGGACGTCAACAGCTTCGGCGCACCCACGTTGATTACCCGCGGCACCAATGACGTTCAGCAGGTGCAGATGCTCATGCTGATGGGCCTGAACTTCATGGTTTCCACACCCATCATGTGTGTCGGTGGCATCATCATGGCCTTGCGCGAGGACCTCAGCCTGTCTTGGCTCGTCTGGGTCTCAGTTCCGGTCCTCGTGGCCGTGGTCGGTTACCTGGTGGTCAGGCTCATGCCGCTCTTCCGCTCGATGCAGAAGAAGATCGACGCCATCAACGGCGTCTTGCGGGAACAGATCATCGGCATCCGTGTGGTGCGGGCTTTCGTCCGCGAACCGTACGAGGCCAAGCGCTTCGGTGACGCCAACAAGGACCTCACCTTGGTTTCGGTCAAGATCGGTAACTTGTTCGTCTTGATGTTCCCGGCGATCGGAATGATCCTGCACCTTTCCACGGCAGCAGTGCTGTGGTTCGGCGGCCAAAGGGTGGATGCGGGCAACATGCAGGTGGGTTCCCTGACTGCCTTCCTGCAGTACCTCCTGCAAATCCTCATGGCAGTCATGATGGGTACTTTCATGGCCATGATGATCCCGCGCGCTTCCGTGTGTGCGGACCGCATCGGCGAGGTCCTCGACGTCGAACCCTCCATTCACGATCCCGAGGCGCCAGTAGCGCCGGCGGAGAAGAAGGGTCGCGTCGAATTCCGCGATGTCACCTTCAAATACCCGGGCGCTGAGGCGCCCGTGTTGAGCAACATTTCCTTCACCGCGGAGCCGGGCCAGACCCTTGCGATCATCGGTTCCACCGGCGCCGGGAAGACCACCCTGGTGTCGCTGTTGCCGCGCCTGTACGACGTCGCGTCCGGCGACGTCCTGCTCGACGGCGTTCCGGTCACCAGCCTGGACCGCGAGGAAATCACCAGCCGGGTGGCCACAGTGCCGCAGAAACCGTACTTGTTTTCCGGAACCATCGAGCACAATCTACGCTTTGGCAAGACTGATGCCACGGACCAGGAACTCTGGGATGCCTTGGAAACAGCCCAGGCCAAGGACTTCGTCATGGAGAAGTCTTCCGGGCTCAACCGCAGGGTAGCTCAGGGCGGCACCAACGTCTCCGGTGGCCAGAGGCAGCGCCTCTGCATCGCCCGGGCCCTGGTGACGCAGCCCAAGGTATACCTGTTTGACGATTCCTTCTCGGCCCTGGATGTGGCTACGGATGCCCGCCTTCGCCGGGCCCTGAAGGAAAAGACGCAGGACGCTACGGTGATCATCGTGGCGCAGCGCGTCTCCACCATTGCGGATGCGGACCAGATCCTGGTCCTGGACAACGGGAGAATCGTTGACCGGGGCACGCACGAGGAGCTCCTGGACACGTCACCGACCTACCAGGAGATCGTCGAATCCCAGCTGAGCGCGGAGGAAGTGGCATGAGCGAACAGAATCAGCAAAAGCGTGGCCGGGCCGCGAAAGCCGAAGCAGCGAAAGCGGCACGGTCGGCGCGCGAAACTGCGGAAGCGAAGGACGCAGACGCGGCCGGTGCCGTAATCGTGGCAGACGATGACGACGTCGAAGAAACCGAATACACGCCAGGTGAGGCCGACGGCGGCATGTTCGGCAACTTGCCGGCCAAGAAAGCCAAGGCTTTCGGGCCATCGGCCAAGCGGCTCCTGGGACTGCTTAAGCCCGAGGCCGCGGGCGTGGTCTTTGTCATCGGCCTCGTGGTGGTCTCGGTGGTCCTGAACGTCATCGCTCCGAAGATCCTCGGCAGCGCCATGGACGTGATCTTCGGCGGGGTCATGGGCAAGCAGTTGCCCCCCGGCGTGAGCCAAGAGGCCTTCGCAGAAGGCCTCCGCCAAGCTGGCCAGAACAACTTTGCGGACATGGTCTCCAAGATGGAGCTCACCAACGGGATCAACTTCTCTAAGCTGACGTTTCTGATCTCGATCGTGCTCTTGATGTACTTCGTGGCCAACATTTTCCTGTGGGCCCAGGGCTTCATCCTGAACAAGATCGTCATGAAGGTCATCAACCGCCTCCGCAATGACGTTCAGGCCAAGCTCAACCGCTTGCCCCTGAACTACTTCGACACCCGCCAGCGCGGCGACATCCTCTCCCGCGTGACCAACGACGTCGACAACGTCCAGCAAGGACTGCAGCAGGCGTTCGCGCAGCTGGTCAGCTCGGTGCTGACGGTCTTCGGCATCACCATCATGATGTTCATTGTTTCCTGGCAGCTGGCCCTGATCGCGTTGGTTGCCTTGCCACTCTCGGGCGTCCTTGCCGGCGTGATTGGCTCGCGCAGCCAGAAGCTCTTCGCCGCCCAGTGGAAGAACACCGGTTCCCTCAACGGCCAGATCGAGGAATCGTTCTCGGGCCACGAACTCGTCAAGGTCTTCGGGCGCGATGCTGACATGCTGGAACGATTCGACGAGCGCAACGAAGCCCTCTACAAGGCCTCGTTCGGGGCACAGTTTGTTTCCGGCATCATCTTCCCGGCCATGAACTTCGTCTCCTACCTCAGCTACGTGGGCATCGCCGTCGTCGGTGGTTTGCGTGTGGCTTCCGGTTCCATGAGCCTCGGCGATGCCACGGCGTTCATCCAGTACTCGCGTGAATTCACCCAGCCCCTCGGCCAGATCGCGGGCATGGCCAACATGCTCCAGTCCGGTGTGGCTTCGGCTGAACGCGTTTTCGAGTTCCTCGATGCCGATGAGGAGATGCCGGAGAACGCAGCCCGTCACTTGCCCCCGCGCACGGACGGTCACGTTGAATTCGAGAACGTTTCCTTCAGCTATGTTGCCGACAAACCGCTGATCGAGAACCTCTCCCTCAGCGCTGAGCCAGGACACACGGTGGCGATCGTCGGACCCACGGGCGCGGGTAAGACCACCTTGGTCAACCTCGTCATGCGGTTCTACGAACTCAACGCGGGCCGAATTACCCTGGACGGCGTGGACATCAAGGAGCTGAGCCGTTCCGAGCTTCGCTCCAAGGTGGGCATGGTGCTCCAGGACGCGTGGCTGTTTGGCGGCACTATCTACGACAACATCAAGTACGGCAACCTCGACGCCACCGAGGAACAGATTATGGAAGCGGCCAAGGCCACCTATGTGGACCGTTTCGTACGGGCCTTGCCGGATGGGTACCAGACCATTATTGATGAGGAAGGCAACAACGTCAGCGCGGGCGAGAAACAGCTCATCACCATTGCGCGGGCCTTCGTTTCTGATCCCTCGCTCTTGATCCTCGACGAGGCCACGAGCTCCGTTGATACGCGAACCGAACTGCTGCTGCAGAAAGCCATGGCCGCTCTCCGCACGGACCGCACCAGCTTTGTCATCGCCCACCGCTTGTCCACCATCCGCGACGCCGACACTATCCTGGTGATGGAAGACGGCAGCATCGTGGAGCAGGGCAACCATAACCAACTGCTCGCATTGCAGGGCGCGTACTATCGCCTGTACATGTCGCAGTTTGCCGGTGAGGATGCTGGGGAAGCCGTTGTGGATGATTCGACGGCGGTGCACAGCTGAACGCGGATTCCGGAGTTGCAGCAACGACGCAGGAGCCGGGCGCTATGCAAACGCGGGAGCCAGCCCCGGGCCAGCGCCTTAAGGTGCTCGTGCCCATGCGTTGGGGCGACATGGACGCCTACGGGCACATCAACAATGTCCAGATCGTGCGCATGCTCGAGGAGGCCCGTATCGCGGCCTTCGGTCCGCCCCGTGGTGCCGGATTGCCCGGGGTGGAACCACCGGTTTCGATCTTCAACGATGTCGAAGATGGTGTCATGACCCTTGTGGTGGAGCACAGGGTCCGGTACGTCCGCACCTTGGAATACCGGAACATTCCGGCAGTTGTTGAAATCTGGGTCGGTGCCCTGAAGGGGGCCAGCTTTGACCTCCATTACCTCATCAAAGATCCGGTGACGGACCAGGACTGCGTCAAAGCCAGCACGCATTTAGCCTTTGTGGATGAGTCCACGGGTAGGGTTCGCAGGCTCACTCCGGAGCAAAAACAGCAGCTGGAGCCCTATCGCGCCTAGCGAAGCGTGGAAGCAGCGCCCTGTGCACCCCGGTGGCCGTAGAGTTTCCCCATGAAACTCGAGATCGTCGCCGTCGGTGCCCAGGGCGCTGCCGTTGCCGCCCATGAGGAGGCGGACCGGATTGAACTTTGCAGCGCCTTGGAGCTCGGGGGATTGACCCCGAGCCAAGGCTTGATGGAAGCGGCGCAGGAAGCTGCCAGCGGACGGCTGGAGATCCATGCGTTGATTCGTAGCAGGCCTGGGGATTTCCTGTACTCCGGCGCGGATATGGACACCATGAACCGCGAGGTCCGGTGCTTGCTGACCCAAGGGGCTCACGGAGTGGTCATCGGAGTCCTCACGGCTGCCGGCGAAATCGACGTCCTGGCCACCCGAAAACTCGTCGAGACAGCGCTGGAGACCAATCCCGATGCCCAACTGACCTTCCACCGGGCCATCGATCAAACACCAGACCCAGCGGCCGCCGTCGAGCAGCTCGTGGAACTTGGATTCACGAGGGTGCTCAGCTCCGGGGGAGCCGCCACCGTGGGAGCAGGGATCGTGACCCTCGAGCGCATGGTCCAGCGGGCAGCGGGGCGGATTGAGGTCATGGCAGGCGGCGGACTCGCCCTGGACGATATCCCCGCACTGCACGCTTCAGGGCTAAGTGCGGTTCACTTGTCAGCCAAGTCCACGATTTCCACCTGGAAGAACAGCGATCGTGCACTCGATTCGCCAGAGCCAGACCCGACGGCGTACATGGTCACCAACCGGGAGCTGGTAAGGGCCGCACGCATCGCCGCCGGGTGACACCCCCCAACTGACTCGCAGTTAACGTCGTTTTGAGCGCCCAGAACGACATTAAGTGCGAGTTAGTTGGGCGAGTCCCTTTACACAGGGGCGGCTGGCGTCAAAGATAGATGAAATATCGCGATTGAAAATGCCATCTAGGAGTCATAAAGATGCAAAACCTGAGCTTCTTCCCTATCACCCTGAACATGGCGGAGTTGGGCTCTCGCAACCCGTTGCCGGCGGTCATCGCGGAATTGGACCAGCCATACAGAATCGGCGACGATGTCCCCGAAGAGCTGCAGGCCGCGGCCCGCTACGGGCAAGTGCCGAACATGTTCCCGTACCTGATGCAGGACGGGTACTCGCGGGAGCTGACAGCCCGCGAGATTCCCGCGGTCGTGCTGGAGAACAGCAAACTGCGTGCCGTTGTGCTTCCCACCCTGGGCGGCCGGCTGTGGGAGCTCTTCGACAAGGCGTCGGGAAAGCATCTCCTCCACACCCACGGGACCATGCAGTTCGCCAATATCGCGCTGCGAAAGGTCTGGTTCGCCGGCGGCCTCGAATGGAACATCGGCACCCGCGGGCACTCGCCCACAACGTGCGATCCGGTGCACACCGCCATCGTCAAGACGCCGGAGGGGTACGAGGTCCTGAGGATGTGGGAGTTTGAGCGCCTCCGCGGGGTGGTCTTCCAAGTGGACATGTGGCTTCCGGAGGACTCGGACGTGCTCCTCACCGCCGTCCGGATCAGGAACCCCCATGACCACGATGTCCCGATGTACTGGTGGAGCAATGCCGCCGTTCCGGAAACGACCGAAACTCGCGTGATAGCCCCCGCGACGGAGGCTTTCGGAAGCGACTACACCACGGACATCTCCCGTGTCCGGCCCACGGAACACCAGGGCACGGATGCCACATGGCTGGTCAACAGCCCGCACGCAGCGGATTTCTTCTTCGACATCCAGCCCGGGCACCGGCATTGGATCGCCGCGGTAGACCACGACGGCGACGGCCTCGCCATGCTCTCCACAAGCCTCCTGCGGGGGAAGAAGCTGTTCGTCTGGGGCCAGGGCGACGGCGGAAAGCGCTGGCAGGAATGGCTCAGCCCCGGAGCCGGGCCCTACGCCGAAATCCAGGCAGGGTTGGCGCAAACCCAGTTCGAGCATCTGGCCATGCCCGCCCGGGCCGAATGGTCTTGGGTGGAGGCCTACGGTAATGCCAGGCTCGATCCCGCAACCTCCCATAGCCAGAATTGGGATGCGGCGGTGGCACATGCCGGCGCCCGGCTCGAAGACCTTGTCCCTGATGCGGAGTTGGAAGACGCGCTGGCCGAAGCCACGCGGAACTTCGCGCTGCCGCCGGACGAGATGTTGGTGCGCGGTGGCGCCTGGGGTGCTTTGGAGAGCGCCCGACGCCGGCACTCAGGAAAAGCGTGGGTGGACGAAATCGGCACCCCTTTCGCCAATGACGTAAAGCTGGGAGCTGTCGAGGAAACAGGCCCGTGGCATTGCCTGTTGGAAGGCGGGACCTTCACAGGCGCCGGGAGCTTCGTGGCCGGAGCCGATTGGGAAGAACTCCTGGCAAACGATGGGGGAGCGGAAGCCCAGTTCCATCTGGCCACGATGAAGCACGCCCGCCAGGACCTCGGCGGTGCGATCGCCGGATACGGCGCGGCCCTGGCTGCCGACGCCCTCTCGCCACGTTCCAAGGTCCTCGCCCACCGGGGCAGGGCCCTTGCGCTCCTTGCCACCGACAACACTGACGAAGGTTTGGCTGAACTTGCCACGGCGAGCCGGCTGGAGCCCTCCAACCTCCCCTTGCTCAGCGAAGCCATGAACCTCAGCATCGGACACGGAAACCCCGCCCAAGCACTCGCCTTGGCGAGCGAGGCACCTGCCGGAATGTCCGACGTCGGACGCGTCCGCTTCCTGACGGCGCTCGCCCTCGCGGGGGTCGGCAGGAGTCCGGAGGCGGCAGCGATTTTGCGGGCGGGCGTCGAGATACCGGACATCCGTGAAGGTGAAGACGGAATCGCCGCCTTGTGGCAGCAAGTATGCCCCGATGAGCCGGTGCCTGCCGGGTACCGCTTCGCCATGCACTGATGGGGGCGCCAACTTTCCGGATGCAGGCATCCAGCCAAACCATGTAAGTTGGCAGGGTGACTCCCTCCACCAAAACCCCACTGACCCGTGCCCCCGGTATCTCCAAGGAGATCGAAGATGCGGCGTGGTTTGTGTTGGGCCCGGGGCTGCAAGGCAAGGCTTCGGCGCTCGACGCCGCTACCCGCACATGGACCGTGGACGCCGCCGCCGAACTCTTGGAACGGCTGGAACGCGGCGTCGGAGACTCCAAGGCGCCCATGATGACAAATCTTCGCCAAAACCTGGAAGGGGCATCCCGCGAGGCCAAGTTGCTCGCCGTTGAACTCCTTTTCCTGCAGTCCCTGCCGCTGGCGCATGAGGTCAAGTCGCTCAAGGTCAAGCGCGCCCGCGTTGCCGAGGCCGCGTCCTGGCTCGATCCGGAGCTCGCGCTGCCCCAGGAGCTGTACCAGGGCATGACCGATCACGGCGTCATCCGTGACCGCACCGCGGAGTTCAACTGGACCATCTGGGACCACCTCACGTGGCTCTGCCGCTTCGTGGCGCACGTGGATGGCCAGTCCAACGCGAGCATCAACAAAGCCCTCAAGGACCCGCTGAAATTCCACGAACTCGCGGCGGCCACACCCGAGGACCAGCCAGCCATACGGCGGAGCATCGAATACTTGGCGTGGCCCAGCTACTTCGAGCCTGTGGTGGCGGACGTCGAGCGGCGCGAAATTCGGGACGCCTTCGCCTCGCTCGTTGGCGGTGCCCACGGCGAAAGCGAAACCGACATCACCGCGGACGTCCACCGCATCCGGCTGCACTTGGATGAACAGGCCGGCCAGCGCATCGATTGGTACGATCGCCAGCTCGTCAGCCAGTGGCGCAAAGTGGGAGATCCCGGCCGACGTGCCTGGCTGCTGCGCACCCATCAGGACTCCGCCGAGCTGCTCGCCGCTTGGAGGGACGAGGAAAAGGCAACGCTCGACGTCGAACACCTCCGCGAGCTCACCCCCGGCGTGACAGCGGGTGTGGTGCAGCACGCCGTGGACGAGGACTACAAGCATCTCGGCTACGTCGAGCGGGAAGACACCAAGACCGCAGTTTTCGCCTTCTTGACCGTGATGAAGCCTGGCGACCTCGCACTGTTCCAGAACTCCGGAGCCATCAGGATCGGTGTGGTCCTGGGCGAGCCGGAACACAACGAGGACAATCGCCGACTCCGCCGCAAAGTGCGCTGGTTCGACGAGACGCACCCGATTGCCGAAGCTCCCCGGCACGTCCAGCGTCAGCTCTCCACCTCGGGCATCGTCGTGGACGTCACCAGGGTCATCCAGTCGCTGCAGTCCCTCCTGCCGGCCGAAGCCGAATCCGACGGCGAGGAGACCGCCGCCCCGGACACCGTCGTCGAGCCCGTGATTGAAGGGTTCCGCCCCCTCACGGAAGAGTTCGCAGCGTCCTTGCACATGGAGCTTGAGCCGCTCAAGGAGATTGCCGAGCTCTTGGAGGAGAACCGTCAACTGGTGCTCTACGGCCCTCCGGGCACGGGCAAAACCTACCTCGCCAAGCATTTGGCTGCCGAGCTCGCAGGGGACAGCACCGATGAGCGGGTGAAGTTGGTGCAGTTCCACCCCTCCTACGCGTACGAGGACTTCTTCGAGGGGTACCGGCCGGACAAGACCGACGACGGCCAGGTTTCCTTCAAGCTCGTGGCCGGACCGCTGCGGCGCCTCGCTGAAGAAGCCGCGAAGCCCGGGAATTCCAACAAGCCCTACTTCCTGATCATCGACGAGATGAACCGGGCAAATCTGGCCAAGGTCTTCGGTGAGCTGTACTTCCTGCTCGAATACCGCGACGACCGCATCTACCTCCAATACAGCCCCAACGAACCATTCAGCCTGCCGGACAACCTCTACATTATCGGCACCATGAACACGGCTGATCGTTCCATCGCCATGATGGACGCGGCGATCCGCCGTCGCTTCGCGTTCGTGGAATTGCATCCGAAGGTGGAACCGATCCGTGGTTCGCTCCGGCGGTTCCTCACGGCACGCGGCCTGGACACCCTCAACGCGGACTTGCTTGATGCCCTGAACGACTCCATTGACGATTGGGACCGTGACCTGATGATCGGCCCCTCCTACTTCATGAAGAACGCGGCCCAGAACCCGGCCGGGTTGCGCCGAATCTGGAAATACGAGCTCATGCCGCTCTTGGAGGAGCACTACCACGGTCAATTGAACCGGGCCCAGTTGGAGGAGCGCTTCGGTCTGGACCAGTTGTTGGGTCGACTTGCGGCCCGCTAAGACCGCTCCGCCGCGGCCGGTCCGGGCCCCGGGCATCGGAAAGCCGGCGGTCCGAGCCTCCACGAAGGTCCCGGCCGTCCGCCACATCGTGATGGACGAACTCTCCTGCGGCATCGTGGACAAGCTTGACCCGGACACCGCCGCGCTGATTAACTCCAGCGGGCTCGCGAAGGCTTCGACCATGGGCATGGGCATCTACCGGATCGAGCCCGTGGGCAAGATCGGGTCCGTGCGGACGCCGACCGTCCAGTTCGAGGTACGGCCGAAGGACCGCCTGGGCTTGAGCCGTCTGCTCTTCTTGCTCAGCTACGCCGGGGACCAAGGCTTCCGCGAGGAATCCGTGGCCGCCGTCGAGCACCAGGACTTGTGGAGTGCGCTCGCGGAATCCCTCGCCCAGCTGGCCGAGCGGGCCCTCAGCCGCGGCCCGCTGCAGGGGTACCTCACCGTGGACGAGTCTCTCCGGACGGTCAAGGGCCGTATCCGGATCTCGGACCAGATCTCGCGCCGTCCCGGGATGCTGGTTCCGCTGGAAGTCTCGTATGACGAATTCACCGAGGACATTGCCGAAAACCGCATCCTGCGTGCGGCGCTTGAGCGGATGGGCAAGGTCCCTGGCGTGCGGCAGAACGTGCTCAGCCGCTTGCGGCAGCTCAAGGGAAAGCTCGACGCCGTTACCCGGCTGCAGTCCGGGGCGCCCCTCCCGAAGTGGCAGGCCAACCGCATGAATCTCCGCTACCACCCCGTGCTCCGCTTGGCCGAGCTGATCCTGCGGAATGCCTCCGCCGAAGCGGGCGAGGGGAAACAGCAGACCGCCTCGTTTGTAGTGGACATGTCCACTGTGTTTGAGGAATTCGTGGGCGTGGCTTTACGTCAGGCCATGCGGGCACATCCCGGGGAAATGCGGCTCCAATACGGCGCCACCCTCAACGAAGCCGTGCGGGATTCGGACCGCCTCACGGTGCGCCCGGACGCCGTGCATTTCCTGGGAGGCAGGCCCGTGGTGGTGTACGACTCGAAATACAAGGCAGCCACGGATTCGGGGGCATCGCTGAACGCTGACCACTACCAGCTCCTGGCCTACTGCACCGCGCTTCAAGTGCCCACGGCGTGGCTGGTCTACGCGGGCAAGGGAGAGATGAAACTGCGGAGGATCCTCAATACGGACATCGACATTGTTGAGTATCCCCTGGATTTGTCGCAGCCACCGGCGGAGATTCTTGCCGCCGTCACGGACCTGGCCCAGCAGTCCTGGGGAGAAGTGGTGCGACAGGCGCTTCTGTGATGTTCCTTCGGGGCGGCAGCCGGGTTAGGCTCAGAGGGCAGTCTTTTGCAGATGGAGGCACTATGAGCGGCAAGAAGAAGAAATCCTGGAAGGACATGACCCCTGGGCAACGCGCAGGCGTTATGATCGTGGGCGCGGGACAAATGGCGTTGCTTGTGGCGGCACAACGCAGCATCTCGAAGACCCCGGAGGCCCAGATCAGGGGAAGCAAGGCCCTGTGGCGGGCTGCAAGCTTCATCAACTTCTTTGGGCCGCTGAGCTACTTCCTGTTCGGCCGCCGTCGAGGAACTGCATAAGCTGATCCGCCAAAGCCGAACGGTCCCGCAGCTCGCATTCCCACACGGTGAGAACCTCCCAACCTGAGGCTCTCAGCAGGTCCCGCTGCGCGGCGTCGCGCTCCCGGGTGCGGGTTCGCTTGGCTTCCCAGAAGTCCGCATTGGCCGTTGGCGCGTGCTGTCCGGCCTTGCAGTCGTGGAAATGCCAAAAACAACCGTTCACAAAAATCACTTTGTGGCGGCCAGCGAAAACGAGGTCCGGGCTGCCGGGCAACTTCCCGCCCGCGGTCACGCCATGGAGCCGGTACCGGTACCCCTTGGCGTGCAGGAGCCGACGGACCAAGAGCTCGGGCTTCGTGTTCTTCCCCCGGATCTTGGACATATTCCGGCTGCGTTGCTCAGGCGTCAGCAGATCGCGGCTCTCGCCCATGTCCCCAGTCTACGCAGCGCACCCCGTGACGCTCGCTCACGTATGTGGGTCTTTCCGCCGACGCTCGCTCACATCAGGAGAAGGAACGATGCGGGTATAGAGGTTAAAAGTGCGGGAGAGTCAAGCGGCCGAGGCCGGAATGTCAACTTATTGCTTGAAGAAGAAACGTAAGGTTCAACCCGCGACGAAGGGCTGTTAGCATTTCGACCCATGGGCCGAGGGTTATTTCAGCGAATGGTCGGCATTGTTATAGCGGTAACTGTCGGCGGTGCGGCTGCCCTCCTATGGTTCGCTATTGCCTCGACGGGAAACTCAGCCGTTCCGTCGCGGGCCGAGGGCATCGTCCTTGGCGTCTGGAGCGTGCTCTACGACACCGAGGCACCGCAGCCCCGCGTGATTCTCGCGGCCATCGCCTTCGCGCTTCTGCTTTCCGTTGCCGTTGCCTTGCTAGAGCGGCGCATTGCCAACAGGTCGCGTCGCTCCGCGAATCCCCAGACACCGTTGGCTCCAAAACTTGTCATGGCGGAAAGCCGCGGAGTGTATGCCGGCCCGGTGACGGTGACCGTCCTGATCCCTGCGCACAACGAAGAAGTTTCCCTGCCGGCGACGATCGCTTCGCTTTTGTCCCAGTCGCACCGCCCGGAACGCGTGATCGTGGTTGCCGACAACTGTACGGATGCAACTGTCGCCCTCGCCCGTGAGGCCGGGGTTGAGGTCTTTGAATCCGTGGACAACACGAAGAAGAAGGCCGGCGCCCTCAACCAGGCGCTGAAGTGGCTGCTGCCAGGCCAAGGGGATAACGACGTCGTCATGGTCATGGACGCCGATACCAGTCTTGACGACGGATTCCTGGAAGTCGCAGTGGCGCGGCTGAGCAATGACAGGGCCTTGATGGCCGTCGGAGGCCTTTTCTATGGCGAGGAAGGGTACGGAATTATCGGCCAATTCCAACGCAACGAATACATACGGTACTCCCGTGAAATCGGACGCAGGCGTGGCCGCGTCTTCGTGCTGACAGGTACGGCCTCAATCTTCCGTCCCCGGGCTCTGCGCACAGTTGCCCAGAGCCGTGGTGAATCGATCCCGGGAATTCACGGAGACGTCTACGACACGGCATCGCTCACCGAAGACAATGAGCTGACGATCGCTTTGAAGTCCCTCGGCGGACTCATGATTTCACCCATGCAGTGCACCGTGGTCACCGAGCTTATGCCGAACTTCCGCACCTTGTGGTCACAAAGACTCCGTTGGCAGCGGGGAGCCCTCGAAAACCTTGGCGCGTACGGCGCCACGCCCCAGACACTTCGCTACTGGGCGCAGCAGTTCGGCATTGGCTACGGAGTCATCGCCCTCAGCGCCTACCTTCTGCTCATCGTCTTGATGGTGCTGTCGCTGGATAACTGGGTTTGGTTTCCGTTCTGGCTGGGAATCGGGATTGTCTTCTCGACAGAGCGAGTTGTCACGGCATGGAAAGGCGGCTGGCGTGCCCGGATCTTGGCGGTTACCCTCTTTCCGGAGTTGTTTTTCGATATGTTTCTCAACGTCGTGTATGTCAAGGGGATCATTGACATCTCCCTCGGCCGGCAGGCCAAATGGAAACACCTTAGCCGCGCACAGCCCGGCGAATCCCCGAAGGCTTAAACATGGCTAATTCCGCTTCTCTTCCTACCGGCATCCTCCTTCCCGAGGAAATCTTGCACTCCGATTGGTTTGCGGTTTTGGCGACCTTTGTTGCGATCAATACCTTGATGTATGCAGCGTTGGCGATCGCAAAAATTTTGCCGAAAGTGCACCCCGGCGATTGGATTCGCACCCGGAACAAGCGAACGGAGACCCGCAGCATCCACCCGGACGCCCCGGCTGTCAACCAAGCCACCGACTTCCTTAAAGCTCGACGCTGACCGTGCGTGGAGCTTGGAAGGACAGCAGGCGGAGCCACTTGGGTTTCGTATCTGCCAAACGGATGCCTTGCAGCGCCGCTACGGTTTCCTGCACAACGACGGCGGCCTCCAGTTCCGCGAGCTTCGCACCGAGGCAGCGGTGGATGCCTGAGCCGAAGGCCAGTCCGTAGGCAGTTGGACCTTGGCCCGATGACTTGTGGTTTCCCGTGAGTTCCAGCAGGATCTCGGCTCCGGCGGGTATCTGTTTCCCGTCGAGCACGGTGTCCTGGGCAGCAATCCTGCGCCAGGTGGGAACGGAAGATTCTGTGGCCAGGACGTGCCGGATGAGGTCCCGGGAGGTGGCGCCGGAGGCGGCATCCCTCCAGGCAAATCCTGTGGATCCTTCGGCAAGCCGGAACAACGCCGTGCTGATCAATTGCGTGGTGGTTTCCTGACCGGCGATCAACAGGAAGTACCCCAGGGAACAGATCTCGGGAGTGCTAAGCCCGTGTTTGGCCAAGGAGCTGAAGAGGTTCCGCCCAGGCGACGCAACCGCTTCGAGGACGAGTTCCCGCAGCCAGCCGTAGAACTCCGCCGCGCTGTGGGCCAGTTCTAGTTGCCGCTCGGCATCCGGCCAGCCCCAAAAGAGTTCCAAGGAGTCCAGGCTCCAGGCCTTCAACTCCTCAAGATCGCGAACGGGGAGACCCAGAAGTTCCAGCATCACGATTGCCGGTGGGTATGCTGCCACGGCCTGCACAAGATCCACCTGCCCGGCCGTCTCCAGAATTTTGACTGCAGCAAGCGCGGCATCCCGTGCAATCCCGCGTATACGCGGCTCAAAAGCGCCCACCGTTGCCGGAGTGAAGAACGCCGCCACCACCTTCCGGATGCCGGCATGGGAATCGGTGTGGTTGCTGGCCAGCACGGGCGGCAGGGCGAAGCGGGCACGCTGCAGGACCCGCAAGGATGGTCCGGACAACGGTGTCACCGCGATGAGGGCGTTCGCCGGACTGAAGTCTTCAGGCCGGTGCAGGACCTCCCGCACCGCCGCGGGCTCCCTCACTACCATGTAGGGACATGTCCGGGTGTTGTTCATGAGGAGACTCCGCTCAACCAGTGCGCGCTTGCTTCACGGAAAGTCACCGGGGGAAGGTCCGCTGCGTGCTCGGGGATCACTCCAAGGAGGGGCCGCAACGCGCCAAGGCTCGCCCGGTTGCCGTGTTCCAGCGCGCCGGGTTGATCCGGCCACGAACCCAGCACCACTCCCTGGATGGCCAGATCCCTGCGTTCCAAGGCTTCGAGCGTCAGTGCGGTGTGGTTCAGGGTTCCCAACGCGGGACGGGCAACCACCACAAAGGTCGCATCCCGTCCAAGGTGCCTGCCCAGATCCGCCAGCGTGCCGCCGTCGGCGTCCAACTCCACGAGAAGTCCACCCGCGCCCTCCACCAGAACGTGGTTGTGGGTGCTAGCAAGTTCGCGGACGCGTGCAGCGTGTGCCGCCAGCGGCGGCAACGTGACCCCGTCCAGCGCGGCCGCGGGCACCGGAGCAAGGGGTTCTTGAAGCACGACGCCGGCCTCGGCCGTGAGCGGTCCGGCCAAGCGGGTGATTTCGGTGCAGTCGGAGTCGCCTGCCGCATCGCCGCTCTGGCAAGGCTTGTAGACGGCCACCGACCGGCCCTTCGCCTGCAGCGCGGACGCGAGTGCCGCCGTCGTGACGGTCTTGCCGACGCCGGTGTCCGTTCCGGTGACCAGCACTATGTGAGGTAGTTTCACTGAGTTTCCTCCAAGATGCGGCGCAACGTTGCGCACGCGTGGTCGATGTCGTGGGCCGTCAGGGTGGCCCGCGCCGTCAGCCGGAGGCGCGAGACGCCGTCGGGCACTGATGGCGGCCGGAAGCAGCCCACGCGGACTCCCGCCCGGTGTGCTGCCTGGCTTGACGCGAGTGCAGCAGCGGCAGACGGCATGGGAATGGACTGCACGGCACCGGCCGGCTTCCCGACGTGCGCGACGACGGTCCCCGGCCCCAGGAGCGCCGGCGCAAGTCCCGCCGTGAGGATGGCTGCGTTCCGGTGGACTGCCGCAGCACGCCACGGTTCCGCGCGGATGATTCCGACGGCGGCCAAGGCTGCCGCGGCCGACGACGGGGCAAGCCCGGTGTCGAAGATGAAGCTGCGCGCCCTGTTGATGAGGTGTTCGCGGAGCAGCGCGCTGCCCAAAACCACGCCACCCTGGCTGCCCAGCGACTTGGAAAGCGTTGCCGTCAGTACGACGTTGGGGTGGCCGGAAAGATCTGTTCCGGCCACCGAACCGTGGCCTTGAAATGCGCCGTGACCCGCAACCCCGAGGCTGTGGGCTTCGTCCACGAGGAGCACTGCGTCGTATTCTTCTGCCAAGGCCAGCAACTGGGGGAGCGGGGCGGCGTCACCGAAGACGCTGTAGATGGACTCGACGGTGATGAAGGCCCTCGGTTCCGTGCGGTGACGCAGGAGCTGTTCGATTGCGGCAAGGCCGTTGTGCAGGACCGTTTCCACCCTCGAACGGCTCAACCGGAAACCGTCAACGAGGGAAGCGTGACAATGTTCGTCGGCCACAATGAGGGTTCCAGGGCCGCCGAGCGCCGTCGTGACGCCGAGATTGGCCAGGTACCCGGAAGAGAAGACCAATGCGGATTCCATCCCGGTGAGGTTCGCGAGTCCGGCTTCGAGCTCCAGGTGCAGTGCCGTGGTACCGGCAACCAGCCGCGAGGACGTGGCGCCGGTTCCCCAACGGCCGATCGCCTCCCGGGCAGCCTCGGCCAACCTCGGGTCCGTCGCGAGGCCCAGGTAATCGTTGCTCGCCAAGTCCACCGGGGTATCTGCTGCCTTCCGGGTCATGGGCGTGCGGACGAGTCCCCGGCGCTCGCGGACCGCGGCCTGCTTTTCCAGCCACGCGTTCATGGATCGGCTCATGGGCCGTGCACCTCGGTCACGGCAGCCACCATGCCGTCGGCCATCCGCCGAATCTCTTCGATGGTGCTGACATAGGGCGGCATCGCGTAGACGAGATTCCGGAACGGGCGCACCCATATTCCGTGCCCGACGGCGGCGCGCGTCACGGCGGCGACGTCCACTTCCGTGTTCAACTCGATGACGCCCACGGCGCCGATCGTACGGACCTCCTTGACGGCGTCGAGCGCCAGGGCGGCCTCGAGGCCGGCCGTCAGGCCCGAGCCGATCCGTGCCACGTCCGTGCGCCACGCGCCGCCGTCGAGGATTCCCAGACTCGCGTTGGCGACGGAACAAGCTAGGGGATTGCCCATGAACGTGGGCCCGTGCAGCAAGGCGCCCGCGTCGCCGCTCGAAACCCGTGCCGCGACCTCGCCCGTGCACAGCATTGCCGCCAGCGTGAGGTAACCGCCGGTGAGTGCCTTGCCGATGCACATGATGTCCGGAACGACGCCGGCATGCTGTGCGGCAAACAGTTCGCCCGTGCGGCCGAAACCGGTGGCGATCTCGTCGAGGATCAGGAGGATCCCGTGCCGGTCGGCGATGTCGCGGAGGATACGCAGGCATTCGGCGGCGTAGACGAACATGCCGCCGGCGCCTTGAAGCACGGGCTCCACGATGATCGCGGCCAGTTCGTTGGCGTGTTCCGTCGCAAGGCTCTCGACGTGTGCCTGCCACTGCGCGATCTCCTCGGGCGGCGAGCCCGGCGCTGGTGGTTTCGCGGCAAACACATTGGCAGCGAGCAGTCCGGGGAAGGCTGAATGCATGCCGTCCACAGGGTCGCAGACTCCCATCGCCGCGAAGGTATCCCCGTGGTAGCCGCCGCGGATGCTGAGGAAGCGTTGTCTTTTGGGGAAGCCCGAAGCAGTCTGGAATTGCACCGCGAGCTTGAGGGCCACCTCCACTGACACCGATCCCGAATCCGCCAGGAAAACCCGCTCCAACCGTGGCCGATCCGCGGCGGAAGGGGCCATCGCCACGAGCTTTTCGGCTAGTTCGACGGCAGGCTCGTGGGTGAGGCCGCCGAACATCACGTGGCTGAATGTGTCTAGTTGGCGCTTCGCCGCGGCGTCCAGGAGCGGGTTCCGATACCCGTGGATGACGGACCACCAGGACGACATGGCGTCGAGAACCTCATGGCTTCGGCCGGCTTCGTCGCGGAGCCGCAGCGTCACGCCGTCGGCATCTTCGACTTCCCACAACGGCAGCGTCCCCGACGCCGGAGCGTACGGATGCCAGAGGCTTGCCCGGTCTCGTTGGATGAGGTTCATGGCACGAGCCGTCCATGGCGCGAGCATTCAGCGGTCCAGCCCAGCGGCGTGACTTGGACCTTCATGCGGCGCCGGCACACAGCGCAATAGCGAGGCGGTTCCATCGCGAGGCGACGCTGGCAGTCCTGGTGAGCGTCCGACGTCGGGCGCTCGCCTTGCGGTGCGGGCGCGCTTTGCGGTGCGGGCTGGCTTTGTGGTGCGGGCGCGCCGCAGTGGCCGCAGAAGTTCGCTGTGGCTTCGGAGTTCATAGCGACTTCTGGAGTTCCTTGATGGGCATGTTCAGCTCCACGAGGAGGTTGAGATCGGCGTCGGCAGGACGGCCCAAAGTGGTGAGGTAGTTGCCGACAATCACCGCGTTGATCCCGCCCATGAGCCCTTCGCGAGTGCCGAGGTCGCCCAGGGTCAGTTCCCGTCCGCCGGCGTAGCGCAGGACGGTCCGGGGCATGGCTAGACGGAACGCTGCGATCGCGCGGAGGGCGTCCTTGCCGTCCATGATTCCTTGGTTTTCGAGGGGTGTACCCGGCCGAGGGTTGAGGAAGTTGAGCGGGACTTCGTGGGGTTCGAGGGCTGCGAGTTGGCTGGCGAGCTCGGCGCGTTGGGCGGTGGTTTCACCCATTCCGATCAAGGCGCCGCAGCACAGTTCCATGCCGGCGGCCTTGACCATGTTGCAGGTGTCCAGACGTTCCTCGTAGCTGTGGGTGGTGACGACTTCGGGGAAGTAGCTTCGCGCGGTTTCCAGATTGTGGTTGTAGCGGTGGACGCCCCATTCGGCGAGCTGGTCCACTTGGCGCTGGGTGAGCATGCCCAACGAACAGGCGATATTGATGTCCACTTCTTGGTTGATGCGGTCGATCGCGAACTTGATCTGGTTCATGAGCTTGATGTCCGGGCCGCGGACGGCTGCGACGATGCAGAACTCCGTGGCCCCCGTGGCCGCGGTTTCCTTGGCGGCCTTGACGAGCTCGGGAATGTCGAGCCAGACGCCGCGGACCGGGCTGTCGAAGAGGCCAGACTGGCTGCAGAAGTGGCAGTCTTCCGGGCACCCTCCGGTCTTGATGGAAATGATGCCCTCCACTTCCACGTCCTCGCCGCAGTGTTCCAGGCGGACTTCGTGAGCGAGCTGGAGCGCTTCGGGGATGGCCTCGTCCGGGAGCTCCAAAATCTCGAGCAACTGGGATTCGTCCAGGCCTTGGCCGTTCCTGAGTACTTGCTCCCGGGCTGTCTCCAGAATCGGATGGCTGGAGGTGTGCGATGGGTTTGGCTGGGTGATCATGGTGCTCCTGGGCCGCTATTTGCAGGATTAGTGCGTTTCCTTCATGACGGTAATGGGCGCGTGGTCTCGTGATTTTGTTGGACGTCCACAAACCCGGAGCATCAATCTTGGCGGCTGACTCGCTGGATAAGTAACAGCGTGGAAACACCGTGGTGACTTCGTGGTTCCTTCCCGTCGATAAGGGCCAGGCCGTGGCGGAGCGGGTCGCGGCCTGTGGATAACTTTCCCTGCAGTATCGACAATTGGGTTAGCCTTTTGGGAAACGTTCAGTCTTGACGACTATTTGGGGATAGCGAACCATGACTCCACGCACTTTCATATTTGCCCGTGCCAAGCTTTTCGTTATTGCATCCCTTGCGGCAGCGTTGACGCTGACTGCCTGCGGGAACGGTGGCCAGCCACAGGCCGAACAATCTGCCTCACCCACGGTTTCTGCCAGTGCCTCTCCGACTCCGACCGCTGCCTACAAGCCGGCTGATGCCAAGGGGAAAGCACAGAACGTGCCCGTTCCCGTGTTACCGGAAGCCGCGAAGGCCAATAGCAAGGAGGGTGTGGAGGCGTTTGCCAAGTACTGGTTTGAGGTGCTGAGTTATGCGTATGAGACTGGCGATCTGGCGATTTGGTCTGCGAAGACATCCGCGGAATGCACGTTCTGCACTCGAATCAGACAAGGCGTAGAGTCCGCATACCTGAAAGGAAGATGGGTTGTCGGTGGCAAAATGACAACTCCGTTGGTCGAAGTAACCTTCAAATCCGAGGCGCTGTCGCAACGAGTGATTCTCCAGACCATACAAGCTCAGATCGACTACTACGATGCCGATGGAAGTATAGGGCAGCCTGCAACGCCGCTATCGAACAGCGCATCAATAATGATTGCAGCTTTCGAATCAGGTTCTTGGAAGGTTAAAGATCTCGGATTGATTCGGTAGAGGCGAATGAAGACGCGGAGATGGACAATTTTTGCAATCGCGTTGACCGCCATGCTCACTCCTCCCACGACGTTCGCAGCGGCGAATAGTGATGAACGCGTATCCGCGGGATACCAACAAAGTGGAATTGACGTGTCGGCCAATTGGATCCGGGACCTTCAGTCCGGCGAAATTGTCCCAGCCCCTCCAAACCATGTCGTCGACGATCCGAACCAATATAAAGCAGATCTCCAATGCCAGGTTGACGATGATGCCTTGGACAAGAAGTGCCTTCCAGGGCAGGTTCAATGTCCGCCCCGTGAGTCTGGCGGGAGTAGCGGAACTCCGGTCATTTGGAAGGTCGCCCCGAAGTCGATTTCGAATCCTACGTGGACTGACTGGAAGTCGGGCAACAATGGTCCGTCATGCTTGTACGAGCAAAAGCCAGAAGATCTTCTGCCGAGAATCGCCGCGAGAATCACCAACGACTTTCGCGCCCTTCCGATCAAGCCCGCGGACTTGACCGCCCAGCCAAGCCCCCACACACTCCTAGGCGCTGAAACCAACATTTATGCTGACGCCATTGAGCAGCAATTCGCCGTGACGATCCTTGGTCAACAGGTCCATATAGAGGCAACTCCGGTGGAATACACATACACCTATGGTGATGGCAAGAGCCTCGGACCAACGCCTGTTGCTGGCGGCCCACTTTCACAGGAGGAATGGGGCCAAAAGACGAGAACAAGCTATGTCTACCAGCAGACAGGTGACTTTCCGTTGTCCGTGACTACCACCTTCCGCGGTACCTACTCCGTGAACGGTGGCCCGAACTTGCCGATTCCTGGCACGGGACAGTTTGCCTCGCCGTCGCAGAAAGTGAGCGTCTGGCGGTCGATCACGCGAAACTATGCCGACAACTGCATCGTGAATCCGCGGGGCGAGGGTTGCCCGGGAGGCCCCTAGCTTCGGCGGCGGTCTGCGGCAAGATACGCAGCATTCGACGGCGGCGTCCGACCCCTCCGCGGGAGGCGAGTGCCGCCGTCGTCGTGAGATCCGCGTCTCAAGAGGAATAGTTGCAAACGCGTGGCAGTTACCCCAAGTGGACCTGTTCCCGTTTTGAAAGGCATTGCCCATGTTGTTTTCCTCACTGACTCTCGGCGAACTCGAACTTCCTAATCGTTTGGTCATGGCGCCGTTGACCCGCCTCCGTTCGGGAGCTGAAGGAATTCCCAGCTCGCTGGTCGCGGAACACTACGGGCAGCGGGCTTCCCTGGGACTGATTGTCAGCGAGGGCACCTACCCGACGCCGTCAGGCCAGTCATACGTGGGGCAGCCCGGCCTCGTTACCGACGAACAGATCGCAGGCTGGAAGAAGGTGACCGACGCTGTCCATGCCGAGGGTGGCCGTATTTTCGCCCAGGTCATGCACGGGGGACGCGTTTCCCATCCGGACATCACCGGGGGTCATGAGATCGTGGCACCCAGCGCAATCGCCATCGACGGCGAAGTCCGCACGCCGAACGGCAAGAAACCCTACCCGGTGCCGCGCGAACTGAGCGCCGATGAACTTCCTGCCGTGATCCAGGACATCGTCACGGCGTCCCGGAACGCCATTGAAGCAGGGTTCGATGGCGTTGAACTGCACTCGGCCAATGGATACCTGCTGCACGAGTTCCTGGCACCTAACTCCAACGTCCGCACGGACAGCTACGGCGGTTCCCCGGAAAACCGGGCCCGCTTCGTGATCGAGACCGTCAACGCAGTGGTTGAAGCCTTGGGGGCTAACCGGGTAGGCATCCGTATTTCGCCGGAGCACTCTGTCCAGGGAATCGCGGAGACCAACCCCGCCGATGTTCGCTCCACCTATGAAGTTCTGGTGGACACCATCGCCTCGCTCAACCTCGCCTACCTGAGCATCCTCCACCATGATCCCAAGGGTGAGCTTGTCCAAGGCCTGCGCGAGCGCTTCAACGGCACGTTCCTCGTCAACACCGGCTTCGGCGTGGTCACCACTAGGGACGAGGCCGCCGCACTCGTGGCCGAGGGACTCGCCGATGCCGTGGTGGTTGGCCGCGCAGCCATCGCCAACCCGGACCTTGCCCGCAGGTGGCGTGAGAGCCTCCCGCTCAACGAGCCTGATCCCTCCACGTTCTACGCTGACGGCGCCGAGGGGTACACCGACTACCCGTTCTACACCAACTAGAACCCCTGAAACGGCGACGGCGGCACCTGGGGAGGGTGCCGCCGTCGCCGTTTAACTCTGGGGACGGAGTTCCCCCGTGGCGTCGCATTCTGCTGGATCATTCGGGGTGGCACGTTTCGAAGCCTCCGGAATCACGGGCAAACCAGGCCGTGCGAGAGGAATGATCCAGCAAAATATCGCACGAACCCGTGGGAAATCTCGATGAGCTACCGCTCTCGCAAACTACTCGCCTCCGGGCAGTTCTCTCGGCGGCCTCTGGGTCTAAGGTTTTTAGTGAAGTAACAGTCCCGAAGCGGCCTTGTGCCGGGAAGGGGTGGTTGTGGTGGCGACTAAGACCCAAATCATCAGGGACAAGCGCCAGGCCCGGATCGAGCATGCGGTCGCCAGCCCGCACTACAAATGGACAGTTCTGACTAACACCACGCTGGGTGTGCTGATGGCGACCATCAACTCCTCGATCATGTTGATCGCGCTGCCCGACATCTTCCGCGGCATCCAGGTCGACCCCCTGGCTCCGGGCAACACGAGCCTGCTGCTCTGGCTTGTCATGGGTTACATGATGGTTACCGCGGTGTTGGTGGTTACCTTCGGCCGGCTGGGCGATATGTACGGCAGGGTGAAGATGTACAACGCCGGTCTGGCCGTCTTCACGGTGTTCTCCGTGCTGCTGTCGGCAACGTGGCTCTCCGGGACTTCGGGTGTCCTTTGGCTGATCATCATGCGCGTCCTGCAGGGAGTCGGCGGCGCCATGCTGATGGCAAATTCTGCCGCGATCATCACCGACGTTTTCAAGGTCGACCAGCGCGGTCTGGCCCTGGGTCTGAACCAGGTGGCCGCCATTGCAGGATCATTCCTGGGCCTGATCATCGGAGGACTTTTGGCTCCGTTGGATTGGCGTTTGGTGTTTCTTGTCTCCGTGCCAGTGGGGTTGGCCGGCACTGTCTGGGCGTACCTGAGCCTGCATGACACGGGGATCCGGCAGCCGGCCAAGCTCGACTGGTGGGGCAACGGAACATTTGCGGTGGGTCTGGTGGCCGTGCTGGTAGGTATCACCTACGGCATCCAACCGTACGGCGGCCACACCATGGGCTGGACCAACCCGTGGGTCCTCGCGGCGCTGATCGGAGGCACCGCGGTGCTGGTGGTGTTCTGCCTCGTGGAGAGGAAAGTGGACGAGCCCATGTTCCATCTGGCGCTGTTCCGCGTCCGGGCATTCACTGCCGGAAACCTGGCATCGCTGATGTCCGGCATAGGGCGGGGCGGGCTGATGTTCATCCTGATCATCTGGCTGCAAGGAATTTGGCTACCCCAGCATGGCTATAGCTTTGAAACCACGCCGCTCTGGGCAGGCATCTACATGCTGCCCCTTACCGCGGGGTTCCTGATCGCAGGACCGCTTTCCGGATGGCTTTCCGACCGCCACGGAGCCAGGCTGCTGGCCACCTTGGGCATGGTGGTGGCGGCAGCCAGCTTCCTGTGGCTTCTGGTGCTGCCGGTGAACTTCACTTACCTGCCATTCTCGCTGGCCCTGCTGGTCAACGGCCTGGGCATGGGGCTGTTCGCCGCACCCAACCGGGCCGGAATCATGAACGCGCTGCCGCCTAACCGCCGAGGCGTGGGCGCGGGCATGAGCACCACCTTCCAGAACTCGGCCATGGTGCTCTCGATCGGGATCTTCTTCTCGCTCATGATCGCCGGACTTGCCCGGACATTGCCGCAGACGTTGAGTTCGGGCCTGACGGCGCACGGAGTCGCCGCCGCAGACGCCGCTAAGGTCGCTCAATTGCCCCCGGTATCTGTGCTCTTCTCCTCATTGCTGGGATACAACCCCGTGGAGGCCTTGCTCGGACCCAAGGTGCTCAGCGCTCTTCCGGCCAAGGACCAGGCATTTCTCACCGGCCGTTCCTTCTTTCCAAGCCTGATCTCCGGGCCGTTCGCCGAAGGGCTGGCCGTGGCGTTCGCCTTTGCCATTGCCGCCTGTCTGGTGGCCGCCTTTGCCTCGGCACTGCGTGGCGGGAAGTATGAGTACACGGAACGTCGGGGTGGTCCCGAATGAAGCCCAGGTTGCCCAACTGACTCGCATTTGTTGTCGTTCTGAGCCCTTATAACGACAACAAATGCGAGCTAGTTGGGCGGGGACGGTGGCACAAGCCCACAAAACCGCCCAATTGCTCCAGCCCTTCCGGCCGGGTGGGCAGGTAGTTGCTCAGCTCCGGTGAGCGCACGACGACGGCACGCCACTGACCGCGCGACACCGCCACGTTGATCCGGTTGCGGGAGAGCAGGAACTCCATGCCGCGCGGTACGTCCGCGGCAGCGGACGCCGCCATGGAGACGATCACCACGGGAGCTTCCTGGCCTTGGAACTTGTCCACTGTTCCCACTCGAACGGCTCGAAGTCCAGCAGCCTTCAGTTCGCGCTGGATGAGCTGGACCTGGGCGTTATAGGCCGCGACCACGAGGATGCCTTTTTCGAGCAACGGCCGCCCCTCAGGTGATTCCCTCGGGTCCAGCCACTCCAAACCGAGGTGTTCCTTGACCTGCCGGACTACCTCTGCTGCTTCTTCGGGCGACCTGGTGGAGTTGCCGCTGTGGGGAACGTAGACGCATTCGACGCCGGCGCGAACTCCTGACAGCCGGCGCGTGGAGGCGGCCGGCGCTGAGTGCAAGCGGCCATCGTAGGACAGCTCGGACACTGCGGCGCACAAATCCGGGTGCATCCGCCACGAGGTCGCCAGGAAGTACCCGAGATGCGGGGGCAGTGTGTGCTGGCCGTGGGCGAGCCAGCCGATGGCAGATTCATCCACCGGTTCCGGGTGCTTGCCTTGGGTGACTTGGGGTAGTTGCTGGGGGTCGCCGAGGAGCAGGAGCCTCTTTGTTGCCCGGCTCACGGCGAGGGTATTGGCGAGGGAGAACTGACCGGCTTCATCGAGAACCAGCAGGTCCAGTGACCCGGCTGCAACGGTCCGCCCGGTCATGGTCCACGCGGTACCGCCAATCAGGCAACCTGCAGGGGATCCAATCAGCCGCTCAATGTCGTCCTTGCTTTGCTGGGCCCACGGGACGGGATCCCCGTGCTTCATTTCCTTGGCGATGAGCGCGGGGTCCACCCCGGCTTTCACTGCAGCTTGGAGCAGGTTCTCCACCACGGCGTGGGATTGTGCAACAACGCCCACCTTCCACCCCTCGCGCACCAGCCGCGCGACAACGTGCGAGCCCACGTGGGTCTTGCCGGTCCCGGGAGGCCCCTGGACGGCGAGGTACGACTGGTCCAGATCCCGAACGGCCGCCGTAATGGCGTCAATATATCCGTCGTCGCCGGGTTCGACGGCGGGCAGTTCCGTGAGTGTCGCAAGCCTCGGCGGCACCCGGCGCAGCAGGTCCAAGGCTGGATCCTTCGGCCACCCTGGCAGGCTGGAACGCACCCTGAGCGCGAGCTCGCTCAAGGCTTTTCTTTGCCCATCCGTGTTGATGGGAGCATCGGGCGTCAGGGCCATGGGCAGCTGGGAGTATTCGGATGCTCCCTTGGGCAACCGCTCCGAGATGGTCACCACATCAGCCCCCTCCAAGGCACCGTCGCCGGAATCCGCTGGGTTGAGGCCTTCATCCAGGGCGTCGAGATCGCCGGCTTCGATCACCTCCGTGCCGGACATTCCCGATCTGCCGAGGGTGCTTTCGTTCTTGCCGAGGAAGGCGTCGGGGAGTGGAGGCCCGTACATCCGGAAATACTTCTTGCCGGGCGCGAAGCCTGAGCCGTCGGCAGCGTGCCCGAAGAGCATCACCTTGCGTGCGGGATTGCTGCGTGGCGTTGGCTTGGCCCAGTCCTGCAGCACTTCACCGCCTTCCACGATGAAGCAGTCCCTAGCGTCTTCCCATTCGGAGACGGGGCGGTCCAGGCGGTCGAAGTGTCCCCACCAGAATTGCTTGTCTTCCCGTCGATGAAAGCCGACAGCGGCCGCCACCATGGCCACCGCCCGATTGTCATCGCTGCGAAGTGCCTCGTCCGGCAATTGTGCAAGGTAATCCAGGAGTGCTGTTTCTTCGGGCGCAGCCTGGTACTTGGCCGGTTCGGTCTCGGCCGGTAGTTCGGGATCTGAAACAGCGGGAAGACCGGGTTCAATGGAGCGCTCCGCGGCGAGGCCCAAAAGCCAATTCCGCAGTTCAAGCGTGGAAAGGCAGTCGTATTCGTTGTAGTCGGAAATGCCCGCGAGGATTGTTTCCGCTTCATTCTCCCGGCTCGCGTCCCGGGCCGTGCAGTAGTTGGCGTAGGCAACCACGGAGGCTCCGGCGTCGGTCACGTCACCCGAGCGCAAGTGCTCGCCCATATACAGAGGTTCGAGTTTCTTGATGCTGTAGGAGTCTTCGGAGATCCGGATGCTGTGCCGCACGGTGTCGTAGAGGTCCACCAGCACCCCTTCGCGAAGGAGGTTGTCCACGGCGGCTTCGCCCACGGTGTGTATGACCGAGAGATTGCGCAGCGCGGTCTTCTCGTAGGCGGCGTAGTGGTAGATCCGCATGTCCGGATATTTCATTCGCCGTTCTTCCACGTAGTCAAGGAAGTCGATGAACGCTTGCCGTTCCTCAGCCCGGGAGTGCGCCCAGAACGGTTTGAATACAGGCTGTCTGCCCGGTTCCGTGGGATTTTCGACCACGCCGAACAAGTACTCCAGGCCCCCGCGGCCGGTCACAGGGTCTTGCCACAGGGGATCTCCTTCGAAATCGAAGAAGATGTCTCCGGCATCGGGCCGGGGGAGCCGGGCTAGGGAATTGGACTCCAGGACGGAATAGCTGATGCTCTTGGCTGTGCCGGTCTTGTCGGTGTAGTTGACGGTGCCGGAGGGTGTGGCCGTTCCAATTTGGAGACGGGCCTGTTCCTGCAGGCGTCGCGTCGCGGAATCGGCGGCGTCGGGCATCCCCGCGAGGGCGTCGATGGTGAAGATGCCGTTGTCCATGAGCTTCTTGCGGCGGGTGATCCGCATTCCGGCCACCATCAGCAGGTCCCGGTGCAGGCGCACTTGTTCCTTGCAGTAGTCGCAGCGGCCGCAGGCCGTCATCCCGGGCGCACCCCATTGGATGGGCTCAGGCTGCGATCGGTGGGCGTTCGTCAGAGCCAGGAAACGGTCGCGGCGTTCGCGGAACACCGGCAGCACATCGGAGAGTCGGTGGTTGCTGTGCACGTAGTCGAAGCCGCCATGGCCGTCCGTTCCCGCAGCGTCCCGCTGAATGGTGGCCCCAAGGACAAGGGCCAGATCCGGGGCCGGAGTAATCCCCGCTTTGAGTAGTTGCTCGCCGTAGGCAGCCAGTTGCAGCAGGGCCGTGACCTTGGCATGGCGGGCGAGCTTGGTGTCGAAAACCGCATATCTCCCGTCGGGTTGCTTGACGAGAAAATCCGAGCGCCCGTGAAACTGACCATCGAAGAACGCCGCCTGGAAAACCACCTCGGCGCCGGAGCGCAACGCCTCGATGGACTCCGCATGCTTGGCTTGCAAGGTGGCGCGATCCATCGCTTTGGCGGGAACGACGTCGTACACTCCGGTGCCCGCAAGCGGGTCCCACCACCCGAACTCCGCCACGAAACGGTCGAGCACCCTGTGCTCGTGGATATCGCCCAGTACGGCGGTGCGCTCCAGCATTTCGTCGACCTCGAAGGCGGGTTTCGATGAGCGGCCCAGCTTCTCGTCCAAGGTGCGCAGCAACTGGTACTCGCAGGTGGAGGCGGTGACGAGGTCGCTGGCGGAAAACACCAGGTCCTGCGCATGCCCTGCATGTTCTGAATCGAGAAAAAACACCGTGCCCCCAGACCGTTGAGCTGATGAAGCCAAGCTATCAGTGGGGCCCGACAAGATAGCAGCCGCGCAGCTGGGGTCAGCCGCCGAAACGCAGCGTGATCACCAGGCCTAGCAGCGCAATCACGCCGGCAAGGAGCATCGCTGCCCGGGGATTGCCGAAATTGAGGGTCCACCCCAGACCGAAGCGACGCGGGACCAGCAACGCGTGGTCTTCGCGGTTGATGTAGAAGAGGCCGCCTCGCCAGTACTTGTCGTCCTCTCGGTGGGTCAGGCCGGTGTCCTCTTCGCCTGCGTCCCGCTCGCGGTTGTTCCTGGCCAGGACAACGACGGTTACCGCGACGGCTGCCAGGATCGGGAGCACGATCACCAACGGCGCCCACGAAGTGACAGTCCCGGACCACATCAGCAGTGATGATCCCAGCATCGCCAGGTCAATCATCGCGGCCAGTCCGAGCAATGCTTTGGCACCCAATGACATGTACCGGCGGTGCCAGCGCGCCGAAGCTACCGGGTGCGCCGGGTCGATGTCGGGCTTGCTGCCGAAGAAGACGGCCGCCGCGATACCCACGAGAAGTGCGGTCACGCCGATCTGAAGGAACACCAGGGAGAAGGCGGTGCCGACCGTTTTGGCGGCCAATCGGTCAGGCATGCCCTTCGCACCGTAGTGCACCGCAAGTACCTCGGGCATTGACGGGTAGATGATGACGCCGATCACCACGGTGGCGGCCGTGACGATCGATGCCGGCGCCAGCCAGAGCCAGGGAAACCGCGGCGGATCGGTTCGCAGCCCTGTGTCCACCGCGATGCCTTGATGCAGGCCTTGGAACCAGCCCCCGGCAGCCTTGGCGGACCGGATCTCGTGGTTGGCCAGAAAGAAGCAGCCGTACCAGAAGCCGACGAGCAGCATTACCGACAACGGCAGGAGCAGCGTTTCACCGGTCAGGCTGTACATGACAAGGCAGACTCCGGCGGCGACGATCCCACTGAAGAGGACCCGCCATCGGTAGATACGGGTCTGCTTGACGATCGCCGGGTCCTCGGCAAACTGCGCCGGTACCCGAACCCCGAAAGGCACGGTCGGGCTGTTGATCGAGGGCAGCATCAGGGCGATGGCGAGCACTAGTGCCGCCAACGCGGAGCTCAGGGCGATTGCAAGGGTCATGGCATGTCTTCCGGCTGCGTAGTTTTGAATGAATCGAGTATTGATTGGCAGCTTTTGAGAACCTCGTCGGCCGGCAATCCCCTGGCGACGGCCTCGGCCAGGAGGGTCCGTGCCCTTGCGGTCCACTCCGCGGGAAACGGCGGATGCGCGACCACCGGGGTCACTACCGCGCCGGTTTTTCGGTTGAGTCGGATCAGGCCCTGCTGGCGCAGGAGGTCATAGGCTTTGTTCACGGTGTGGAAGTTGATCCCGAAGTCCGCAGCGAGCGTCCTGGTGGCCGGCAACGAGCTGCCCTCGGTCAGCTCGCCCTCGGCGATCGCTTCCACGATTTGATCGCGAAGCTGCTGGTAGATCGGCACCTCGCTGGCCAGGTCGACGTTGAGGATCATCTCTCCCACCTCCTGTCTTTATTCTATAAGTTATAGAACAATTGGGGATAGGCGGCAACGTCGATCCCTCTACCTGGAAAGCAGGCTCCGAATGACCCGGTCTGAGACGCAATCCTCCCAAGATGCCGCCTTCGAAGCGGCTTACCAAGCCGCCCGGAAGAGCCTTGGCGAAGGCGGCATTCCCATCGGTGCAGCGCTTGCCCGTGACGGTGTGGTGATCGCGAGCGGGCACAACGAGCGAGTCCAGAACGGCGATCCGATCGCGCACGGAGAAATGGCGGCCCTCCGTGCTGCCGGACGGCAGAGGAGCTACCGGGACACCACGCTGTATACGACCCTTGCGCCGTGTGCCATGTGCACCGGCACCATCATCCAGTTCAAGATCCCGCGCGTGGTGGTGGGGGAGGCCCGCACGTTCGAGGGTGAGTTCGAGCTTCTCCGGTCACGGGGCGTGGAGGTGGTGGTCCTGGACGACCAGCGGTGCGTGGACATGATGCGCACTTTCCAGGAAAAGAATCCGGAGCTGTGGGCCGAGGATATTGCGGAGTAGGCTGACAGCATCGGCGTCGGTGCCGGGGGGTCCGCGTCGATAACCAATCGATCAAGGAGGACTCATGAGTGTTGTGCGCGAATTCATGACCACCAATGTCCAGTGCGTGAAAGAAGGCCAGTCGCTTCGCGACGCGGCCATCATGATGCGCGATCTGGACGTCGGTTCCCTGCCGATTTGCGGCAGCGATGGAAAGCTCAAAGGATTCATCACTGACCGCGACATTGTGGTCAAGTGCGTTGCCGGTGGATGGGATGTTGACCGCAAGACCGCGGCAGATCTCGCCCAAGGGACGCCGATCTGGATCGATGCCGATGCCAGCATCGACGCCGCCATCGACCTGATGGAGAAGCACCAGGTCCGGCGCCTTCCGGTCATCACCGACCACAAATTGGTAGGCATCATCAGTCAGGGCGACATCGCCCGTAACTACACCGAGGAGCGCGTCGGTGAATTGGTAGAGCACATCTCCGCCAAATCTCCCATGGCGCAACTGGGCTGACTGCAACTTTCCACACCAAGCGTCACGGCCCTCCGGCCGTGGCGCTTCGCCGTTGATGGGACCCACAAACTAGAGGAACGCCTCCCGGCCGGTGCCTTCCCGAAGCACCAATTCCCCGTCCTCGATCGACACCAGCAGGCACTTTGCTTTTCCATGGAGTTTCTTGCTTGCGCTTAGCTTCCGGCTGGTGACCTCGACGCCCACAGTGGACCCCTTTGCCGGCAACTCCACGGAGATCTCCGCAGCCATGCCCAGCATCTCCCTGGTCGACACATCGCGCTCGTGGTGGGCCTCTTTGTGATTGACCGTGACTTCTACGTCATCCGAGTCGAAACCGTCCTGCAGGATGATGAGCAGTTCTTGCATGATGCGCCTCTTCCGTGAGTAGCATTCCTGACCGGCGGCCGTGCGAGTGGCAGCTCTTTCCACTACAGCACTCGCCGCCGTCTTCAGCTAGGGCAAATCCGTAAGGCAAAATGGCATGGTGACCCAACTTCCCCAGCCCCAGCCAGTTCGGCAGCACCAGTCAGCAGAAGCCGCTATTCACGCCCTGATCGCCGAAGAGCTCGGAGTGAAGTCCTGGCAGGTCAAGGCCGCCGTTGATTTGCTCGACGCCGGATCCACCGTCCCCTTCATCGCCCGGTACCGCAAAGAGGTCACCGGGACGCTTGACGACACCCAGCTGCGCGAGCTCGAGGAGCGGCTGAGGTACCTGCGGGACCTGGAGGACCGCCGTCGAACGGTTCTTGAGGCGATTGCCGCCCAAGGCAAGCTGACTCCGGAGCTGGAAGCCGCCGTCGTCGGCGCCGATACCAAATCCCGGCTGGAGGACATCTACCTGCCCTTCAAGTCAAAGCGCCGCACTAAAGCGCAGATCGCGCGCGAGGCGGGCCTTGAGCCGCTTGCCGACGCGCTGCTGGTCAATCCGCAGCTCGATCCGGAGCGCGAGGCCGCCAAGTACCTGAACGCCGAGCATTCTATTGACGACGCCTCCGCGGCTCTCGCCGGCGCCCGCTCGATCCTGGTGGAGCGGGTTTCCCAGGATCCCGATCTGGCGGAAACCCTGCGGGAGCGGTTGTGGACACAGGGCCGGATGGTATCGCGGGTGAAGAAGGGCCAGGAAACCGAAGGACAGAAGTTCAAGGACTATTTCGAGTTCTCCCAGGTGCCTTCCGGCATGCCCGGCCACCGCGTGCTCGCGCTCTTGCGCGGTGAGAACGACGGCGTCCTTGAGCTGGATCTCGCCGAGGCAGAACCAGCCGACGACGACGCCCTGGCCGCCGCGCGAGGCCGGTACGAGAACGCTGTGGCCAAGTGCCTCGGGGTCGCCGAGCGTGGCCGGCCCGCCGATTCATGGCTCGTCCAGACCGCACAAATCGCGTGGCGCTCGCGGATCCTGGACCGGCTGAGTAACGACCTTCGCGGCCGGATGTTCGCACAGGCCGAGGACGAAGCCGTCCGCGTGTTCGCGGCCAACCTCCGCGACGTGCTCCTCGCCGCCCCGGCCGGAAACCGCGCCACGCTGGGCCTGGATCCGGGACTGCGGACGGGTGTGAAGGTGGCCGTGGTTGATGGCACCGGCAAGGTCGTGGCCACCGATACCGTCTATCCGCACGCTCCGGCCAGGAAGTGGGACGAGGCCTTGGTGACGCTGGAGCGCCTGGCGCGGCAGCACGGCGTCGAGCTCGTGGCCATTGGCAATGGAACGGCATCGCGCGAGACGGACAAGCTCGCCGTTCAGCTCATCAAGGCGCTCTCCGCGTCCGGTGGCCCTACGCTGCAGAAACTCGTGGTGTCGGAGGCGGGCGCCTCGGTGTACTCGGCTTCCGCGCTTGCCGCCGCGGAACTGCCCGGCATGGACGTGTCCCTGCGCGGTGCCGTGTCCATCGCCCGGCGCTTGCAGGATCCGCTGGCGGAATTGGTGAAGATCGAGCCCAAGTCGATCGGTGTGGGGCAGTACCAGCACGATGTCACTGCGGCGAAGCTGGACCGTTCTCTGGATGCCGTCGTCGAGGACTGCGTGAACGCGGTGGGCGTAGACGTGAACACGGCGTCGCCCGCGCTGCTGGCCAGAGTGGCCGGCGTCGGGCCGCTCCTGAGTGAAAACATCGTGGCGTACCGCAACGAGAACGGCCCGTTCGCCAAGCGAGCCGACCTCAAGAAGGTGCCGCGGTTGGGCGCGAAGGCGTTTGAGCAGTGCGCGGGCTTCCTGCGGATCACCGGGGGAGCGGAACCCCTGGATGCCTCCAGTGTGCACCCCGAAGCGTACTCGGTGGCCCGGAAGATCGTGGCCGCTGCGCGCGGAGCTGCCGTCTCCTTGCTGGATCCTCAGGCGTTCGTGGATGGGACGTTCGGCCTGCCCACTGTCCGCGACATCATGTCCGAGCTCGAAAAGCCCGGCCGCGATCCCCGTCCCGCCTTCGCAGCGGCGACATTCTCCGAGGGCATCGAGAAGATCTCGGACCTCTTGCCCGGCATGATCCTGGAAGGCACTGTTACCAACGTGGCGGCGTTCGGTGCTTTCGTGGATGTCGGAGTGCACCAGGACGGCTTGGTGCACGTGTCAGCGCTGGCGAACAAGTTCGTGTCTGATCCCCGTGAGATCGTGAAATCCGGACAAGTGGTGCGCGTGAAGGTCCTGGACGCTGACCCGGAGCGGAAGCGGATTTCCCTCACGCTAAGGCTCGACGACGAACCCGGCACCGCGGGCGGGTCCGGTTCGCGGGGCGGCGGCCGTGAGGGCGGCGAGCGGCGCCCGGCGCCGCAGGTTGCGCCAGTTCGGAAGGCGGCTCCTGCGAAGACGGCTCCTCAGGCGCCGGTCAACACAGCCATGGCTGAAGCCCTCCGCCGGGCCGGGCTGGGAAAGTAGCTCAGGGTCGGAGCCTCCTAGAGCCGACGCTCCTGCATCTTTGGTGGCCGGATGGCGAACGCTCCTGCACTTTTGGTGGCCGGATGGCGAACGCTCCTGCACTTTTGGTGGCCGGATGGCGAACGCTCCTGCACTTTTGGTGGCCGGATGGCGAACGCTCCTGCACTTTTGGTGGCCGGATGGCGAACGCTCCTGCACTTTTGGTGGCCGGATGGCGAACGCTCCTGCACAAGTGTCACTTCGGACTCTAAGGGTCAGTTCTTATGTGCAGGAGCGTGCGTCGGTAGTGCCTTAAAGGTGAGCGAGCGTCGGGCTCAGCTGCCGTTCGCGTTGACGTCGACCCGCTACGGTGCCGGGACCACGGTGCCTGGATTACGGCGCGGGGATCGGGAAGAACGCCCGTGGATCCTGCAACAAGGCGGGGTAGTCGAAGTCCGAGCGATCGATGATTTTGGTGACCTCGAAGTTGCGGCCGAAACGGCCGTCTTCCAGGGTGATCGGCCGTCCGTGGATCTTGCCCATGGCGAACTTGGCGCCGCCCTCGATGGGGATGAGGACCGGCGTGTTGCCGGGAAGTGTCCTGAAGGCCTCGTCCTGGCGCTGGCGGTTGCGGGTGGGCTTCTTTTCGAGTCGCTTTGGTGCCTTCCGGGCAGTCTTGCCCGGGCGGCGGGACGTTTCGGAAGCGTACACGAATTGGTATCCGTCGCCGTCGCTGCTGGCGGCCTTGGCCTTGCCTGCGGCCGGCATGCCCACCTGCTCGATCTTTTCGGGGTCAACCTCGCCCACCGGGGCGCGAAGGACCCAGATGAAGTCGTCATAAGGGTCTTCGGGAATGAACTCGTGGCGAGGTTCCGGCCAGAGGTATTCCAAGTCCGTCGGAGTGTCGGGGAATAGCTCGGCGTAGAAGCGAGGGTCCTTTTGGAGCAGCTTGGAGCGCTGGCTCAGGTGGAAATCGGGATCGCCCAGCCATGGCGGCATCGGAATCTTCGAGACGTAGTCCGGGTGTGCTGCCTGGGGTGCGAACTCGGTGATGCTGGCGCGGGTGTTGTCTGGGTTGCCGCGGGCGACCCATTCGTCCACCATGGCCAGGCCGTAGAGAGTGAGCGCGGGAACGTAACCCATCCACATGCGAATAGCGGGGTGGGAGGGCCGGCCGAACTCGGGAATCACCAGTGCGCGGAGGATCTGCAGTGCTTCGACACGCTGCTTGCCAAGCCTTGCGGTGTCCAAGACGGCAGCACTTTGCTTGAAATCGGGGAACGGGAGGAAGGTCTGCATCCTTTCAGTTTGAGGGCCGGAGGACGCAGAACCAAGTTGGCGCGGTGTGGACTTCCCTTGAGTCGTACTATCGGGGCCGTGATGAGCGCCGTTGGACGCCCGGCGGGTGGGGCCTTCCGCCCACGAGCCAGGCAATTCCGCCGGCGACGCTTCCCAGTATGAGGATCACGATCCATACCTCTTTGGAGAAGGTTCGCATGTCCCGTCCGTCGGTCCGGCTGAAGTCCACCAGGCTGTATGTCCAGATGCCGAGACAGGCAGTAAGGACCAGCACGGGGAGCCATGTGGCGAGGGAGCTGTCCATAGGATCAGTATGCGCCGGAGATGGGGAGCGTTGAGTATTCGACTTACTCTTGTCGGGTGGAAACTATTGGCGAATCGACGACGACGGCGGCACCTCCGGTTGCCGAACTGCACCTGCACATCGAGGGGACGCTTCAGCCCGAGCTGATTTTCGCGCTCGCTGAGCGGAACGGGATTGAGCTTCCGTACGCGGATTTGGACGAGTTGCGTGCGCGGTACGAGTTCACGGATCTGCAGTCGTTCCTGGAGCTGTACTACGCCAACATGGCTGTGTTGCGCACCGAACAGGACTTTGCGGACATGACCCGGGCTTATTTGGCACGCGCCGCGGCCGGTGGAGTGCGTCACGTTGAGATCATGATGGATCCGCAGGCGCACATCTCCCGAGGGGTAGCCCTGGAGACATGCGTGAATGGGGTGGCGTCCGCACTCGCGACGTCGGTGGAGGAGTTCGGCGTCTCGACGCTCCTGATTGCCGCTTTCTTGAGGGACCTCTCTGAAGAGTCCGCGCTTGACGTCTTGGAGCAACTCCTTGCGATGAAGGCTCCGATTGCCGGGATCGGCCTGGATTCGGCCGAGGTGGGCAATCCGCCGTCGAAGTTTAAACGCCTGTACCGCCGCGCGGCTGAGGCTGGATTGCGACGGATCGCGCATGCTGGCGAGGAGGGCCCGGCGTCGTATGTGTACGAGGCTTTGGACCTGCTTGGTGCCGAGAGGATCGATCACGGCATCCGTTGTATGGAGGATACTGCGCTGGTGGAGCGGTTGGTTGCCGAGCAGGTTCCGTTGACCGTGTGCCCACTGTCCAACGTTCGGTTGCGTGCCGTGGATACTTTGGCGGATCACCCACTCCCAGCGATGTTGGCCGCCGGGCTGAATGTCAGCGTGAACTCGGATGACCCTGCGTACTTTGGCGGATACCTTGACGACAACTTCGAGCAGCTCGTTGCTGTGCACGGGTTGTCTGTGGGGGATCGGGCACGGCTGGCCGCGAACTCGGTGCGTTCATCGTTCGCGGACGATGACCGGAAGGCCGAGCTGTTGGCGGAGGTTGCCGATTGGGAGAAAGCTTCCATCAACTGAGCGGCGGTTATACGGCACCGGGGCAGCCGTCGCCGTTTGGGTTGACGATGCAGTTGTCTGCATAGCGCTTGACCTGGGAACGCCAGACTTTGACGATCTGGTTGGGGCTTGCAATCTGTGCTTGGCCCGTGATGGGAGTCCAAGCGCCGTTTCCGATGCGGTACTCGCCGTTGTAGAACGTGGTGACCGACACCGGGAAGTCGCCCGTCGCTTGGTAGGCGTGGCTAGTCCTCGTTTTCTCGCCCCAGCGGTCTTCCGGGAGATATCCCCCAGCGAACATTTGGGGTCCAACCACCGTTCCGTCGCCGTAGTTGAAGGTGTAGTCGGTGGGGGTCGCCCGGACGGTCAGAGCGGTACCAAGGACTGTGGCAGGGATCTCCTGGGTGGCGGCTTCCGCGAACACATTGGTCTCGGCACCAATGAGCGTGTGCGGACTCGGCTGAATCCCGAGGGTTGCTCCGGCGATAGGGAGCTTTTGGAAATCTGCCAGCGAGACGCCGGGGAAGGGCTGGTTGTTGGCACCTTGCGGATTCGGCTCGCAGCGCGGCGAATCGAGCGGGACCGCCCGTCCCGTCTTGCTGAAGACCATGTAGGTCTGGACCAGCGACTGATCCTTGGGACACGAATCCGGAACGCTGCAGAGGGGATCCGCGCCTAGTGACCGGTCATTGAGACAGGCCTTACGGACTTCCTCATATTGATCGGGGAGGTCCTTGCTTTCAACAACGGGGACTGCGACGCCGGGGGAGTCTTGGCTCGGGTTGTCCACTCTGGAACCGGCGGCGGCAGCGCATTTGACGCTCAGAGCCGCGGTCGAATCGAAGAGAGCGGTATCGACAATCGTTTTGCCGTCCGGGCAAGTCACGGCATTCGCTGAGGGAGTCACGGCAAAAGACCAGCCTCCGGCCACCAAAGTGGTTACGACGACAAAGATCCAGACATTGAACTGGCAATTGCCGTGACGGGCCAGTCTCATTTGGAACCTTCCGGAGTCCCAATGTCGCCGAGTTCCCAAGCCTCGTCTCGCTTGACCACGAGGAAGAGCAGGGGTTTCGGGCCTGGCTCGGCACTTGAGCTACGAACTGTTCCGTCTGCGTTGATGAAGTCCATTTTTTGTTGATTCATCCGGACATAGCCCGAGACCTGACCATATTGATTCGGTTGCATGGCAGAGTCGGCAGCAACAAAGTCAACCTGACCACCGGCTATCCATTTGCCATCTGCAAAGGCATTTTTGATCACATTCACGACATTCTTACACGTGGTGCACCCGCCCCCGTCACCTCGAACAGCGGCCCTGTGTCGCCCGTTTCGTATGCGTACGAGAGCAGCCCCACCCAATGCTTCATGAAAGCCTGGAGGCCTTCTTTGGTGTGTGCTTTGGCTTCCGCCGGCATCACGGGCAGGGGAACGTTTTGCGCTTTGCCCTTGTGGTCCGCTGGTTTGTAACTTGGGGTGGGGGAGACAGTGGGGTTGGGAGGAGAGCTCGTTGGCGGCGAAGGAGCCGGGGATCCAATGCACCCGACCAATGTCAACGCGAGCAAAACGATCGATGCGAGCGGCGCGAAGACCCGCCGCAAACGGCTTTCGTCGCGGCTTGCTCGGCGCGAGGACGCCGAAATGGGATAGGTCATGGTCTCTACTTCCCCCGATAGATTGCCAGAACTGGTTCCAAGGGTAACGAAGCCAGCACTGCGCCGTCTTGTCTCATCGTGCGTATGTGGATAACCCCGGTTCGAGGCACATCACGCCCGAGGCAGGCGCACTAAGAGGTCCGCACCCAGACCTCTTACTACCCATCAGTAAGTGAGACTCCTCAATCACTTGCCATCGTTTGGACGTAATAGTGGGTCACGACACACGGTGTTTACCAAGAACAGTGGCCAGAATTTACAGAACATTGGCAGACTGCTGGAGGAATGTTCGCCGTTGAAGGAGATCCATTGGCAGCCAAGTCCGCCGTCGAAAAAAGCAGTGTCCGCCTCAAGACAGTCCTTGACGTCTTGGCTGAAGGAACGTGGTCAGAGAAGTCGTTGAATGCCGGCGAGATCCTGGCTGAAGCGATTGTCCGCGTCCCGCTGGATACGCGCGAGAGCGAGCTCCTCAGCGGAGGCATTCCGCGCGGCCACAAGAATCTGACCGCCGAGACCGCGAAACTGGTCAAGGCCGGCTGGCTGCTCAAGGGCCGCTCGGGCTGGACCATCACCGACGACGGCCTTCGCGCAACGGTCGCATTCGCCAAACCAGAGGAGTTCGCGACAGCCCTGGCCGAGGGTACCCCCGTCCCGGCAGATACCCCTCTTCCGACCGCGCCTGCCAAGAAGGCCCCCGCCCGGAAACCAGCAGCCAAGAAGGCGCCCGCTGCGAAAGCGGCCCCCAAGAAGGCTGCCGCACCCAAAGAGACTGCCGCCGTCGAGAAGCTCGAGCAGCCGTCCGCCGTCGCGATTGCCGGTGACTTCAACACGGTTCTCGGCGCCCCCGAGGATTGGGCCCCGCAGTACGACGAGGTCCAGATGAAGTTCAACACCCGACGCAAAGTCTGGACTCTCGCCGCGACGCTGCCGGCCGGTTTCTACACCTACAAGATCGCACTGAACCGCTCGTGGGACGAGAACTACGGCGCGTTCGGCGTGCGTGATGGTGCCAACCACGAGCTAAACCACGACGGCGGCAAGGTCACCTTCACGTACGACCACGCCACGCGCGACATCGTCCTCGGCTAGCTGTAACTCCAAGTTTTCTCCAAGTCCAGATCGCAACTTGGAGAAAACTTGGAGTCCCTGTGAAGCTGCCCATGCCATCGCCGCGCTACTCCGAACTCTTCACATCGATCATCGAGAAGAGTCCTGAGCGGCTATCCGTGTCGTTTTCAGCGGTCCAGGGGCGCTGCCGCGCCGTGGGGGGTCGAAAATAGGGGGCGGTCGGCTTAGAGGGTGTAGCTCGAAGGCGCGGACGGCTGCATGATGTTAACGTCTGCTGCGGTGAACGCCGTGACTTCTTGGTGCCGTAGTTGAGCCCGCTTTTCAGCGTGGTGTGGAGGGCTTCCACGGGAACCGTGGATTGTTGCTTCGAGCACGAGTGCTAGATTCCTGATTTGCTCCCTGCCCTCCCCGCGGCAGTCACATGGCCCTATCCCTTCAATTCAGAAAGTGCCACGGCAATGGACATCGTCCATGAGCGGTCCGTCGGGATGGATATATCCAAACGCGACGCAAAAGTCTGTATCAGGGTCCCGGGCAAGCGCCGGGGCCAGTTCACTTCGACAATCACCACCTGGGGCTCCACCACCAACCAGATTCTTGAGTTACGGAGGTTTTTGGAAGGACAGAACGTCACTGTCGTGGTGATGGAGGCGACCAGCGATTACTGGAAGCCGTTCTACTATCTGCTCGAGGAGTCCCTCCCGGTCATGCTGGTCAACGCCAGACATGCGAGGAACCTGCCCGGGCGCAAGACAGATGTTTCCGACTCGGCATGGCTGGCGCAGCTTGGCGCACACGGGCTGTTGCGGGCCTCGTTCGTTCCGCCCGGCCCTGTCCGCGAACTGCGGGATCTGACGCGTGCCCGTGCCGTCACCGTCCAAGACCGGACCCGGGAGCTCCAGCGCCTGGAGAAGTTCCTCGAGAGCACAGGAATCAAGCTTTCTGGCATGGTCAGTGAACTCACCGGGGTATCGTCCCGGGCGATGCTCGAGGCATTGATCCGTGGGGAACGGGATCCGCAGGTGCTCGCGCAGTTTGCCCGGGCCAGCATGAGGTCAAAGATCCCGGCATTAGCCGAAGCGCTCACCGGCATGTTTGGCAAGCACCATGCCTTTATGGTCCGGCTGCATCTGGACCGCATCGATCAGCTTGCCCGGACTATCACCGTGCTGACGGAGCAGATCGACACGGTCATGGAGCCCTTTCGAGCGGCCCGGGAAGCACTGACCACGATCCCTGGCGTCTCGACGCTCGTCGCTGACGTGATCATCGCCGAGACAGGTGGCGACATGAGCGTATTTCCAACGGCCGCGCACTTAGCGTCATGGGCCGGTGTCTGCCCGGGATCCAACGAATCCGCCGGCAGGATCAAATCAACAAGAATCATGCCTGGCAACAAACATCTCAAGGGCGCACTGGGCATCGCAGCGATGTCCGCGTCACGCGGCAAAAACACCTACCTCAGCGTCAAATACAAACGGGTCGCCTTCCGGCGCGGCCGGGTCAAAGCCATCGTCGCCATCGAACACGTCATCCTGACCGCGACCTGGCACATGCTCGCGAACGGTGAGGTTTACACGGATCCCGGCGCGGGCTTCTACCTGAAGCGGGAACCAGAACAGACCAAAACAGGGCCATCCGGCAACTCCAAACCCTCGGTTACGATGTCAGCCTCACACCGGCAGGTGCATGACCGAGCGTCTATTTTCGTACTAGAAGTCGCCTGCACCAAACAGCAGCGACTATTGCGTCGAAGGCCCCGTCGCGCCTGCTGCCGGGACCCACCGGTAGAGCGTCGGGACGGAGACGCCGAGGCTCGTGGCCACTTCCCGGGGCGGTGTTCCCTGGTTGAGTAGTTTGCGGGCTGAGCGGATCTTGGCTTGCGTCATGATGCGTTTGCGGCCGCCGACCCGTCCCTGTTCGCGCGCCGCCAGCAGCCCGGCTTGGGTGCGTTCGACCATGAGCTCCCGTTCCATCTGGGCCAGGGATGCCATCACGTTGAAGAAAAAGCGCCCGGAGGCCGTGGTGGTATCGATCGCGTCGGTGAGGCTGACGAAGCCTACGCCGCGGTTGTTTAGGCCGCCGGCGAAGTCCAGGAGGTCTTTCACGCTCCGGCCCAGGCGGTCTAGCTTCCACACCACCAGGGTGTCACCGTCGCGCAGGGTGTCCAGCGCCTGGTCGAGTCCGGGGCGGTGAGACTTGGTGCCGCTGATCGTGTCTTCGTAGATTTTGTCGCAGCCGGCCTTCTTCAGGGCGTCGATCTGCAAGCCCAGGTTCTGTTCCCGGGTGGAGACTCGGGCGTAGCCGATTCGGTGTGCGGTCATGGGTGTTCTCTTCTCAAAACTCAGTCCGGTGCGTTGGTTCGACTGTACCGTTTTGAGAACTATTTGTGAGAACGACCGGCTCTGGGGTCGGGTTTTCGTCCCAACGGCGGTTTTCCGCAGAAAGATGCCCGTTTGCAACAGCTCGCTGCGAACACCACGATTCTCAAATCAACCTGTTCTTGAAATCCTTCGTTTTTGAGAATCACAGTGTCGGGGGGGCGGTGCGGTTGGATGAGCAGGGGCGAGTCGCCAATATCCGCGGGAAGACTTCAGGGTTCGTCTACGGGCCGGGCGGCGGACTCCCGGTTGATTCTGTTCCATGCCCCGCGTTCGATCAGAGTGGGGATATAGGTCCGGATGCGGCCAGAAGCCAGTTGGTCATACTCTTCCGCCACGGCTCTGGCGACCAAGGTGCGGGAAGCGTCCGGGTGCCGGGCGATAATCCGGGCTGTGACGGCCTCGATGGTGTCCTGCTTTTCCGCGTCGTCCATGAAGTCAGTGTGACGCCGGCCGGCGGAGGCGTCTATCAGCTCGTTGACAACGATGTGTATGGCACGGAGCGTCGCCCGCGTAGCGAACCGACCCTTCTTCGAAAACTGTCGACCGTCGTCAACGTCACCTCTCCCACTCTTTTGTGTATCGATGATTGTCAATATACTGAGAAGAGAGTCGCAATCACGCTGGTGACGTCCGTGCCGGATGACCACCTGAATGAGTGGGGCTCCGTGTTTCGGTATCGAATCGAACCACCCCGAAAGCCGAGGAGAACAACATGCCTGCTATCCGAATTTACGAATCCGCCCTCTGCTGCGACACCGGGGTCTGCGGTCCTGACGTGGACCAGTCCCTGGTGGATGTAACCGCGGATGTGCGCCACCTCCAGACCCTCGGAGCCGACATTGCGCGCCACAACCTCGCCAGCGAACCTACTGCTTTCGCGGAGGACGAAACGGTCCGTGGATTCATGCATCTGGTCGGCTCCAAGGGCCTTCCGCTCACTATCGTCGACGGAGTTACGGTCGCCACCGGAACCTACCCCAGCAGGGGGCAGCTGCTGACGTTCGCCGGACTGGACGAAGCCGCTGTTGAACCGCAGTCCCGCCCGGAACTTGGCCTGAGCGAAAAGGCCGGCGGCTGCTGCGGCGGCTCAGCGAGCTGCGGCTAGGCCCCGGCGTGAAGTTTCTTCAGAGCGCGCCCCGGTTCCTGTTCTTCACCGGCAAGGGCGGTGTAGGCAAGACCTCAGTGGCGTGCGCAACAGCGCTCACCCTCGCCAAGTCCGGTAAGAAGGTCTTGCTGGTCAGCACTGACCCCGCATCCAATGTCGGGCAGGTCTTTGGCGTGACCATCGGGAACACCGTCACGCCCATCCAGGACGCGCCTGGTCTTTCAGCCTTGGAGATTGATCCGGAGCAGGCCGCCGAGGCATACCGGGAGAGGATCATCGCCCCCGTCCGCGGTCTCCTGCCCGAGTCTGAGCTGGCCGGCATCGCTGAGAGTCTCTCGGGCTCCTGCACCACGGAGATCGCCTCGTTCGATGAGTTCACCAACCTGCTCGCCGACGACAGTTCCTATGGGGAGTATGACCACATCGTCTTCGACACCGCCCCGACGGGCCACACCATCCGGCTTCTTCAGCTGCCCGGTTCGTGGACCGATTTCCTGGCCGCCGGCAAGGGGGACCCGTCCTGCCTGGGCCCGTTGTCAGGACTGGAGAAGCACAAGCAGGTGTACGCCAAAGCAGTCCAGGCACTGACGGACCCGACGAGGACCCGGCTTGTCCTGGTCAGCCGCGCGCAGACCTCGTCGCTGAGCGAAATTGAGCGGACCTATCTCGAACTCAACCAGATCGGTATCGGCGGCGGTTACGTCGTCGTCAACGGCGTCCTCCCGCCCGCCGCCGGCGATGAGGATCTGGCACAGGCATTGCGGGCCCGGGAGGCTGCCGCCATCGCGGCCATTCCCGAGGCGGTCGCCTCACTTCCGCGCGACAAGTTGGATCTGAAGCCGGGCAACATGGTCGGCATTCCGGCACTCGAGTCACTGTTCGCGGCCACTTCCGGCGCCGACATCACTGATGACGCCGCGGCGGTCCCCGAAGTTGAGGACGCCCCGCTTGCGGCCCTGGTGAACGAAGTGGAGCTCGACGGCCATGGCCTCGTGATGTGCATGGGCAAGGGCGGGGTCGGGAAGACCACCGTCGCTGCCGCCATCGCGGTCGCCCTGGCCAAACGCGGACATGCGGTGCACCTTACCACGACCGATCCCGCAGCGCACCTCACCGAAACACTCCATGGTTCCATCCCAGGCCTGACGGTCTCCCGCATCGATCCTGAAGCGGCCATCGAGGAATATCGAAGCCACGTGATGGAGACCAAGGGCCGGAACCTGGACGATGACGGGCGCGCGGCCCTCGCCGAGGACCTGTTGTCCCCGTGCACCGACGAGGTGGCCGTGTTCCGGCAGTTCTCCAAGGTGGTCCAGGAGTCCCGCCGGCACTTCGTGGTGATCGATACGGCACCGACCGGGCATACGCTGCTGCTCCTGGACGCCACGGGGTCGTACCACCGGGAGATCGCCCGCCAGGTCGGCGACACCATGGGGTTCGTGACGCCCCTGATGCGGCTGCAGGACCCGGCCCAGACCAAGGTCGTTCTCGTCACGCTGGCCGAAACGACGCCCGTGCTCGAAGCCGAAGAACTGCAGGGTGACCTGAAGAGGGCCGGAATCCATCCGTGGGCCTGGGTCATCAACAACTCGATCGCCGCCGCGCACCCGCAGACGCCGTTCCTGCAGGCCCGCGCCGCGAGCGAAATCGAACAGATCACGAAGGTACACACCCTGACGGACCGAGTCGCGCTCATTCCGCTGCTGCCCGAAGAACCCACCGGTGAAGAGAAACTGTCGGCCCTGACCGCACTCAGCGCCCAGCCCGCCTGAGGGCGATGCAGCCCCCGCCGACGTGTGGCGGGGGCTGCGACGCGTTCGGCTAGCCGCCCTGGCGCTCAGCCAGCAGGGCTTCGATGTCCCGGACAGCGGCTTCCAGTCTGGCGATCGTGTCGCGTTGGATCGACCGCAGGTACTCGGCATCCGACTCGCCGTCCTGCACCCAGTCCTCGTCGCCCGGTGAGTCCATTGCCTGGCGCGTGTTGGTGGTTGCCGTCCTGATGTTCTCCAGCATCGCGCGCAACCGGTCCTCGGTGGTGGGAGTTTCGGCATTCATGGTGTCCTCCTTGGTTGCGGCCGCGGCGTCAGCTCCCAGGGACGACCTTCGCCGCCGCGCTGGCAACGCAAGAACTAAAGGACCCGCGTGCGCCGTTCGATCAGCACGGTGTCCATCCATTGGCCGGCAGCAGGGCCGTGGGCCATCCGGGCAATCTTTTCCCGCCGTCCCACCACCCTGAAGCCGTGGGCAAGGTGGAGTCTCATGCTCGGCTCGTTCTCCGGAAAAACGCTCGCCTGGATGGTCCAGATGCCCCCGCTTTCCGTCGAGTCGACCAACGCCTGAAGCAGGAGTGTTCCTATCCGCCGGCCGCGGGCTGCCCCGGAAACGTAGATGGAGTGTTCCACGACGCCGGAGTACACCGGTCGGCCGGAAACGGCGGAAACCGCTGCCCAGCCAAGAATCCCGCCGGTGGACGCCTCGGCCACAAGGCGGTGGGAAGCAAGCCGCGAATCGTCGAAACGGCGCCAGTCCGGTGCCTCGGCTTCGAACGTGGCCTGACCGGTCGCGATTCCCTCATGGTAGATCCGCCGGACCTCGGGCCAGTCGGATTCCCGCAACGGCCGGACAATGACGTCAGGCGCCGAACTCTGATTCACAGGGACGCCAGCAGGCCGGCCGTCTGCTCCAGGGCGCCCGGAACGAGGGAGTAGTAGGCCCACGTGCCGCGCTTCTCGCGATGCAGCAGCCCGGCGTCAACCAGGATCTTCAAGTGATGGGACACGGTCGGCTGGCCCAGGCCCAGCGGCTCGGTGAGATCGCAGACGCAGGATTCGCCGGAGGCTTCGGCCTTGACGATGGAGAGCAGACGCAGCCGGTTCGGATCAGCGAGGGCCTTAAAGACCAAGGCCTTCTGCTTCGCCTCTTCAGCGCCCAGGGCAGGCGTTCCCGCCGGGGCGCAGCAGGATTCATCCGTGGCCGGTTCGAGGATAGAGAGCGAGTTCATATACCCATTATGCCTCGATATTGACAGTCATCAATATAAAGCCGTACCGGGCCATGTTCGGGCGCGGGCGCAGATGGTTGCTCCTCCAGCCGCTGGCTGATGCTACGAGTTGGCCGGTTCTGAGCTGTGAGGGAGGACGACGTCATCCGCGGTCTTGGCCGCGGAGGGGAACAAGACGAGGAGTAGGCCCACGCCTACGGCCGCGCCGATCAGTTGCGCTACCACGAAGCCGGGAACGGACGCCGGGGCGATGCCGGCGAAGGTGTCAGTGAAGATGCGGCCGATTGTAACGGCGGGGTTCGCGAACGACGTCGAGGACGTGAACCAGTACGCGGCGCCGATGTAGGCGCCCACCGCGGGAGCCGCGAGGACGCCCCGGTTGGTGGCGGCCAGGGCAAAGATCAGCAGAACGAGACCTGCGGTGGCGACGACCTCGCCGAGGAGATGCCCGGTGGTTGCCCGGTCCTTGGTCGAAATGGAGGTGCCCACGTCAAACATGGCGTTCGCCGCAACGCTGCCGCTGATTGCACCCACGGTCTGCGCAACGATGTAGGTGCCAAGTTCCGGCAGGGTCAGTCCGGCGCCGCTGCGCCGGCCCAGGATCCAGTCCACGAGGGAGACCACGGGGTTGAAGTGCGCGCCGCTCACGGGACCGAATACGAGGATCAGGACCGTCAGACCCAGCACCGTGGCGGTGCTGTTCTGGAGCAACTGCAGGCCGACGTCGTTGGGGGAAAGCTGCGCGGCAGCGATCCCGGAGCCGACGACGATCATCACGAGCAAACTGGTGCCGAGCAGCTCGGCGACGGCACGGCGCCACAGCGGCGGTTGTTGAGAAGTCATGCCAACAGCTTGACTCAAGATATTTACTCAGTCAAAATTGAACCAATGAATACTGGCCCAGTTGAAGTCTTTCGGGCGCGGGTCGCCAAGCACGCGGCCCTCGCGGATCCCGCGCGGTTGCGCATCGTGGACCTGCTGACCCTGGGAGACCTTTCCCCCACGGAGCTGCAGGCCGAACTCGGGATGCCGTCAAACCTGCTCTCCCACCACCTGCGGGCGCTGGAAGGCGCGGGTCTGACCACCCGGCACCGCTCGGAGGCGGATAAGCGCCGCAGCTACATCCGGCTCACCGCCGGGGCACTGGAAGGCCTGGTGCCCGGGGCTGAACAGGGCGCCCGCCGCGTCCTCTTCGTCTGCACCCGGAACAGCGCCCGGTCCCAATTGGCCGTCGCACTCTGGAACCAGGTCAGCGAAATCCCCTCGACCTCGGCAGGGACGCACCCCGCGGACCGCATCGCCCCAGGCGCCATCGAGGTCGCCCGCCGCCACGGTGTCGCCCTCGCGGACCTTCCCCCGCGCAGGCTGGATGAAGTGGCGGACCATGAAGATTTCGTGGTGACCGTGTGCGATAACGCCCACGAGGAAATCCCCCACCTCAGCGGGATCCACTGGTCCGTTCCGGATCCGCTCCGGCTGAACACCGAGGACGCCTTCGAAGGCGCCTTCGCTGACATCGCCCGCCGCATCAGCGACCTCGCACCCCGCCTGCACGCCGCCTAAAACCCAACAACCCGCTCATATTGACAAGTATCGATCTACTGTTCGATACTGCATACATCGACAAGCATCAATGTCTCGTCGGTAAAGCGGTGCGGGGACAACGACCCAATGAAATCCGATCCACACCCAACTGATCCCAGGAGAAAACCCGTGAGCACCGAAACCGCCAAGAAGCCCTCCGTCCTGTTCGTCTGCGTCCACAACGCCGGCCGTTCCCAGATGGCCGCCGCCTTCCTGACCACCCTGTCCCAGGGCGGCATCGAGGTCCGCTCGGCCGGTTCCCAGCCTGCGGACAAGGTCAACCCGGCCGCCGTGGAGGCAATGGCGGAACTTGGCATCGACATGTCCGCCGAGATCCCGAAGGTCCTCACCACCGAGGCCGTGAAGGAATCGGACGTGGTGATCACCATGGGTTGCGGCGACACCTGCCCGATCTTCCCGGGTAAGCGCTACGAGGACTGGGAACTCGAAGACCCCGCCGGTCAGGGCGTTGACGCCGTCCGGCCCATCCGCGACGACATCAAGACGCGCATCGAATCCCTGATTTCTGAACTCCTTCCCGTCGGAAAGTAGGAGACAGCCATGCCTAAGCAGCTCGTCATTATCGGCTCCGGCCCCGCCGGCTACACCGCCGCGATCTACGCCGCCCGCGCAGGGCTTAAGCCGCTGGTCATCGCCGGGGCCGTCACCGCGGGGGGCGCCCTGATGAACACCACTGAAGTGGAAAACTTCCCCGGCTTCCCGGAAGGCGTCCAGGGACCGGAGCTGATGGACGGGCTCCAGCAGCAGGCCGAACGCTTCGGTGCGGAGATTATCTTTGACGATGTCACCGAGGTCGACCTTGCCGGCCACATTAAGCGCGTGACAACCGCCGGCAGGGAGACGTTCGAGGCTAACGCGGTCATCCTCGCCACCGGGTCCGCCTACAAGGAGCTCGGGCTGCCCGAGGAGAAGAAACTCAGCGGGCACGGCCTCTCCTGGTGCGCCACCTGCGACGGCTTCTTCTTCCGCGACCAAGACATCATCGTCGTCGGCGGCGGCGACTCCGCCATGGAGGAAGCAACCTTCCTGACCCGCTTCGCCAGGACCGTGACCGTGGTCGTCCGCAAGGGCGAACTGCGGGCCTCACGCATCATGGCGCAGCGCGCCAAGGACAACCCCAAAATCAGCTTCGCCTGGAACTCCGCCATCACCAAGATCCACGGCGACGGCAAGGTCACCGGCGTCACCCTGACCGACACCCGCACCGGCGAAACCCGCGAACAGGCCACCACCGGCATCTTCGTCGCAATCGGACACGTCCCGCGCACCGAGCTGCTGCATGGCCAGGTTGAGCTCGACGCCGAGGGCTACATCAAGGTCGACGCGCCCACCACCGTCACCAACCTGACCGGCGTCTTCGCGTGCGGGGACGCCGTGGACCACCGCTACCGCCAGGCCATCACCGCCGCCGGCACCGGCTGCGCCGCCGCCCTCGACGCCGAACGCTACCTCGCCGCGCTCGACGACGCGGACAGCATCGCCACCGCCCTGGTGGAAGAACGCACCCACGCCTGACCTGAGAACGGAGAGGGGGTGAGCTGAATGACGACAGGATGCTGCAGCGACGGTTGCTGCGACCACGATCAGGACTGCTGCTAACACCCTCCCGCCTGCCGGCCCCGCAAGGGACCGGCAGGCACCTCCTAACAAAACCGCCACACCTACGGATGAAACAGAGGACACCATGGATTCAGCGAAGAACCTCCCCGTTGCCGTGATCGGCGCCGGCCCCGTGGGCTTGGCCGCCGCGGCCCACCTGATCGAACGCGGCATCGAACCGCTGATCCTCGAGGCCGGGCCGACCCCGGCCGCGGCCATCGAGCAGTGGCGCCACATCCGGCTGTTCTCCCCGTGGCAGTACAACACCGACGCCGCCGCCGTCCGCCTGCTCGCCGCGACCGGCTGGGTGTCGCCTGAGCCGACGGCGCTGCCGACCGGTGGGGACCTCATCGACCAGTACCTCACCCCGCTGGCTGCACTGCCCGCGATCGCGTCCCGCCTGCACACCGGCGCCCGCGTCATCGCGGTAACCCGCCTCGGGATGGACAAGACCCACAGCCGGAACCGTGCCACCACCCCCTTCGTGGTCCGGGTCGAACACACCGACGGCGATGTCCGCGACTACCAGGCCGCCGCCGTCATCGACGCCTCCGGCACCTGGTCCACGCGCAACACGCTCGGAACCTCCGGCCTGCCCGCCGTCGGCGAAGCAGAGGCGGCCAAGAGGATTTCCTCACCGCTGCCGGACGTCCTGGGCCGCGACCGTGAGACGTTCGGGGGCCGCACAGCACTTGTTGTCGGCGCGGGCCACTCGGCCGCCAACACGCTGCTCAACCTCGCCGAGCTCGCAGCCCAGGTGCCCGGGACGAAGATCGCCTGGGCGATCCGTGGATCCTCCGCTGCCAAGGTCTATGGCGGTGGCGACAGCGATGGGCTTGCCGCCCGCGGCCAGCTCGGCAGCCGGCTCCGCAGCCTCGTCGAGTCCGGCGCCGTGGAACTCCACACCGGCTTCGGGATCGCCTCCCTCGCAGCGTCCGACGGAGCCGTCACCCTGACTTCCACGGACGGCCGCAGCCTCGAGGCCGACGTCGTCGTTCCGGCCGCCGGGTTCCGTCCCGACCTGGACATCCTCCGGGAACTCCGGCTGGAACTGGACCCGGGCGTCGAGGCCCCGCGTGCCCTCGGCCCGCTGATCGACCCCGAATTCCACTCCTGCGGCACCGTCGAGCCGCACGGAGCCAAGATGCTCGCCCACCCCGAGCAGGACTTCTACATCGTCGGCATGAAGTCCTACGGCCGGGCCCCGACCTTCCTGCTCGCCACCGGCTACGAGCAGGTCCGCTCCGTCGCCGCCGCCCTGGCCGGGGACCGGGAAGCGGCCGAGACCGTCCAGCTCGAACTCCCCGAGACCGGTGTCTGCTCCTCGGACATCGGCACCAGCTGCGAAGTTCCCGCGGCCGTACCCGCAGGGTTTGTGGCCGAAACCTCCGGCGGCTGCTGCGGAGTCCGCGAACCGGTCCTCGTCGGGTTCCCCACCGGGCTGGCCCACGGCCGCTCCGGCGAAAACTGACCACGTTCACCTGGCTTCGTCCACTGACCACATTGGAGTGCTGACATGACTGACCACCCTGAACACGGCCTGGGCCTGCAGGACAACACCGAACTCCTGCACCGGATCAGCGCGCGGCTGGCCGACCGGTTCGCCGGCATCTTTGCCGCAGAGACGGTCGAACGCTACGTCTTCGAGTCCTACACCGCCCTGGCCCGGACCGCGAAGATCAAAACGCACCTGCCCTCCACCACCGAGCACTTCGCCAACGACCGGCTCAACGCCCTGGCCAAATCCAAGGGCGCCGTCACCAGCGATGTCCCGGAGGTGCTGTTCGTCTGCGTGCAGAATGCCGGCCGCTCCCAGATGGCCGCAGCACTCCTGAATGTCGAGGCCAAGGGCAGGATCCGAGTCCGGTCCGCCGGCTCCCTGCCGGCCGCCGAGCTGGACCCCGCCGTCGTCGCGGCGATGTCCGAAATGGGCCTGGACCTGACCAGGGACTACCCCAAACCCCTCACCGACGACGTCGTGCGCGCCTCGGACGTGGTGATCACGATGGGGTGCGGGGACTCCTGCCCGATCTACCCCGGCAAACGCTACGAAGACTGGGAACTGGCAGATCCGGCCGGCCTTCCCGTGGCGGCCGTGCGGATCATCCGGGACGAGATCCACGACCGGGTGAAGGCACTCGCCGCATCACTGCTCCACAACCCCAGCTCAGACAAGGAAGAATCCAACGCATGAACGAGACCACGAAAACACCCGGAGTCCTGTTCGTCTGCAGCAAGAACGGCGGAAAATCCCAGCTCGCCGCGGGACTGATGAATCAGCTCGCAAACGGGGCCGTCACCGTCTACTCCGCCGGAACCAAACCCGGGAAGTCACTGAACCCCCAGGCCGTGGATTCCCTGGCAGAACTTGGCATCGACATCACCGGCGAGCACCCCAAACCCGTTACCGACGAAGTACTGGATGCGGTCGACGTCGTGATCGTCCTGGGCAACGAGGCAAAAGTCGAAGCCCCCGAAGGCAAGCGGCTCGAGGTCTGGGATACGGACGAGCCCTCCGAGCGCGGCATCGAAGGCATGGAACGCATGCGCCTGGTCCGGGATGACATCAAGGCCCGGGTCCAGAAGCTGCATGCGGAGCTCACCGGGAACTAGACCGTGCCTGCCCCGGCGCTATCCCGGACATTGGTCGCGGAGGGTGCACCGCGCGGCGGACTCGCCGCGCTGTGCATCACCCAGACGACCGGGTGGGGCGTGCTCTACTACGCATTGATCGCGGCGGTCCGCCCCGTCAGCGAGGACACCGGCTGGGACCCGGCGCTCGTGACAGGAGCCTTTTCGGCCGGGCTGCTGGTCTCCGCGGCGGCCGGCATCTTCGTGGGCAGGATCCTCGACCGGACCGGCCCGCGCATGCTGATGATCGGCGGATCCCTCGTCGGAATACTGGCTCTGGTCATGGTGGCGACGGCTCCAACTCTGCCAGTGTTCTTTGCGGCCTGGCTGGTCGCCGGCGCAGCGCAGGCCGCCGTGCTGTACCAACCGGCCTTCACGGTGGTCAGCCGCTGGTACGGACCCGCCCGCATCCGACCCTTGACCATCCTGACCCTCGTCGCCGGGTTCGCATCCACCATCTTCGCCCCACTCACCGCCGCCCTGACGTCGGCGATCGGCTGGCGAGGCGCCTTCATCGTCCTCGCCGGGCTCATGGGACTCATCACCCTGCCCCTGCACGCCCGATACCTGAACCGGAAGTGGGCCCCGGCAGCCCCGCGACAGACCACCGGGCGATGGTGCGGGCCGTGCGGCGAAGCCCGGAATTCCTCGGCCTGCAGCCGCTGATGGTCCTGCTCTGCCTCGGCCTCTACACCGTGACGCTGAACATCATCCCCCTGCTGATGGAAAAAGGTTCCGACTACACCACAGCCGCGGTCGGGCTCGGACTCATCGGAGCCGGACAAGTCGGCGGCCGCCTGCTGTTCGGCGGCATCCCGCCCGGCGCCCAGCTGCCGGTCGTTGCAGGGACGGCTGCCTGCGCCGTCCTTCTATTGGCGGCCCTGCCCGGCCCGGTCCCGCTGCTGATCTCGGCCGGAATGCTCGCCGGGGCGGTCCGCGGGTGCCAGACCCTGCTGCAGGCCACGATCGTAGGCGACCGGTGGGGAAGCCAGAACCTGGGCACCCTGCAAGGCATCTTCGTGGCCCCGCTGACAGCGATTACCGCCCTCGCGCCGGCAGTCGGCCCGGTAATCGCAGCCTGGCTCGGCACCTACACCGCCATGACCTACGCCATGGCGGTCGCCACCGGGACCGCCGCATTCATCGCCGTCGTCGCGCGCCTCTCCAGAGGTTCCCATGCCGGATGAAGGATGGCCGGACGGCCCAATCGTGCTCGGAGTCGGGTGGACGTTTTCCCAGCACCTGATCCGCACCGCCGCGACCCTCGCGGTAGCCCTGGGACAGCATCTCGTCTGCGCCTTCGTGGATCCAGCCAGTTACCTGACGGAATGGGAACCGGAGGGCCAACGGACAGCGCTTTCACTGGACCCGATCGTCAATGAAGAGGCCGAATTTCCATCCCGGCAACTGCAACGAAAGCTGGAATCCATTCTCGGACAGGCCGGAGAGACGTGGTCCTTCCGCGTGCTGAACGGCGACGTCCCCAAGGCCCTCAGCCGCCTGGCAGAGAACACAGATGCCTCCCTGCTCGTTGTCGGCGCCGACCGGCCAGGGCCCCTGGCACGATTGGACAGGTTCCTCGAAGGATCCGTTTCCGGGTCCCTGATCCGAAGTCAGCACCGCCCGGTCCTCGTTGTCCCCGACAACAGGGGGGATAATCGGGCGGTCGAGATTCGGCCCAAAATCCCTCGTCTGACCTACGGGACCTCCAGCGAGGTGCCAGTGCAGAGGACTTCTGACATCCGGTGCAGACGGCTTCTAGTACGAAAATAGACGCTCGGTCATGCACCTGCCGGTGTGAGGCTGACATCGTAACCGAGGGTTTGGAGTTGCCGGATGGCCCTGTTTTTGGTCTGTTCTGGTTCCCGCTTCAGGTAGAAGCCCGCGCCGGGATCCGTGTAAACCTCACCGTTCGCGAGCATGTGCCAGGTCGCGGTCAGGATGACGTGTTCGATGGCGACGATGGCTTTGACCCGGCCGCGCCGGAAGGCGACCCGTTTGTATTTGACGCTGAGGTAGGTGTTTTTGCCGCGTGACGCGGACATCGCTGCGATGCCCAGTGCGCCCTTGAGATGTTTGTTGCCAGGCATGATTCTTGTTGATTTGATCCTGCCGGCGGATTCGTTGGATCCCGGGCAGACACCGGCCCATGACGCTAAGTGCGCGGCCGTTGGAAATACGCTCATGTCGCCACCTGTCTCGGCGATGATCACGTCAGCGACGAGCGTCGAGACGCCAGGGATCGTGGTCAGTGCTTCCCGGGCCGCTCGAAAGGGCTCCATGACCGTGTCGATCTGCTCCGTCAGCACGGTGATAGTCCGGGCAAGCTGATCGATGCGGTCCAGATGCAGCCGGACCATAAAGGCATGGTGCTTGCCAAACATGCCGGTGAGCGCTTCGGCTAGTGCCGGGATCTTTGACCTCATGCTGGCCCGGGCAAACTGCGCGAGCACCTGCGGATCCCGTTCCCCACGGATCAATGCCTCGAGCATCGCCCGGGACGATACCCCGGTGAGTTCACTGACCATGCCAGAAAGCTTGATTCCTGTGCTCTCGAGGAACTTCTCCAGGCGCTGGAGCTCCCGGGTCCGGTCTTGGACGGTGACGGCACGGGCACGCGTCAGATCCCGCAGTTCGCGGACAGGGCCGGGCGGAACGAACGAGGCCCGCAACAGCCCGTGTGCGCCAAGCTGCGCCAGCCATGCCGAGTCGGAAACATCTGTCTTGCGCCCGGGCAGGTTCCTCGCATGTCTGGCGTTGACCAGCATGACCGGGAGGGACTCCTCGAGCAGATAGTAGAACGGCTTCCAGTAATCGCTGGTCGCCTCCATCACCACGACAGTGACGTTCTGTCCTTCCAAAAACCTCCGTAACTCAAGAATCTGGTTGGTGGTGGAGCCCCAGGTGGTGATTGTCGAAGTGAACTGGCCCCGGCGCTTGCCCGGGACCCTGATACAGACTTTTGCGTCGCGTTTGGATATATCCATCCCGACGGACCGCTCATGGACGATGTCCATTGCCGTGGCACTTTCTGAATTGAAGGGATAGGGCCATGTGACTGCCGCGGGGAGGGCAGGGAGCAAATCAGGAATCTAGCACTCGTGCTCGAAGCAACAATCCACGGTTCCCGTGGAAGCCCTCCACACCACGCTGAAAAGCGGGCTCAACTACGGCACCAAGAAGTCACGGCGTTCACCGCAGCAGACGTTAACATCATGCAGCCGTCCGCGCCTTCGAGCTACACCCTCTAAGCCGACCGCCCCCTATTTTCGACCCCCCACGGCGCGGCAGCGCCCCTGGACCGCTGAAAATGACAATCCGCCCTCCTCGCGGAGAGTGTGGATGATTCTCGATACCTGCATTGGGATGAATTGCGTTACAAGCAGCCTCCGCCGGGTTGGACGCTGAACGAATGGTGGCTAGCTCTCAAGCTGCGGCGCACCCTCCAGCCAAGGGTTGTTGAACTCAACGATCAAAACGGGGTGCCCTTCTGGTTTTCGATGACCGACACCCTGCTTCAGGGATCCGAGGAAATCGCGCGGCGCGCGAGTGGAAGCATCAAGTCCCAGGAACATGTTGTGGGTTCCAAGGGACGCAATGAATACATCGCAAAGTCCCTTGTTGAGGAGGCGATAACCTCCAGTCAGTTGGAGGGGGCTTCAACGCCACGGCGGGTTGCCAAAGAGCTGCTGGAATCGGGCAGGGAGCCTGAAGACAAATCCGAAATCATGATCGTGAACAACTATGTGGCGATGCAGCGCATCCGGGACGCGGCACAATCTCCTTTGACTCCGGAATTCGTCCTCGAACTACACCGGTTCCTTACCGAGGACACTTTGGAGGATCCCGCCGATGCCGGACGGCTTGAGACGCCGGATCATACACGAGTCGCTGTCTGGGACAATGACGTCAAGCTCCATGCCCCTCCGCCCGCCGTTCAGCTTCCCGAGCGCCTGGCTGCACTTTGCCGTTTCGCAAATGGCGGTAGCGGTTCGGCGTACATTCCCCCCGTGGTTCGCGCCGTCGTCGTCCACTTCATGGTGGGTTATGACCACTATTTTGCCGACGGAAACGGCCGAACCGCCCGCGCGCTCTTCTATTGGACGATGCTCAACCAGGGCTATTGGCTCAGTGAATATGTGACCATCTCGAAAATACTCAAGACGGCGCCATCTGCCTATGCGCATGCATACCTGTACACGGAAGATGATGAAGGCGATCTCACTTATTTCATCCACTATCAACTCGACGTGTTCATTCGCGCCCTCAATGAACTCGATCAGTATTTGGCAGCGAAAGCTGAAGAGATGCTTGAAGTGCGAACGGCACTTGACTCCGGTATCGATCTCAATCGTCGCCAGATCGATGTTTTGGAGCACTTGGTGCGCGACGGGGATAAAGCCGTTACCGTTCGTTCCGACGCCGCGAGGAATCGTGTCTCGGATGAAACGGCCAGGGCGGACCTGAACGATCTCGTAAGCCGCGGGTATCTTCACAAGAGCCGTGTAAGCAAGGCGTTCGTCTGGAAGGCCCCTCCGCAGCTGGCGGCGAAACTTGCGAGGAAATAGGTTCCGCCAAGTTTTCTCCAAGTCCAAATTTGGACTTGGAGAAAACTTGGAGTTACCCGACAAGGTGGCAGCGGAACAAGGTCCCGCCTCCGAGGTTAAGGTTGGTCAGAGAACCCCATCAAGGAGCTAACGATGACTGATGCCACCTTCCGCCACAACGTTGACCGCGAGCGTTTTGAAGTGCTGGCTGACGGCGGCGTGATCGGCAAGGCCGCGTACAAGACGTACGACGACGGCGGGTCCCCGCAGCGGATCTTCTACCACACCGTGATCAACGAGGAGTACGGCGGACAAGGTCTTGCCGGCAGGCTCGCCCAGGTGGCTCTGAGTGAAACGGTGAGTGAAGGACTGCGGATTGTGCCGGTGTGCCCTTTCATTCAGGCGTTTCTCACCAAGCACCCGGAATACGCCGCGAACACGACGTCCCCGACACCCGCGCACCTGGATTACCTCAATGCGGCTCTCGCCCCGGCCGCCAAGGCCTGACGGACCGCCGGTTCCTGGCAGGCCGCCCGGGCGCGCCGCCGTCGACCCTTAGGAGTACATCAGCGAGCCCGGAGTGGTGAGGACCTCACCTGTCTCAAGCCACGTCTTCAGGCCGGAGAGGATCATCGGCCAACCGCCGTAGATCTGGTCGTTGCCGCCTTCGCGCAAGTCGCTGTGGGTGACGGTGAGGTGGCAGGAATCGCCCACGGGTTCGATCTCCCAGGTGACGCGTGACGTGCCCTCGGCCTTGACGTCCTCGCCCCAGAGCGCGCGCATGGTCTGGACAAGCCGGCGCGGGGGATCGACCTCCACATTTTCGCCTTCGCCGAGGACCATTCCGTTGGCTTTGGGGTTGTGCATTTCGTAGTGACCGCCGGGTGTCCAGTCCGCGACGTGGGTGTTGCCGAACTGGTATTTGCTGCGGATGTTGCTGTCCGTGATGGCTTCCCACAGCCGCTCCGGGGTGGTCTTGATGTAGATTTCGAAGATTTTTTCCACGGGATTTTCCAATCTGGTTTTGAGGTCGCTCAATGCAGCGGCCCATGGTTCTGCATATTTGCTCACCCAGCGGTCGTGGACGAGCCTGATGGGTACCGGATTCAGGAAATGGAGCTTCTCGCGACCACGACGGCGGGTCACAACCAGTCCGGCGTCCTCAAGGATCTTGAGGTGCTTCATGATCCCGAAGCGGGTCATGTCGAACCGAGCTTCAAGAGCGCTCAGCGTCTGGCCGTCCTCGCGGAAGAGCTCATCGAGCAGGTCCCGGCGGGTGGGGTCGGAGAGTGCCTTGAAGACGGCGTCCATAGATCCAGAATAGGTGACCATTTAGTCACATGTCAATGGATTTGAGGCCGCCCCGTGGAAAACAGGTAATAGCGGTCCCTGCCTCGTTCAGCCGTGCGTTTCTACGATGGGAATGTAGCCAAAACTCTCACTGAAAAAGGGACAGAACCATGAGTACTGGAGCAGGCCGGGTTGCCGTCATCCGGCGCGTCGTCAGGAATCGGGGCCGCCACGGCGCGGGCCCTGGCTGTCAATGGGTACAGGGTAGCGTTGCTCGCACGGAGGGTTGACCGGATTCAGGCGCTGGCGGATGAGCTCGGGGATGGCGCCCTTGCCGTTGAAGCGGATGTCACCGACCGCGCTTCCCTGGTCGCGGCTGCGGAACGGGTCAAGGCGGAATTCGGCGGAACCGATATTTTGGTGAATAACGCCGGAATGATGTTGCTGGGTCCGTTCTCCACGGAGCAGAAGGACGACTACCGCCAGATGATCGAAGTGAACCTCATCGGGGCGATCACCGCGACGGAAATCTTCCTGGACCAGCTCCGCGACGGTGGCGGCGACCTGGTGAACATCTCGTCTGTCGCCGGGAGGACAGCCCGTCCCGGCAATGGCGTGTACGCCGCGACCAAGTGGGGGATCAACGGCTGGTCGGAATCGCTCCGGCAAGAACTTCAGCCAGGGATCCGCGTGACCGTCATCGAGCCGGGGGCGGTTGCCACGGAGCTGCCGAGCCACATCACGCACGAGCAGACCCGGGCCGGCGCCGAGGCGCTGTACAGCCAAGTGGTTGTCACAGCCGAAGACATCGCAGAGGTCATCGCGTTCGCTGTGACCCGCCCGCGGCACCTCACCATCAACGAGATCTTGTTGCGCCCCGCAGGCCAGGCCTGAATCGGGACCGCCCCGGCTCCCGGTCGTGGGAAGGGCTCCAACCGCTCAACAGCTGGTTTCCTACCGAGACACCGAAACAGCGCAAGACATAGTGCATTCCCCAACATCTACAAGGAGAACGACATGACCGAACAATCCCGCGCCCAGCAACTCGTTGGGGATATCGCGCCCAAATTGGCCTCGCTCACGGACGACGTCCTCTTCGCAGACGTCTGGGAACGACTCGAGTTGGCCAAACGCGATCGGAGCCTCATCACCGTTGCCTGCCTGGTCACGAGCGGCAGCACCGAACAGCTGGTAGGGCACTTGCGCTTGGCGAAGGCGAATGGGCTGAGCGAGGTCGAACTCAGCGAGGCGATCACGCATCTGGCCTTCTACGCGGGCTGGCCAAAGGCTATGTCCGCGACGGCGATCGCCAAGCAGGTTTTTGCCGAGTAGCGGCGCCATCCCTGGCGCGCGTCAGCCATCGACGACGGCGGGCGTCCCGCCGCGGGCGGCCCCACCTTTGATGGGTTCGCTCTACTTTACTGGCCGGTAACTAGACCGTAGACTCGCCCCCAAGCCGTCCGCTGGATTCGATCCGCAGGGCGGTTCCGTTCGGATCAGACTTTTTCCTGCTGATTACGGCGTCGGGCTGGAGGCGGCCGGGTGCCGGCAACCTGTCCATCGCAGCATTTGCCGCGGGCAGGAAAAAGGATGACCAATGAAATTATTCCGTGTACCAGCGCTATTGGCCGATCGGCGCTGGATTTTTGGCAAAGGGGCGCTCGGCGCATCGCTGGCCCTCGGCGTTGTTTTGTCCGGGTTGACCGCCGGCCCTGTTCAGGCGGCCCTTCCCGCCGGAGACTCGTGGGTGGTGAGTGTCGGGGACTCCTATATTTCGGGCGAGGCTGGCCGCTGGGCAGGCAACTCGAGTGACCCGGCGCAGACTGACGCGTTGGGCGGTGCCGCCTATCTCGACGCCGGTAACACAGAGAGAATTGCCGGCTGCCACCGCTCGTCGTCGGCGGAGATCAGGATCGGACAGGCCAATGCACTCAACCTGTCCTGCTCCGCGGCCGGGACCGCGACGGCGTGGAACGCCTTCGGAAAGTTCAAGCCCGGACTGGATTTTTATGACGACGGCGCCGGGAACCTCGGACAGGCTCTGGCCTTGCAGACCTTCGCCTCGGCTAACCGGGTGAAAATGGTGGCTGTATCCATCGGCGGGAACGATCTCGGTTTCCCGGAAATCATCGCAACCTGCGTCTCCATGTTCCTGACCAGCCCTTCGCGGTTTCCGAGCCACTGCAAGGACTCCGCCGCGGTGGCCGGTAACTTCTCTGCGAGCAACCGGGCAGCCGTGGCGTCGCGGATAGGCACCGCGCTGGCCAATGTCGCCAAAGCCATGACCAATGCGGGCTACTCCGCAGGTGACTACGGCCTGGTGGTTCAGAACTACGTTTCACCGCTGCCCCGTAGCACGAATATTTCCTACCCGGAGGGCGGATTCAGCCGTCAAAGCATGTACGGCTGCGGATTCTGGAACGCTGACCTTGACTGGGCCACCGGGACTGCCCTGCCTGCCATCAACTCCACCATTGCCTCCGGCATCGCAGCGTCCAAAGTGGCCAATGTGCAAACGGTTGATGTGTCCACCCTCTTCAGCGGCCACGAACTGTGCGCCTCCACTACAGAGAAGCTCAACAACACCCCGTTGGCCGGCTGGCGAGCCCCGGGTGCAGTCGACGTCAGTGAGTGGATCAGTGAAGTCCGGACGGCGAGCGCCATATTCAGCGACTACTACATCCAGGAATCACTGCACCCCAATTACTGGGGTCAGCTGGCGCTGCGGAGTTGCCTCCGGCAAATCTACAACGACGGCGATGTCCGCTCAGGGAGCTGCACCGCCGGGACCGGGCTGACGGCTGCAGGCGAACCCGTGGTCACCCTCAGTTGATATGCCCGATCTGCACTCGGGTCCGTCGCCCCGGGGGATGCAGTCGCGAGCCTACCGAATGACAAATGTTGTGCCGAAAAATTGACCGATCTGTAAATATGCGCGACAAGTGTTGTTATTTAACTACTTTGTAAGATACATTTATGTCACCAACCAAGGCGGCCGATTTCCGGCTGTTTTGAAACAACAAGGAGCTGATTAGGATCGAAGCCATCATTTCACAGTTGGTCACCATATTTGGACCCGTTGTTATGGGGTGGGCAACCTCTCTCATCACATACGTTGCCCGTGCGCTTGGGCTGATCTGAGCCCCAAAGGAAAGAGCCACTCCACTCTTCGGGAGTAATTGAAGCCCCGCGTCCGCCCCCTGGAAGGCCGGCGCGGGGTTTCCGTGTCTAGACTGTGCCCAGGAAATCTTGTGTTCAAGAGGTGCAAGCCGACTGGCCTGCGGCTGTGCGGAGGCGTTGGATTAAACAACTCCGGATGCAGATTAAGAACAATATAATTGACACTGTAATATTCTTGCGGCAAAGATGCGGCCACTCCAAATATGGATTTCTTTGAGTGAAATTCATCACCCCATTTGGGACTTCCAGGGTGGAACCACGGGCGGTCTCTGAAACAACGACAATCTGCTGCACGATTCCGGCAGAGTAAATGACGGCGCGGAGCCGGACGTCTAACTCAACGCCGACCGAACCCCGGGCACTCCCTAGGTGTCCCGGGCACTCCCTAGGTGTTGAGGTCCCAATGAGCTTGGATTGCCTTAGCGACCGGGCCAGTGGTGACATCGACCCGGAAAGCAACGGGAGCCGTGCCGGTCTCTTCGATGACCGCATCCCGGTACACGCGGCCGCATGATGGACAAAGGGTGTAGAGGTCCTCGTCTTCGGGCCATGGGGCCAGCCCGGCGGGGACGGACGTGTCCCGTCCAACGTAGACCGGGATGCCTTTTGAGTCGGCCTGTATCAGTCCGTCCTTGCTGACAGTGTTGCTGCAGATGCACGTGATGGTGGTGACATCATGATCGATGACATCAGCGAATTCAGTGTCCATGATGAGCCCCCCGGCGGTGGAAGAGACGTCCTGTTTGTAGCTTATGCCTGCTGATCCCCGGATGAGGTGTGGCTTCCGTGGAAAAATGGGTTCACGCACAACGCACAGCTAGGGGACTCGATGAAATCCAACGAACTGCTGCTGGATGCCTTTGGCCGGATCCGTGACATCGTCGCGGCCACCCTTGCAGGGCTCGACGGCGAGTCCCTGGTCCATCGGCCTTCAGGCACGGGAAACTCGATCGCGTGGTTGATCTGGCATCTCAGCCGGGTGGAGGACGTACAGCTCGCCTCCGCGGCCGGCCTGGAACAGGTGTGGACCTCGCAGGGATTTGCCATACGTTTCAACCTACCCCTTCCCGAACGGGATACAGGCTACGGCCACACGAGCGAGAAAGTCGACGCGGTGGAGGCGCCGCCCGAGCTGCTGCTCGAATACTATGACGCCGTTCACCGGCAGACGGCAGGGTTCCTGAAAACCCTCGATGACACGGACCTGGATAGCATCGTGGACACCCGCTGGGATCCGCCCGTGACTTTAGGTGTGCGGATTATCAGCACCATCGCCGATTGCCTCCAGCATGTGGGGCAGGCAGCGTATGTCAAAGGCTTGGGGGCAAGTGCCTAACCACCGGCACTCGCAGATTCGTTAACTAAGTCCAGTAGGGATCACTCAAGGCTGCGCGGTTTTGCGTCCGTAGGCTTCGTTGTGAGCCGAAGAAGGCTCGCTGCCATTGCTTCCGGGAAGCAATGGCAGTACCAAACCCGGCAGGGCCTCAACCATGCCAAGGACGCTCATCATGAAAACCGCAAAACTCATGGCCGTCGCTTGCCTTATGTTTGCTTGGATAGCCACACCGTTCTCCGCCGCGAATGCTGAACCCATGGGGTCTCCGGATCCGGCAGCAGCCTTGGGCAGCGACATTTCGTGGCCTCAATGCGGAGGTGGGCTACCTTCGGGCCAGGCGTTCGGGATCGTCGGCGTGAACGGGGGGAGGCCGGAAACGGCGAACCCCTGCTTGGCCGAGCAGCTTCAGTGGGCTGAGGGCTCGGTGGGCGGGACCAGCCAGTCGCCAGTCGCCTTGTACGTCAATACCGCCAATCCCGCGGAGTACGGCGGGTGGTGGCCGGCATCCGATGCGGATGTGGGCATGAGCCGTCCAAACCCGTACGGGAGCTGCGACGGGACGGCTTCGGCGGCGTGCGCCTACCTCTACGGTTACGGCATCGCGTTCGACGACGTCAATCATTACGGCGTACCCGACCCCGCCAAGCACATGTGGTGGCTGGACGTGGAGACCGGGAACGCGTGGTCCTGGGACACCGCGGCCAACGCCGCCGATATTGAAGGCATGGCCGCCTACCTGCAAAGCATTGGAGCGGCGGTGGGCATCTATTCAACCTCGTACCAGTTCGGAGTAATCGCCGGGCAGCTTCATCCCGACAGCAATCTGAACGGGCTCAAGAGCTGGCTTGCAGGAGCAACGTCTACGGAGTCGGCAATGGAACTCTGCTCGGCCCCGCCCCTGACGGCCGGCGGCGTGGTTGCACTCACCCAATTCACCACTGACTTGGATTACAACTACTCCTGCATTCCGCCGGCACCGCCACCACCCCCGCCACCTGCTCCGGTAGTGGCCCCGCCGAAGCCCCCGGTCCCGACGCTGACTACAGACGCCAGCGGTAAGCGGAAGCCGCTGCTGTCGATAGCGCAGAGCTGACGGCTCGCCGCAGACGTTCAAGACGCGTCGTTTCGTGACCCGAGGCAACCATGGACCAGACTTAGGGGCGTGAGCAACAAACCCCGCCCTGGCCTAGCGATCGCTGCACTCAGCCTGGGGACAGCGCTGAATCCGCTGAACTCGTCCATGATTGCGGTGGCCCTGGTGGTGCTGCGCGAGGACTTCGCGCTTGACGTCGCTACGGTCACCTGGGTGATCACGTCCTTCTATCTTGCCTCGGCCGCGGGCCAGCCGCTGATGGGCAGGCTCGCGGATCGTTTCGGTCCCCGGCGGTTGTTCACTTTCGGTATGGCGGTGGTGGCTATTTCCTGTGCGTTGGCGCCGTTCTCGCCGAACTTCGCGCTAGTCTGCGTGGCCCGGGCGCTCATGGCGGTAGGGACCGCGACGGCGTACCCGTGCGCCGTCGTCATGGTCTCGACGCTCAGCCGGCAGGCGAACCTCAGCTCCACCCGGCCCCTGGGGCGAATCCAGATGGCGAACACCTCGGCAGCCGCGGTGGGACCCGTCGTCGGGGGTCTCCTAGTGAGCCTGGTCGGCTGGCAGGCGCTGTTCGCGATCAACGTGCCGATCTCCCTCCTCGCTTTGGTGGTGGTCCGGCGGGTGGCGCCGGCCGACGTCGCACGCGAAAGCGGCAAGCTCTCGGTCCTCCTGCGCGATTCCGACATTCCGGGCATCCTGGCTTTCATCGCCTCGCTGACGCTGGCCATGATGGCGCTGCTTAACGTGATGCCGTCCTACCGCTGGTGGTTCCTGACCGTCGCGGTGGTCCTGGCTGGGCTATTTGCTTTGCGCGAGTTGCGGTTCAGCCCGCCGTTCCTGGACCTGCGGCTGCTCGGCCGGAACCGGCCGCTCCTGCTCTTGTACCTGGGTTTCGCCGTGTTCAGCGCTGTCTATTATTTTTCGTTCTTTGGGCTTCCGCAGTTGCTGCAGCAGGCGGCAAAGTACGACGCCGGCGTGGTCGGCCTGCTCATGCTTCCCCTTGCTGCCATGTCGGTCTTCATGACTCCAGTGACGGTGCGATTCATGGAACGGTTCGGCGTGCGGTCCGTGATGATCGTGGGAGTCTTGCTTTTGGCGCTTGCTTCCGGGGCGTTGGGGCTGCTGACGCTGTCTTTCTGGCCTCCGCTGGTGCTGGTGCTTACGGCGCTGATGGGCGTGCCGTACGGCGTGGTCAGCACGGCGTCCAATCAAGGCCTGTATGTGTCCGCGCGGCCGGAGGACAGGGGAGTGGCCGCCGGGATCTTCCAAACGTGCCGTTACCTCGGGGCCATTACGGCGACAGTGCTGATCGGTGTGCTCTATGGGCCCGGGGTGAACCAAGCAAACTGGGGGCTCATGGTGCTGGTGATGCTGGGGCTGAGTGCGGTGGTGTTCGTGCTTGCGGCAATGTGGCGGAGGCCGGGGGCCGTGGGTTAGCAAATCTCCCGCCTGCGCTCCTAGCTGGCGGCATCGCTCGCTCCGTCCGCGGCGTCGAAGGCCTCAAGCACCGCCGCCCCCTCCGCGAGAAGGGGTTCGCGATCGGCTGGCTGGGCCACGAGCCGCGTCACGTCGCTCATGAGGGTCTCGACATACTGCCGCACGGCGGCGTGGTGGGCCGTGTCGCCGAACCACACGAGATCACGGCACACCCGCAGCAGGGCCCGGACGACGCGAGGCTCGTTTGCGCCGTACCGCCGCACTTGTCCGAGGGCCAGGTCCATGAGATAGGCGAAATCGCGGGCCGGTACGTGCAGCCTCACCGTACCTTGCGCGTCCGCCACCGCTTGCGGGCCGTGCTGTCGGAGTGAGAGGGCCGCGAGGATCGAGCCGAGATGGTCCACCGCCTGGTTCGCGGTGTAGGGGTCGTTGATGGCGGGCGAAAGCGCCTTGGACGCGACGTCGGCGAGTTGCCGGATCCCGAAGGCGACGTCCTGCTCAAGGGTCCGTTCGTAACCGATCCGCACGCATTGTGCCAGTGCCCGGCGCAGTTCGGTGCCGGCGTCGGGGGCCAGGGGACGTTCGCCGTCGCGGTTGCTCTCCCACACCCAGGCGAGCGGGGACCCGGCGATGACGTGCCGGCCGACCATAGGCACCATCCGGGCGGTGAGGCCTCGGCGCGCGAGGACCCCGATGAGCGGTTCGACATGGAGGGCCTGGACATATCCTGACTGCGGTACCGGCAAGGCTGTGGCGCCAGGCGGCGGGTTTGGCATGTGAATACCGGGATCGCCCGGGACGAATGACCGCTCGATCACCTTGAGCGTAGCCCTCTCGACACCCTTCATGACTTGGTCCACCTGGATCGAATGCGAGAGATGGTGGGCGAAGAAGACGAGCATGACCATGCTCACGAACAGCAGCAGCAGTGCGCCGCTCACCGCAAGGCGCGGGTAGTCCTGGGTGCGCTGTCCACCGGCGATGCCGACGGTGTAGAGGCCCGCCGTGCTGTACGCGAACGTGGCAACGAAGGCGCTGAGCGTCACCTGGTTGGGGATGTCGCGCAGGAAGTTCCGCAGCAGCCGCGGGCTGAACTGCGTCGAGGCGAGCTGCAGGGCCACAACGGTGAGCCCAAGCACGACAGCGATGACCGTGACCATTGTGCTCGCGATCCCGATGAGCAGGTTCCGCGCGTCATCGGACGTCCCTTGGAAGAGGAGGACGGCGAGGGGCGACTCCGGACCGAGCTGCACCGCAGAGAGGCCCGCCCCTGCGATGATCGCGAGGACGACGGCGCCTGTCGGCATCGCCCACAGGGCACTCGCAAGATATTCCCGAACGGCCTCACGCCTCACATGTGACACTCTCGGCCGCCGATCCTCGCCAGTCAAGTGGTGGCTGGGGAAAAGTGGACTATCGGGCGGCGGGTCGCTCGCCGAGGCCTCCATCCACGGAAGCACCCGGAGGACCTTGGACCCTACACGGACTGGGCGCGGGCGGGTCAGACTGCCCTATGGCCAACATCTATATTGCTTACGGGACCGTTGAAGGACAGACGGGCCAGATCGCGGAATTCATTGCCGACGTCGCTCGCGGCCACGGCCACGAGGTGCACACGGTGGATATCAAGGACGCCGGAGGCCCCCTGCCGGACGGGTACGACGCCGTCGTCGTGGGCGCTTCCGTCCATATGGGCAAGCACGAGGTCTACATCCGGGACTTTGTGCGGAACAACATCAACGTGCTTGAGCGCATCCCCTCCGCATTTTTCTCAGTCAGCCTCGCAGCCCGCGGCGATGAGGAAAACGCGGAGGGCTATGTGGAGAAGTTCGAGACTGAGACGGGGTGGCGTCCGAAGCACGTGGGGCTCTTTGGCGGCGCCCTGCTCTACACCCACTACGGGTTCATCAAACGCCACCTGATGAAGATGATCGCGCGCGACAAAGAGAGCCTGGATACGGACACCTCGCGCGACTATGTCTACACCGAGTGGGACGGGGTGAGGCGGTTTGCTGAGGACTTCGTGGCCGGATTAGCTACTCCCGTGGCTTAGAACGGGGGCCGAATCTCACGGGAATCCTTGACTTCAAGTTCCGGCTCCACAAGGGTGGAGAGGACCGATCCACGCGAATTCTTGCAAATCAGGAGATCCACCATGACTCTTCCCTCAGGTCTTACTTCCGGCGTTTGGTTGCTGGACATGTCCCACAGTGAAATTGGCTTCAGCGTCAGGCACGCAGGCATCAGCAAGGTCCGTGGACGTTTCACGGATGCCACGGCAGAGGCTAGGGTGCGCGACTCCTTGGCCGATGCGTCCCTCCACGCATCCGTCAAGACGGCGAGCTTCGATTCCGGTGATGCCAACCGCGACGCACACGTCCGCGGCGCCGATTTCTTCGACGTCGAGAAGTTCCCGGAGATGACCTTCCGGGCTACCCGCGCCGAGGGCGACGGCGAGGACTACACGCTCACGGGCGATCTCACCATCCGCGGGATCACCAAGCCGGTGGAGCTGGAAGTCGAGTTCACCGGCGTCGCTGTTGATCCTTTCGGCGCGACGCGCGCCGGGTTCTCCGCCGAAACCGAGATCAGCCGTAAGGACTTCGGGCTGACGTGGAACGCGGCGCTGGAAACCGGTGGTTTCCTGGTCAGCGACAAGGTGAAAATCAACCTTGAGGCTGCCTTGGTCAAGCAGGCGGAGCCTACTGCCGCCGAATAATCCCAATAGTTAGTCCAGCGGAGCCCGCTACCCCCGGAACAGCCTCGACTTAGGTGTCGATGCTGGACATGTTGGGGTAGCGGGCTCCTGCTGTTGAACCAGCCGGCGCGAGTTCATCGAGCCGTTTGAGGTCCTGTTCGGAAAGTACGACGGCGGTGGCCCCCAGGTTCTCTGCCAGGCGTTCGCGCTTCTTGGTGCCGGGGATCGGGACGATGTGGTTGCCCTGTGCCAGTAGCCAGGCGAGGGCCAACTGTCCTGGCGTGCATTGCTTCTGGTCGGCGAGTTCTTTCACCCGGTCCACCAGTTCCAGGTTGCGCTTGAAGTTCTCGCCTTGGAACCGGGGTGAGTGCCGGCGGAAGTCGTTCTCCGCGAAGTCTTCCTCGCTGCGCAGTTGCCCGGTCAGGAAGCCGCGACCGAGAGGGCTGTAGGGAACGAATCCGATGCCCAGCTCCTCCAGGACCGGGAAGACCTTCGTTTCGGGCTCCCGCTCCCACAGGGAGTACTCGGTCTGCAATGCAGTGATCCGGTGCACGGCGTGGGCGCGGCGGATCGTTTCCGGTGCGGCCTCCGAGAGTCCCAGGTGCCGGACCTTTCCGGCCTGGACCAGTTCGGCCATGGCGCCCACGGTGTCTTCAATGGGGACGGTCTTGTCCACCCGGTGCTGGTAGTACAGGTCGATATGGTCCACGCCGAGGCGCTGCAGGCTGGCGTCGCACGCGGAACGAACGTATTCGGGCTTGCCGTTGATGCCCACCCAGGATCCGTCGTCGCGCCGTTCGTTTCCGAACTTCGTGGCAATCACTGCGTCCTCGCGGCGCCCGGCGATGGCCTTGCCCACGAGTTTTTCGTTGGTAAAAGGCCCGTACATGTCGGCGGTGTCCAACAGGCTGCCGCCGGCGTCGAGGAAGGCGTTGATGGTGGCGAGGGATTCGCGTTCGTCCCCTTCGCCGTAGAACTCACTCATGCCCATGCAGCCGAGGCCGAGGGCTGAGACGGTCAGTGAACCAAGCGTGCGGTTTTCCATAGGTTCTCTCCTGTAGGTGGCAGAACGTGCCGGGCGGCAGGATGTGCCGGACGGCAGGACGGTGCTCAGAGAAGGGTGCGATGGACGCCACTATAGGCACGTTGATGGAGGCGGGACAACGGCCAGCGGGTAGCGGAGCGCTCGGGCGTGCCCGGGCTGGACCCCGACGCCGCTACGAGTCCGGGCAGGCGTCCTCGATGAGGAACCGGGCAAGGCGGAGGGCGCGGCTACCGTACGTGGCGCCGTCGAGCACGGCGGCGGTCGCGTAGGCGCCGTTGAGGACGAGAAGCAGTTCATCGGCGAGCTCTTCAGGGTCCCGGGCGCCGGCCTGTTCGGCGAGAGAGCGGAACCAGTCCCGTACCTGCTGCTTGTGTTCCACGGACACGAGGTGCGCCGGGTGGTTGCCCTCGGGGAACTCGGTGTTGGTGTTCAGCATCGGGCACCCTCGATAGGAGGCGCCGGCAGTGTCCCCGGCGAGCACTTCAAAAACTGCCACTAGCTTGCCCTCGGGGGAGGGGGATTCCCCGGCGGCTTGTTCCATGCGCTCGAACCAGGCGTCGGCGCGCCCTTGCACATAGGCTGTGGCGAGGGCATCCTTGGTGGGGAACTGGCGGTAGATGGTGGCATTGCCGACGCCGCACTCTTTGACCACGGTGTCCATCCCGACTGCGCGAATGCCGCGTTCATAGAACAGGCGTGTCGCCACCTCGAGCACGTTGCGCCGGTTCTCCTCGCCACTCTTGCGGGCCACGAAAAACACACTCCTTTTGAACGTCTTCTGTTGTTTCCTGCATCCAGTTTGACAGACGGATCGTTCCGTCACAAACTGTTCGAGAACGATCCGTCACATCTGATCGACGTCCTACTTACGGGAGAACCCCATGAGCCCTTACAACTTCGCCGGTAAGCACGTCCTTGTCATCGGGGGCACATCCGGCATCGGACGCGCCGTCGTCGAGCACGCGGCAGCAGAAGGCGCCCGAGTCACGGCAGCCGCACGCACCACCGAGGATGTCAGCCTCCCCGACGGGGTGGCGCTAGAGCGCGTGGATCTCACCTCCACCGCTTCCGTCGAGTCCTTGTTTGAGCGGACCGGGGCCTTTGACCACCTGGTGCTCTCAGCCGGGCCCGGCGCCATGGGTGGCGTCCGGGACCTGTCCACGGATGAAGCGCGGCCGTTCATGGACACTAAGTTCTGGGGTTACTACGAGGCAGTCCGCGCGGCAGCGGACCGGATCGCCAAGGACGGATCCATCACCCTCGTGGGCGGGGCCGCTAGCCGAAAGCATGCGCCGGGACGCCCGATGATGGCCGCAATCAACGCGGCGCTTGAGGCGTTCGGCAAGGCCAACGCAATCGATCTCGCCCCCATCCGGGTGAACGTGATCGCCCCTGGCCTGGTCGACACCCCGGCCTACGCGGGAATGCCGGAGCAGATGCGCCAAGGCATGCTCGACGGCTACGCTGCGAGCGTGCCCGCCGGCCGCGCCGGGCTGCCCTCGGATGTCGCGACTGCAGCCGTGTTCCTCATGGGCAACACTTTCGTCACGGGTACCGTCCTGGACGTCGACGGCGGCGTGCAGCTCGTCTAATTGATCCGCCACAACAGAGAGGAATCCCTCATGGATACCATCCGCGTAGCAGTTATCGGCACCGGCATTATCGGCCAAACGCTTGCCGCCCGCTTCGTGCAGGCAGGGCACATCGTCACCATGGGCACGCGCAACCCTCAACGGGATGACCTTGTTGAGCTCGCACGCCGTGCCGGGGCCAGCCTCACGAGCATCGAGGACGCCATCCACTCAGCCGAAGCGGTAGTGTGGGCGATCAACGGCAGTGCCATGGCAGACGCTATCCCCGCCTACGGCCAGCATCTGGCCGACAAGGTGGTTATCGACGCCACCAACAACATCGGCGCCCCGAGCATGAATAGCTTGGCCCTGATTACCGAATACGCTCCTACCGCCCACGCGTACCGGGCGTTCAACAGCCTCGGCTGGGAGAACTTCGCCAACCCGCGCTATGGCGAGCTCAACGGCGACCTCCTCTACACCGGCCCCACCGGTCCCACCCAGGCAGTCGCCGAAAACCTCATAGAGTCCACCGGGCTGCGTCCGATCCGCGTTGGGGATAACGACAAGGCCAAGATTGTGGACGATTTCGTCGCCCTCTGGTTCTCCCTCGCCATCGGCCAGGGCATGGGCCGGGAACTCGGATTCAAAATCCTTACCCGCTGACCGTTCATCCACTCGACTTCACACCGAATACGGAGATCCATCCATGAAGACAGCAATCCTCGGCACCGGCACTGTTGGCCGCACTATCGCAGCCCGTCTCGCCGAACTTGGCCACACCGTCACCATCGGCACCCGCGACCCGGAGGCCACCCTTTCCCGCACCGAGCCCGACGCCATGGGTACCCCGCCGTTCGCCGCTTGGGCCGCGGAGAATACCGGCATCGCTTTGGCAGGGTTCGCCGAGGCCGCGGCCGGGGCCGAACTCGTGGTCAATGCCACCAACGGCGCCGCGTCCCTGGACGTGCTGACTCAGGCCGGAGCCGAAAGCCTCGATGGCAAGGTCATCCTGGACATCGCCAACCCCCTCGATTTCAGCACCGGCATGCCGCCGACGCTGTTCGTCAAGGACACCGACTCCCTCGGCGAGCAGATCCAACGCGCATTTCCCGCCGCCCGGGTGGTCAAGTCCCTCAACACGATGAACGCCGCCCTTATGGCTCATCCGGACCGGCTGACCGAGGCGGGCAGCGTGTTCGTTTCCGGGAACGACTCCGACGCCAAGGACACCGTTACCGGGCTCCTGAAAGAATTCGGCCACCAGGACGTGATCGACCTCGGCGACATCACTACCGCTCGCGGCACCGAAATGCTCCTGCCGGTTTGGCTCCGTCTCTGGGGCGCACTCGGCACTCCGGACTTCAACTTCAAGATTGTCCGCTGACCCTTGCGGTACGGGCCCCCCGGCTCCAACATCAGATACGTGCGGACCACCGCCCACCCCTGCCCACGAAAGGCACCCCCGTCATGAAAGCTGTCCAATTCGCCGCACCCGGCGCATCCCTTCAGATCGTTGAGCGCGATATTCCCGACGTGCCCCGCGGGCACGTCCTGGTAAAGGTCGCCGCCAACGGCATCTGCCACAGCGACTCGATGCCCGCCGCGGGCATGGCGTCCTCTTACCCCCGCACCCCCGGTCACGAGATCGCCGGAACCATCGAGACCCTCGGCGAAGGGGTGACGCAATGGACTCAGGGCCAGCGCGTGGGCGTCGGATGGTTCGGCGGAGCATGCTTTGAGTGCGAATCATGCAGGCGCGGCGACTTCGTCTCATGCCAAGTCGGGAAGGTCACCGGGTTGACCGCCGACGGGGGCTACGCCGAGTACCTCCTGGCGCCGGCGGACGCCCTCGCCGCGATCCCCGATGCGCTCAGCTTCGCGGAGGCCGCTCCGTTGATGTGCGCCGGCGTCACAACGTTCAACGGACTGCGCCACAGCGGCGCGCGCCCCGGTGACCTTGTCGCCGTCGTCGGACTGGGCGGTTTGGGCCACCTCGGAGTCCAATTCGCTGCCAAGATGGGCTTCGAAACCGTTGCGATTGCACGCGGCGCCGAGAAGGAATCGTTCGCCCGCGAGCTCGGCGCGCACCATTACATCGATAGCACCACCACCGATGTCGCGGCAGAGCTGAAGCGGCTAGGCGGAGCCAGCGTGGTCCTGGCCACCGTTACCGACGCGCAGGCCATGTCGGTGACCATTTCGGGGCTCGCGGCCCGCGGGCGGCTCGTGGTCGTCGGTGTTCCTCACGAGCCCCTCTCTGTCAGCGCGGCGGCCCTCGTCATGGGCAGCAGTTCCGTCGCCGGGCATGCCTCGGGCACAGCGAAAGACTCCGAGGACACCCTCCGCTTCGCGGCCCTGACCGGCGTGCGCCCGATGGTCGAGACCTACCCGCTGGAGAAGGCGGCAGAAGGCTTCGATCGCATGATGTCCGGACGTGCACGCTTCCGCGTGGTCCTGACTAACGACTGAGACAGATAAACCTTCCATGACTCCACCTCGGCTATGGTTTCGCCTACGGTCCCGGCGGAGACGCGCTGCACGGAAAGCGGCTGCGTCTGGTCATCTTAACCGGCGGTCCGGAATCGTCCTACGCACCTGAAGGCTACAACCGCTTCACCATGGCCGAACTCTTCCGCCCCCTGGAAGCAACTGCGCACCTCTGCGGTCTGGAGATGGAAGAACCCCTGGTCCTGCATTCTGCGCCCCGTGTGAAGGACGAGGAACTGGCGACGCACGCGGGGCACTACCGAGAGATGCTTTTGGCTGTGCCCGTTGGTACGCGCTGAGCGGCTCAAAGGCTCAGCGAGGTTTGCGGAAAGTAAATTGGTGTTGGGCGACATGTCGTCCCGCAAAGACCACCCGCAAAAGGGAAGCAGGAACAGGGAAATGAACGGAACCGCGCTGCGTGTGTGCCTGCCCGATCAGAAACTCCTGGACGCGATGGAACCTTCCGCCGAGGTCGAGTTCCTGGTGTGGGACCTGACTGGTCCCGCACCTGCGGACGGCTTCGACCTGCTGGTGCCGCCCTACATGGGCCGGCCAGATGCGCTCGCGGCGCTGGATGGCGTGACGGTTGGGTTGGTGCAGAGCCAGTCGATAGGGTACGACGGCGTCGCTGACGTCTTGCCGTCGGGTTGCGTTTTCGCCAACGCGGCGGACGTCCATGAGACGTCGACGGCGGAACTCGCCTTGGGGATCATGATCGCCAGCCAGCGTGGGATTCCGGAGTTTGTGCGGAACCAGTCGTCCGGTGCGTGGGGTGCCGGCCAGCGTCCCAGCCTGGCGGACCGCCGCGTTCTCCTGGTTGGCTACGGGGGAGTGGGGAAGGCCATTGAAGCCAGGCTGTTGCCGTTCGAAACGCACGTCACGCGAATGGCAAGCCGCGAACGGGACGATGAACGCGGCCGGATCTACGGCGTCGACTCACTGTACGAACAGTTGCCGCTGCACGAGATCGTGGTGGTCACCGTACCTTTATCCGAGGCCACCCGTGGGCTGGTGGACGCCCGGTTCCTCGCGGCGATGCCGGACGGCGCGTTGTTGGTCAACGTGGCTCGGGGTCCCGTGGCGGACACGGAAGCCTTGTTGCGGGAGACTTCTTCGGGACGGTTGCGTGCTGCCTTGGACGTGACCGACCCGGAGCCGCTGCCCGCCGACCATCCTTTGTGGACGGTCTCCGGTGTGCTGATCACGCCGCATGTGGGCGGGGCAAGCTCGGCCATGTTCCCTCGTATGGTCCGGCTGATCAAGAAACAGATTTCGTTGATGCTGGCTGGTGAGAAGCCGGTGAATGTGGTGCTGGGGTAAGGGTAGGGACTAATTTACCGGTGATGGTGATGGCGCTACTTCGTGAGCGCCATCACCTAGGCTTCCAGCAGGAACGGTCGACCCACTGGTGTCCTATACGTCGATCAGCATGGCGGTTACCTCTTTGAATGCCGCTACGCGCGGCACCCCGAAAAGGGTCCTGCTGTGGGTGAAGATTGAGCCATGGCAAAGCGCATCCGCAGCATAACCGCCGTGATCTACAAGCAGACTGGTTTCGTGCCGGTGATCCGGAGTGCATCCTCATGAAGCAGATGAGGCTCCGGTACGCCGGAGCGTGTCGGATGTGCGATGCCTCTCTTCCCGCCGGGACGGAAGCGATTTATGAGAGCGAGACGAAGACCGTCCGCTGCCTGGAGTGCGTCCCCGAGGCTAAGTCCCCGGATCTCGGACCACTCGGTGAACATTCATCGCCCACGGAGTCCGGAGTAGCCGGGTCGTCGGCGCGACGTGAATACGAGCGCCGCAAGGCCAAGGATGAGGAGAGGCTCCGGGCGAAATGGGGCCGATTGGGTGGCCTTGCCGTCGCGCTCTCCGACGAGCGGCAAAGCACCAAGGCCTGGGACCAGGGTGCAATCGGCGAGGAACGCCTCGGGGCCCGGCTCGACTCCCTGGCGACCGACGACATCGCGGTCCTTCACGACCGCCGGATCCCCGGCTCGATGGCCAACATCGACCACATAGCCATCACTCCCGGTGGAATCTGGGTGATCGATGCCAAGCGGTACAAGGGCCGGCCTGAACTAAAGATCGAGGGTGGCATCCTTCGGCCACGCGTCGAGAAGCTTATTGTCGGCCGGCGCGACTGCACGAACCTGGTCGATGGGGTGCTTAAACAGATCGGGCTCTTACGCGACCTCCTCGGAGATGTGCCGGTCGCCGGGGCGCTGTGCTTCGTCGACGCCGACTGGCCCCTGATCGGGGGCGCGTTCTCGACTCGTGGCGTTCACGTGCTTTGGCCGAAACGGCTGGCCAAACTGCTTGCAGAGCAGACAGCCGGCGATGTTGATGTCGCCGCTACATGTGAGTCAGTGGCCTCGCGGTTCAAGTCTGCGTGACGTCAGGTGAGCGTTCGAATGTCTCGATTTCCGAGATTTCCCCGCAGAGATGGTCATTGGCCTATGCCAAATGACACTGGTTGGGCCCCCGTTGGCAGTCCAGCGTCTATGCGATAGCTAGTTGATTTTCCTGCGTCCAGTTCTCCCAGTAGCGTTTCGGCGTCATGCCGTCCAGGGATCCGTGGGGCCGTTCATGATTGTAGATAGCTTTCCATTCCTCGGCCAAATACCTTGCCTCGGCCATGGTGTCCATGATTTCTCCGGTGAGCTGTTCCCTTCTGAATTGGGCGTTGAAGGATTCGATGAAGCCGTTCTGCCAGGGTGATCCCGGGTCGATGAACGCGGTATCGACGCCGGCGGTGTTGCACCAGTCAATCAGTGCCGCGGCGGTGAATTCCGGTCCGTTGTCGCAGCGGACGTAGGTCGGTGCGGTGCCGGTCTCGGCGATGATGTCCTCCAGCACCGCGACCACGTCGGTGGCCTTGAAGGACCGGCGCGGAATGACTGCCAGGGCGGTGCGGGTGTATTCGTCGATGACATTGAAGAACCGGATGTGCCGGCCGCAGGAGGTCACGTCGGACTGGAAGTCGAAGCTGACCACGTGCATCGGATACTCGGCTGTGAGCCGCTTCTGTTCCCCGGCGCCGGGCCCGGTCCTGCGCCTCTTCCGCGCCCTGGCTTTACAGGCCAGGCCTTCGTCACGCCAGAGCCGGCGCGCCCGCTTCCTATTCAGCGCCACCCCGTCCCATGCAGGCTGGGCCAGCAGGTGCCAGCGGGCCTTCCGCCAGCCCCACGCGGGATGCTTTACGGCCACGGCCCTCAGGTCCGCACGCAGCTGGGCCTCCTGGAATCCCATGTCAGGTTTCTTCTTGCGGAACGCGGACCGGTTCTGCCCCAGGACTTTGCAGGCAAGGCGCTCGGACGCCCCGAACTTCTCCACCGCCATGCGCACGGCACGGCGGCGGGGTTCGGGGCTCAGAATTTTCCCTTCGCCACCTCGTTCAGGATGTCGATGGCCAGTTCCTTCTCCGCCAGCAGCCGCTTGAGCCGGGCGTTCTCCTTCTCCAGCTCCCTGGTCCGCCTGGAGGCCTCGGCGTTCTTCTCGGAACCGTACTGGTTCAGCCAGCGGTACCAGGTCGCTTCGGTGATCTGGAGCTCCTTGATGACTTCGACCATCGGGCGTCCGTCATTGAGCATCTTCTGGCCCTGCCGGACCTTGGCGATGACCTGCTCGGGGGTGTGTCTGCGTGCCATGATTCGTGAAATTCCTCCTGCGTCCATTCTCGGACACGAAACTCACACAAACACTGGACTCCTACTCGGGGACCCAACCAACACCCCAGAATCATGGGGTGTTGGTTATTGTCAGCTCTAGCAAATAGCCTGGCGCAGTGAATACATCCAATGGGGGATCGGCAATTGGACAATTGCCCGAAGGTCTATATGAACTGCTCAAAACCGAAAGGCTGATGACAAGCCTCTCAAACTTCCCTCAGCTAACGCCGAATTTTGGAACCGTCGACGACGAAGATAGTGCGGATGTACTGTCCCGCCACGTCGCCGACGCCGTCCGCCAAGCTCTGGCTGCAGTCCAACCCGCCGAGCGCGTGGCTCTCGCAAACACACTCCTTCAGGAAGTGCAGAGCGCGGATCGTATCTCACAGGGCCCCACCCAGCTCCGCTCCCTGCACCGCCCGGACGCACTGAAACGCCGGCAACTGCGCCGCCCCACCACGCCGCTATCAGACTCGGCCCTCCTAACCAATAGCAAAGACGACCCGAACCTCGCAGCCGAGCTCCGAACTGAGATTGAATCGGCCGATACGGTCGATCTCCTCTGCGCGTTTGTGCGCTGGACCGGCCTCCGATTGCTCCAGCCCGCACTCGAGCAACTGAAGGAACGCGGTGCTCGCCTGAGAGTCATCACCACCACGTACATGGGCGCAACCGAGCGCCGCGCGATCGACGAGCTGGTGACCCGGTACGGGGCCGAGGTGAAGATCAGCTACGAAACCCAGGCCACGCGCCTCCATGCGAAGGCCTGGCTATTCCGCAGGAACTCAGGATTCGATACCGCCTATGTCGGTAGCTCCAATCTCAGCCAAGCGGCCCTCCTCGATGGCCTCGAATGGAACGTCAGGCTTAGTTCCGTCGGAACGCCGGCACTCCTGAACAAGTTCCAAGTCACCTTCGACAGCTACTGGGCACAGCGGGCTTTTCAAAGCTACGACCCGGAGCGTGACGGAGAAAAGCTCGACGCCGCACTGGAGCGCAACGGCGGACGACGCACGGCAGCCCCGGAGGCAGTCACGGGCCTGGAAGTCCAGCCCTTCCTTCACCAGGAGGAGATGCTTGAAGACATCGAAGCCGAGCGGCTCAAGGGCTTCAACCACAACCTCGTCGTTGCAGCAACGGGCACCGGAAAGACGGTGATCGCCGCACTCGACTACAAAAGACTGTGCGAGGCCGCCGGCCGTGATCTGAAGCTGCTCTTCGTTGCGCATCGCCAGGAAATCCTCAAACAGGCGATGCGCACCTACCGTGACGTTATGCAGGACGGCGCTTTCGGTGAACTCTACGTCGGGGCACATAAACCGGAGGAGTGGAAGCACATCTTCGCGTCGGTACAGACCCTTTCGTCCCTCGGCATTGAACAGCTGGAACCGGACTTCTTCGACGTCGTGGTCATCGACGAATTCCACCACGCCATGGCGCCCACCTACCGCCGGTTACTGGACCACCTCCAACCGCAGCAGCTCCTCGGACTGACCGCGACGCCGGAACGCGGCGACGGAGTCGACGTCGCCAAACAGTTCTTCGACGGCCGAACGGCGTCGGAGCTGCGACTCTGGGACGCTCTCGACGCCGATCTGCTGGTGCCGTTCCACTATTTCGGCGTCTCGGACGACGTCGATTTGAGCCAACTGGACTGGAAGCGCGGCAATTACGATGCTGCCCAGCTGAACAACCTCTACACCGGCAACGACGCCCGCGCCGCCAAGGTGATCCGCGAACTTCGAGACAAAGTCACCAGCACCGACCAGATGCGGGCCATCGGGTTCTGCGTCTCGGTCCAGCACGCCCACTACATGGCCGAGGTCTTCAACCGTGCCGGGATCGCCTCCACTGCGGTCGACGGGAGCACCGACGACGCCGACCGGGCGGCGGCTCTAGAGCGGCTCCGTCGCCAGGAGATCAATTGCATCTTCGCCGTCGACCTCTTCAACGAAGGTCTGGATCTCCCGCAGGTGGACACCATCCTGATGCTCCGGCCTACGCAGAGCGCCACGATTTTCCTCCAGCAGCTGGGGCGCGGGCTGCGCCGTGCCGAGGGCAAGGCGGTGCTGACAGTTATGGATTTCATCGGCCAGCAACGCCGCGAGTTCCGCTTCGACCTGCGCTACCGGGCGCTGACTGGCTACGGGCGCAAGGAGCTGGAGAAGGCCGTCGAGCATGAGTTTCCGTATCTTCCCTCGGGGTCGCAGATCGTGTTAGATCGGGTGGCGCAGAAGTTGGTGCTGGACAACATCAAGGCACAGCTGCGGTTCAACCGGGCACAGCTTGTTCGGGACATCGCCTCGTATGCTGAGACCGAGCTGGAGGCGTACCTGAAGCACTCCGGGAACGACGTGAAGTCGATCTACCGGTCCACGAGGGATTCGTGGACTGGCTATCTTCGCCAGGCGGGGCTGATCGAGGGGTTCTCGCCGTTGGAGGCAGTCCTCAAGGGGAGGGTCCACGAACTCTCAGATGCCGACGAGAGAAGGCTCCTTGGCCGTATGGCAGCGCTCATCCACGTGGACGATCCGGAACGTGCACAGGCGTACTCGATGCTGGTAAGCCCCGACGCGCCCCGCTATGCCGCGCTCGGCATGCGGGAGCAGACTTTCGCGAGAATGCTGTTCTACACGCTTTGGGACGACGGCGGCGGTTTCCAGTCGTACGACGCTGGCCTGGACTATCTGCGCGGCTACCAGTTTGTGTGCAACGAGATTCGTCAGATCGTGAAGCTCGGGGTTGCGGCTTCCAAACATGCAGCTAAGGGGCTCGGAGCGGGGCTGCAGCACATTCCTCTCCTATCGCACGCGACCTACCGACGCGAGGAAATTCTGGCGGCCCTGCAGTACGGTTCGCTGGAGCTTGGCAAGAACGTTCAGCACCGGGAGGGAGTGGCCTGGTGCCCGGCGACGTCCACGGACACCTTCTTTGTCACGCTCAATAAGGACGACAAGAAGCATTCGGCGACAACGATGTACAAGGACTATGCGATCAGCCCGGAGCTGTTCCATTGGGAATCGCAGAACGCGACGTCACCCGGAAGCCCGACGGGTCGGCGGTACCTGGACAGGGCTTCGCACGGTTCGAAGATCCTGATTTTCACTCGCGAGACTTCAGAGGACGAGACAGGTCTGACAGTTCCGTACCAGTGCCTGGGCCAGGTTGACTACGTGCAGCATTCGGGTGAGAAACCGATCGCAATCACTTGGAAGCTGCACCGGCCGATGCCGGCTGATGTCTATGCGGCTGCGGCTGCGGTGGCGCAGTGACACCCGCAGTCGTGCAATTAGTTGGCTCCTTCGGTCGTGCTTGCAGGCAGGGCCGCGAGTGCGAACGTTGAAGGGACCTTTGCTCTTAGTTTCGGTAATCTGATTTGTACACGTTATGGCCGGGCTCCGACGTTTTAGGAGAGATTCTTGAACACGCTAGGCAGCCCCCTCCGTTCGCCCACCCTCACGAGTTCTCTCGCATTGACGTACCCGAGCCGCCGCCGTTCCAATCTCTTCTGCTGGCTCGGTGACGGTATCTGGGCACCCTTCGCACGGTTGCACCTGCTGCAGGCCGCAACGAAGTTCTGCAGCGACGTCGCACCGCCCTTCGACCACGGGTAGAAATGATCGCCGTGTTCCGCCGGGCGGGAGCAGCGGCCGGCGAAAGCCAGCCTCCATTTCGCACTGCCCGTTGGCCAGCGCCATCCCCTCCCGGCGTTGTTGGCGCGTGAAGCGACGCAGAGGGTCGCGCCGTCGCAGATCCCTACCGCGAATGATGACGGCAACGACAACGACGGCGATGATGAGCAAGCCCGGCGTCGAAGCCGCAGCAAGGATGGCATTGAACATCGGACGCATGACGTCGATAGCCGAAGTGGGTCGCTGGTTACTCCCAGGGCGCGCGACAGCGAGGATGCAGGCGGCAAAGAGCCAGATAACTGAGCCGAACATGACGAGTCGGAGCGTTTGCCGAGTCCAGTAGATGCGCTTCAATTCCAACATCGTGCCCCCAAGAGTCTCTCAATTCCGGGCCGCATGCGACGCGCCCGGTCCAGCCAGATCCTAGCTAAGAACTCAGCCTTACGGCAGATCTGGGGTGAGTATCTGTGGCACCGTCAGCGCGGCCCGTAAGTAGGGCACGGCCGGAACTGGCTAGTCTTTCTTTGGCGGAAACCAAGGACCCCTGGCTTGATGCCAAGGACGAAGAAAAGAAAGATGATGCTGAACATGAGTAGACTGGCGATTGTCGGGCTGGGTGTCCTTCCTGACGTGGCCCAGAAGGCGATCCACTGCGCGGCCCACAGCCCTCCCGCCGAGGTCGCAACAAGGTACAGCCGTCCTCGCAAAGTCCTTGGCCTCAGCAATCTATGTTTGACCAATAGTCCGGCTCCGATCTCCACCTAGAAATCGCAGCCGCTATGTCGGGCAGACTGACTGTGATTTCATCTTGAGGACAAATCACAGCGCCATGATCTTCAAAACGGTTTTCCTTCGGTAGGCTGCTCCTCTTTGACCGATCCTGAATCAGGCTTGTTGGCGATCAGTGAGAATCCCGAGCTGAATGCAACGCCGGCAAGAGGAAGGGTCAGAATGAGGTCGGCGGCGATCATGGCAAGAGCGAAACTCCACAATCCCATTAGGAACGCGATTCCGCCGTGGAAAAGTGCCGCTGATAGGAATAGAAATGGACGCCAAACGGCAGGCGTCAACAGCGTCACCGCAATGACGAACTCAAGAGCCAGAACCGACCACGTTAGCAAGCTAACTGTGGCTTCATTCTCAAGGAGCGGTGCCAATAGAGCTCTCACGGGATTGGAGAAGCCGAACACGCCTGAGGCTGTGTAATAGAGGTTGTTCCCGGTGGCCCACTCGGTCTGTGCGGTCTTTTCGATGCACGATTGCAAATACACGATCGATACCTGGATCTTGATGCCTATCAAGCAGGCGACGGCCCATCCGCACCGCCATCCTGCCGGGGGCGAGGAACCTGACCAGGACGACCAATGGTTCCGTCGAGAATCGGTTATGCAGATTGGTATTAATAGGAAGGTCAACACAACGGTGATCTGATCTCCTCCGTCGGGAATTGCGATCCCATTGAAAAGAGAGAACGAAATCCAGTAATGCAACAAAGAAGTGATCTGCGGAAGATACCCTGAGATGATTAATAGGAGTGCGGCAGCCGTGACTAATTTCGACAGTTCGAGATTGTCAGGTCCGAAGGCACAGAAGAGGTTGAATGCGTTAATTCCCTTGCACACCGGTTGGGGGCCGATTCCCCAAAGCGGCTGGAAGAGGCTGTCCGTTGGCGTCGCGCTCAGGGTGAGGAGACTCGCGAAGGCCAAAATAGCTCGGACCACTCCAATAACCGGCGACCAAGCAACAGGCTCGATTTGCCTGATTCGGGGTTGAAACATCCTCAGGAGCACGTGGCCGCCAAAGTCATCGCCTTCTGAGCTTGGAATCGAGCATCAGTCAGGTGTCGGTAGGCCCATGGAACGGGAGCGACCTCCACCACTTTCATCTGGCCACAGAGACTCGGTTCGGGCTTCTCATTGTGCACTTCGACGGCCGTCAATGGCGCGTCGAGACACGAATTAATGGTGGGACCACAGTTGTTCCAACTCTGGGAAGAAACTCGGTTGACGATATTTGCGAGTTCAACGGGCTGCCCACGGTCGAAGCGACCTACGCCGAAATAATTCTCGACCTTGACTGTCGGCAGTTGCATTATTTCCTGATGGCCGCCGACGCCATCATTCGCATAGACCAGCAGGAACGGATCCCGTGGAGACTTTGTGAAGAAGCCCCAGCCTTGGGGAACAGCCTTTGACAGATCTTCCCTAATTGCACCAGTACCCGGAAGGTGGAAAGTCGAATGGGGTGATACGGCGAAGATGGAATAGGCCAGGACGATGAGAACCAAGAACATCGGCGGCATCCTATGCAAATTAGGAAGAGGCCCTGGGCGGGGTCGCTGTCGGCGAGAGATAGACCCCATGCGGTTCAGTCCCACAAGGTCTCTACGTCGCGAGTGCCGTAGTCAATGCCGCTACAGTATCTTCGGTGGCTGCCCGATGCTCGTCCGTCGCAGCTACCGTCTGAATACTCGATGCTCCGCTGACATTCACTGACACTGACGCGTTGAACCAGCCAACTGCGTTAACTGCTCCGGCAACATTCACGACCCCCGCGTAATTGACCACGACTGCTCCGCTCCAAACCGCCACGGCGGCGACTGCGACGACCCATAGGCAGTTGCCGGATGCTCCGCCATCCTTGTTCACGGATGCTCCTTTGAAGTCATACTTTTCCCGCACGGTTTGAAGGACATCCGTGCTTGTGGCCGCCAGAGCGGATTCGACCTGGTAGGCGTCGCCGGAGGTTAGGTTCTTGTGGAGTGTTGAGAGGTATCCGGGTTGCGATTCTTCAAGAGTGTCAGCCACGACGTTAGCCATTTGCTGGATATCTGTTTCCTGGCTGGCATGTTTTTTCAGATATGTTTGAAAAGTTTGGCTTCGGACGTTCTCGCTGAGCCCGGCCACCTGATCTCCAGTGGCGAACCATATAGCCTGAAATAGGGAACGTGGCCTTGCTTCATCGTTCTTCTTGACGGATTGAATCGAATCAGATGGGTTGGGTGCCGCGAATACTGGTGTTCCGGCTGGCACGCTAGATAGCAGTAAGACCGAAATTAGGCCAGTGCTGAAGGCTTTCTTCATGATGTCTCCTTTCTCATTGGATAGTGCAGTTATTCACTTGCCGCTCATGTGATCGCGAATTGTTGACGCGACTTCCTCCGGATGTGCAGTTGAGATGATCCATCGCCGATTGACCGTTTCCAAGGAGATCGCTGGACCGCCCACCAGTACCCCTCGAGTTTTCTTTTCAAGGATGCGGATGCCGTATCCCTCTGAAAGGGATGTATCCCGGGCCGTAGTTACCGCCGAAACTTCTGAGATCGGAATCTCTGTTGAATAGAACGGCGCGCAGCGCACGACGATTTTCTCTTCAGCTGTCGCGATGGAGACGGTCATCCGAACAATCGTCCAGGTAACGGCAACGATGCCGGCGGCCACGAGGAGCCCGGGCAGGAGGATGCCCGCGGCCAAGGCAGACACGAGTAAAACTATGACTGAAGCACCCACAATTCCCCAGATCAAGCGCTGGGAACTACCCGCCAGCCGGGCCTGCGATATCACCATGTCTTCCCCCAGTGCTCCACCGTCACTTCGCCTGCTTCCTCTAGACGAACCACGTCGCAAGGCTCGCTCCAGCCGCGGTCACGGACAGCAACCCCATGGCCAGGTTGCTGAAGGACGCTATGACGGCGACGGCCAAGGAGGTGACTGCGGCTGAGAGAGTGAGAAATTTCATCAACAGCAAAATAAGCCCGACCGAGGGCGTCTACGTGTGCAATATGCCGGATCTCAGTGTCATTTCAGCAAAACTCCGTGCGAAACGAGCCAAACTCCGTGCGCTGTGGTGGGCTCCTCCGTGAAGCCGAGTCCGCCATCGTCCGTTTCCCACCGCGCGATAAACCCCAGCGTCCTGTATTCCGAAGGCCCGAATACGGTTAGGGTCCCGCTGCTTTCATTAGCAATCTGAACCGAATTATCGTCGAAGCAATAGACTTTGACTATTTGCAGTATTCTGGACGCCCGCCAGAGACGGAGGAAACTTTGAACAGATCAGCAAGCAGGGGATTGTTGTTCGGGGCTGGGTTCGGGTGTGCCTCTGCGCTGGCGGTACTGCTCTTGAACGGGTCTGGCGGCCCCGGATTGGCGATACTCAGCGGGCTCGGCGGGGCGATGGTAGGTGCTGTGTCGGGTTGCATCATTGCCGTATTGACCTTTTGGGCTTGTCGGCTGGGCAGAATTCGCGGTGACCTTGAAAAGGCTGTGGCCGCCGTGATTACCGGGGTCTCGACTTTGCTGATCCTTATGGCCTTGGCTTCGGTGTCAGATTCAAAGTGGCCGTGGTGGACCGACCTTGTTTCGGCGGGTGCAGCAGCTGCAATTGGTGGACTGGCCTGGACACGTGGAGGAAACAGGCGCACCCCGCAGACCGTTGACGAGAAGTAGGCCGCGCACCACAAGTCACGAACCCAAGCACCCACCCCCAAGCCGTACTCTTATCGAGGGGAGCAGACTCCCTCAGGCTTGCATTCGAACGGATACGGCATGTCAGATCTCAAACTCCAGGAGCGGCGTTCCATGCAGCTGCCGATCACCGAGGCCGCGTGCCTTCATCCGGACCAAGTGCTGGAACAACTGGGCTCCAGTCCAGCGGGCCTGACAAACCAAGAAGCCGCCGCGCGCCTAACGCAACTCGGCCCGGACGCCGTGCGCACGCACCGGGCCAACGGATGGGCGGTGTTGGGCTGGCTGTTCGCGAATTCCGCGCCGAACGAAGGGCCGGAAAACCCGCCCAACCATGCCTAATTGCGAAGAGCCAGCGGATTACTCTGGAGTGGCGCCACTGAAAGACCCTAAAGAGAGCCGCTTTGGCGGGCCTTTCCTGACCGGTAACGGTGAATTGCCGGGACGCCAAGAAAAATGTAGGCGAAAGCTATGACCGGGTACCCGGTCCACAGCGGTCCAAGCAACTCGCGAACGGGGCCAATGAAAATCATGGCCACGCCCAAGAGCACGATTGCGAGTGTCAGCAAGCCGCTCCAACCGTGAAGCATCACGTGGCGGGATTGTTCTGCAGTGATCATTTCTCGGCTCCTAGGCCACTGTTTACCTGCAATTGCTGCCATTGTAGATGACAGGGAAGGAAACCTGACCAGCAAACCGAGGTGTTCGGATGCCCACGCATTCGCCTTGGTTATGAGCTTGCGACGCAGTAATTGTGACAGCACCTCCGATGGCCCCGCACAGCACGGCCATTCCCGGATTCAGCAGCCCGCACCCGATGGAGATGACCCCTGTTGCCTGCCATCCATTGTCCGCGATGGTCTTGGTTTCGGATTTATTGAATTCCGTTGTGCAGAACCAGGAGTCGCAGGCCGTCTGTGGGTCGGCAACCACCGGGAAGGTCGCTCCCTGCAAATTGACGTCCTGTAGGAGGATGTTTCCTTTGATTGAGTATGACGTTGGCAGTTTCTTGCCAGTGGCATCCACAGCCCAGGCTGGGAGTATCGCGTTGACCAGTGTGCCGTCGGCGGAGTAGACCGCGACACCACCATTGCTCCGCGGCTCGAGGACTGCTGGAGCTCCGTTAATCAGGAATTCGTATTCGAAGCTGCTTTTATTGGTAGAATTGATGATTGTATAGCCCGCGAGCCGACCGTCCACGGAACCTGCCGCGTAGTTGTAGTCCGAAGTTTTTGACCCGAATACGGTCAGGGTCCCGCTGCCGGCCTCGGCTTCCCGAACCGAATCATCGCGGAAGCGGATCTGCAGCGTGGCACCCGACAGATCGGCTTCCGTGCCTCGATCAACAAGACGAACTGAGCGCTCCTGAAACGACTGCGAGTCGACTTCGAGTTTCCCTTGGAAAGATGAGCGAGCTGCCGAGCTCAGGTTTGAGTTTGAGTGCGCGATCTCGGAATGCTGGACGGCTCGTTCCAAAGCACTGAGCGCTCTCGCCGATTGATCCGAAGGCAGCTCGGCCGCCGTGGAAGGAAGAGCGGAACCCAAAAGCCCTGCAGCTACAAGCATCGCGGTCGATGGCAGTTTTCCCCTGAACTTCATTTCGTTCCCCCAAATGGCTCGAATTGATTCATATTTTTTAGATAGTGCAGTTGTTCATCTTGTTTGGAACTACCCGCCAGCCGCGCCTGCGATATCACCACGTCTTCCCCAGTGCTCCACTGTCACTTCGCCTGCTTCCTGTAGACGAACCACCTCGCAAGGCTTGCTCCAGCCGCGGTCACGGACAGCACCCCCATAGCCAGGTTGCTGAAGGACGCGATGACGGCGACGAGCAAGGAGGTGACTGCCGCGGAGAGAGTGAGTAGTTTCATCAACAGCAAAATAAGACCAACTCATCACGTCTAAGTGTGCGATATGCCCGATCTCAGTGGCATTCGATCGAAACTCCGTACGAATGGAAGCAAACTCAGTGCTCACAGGCGAGCTCCTCCGTAAAGCCGAGTCCGCCGTCGCCCGCTCCCAGCCACCCCCGTAACCCAAGCAACGACACCCTTTCGCACGCCCCAAGCACCCACCCCCAAGCCGTACTCTTATCCAGGGGAGCAGACTCCCTCAGGCTTGCATTCGAACGGATACGGCATGTCAGATCTCAAACTCCAGGAGCGGCACTCCACACAGCTGCCAATCACCGAGGCCGCGTGCCTTCAGCCGGACCAAGTACTGGATCACCTGGGCTCCAGCCCAGCCGGCCTGACAAACGAAGAAGCCTCGGAACGCCTGGCAGAACTCGGCCCGAACGCCGTGCGGACGCACCGGGCCAACGGTTGGGCGGTGTTGGGCCGGCAGTTCGCCAGCCCCATCCTGATCCTGCTGATCATCACCGCCGGGCTGTCCCTCTTCCTGGGCGATGCCACGAACTCGATCGTGATCGGCGTCATCCTCCTGGTCAGCGTGGGCTTGGGCTTCACCAACGAATTCCGCGCCGAACGCGCTTCCGAAGCCTTGCATTCCCGGGTGACTCACCGCGCCGTCGTGCTCCGCGACGGAACCACGCAGGACGTGAACGTCACAGACCTGGTGCCCGGCGACGTCGTACACCTGAGTCTGGGCGCGATCGTTCCCGCCGACATCCGCCTCCTGAGCACCAAAAACCTCCTCTGCGACGAAAGCATCCTGACGGGGGAGTCCCTACCCGCCGGCAAGGATCCCGCGCCGGTGGCGTACGGAGCGGCGCTGGGCGACCTCGCATCCTGCGTCTTCATGGGAACCGTCATCCAATCCGGCGGCTGCACCGGCGTAGTGGTGGCCACCGGCGGCCGCGCTGAATTCGGCCGGATTGCGCTGGGCCTGGGAGAACGGCAGCCCCAAACCGAATTCCAGCTCGGACTGAAACGGTTCTCCTTCCTTCTTCTACAGGTGGCCATCGCGCTCACCACGCTGATCTTCATCGCGAACCTCCTGCTGCACCGCCCGCTGATCGAGTCGCTGCTGTTCTCCCTGGCAATCGCCGTCGGCATCACGCCGCAGCTGCTGCCCGCCGTCGTAAGCACCAGCCTCGCCACCGGCACCCGCCAACTGGCCCGCCGCAAAGTCCTCGTCAAACGACTCGTCTGCATCGAGGACCTCGGCGACATGGACATCCTGGTCACCGACAAAACCGGCACCCTCACCGAGGGGCGCATCAGCTTCACCGGCGCGCTGCCCGCCTCACCGGGCGTGTCCGACGTCGAACTCCTCACCCTGGGCCTGCTGGCCACCGAAACCGACTACGCCGAAGCCAAAAAATCCACGGCCGGGCAGAACCCGCTGGACGCCGCACTGTGGGAAAGCGGCGGCGCCGCCTTCGATCCCGCCCGCTTTGAACGCCTCGACCTGATTGACTTTGACCACCAGCGCCGGCGCACCAGCGTGCTGGTGCGCGAAGACGGCCGCCCGGCACGGCTGGTCACCAAAGGCGCCCCGGAAAACATCCTCGCCCTCTGCGGGCCAACCTCGCCTAGCGTGCAGGCCTTGCTGGATGAACAGTTCGACGCCGGATCGCGGGTGGTGGCGGTAGCAACCCGCCCAGCCGCGGGGCTCAGCAGCATCACGCCCGACGACGAAAAAGGGCTCGTCCTGGCGGGTTTCCTCGTCTTCCTCGACCGGCCCAAGGCAAACGCGAAAGCGTCCCTGGACCAGCTTGCCGCGCTGGGTATCGCCGTGAAGATCGCCACCGGGGACAACGCCAAAGTCGCCGAAAAAGTGTGTTCCGAACTCGGCGTGATTTCGGGCGGAACCCTCACCGGCGCGGACGTTGACGCACTGTCCGATGCCGAGCTGGCCGCCACCGCCCGGAAAGCCACCATCTTCGCCCGCGTCTCGCCCGAGCAAAAGGCTCGCATCATCAGCTTGCTGCGCCAGAGCGGCGGGGCAGTGGGCTTCATGGGCGACGGCGTCAACGACGCCCTTGCCCTTCACAAAGCGGACATCGGGATCTCCGTGGACAGCGCTACCGACGTCGCCAAGGACGCGGCCGACATTGTGCTTTTGGAAAAGGACCTCGGCGTGCTGGCCGAAGGCGTGATGGAGGGCCGGAGGATCTTCGCGAACACCATCAAATACGTGCTCATGGGAACGTCGAGCAACTTCGGCAACATGTTTAGCGCGGCCACGGCGTCCGTGGTGCTGAGCTTCCTGCCCATGCTGCCGGGACAGATCCTGCTCAACAACCTGCTGTACGACAGCGGCCAGTTGGCCATCCCGGGCGACCGCGTGGACAAGGAACAACTGCTGGCACCATCGCATTGGAACATCGCCTTCATCCGACGCTTCATGTTCCTTTTCGGGCCGATCAGCTCAGTCTTCGATTTTGCGACCTTCGGGCTCATGCTGTTCGTCTTCAACGCGGTCCCGGGGGAGTTCCGGGCGGGTTGGTTCATCGAATCCATTGCGACGCAGACCCTCATCATTTTCGCTATCAGGACCCGGCGGGTTCCATTCTTGCGCAGCCGGCCATCGCTTGGCCTGCTGAGTGCATCTTTGGGAGTGGTAGCCGCGGGTATCTTCCTGCCGTTGTCACCGCTGGCCGGGCTGCTGGGCTTCGATCCTTTGCCCGTGCCGTTCTTCCTGGCACTACTGGGAATGGTGGTCTTGTACATGGTCCTGGTGGAACTCGCCAAGAGCTGGTTCTTCTCCCGGACGGCGCAGCAAGCACCACCCCTCACGGCGCCGGTCCGCCGTCGTCTGGATACCCACCACATCTCCCGCCGCGCTGCGCGCTTCAGCGTGCCGATCGTCGCGGTTGTCCCGGGGAGTCCAGTTCGCAGGCGACGGAAGGCAGCGGCCTAGGATTCCGACGACGAGATCGGCACTGATCTGACCCAATGTGCTGTTCTGCCGCCGGCTCTGGCGCATCAGTTCAGCAAAGGCCATGTCAACGGTCAGTGAGTGGCGCTGCATCAGTACGCGGCAGGCCCGGGCCCAGGTCATATTGATGGCACGGGCACTATTCGTCGAAGTATGCTGCTGAGTCTGTCTCGCCCGAAACCGAGGCGATGACGGTTGCGGCTATATCCCTGAGTTTGACGTTTCGACTGTTCGACGCCCGGGTCAACACCTTGATAGCAGTATCGCGTCCGCATCGATTTTGCGCCATGACAATGCCGACAGCCGTATCGATCGTCGAACGGGACTGCATGGCCGTCGTGAGATCGTCCCGGGCGTGACGCAGCTGGGAGATCGTCAATGCCAGGCACAGCGACTTGGACGCACTGTCGGCAAATTCTTCTGCGGCAGTAATATCCGGAGCCGAAAACCCGCGCCGGGCGGTTGAGTAGAACTTCATGACGGCTTCGGCTTCACCAACCACGTCAAGCGGCACAGCCAGGATCGATCCAATGCCGTTCTGCCAAACAACCTCCACATAGTCACGCCACCGTCTTTCATTGCGGGTATCGGCTACAAGAATCACCGAATGGCTCCGGAAGGCCGTGAGGCAAGGACCATCGCTGAAATCAATCTGCAATTCATCGAGCGCATGCACTCTTTCATCGCTGCCAGCAGTGGCAACCCCGTTCTTCCTCGTCTTGAGGGCGACCCCGCAGGAGACATCGTTGGAGGCAGTTGAAAGAGCGGCCGCAGCCAAGGTAGCCAAGTGAGCGAGGAAGTCCTCAACGCCGACGCACTCCAAGACAAGATCCTGGAGTGTGGTGCCAAGGTCCTGCTTCGGGTGAGCGACCCTTCCAGTCAACGCGTTGTGGGCTTGCCACGGCTCTGAAGTGGTCACGAGTCTGCCATCCTCTCGGTATCCAATTCCTGCATCGCCAACGCCAGGAGATTCATTTGGGATGGCGGGCAATTCAAGGCCGCCCGCGACGATGAGTCTGTTTGGATGGGTACTGCCAGCGCGTATTGCTTTTCGTCCAATCGCTGCGCCGCAGCGGTGCTGCTGGCCACCGTTGAAGGGCCCTCGTCCAACTCGACTGTGATGGCGCACAACAGAGGCTCCCGGCCGTCCAGCATCGATGCCGAAATGGTGGCCGGGCCCAGGAGAAATTCGGTGAAACCCGGACTTTCAAGCAGAAGATCCTGCAATTGTTCTGTGGTGGGTACTGCGTCGTTGCTGGCCATGCAGCCTCGATTCCAAGGGGTGCCCAGGATTCCCGCCTTGAGCCTCAGGCCATGCTTGTTCGCACGCTGCACCGCCCTGATATTTAATCCCCGGATCCGAACGACCATCCCGAAATCTCCTAAGCCGACATTACGCCCTCGCGGGAACTTTGCACGCAGGGCGTCCACCGGTCCGCTTACTCGTCGAAACAAAGACGCAAAGATTGACATGACGTAAGTCACATTCTATATGCTGGTATCAGTCAAGCAGCTGGCTTTCTCGATTTCGAATGAGGAAGTCCGTCATGGCACCGATTCAACGCAACCACCCCCGCTTTCATGGTCTGAGGGCCGGCCACCTCGATGTTCGTGCTGCACAGCGCGGCGCAAAGTGGACACAGGACCCCGCCAGCGAACCGTGGCGGGGGTACCTACCCCGGCAAAGCGCGATTCAAGAACTATTTCGGCGGTGGCCATCCGTGCCTTCACGCGAACTGGAACGCATCCGTCGCGTGCTGCTTCACTGCGACGAACTAGCCCACCCGGCCGCAACTCACCGACTCTCCGAACCGGCCCGGGCGTTGCTTGACCTCGTGACGGGCGAGCTGGAGCGGCGGCGCGAAGGAAATCATCAACCGTCCAGCACTACTCCGGTGGGTGGACTGTCCAAGCGTTCCCCCGGACGCCGTCATGGAGAACTTCTCTGATGGCGGGACATTTTGAAGTGTTCACTGACAACGGCGGCAGCTGCAGGGTAAGGCTTGTTGACAACTTCGGAAAAGTGCTTGCGTTCTCCGCCCCCTTCCGCGACACCGACGCTGCAGCCCGTGCGATCTACACCTTCCGTGAAATCGCGGCGAGCGGACTGGTTGAAGACCACACTTAGGTTCTGAGCCGCTCCACCCCTATCGGCGCGGTCAGATGTGATGCCTTGCAGGTCCCTATTCGCCGGCGGTGATGGCGGCGGCTTCGAATTCGCCCGTCTCGTGGACGGGGTGATCGGCCGGGGTGAGGATGCGGCGGAAGACGGCCAACAGGAGGGCGCCGACGACGGCGGTTGCGGCAGCGAAGAGGAACGGTACTCCCGTACCGAGGACGGCGAGCCCGGTGCCCACGGGGGCGCCGATCGCGCCGCCGAAGAAGCGGATCCCGGAGTATGCGGAGGAGGCGACCGCACGGGGCAGGTTGCTGGCCTCCATGACTGCTTCGGTCAGCACAGTGTTCGCGGCGCCGATCTCAAAGCCGAGCAAGACGACGCATACGACCAGCCAAGGAGTACTCCCGGCTAATTGGGAGGCCGCGATGTGGGTGGCGGCAAAGACGACGAGAGTGGCAGCGAGCACACGGATCGGGGAGAACCGATGGGTCAGGCGCGGTGCGATGACAACGCTGGTCAACGCCAAGCCGATGCCGAAGCCGGTCATGACCAGACCGATGCCGACCGCTGACATTCCGAGCGGATACGGGACGTAGGCCAGGGTGACGAAAAACGAGGAGTTGTAGAAGAACGCCACGATACTCAGCACCAGGATGGACGGGGTTGCGAGGGCCTTGAACGGTGCTGTGACATGGCTTTTCTCCGCTGGCTTGCCTGAACCACGGACGAAGACCAGGAGTGCGACAAACCCGATCGCCAGCAGCGTGGCCGTGCCCCAGAACGGGACCATCCATGAAATATCGCCGAGTAGACCGCCAACGAGCGGACCGACGGCCAGACCAAGGCCGAGGGCGGCCTCGTAGAGAATGACGGCCTGTCCTGCGGTCCCGCCGCTGGCCGAAATGATGGAGGCAAGTGCGGTGGATAGGAACAGCGCGTTGCCCAGCCCCCAGAGCGCTCGGAAAGCGATGATGCCGCCAATGTCCGATGACAGGGCGCAGCCGACGGCCGCGGCGGCGATGACCGCGAGACCGATCAACATGGTGCTGCGCGTTCCGATGCGGGAGGAGAGCCAGCTTGTGAAGAACATGACCACGGCCGTGACGACCAGATAGCTGGTGAAGAGAAATGAGGTCTGCGTTGGTGTGGCGTTCATCGCTTGGGAGATCGTGGGCAGGATCGGCCCCACCAGCCCGATGCCCATGAAGGTCACCATCGACGCGAATGCCACCGCCCACACGGCCGGGGGTTGGCGGAACAGCGATGATTTCACCGCCCCGGCTTCCGTCAATACCTTGCCATTTGCGGGTAGGGCCATGGGAGTTCTCCAATCAAAAGGATGGGCTGTCTCAATAGTATACTAGTAAACTACTAGTAAATTACGCGTATCCTATAATGGAGGAGTGACTACTTCCGAATACCAGGACAGCGACTTCATCACTCGGCTCAGGGCCAGCTGGAAGCGGGCGATGCCGCGACTCGATACGACCTCCATTGAACTGGTGGGACGCATCAACCGCATTGCTTCCCAGTCGATCCAGCAGCTTGACCGCGTTCTTGCCCCAAGTGGAGTGTCGCGCTCGGAGTTCGATGTGCTCTGCGCCTTGGCCCGCAGTGAGCGGCCCTTGCGCGCCAATGAGGTCACCGCGCAGACCATGCTTAGCGGCGCGGCAACAACCAAGCTGACGGCGCGTCTGCAGGCGGTCGGTCTGATCAGCCGGGAACGTCTTGAACGCGACGGGCGGGGCGTCCTGCTGGAACTGACCCCCGCCGGTAGAAGCCTCGTGGAGACGCAGTTCCCCCGCTGCCTGGAGGCTGATCAACAACTGCTGCAAGGCCTGAGTAACGACGAGCAAGCTGCGTTGGCCACACTACTGCGCAGGGTCTCCGAAAACGCAGAGCGGGCCTAACCGACTGGGGGCGGGAGGTTCGCGGCGGGGATTGCCTTGGGCGGCAGCACCGCCGTCGGGCGTGGGGAGTGTTGCTATCCGGCGCCCCATCTGCTGGCAACGAGACGGACCTCACCTTCTTAATGTAGATGCAATGTAATTTACCGGTGAAGTAGCTGATATATTTTACTGGTAAATAAGTTTGGCCTTCGCAGGCAACCCTCCCAGGCCACTTTCAAGAATCGAAGGCGTCTGTGAAATGACTGCAACAACTACCTCTCCGGCTACCCCGTCCCAAGACGACGGGGCGGACCGCCCTCCCGTCAGCCTGTGGCGCGGGCGCGTCGGGTTGATCGTCGGCATCGTGCTGCTGGGCATCACCCTGCGTTACGCGATTACCGGCATGTCACCATTGCTGACCACCCTCCGGACCGAAATGGGCATTGGCGTTGCCGGTGCAAGCTTCCTTGGAATGCTGCCCACCCTCAGCTTCGGAACCGCCGGCTTCCTGGCGCCGGTGCTGATCCGCCGCTGGAGCCCGGAGCTGACCGCCGCGCTGGCGATGCTCCTGGCCGCAGCCGGAACCGCCGGACGTGCCATGACCCACAACGTTCCGCTCTTCTTTGTCCTCAGCGCCGTTGCACTGTTCGGTATGGGCTTCGGCAACGTCGTAGGCGCACCTCTTGTGAAGAAGTACTTCCCTGATCGCCAGGCGTCGATGCTGACCGTCTTCGCACTGCTGATGCAAGCCGGTGCCAGCCTGCCCGCGATGACGGCGGTCCCGATCGCGGATGCCGCCGGCTGGCGGATCTCGATCGCTTCCTGGTCGATTTTGTCGCTGCTCGCGGCGCTGCCATGGATCGTGCAACTGGTCAAGGCAGGCAAGAAGAAGTCCGCCGCATCCGTGGCTCCGGGATCGTCAGCAGGCGCAACCGGATTGAATCTGGGCGTAGGCCAGCTCATCAAGAGCCCCATCGCCGTCGGCACGGCGCTGTTCTACGCCATGGCGTCGCTGAACACCTACGGCATGCTTGCCTGGATGCCCACCATCTTCCAGTCCGGCGGCATGAATCAGGCTGCCGCTGCCGCTGCCTTCTCGGTGTTCACGTTCCTCACCCTGCCGATGGCGCTCATCACCCCGATCCTGGCAACCAAGCTGAAGAACGTCACGCCGATCGCGATCGTCCTGGCCCTGGTATTCCCCGTCGGTTATATCGGCATGATCACCGCCCCGAACCTGGCGTTGCTCTGGGCCTTCATCATGGGCATCGGAGGTGGCGCTTTCCCGCTGGCCATCACCATGTTCAACAAGCGCACCCGGACCGCACAGGGCTCTGCCGCCATCGCCGGCTTCGCCATGGGCATCGGCTACCTGTTCGGCACCCTCGGCCCCCTGCTGGGCGGTGCACTCTTCTCGGCGACGGGCAGCTGGACTGCGGCGCTGATTGTCTTCGCCTTCACGAGCATTCTGGCCGTGATCGGCGGCGCGTTGATGACCCGGGGCACCAAATCCCTGGAAGACAAGTTCACCCCCAACGATGCAAAGGAAGAAAACTAAAATGACTGAGCTCCGATCAAAGCAAAAGATCGCCGTCGTCGGCACCGGTGTCATTGGTGCCAGCTGGGCGGCCTACTACCTGGCCCAGGGTTTCACGGTTACGGCATCCGATCCCGCTGAGGGCGCCGAAGGCCGGCTGCGCGAATGGGTTGACGGGTTCTGGCCCGCCCTGGAGACGCTCGGGCTCGCCGATGGCGCATCCCGCGACAACTTGAGCTTCAGCAGCGACGTGGCCGACGCCGTAACAGGCGCTGTGTTCATCCAGGAAAACGGACCCGAGCGGCTGGAGATCAAGCGGGCCATCCTCGCCGCAATCGAGGCTGCGGCCCCGGCCGACGCCATCATTGCAACGTCGTCGTCAGGGCTGCTCATCAGCGAGGCGCAGGCCGGCGCCAAGCATCCCGAGCGGATCGTGCTCGGCCACCCGTTCAACCCGCCCCACCTGATCCCGCTGGTCGAGGTCCTGGGCGGCACCCAGACGAGCGAAGAGAACGTGCAGAAGGCGCTCGACTTCTACACAAGCGTCGGCAAGCGCCCCATCCGGATCAACAAGGAAGTCAAGGGCCACGTTGCCAATCGCCTGCAGGTGGCCCTCTGGCGCGAGGCCTTCTCACTCGTCGAAAACGGCGTCGTATCGGTCGCCGACATCGACACCGCGATCTCGCAGGGACCGGGACTTCGGTGGGCCTTGCTGGGGCCGTTCCTGAACCTGCATGCTTCCGGCGGCGAGGGTGGCATCACCCACGTTCTTGAGCACATCGGGCCCGCCCAGCGCGAATGGGCCCGCGACCTGGGGGAGTACCCGGAAACCGACGACTACATCGGGCTCATGGCATCCGGTGTGGACGAGGAATTGGAAGGGTACGACTTCGCCGAGACCCTCCGCACCCGTGACCGGCTCCTGATCGAGTTGATCGGGGCCAAGAAGCAGGCGCCCCAGCTGCCATAACAACCAAGCCCGGGGTGGCCAGCTTTCTCCGGGCTACCGGGCGTCCCATCGAAACCATCGGATTCCGATGAAGGCGAACACGATGATGTATGCGAAGGACGCCAGAAGCGAGCCGGCGTCCTGACCGCTCCAGGCAGATTGGTTCAGCACATCCGAGAAGAGCGTCATGAGGGCTCCTACGGGAGACCAATCGGCGATCGTCTTGATCGTGTCGCCGAGAATGCCGCTTCCGCCCAGGGTGCCGAGAAGTATCAGGAGAATCATCAGCAGCCGGCCGATCGCACTGATGGCGCTCGTCGATTGGACCAGACCGACCAAGGCCTGCCCGATCGACAGGAACACCGCCGCGCCAAGAACCGCGACGGCGAGGACCAGGACGTACTGGCTAACATCCAGGGTCAGGCCGTGCGCGATCGCACCGACGACTACCACGATGACGGAAGCGATCAGATTTGTGGCCACCTGCACAATGAGGCGGCTGGTGATGATCATCCAGTTCGGCGCCGGTGTGACCTGGAGCCTTTGCAGTACTCCGACGTCCCGGTCGTGGGCCAGGGCCAGGGTGTAACCGAGCAAGCACGAAGTGAGCAGGCCCAGGGTCAAGGCCAAGCCAATGAGGAGCGTGGATCCTCCGAGCCGTGATTGCGCTTTGCCAAAGGTGGTGACCACCAGTACCGCGACCGGAAGCAGGGTGCTCAAGAAAAGCGACGTTCTGCTGTTGAGCATCACAATGGAATCGGCGCGAAGCAGCGAGCCGATGGCCAGACCGAGCGGTGGGCGGGTGGTGGCGACGCCGGTATTAGTCACGGATCTCACTTCCTGTCAGTCCGATGAAGACGTCTTCCAAAGTGGGTGCGCCGTGGGCTACCGAAAGTACCCGCGGGTCTTCCCGGTGTTTGTCGATCAGCTCCGATGGTTTTCCGATCGTGAGCAGCACCCCGTGGTCAATGATCGCCACCCGGTCACACACGGCCTGCGCCTCCTCCATCGAGTGGGTAGTGAGAAGAATGCTGCTGCCTTCACCCCGGAGCTCCTCGATGCGGCGCCACAGTCCACGCCGCGACTGCGGGTCCAGCCCGGCCGTCGGCTCATCCAGCAGCAACAGAAGGGGGTTGTGGACGGTGGCAATGAACAGGGCGAGCCGTTGCTGTTGGCCGCCCGACAATTGCTTGAAACGTTTGCCGAGTTCCTGTTCAAGGCCGATCGCCTGCATGCTCGAACGGATCTGCCCCCGCGAGAGCTTCACCCCGTAGAGCCCGCCGTAGAGTCGGGCAATCTCCTGAATGGTCAGTTCGGCCTGGAAACTGGAGGACTGCAGTTGCACCCCGAGGCGCGCTTTCGCGTCCAGAGGGGCTCGTTGTACATCGATTCCGTCCACCAGCAGCCGCCCGGATTTGGGCCTGACCAAGCCCTCGATGGCACTGAGTGTGCTGGTCTTCCCGGCGCCGTTCGGGCCCAGCAGGCCGAAGATCTCACCGCGATGAATCTGGAAACCGACCCCGTCGACGACGGTCCGCTCGCCATACGCGACGCGCAAGTCGCTGATGTCCAAAACCGCCGCTTGTGCCGGCGCATTCACTTCACTCATCAAGTCGCAATTCCCTCAGGGTGGCCGAGCCCGCCACCTGCGGGGCACCATTGAGCCGAGTCTATCCCGCGGTCCGAGTCGCGCGGCGAAGCGGCGTCATCAGCATGGCGTCCGACGTCGTGCTGTCGCCCAGTCGCGTTGCGGGACGTCGTAGACGAAAGCATTGACGCGGCACGGCCCCGCGCCCAGTCTTGGAGCATGGCCATCAAACTATCCGAAGTGATCCTCGGGGCCTTCCCTCAACTGCGCTACGAACCCACCGCCAAGCGGGTCCGCGCGAGCCTGGGCGGGAACACCGTCGTCGACACGATTCACGCCCGACTGGTCTGGGAGCCGAGGCGCATTACGCCGATTTTTGCGGTGCCGGAGGCTGAACTGCGAGCAGAGCTCGTTCCGGCCGGCGGCCCCACAGCCGATGTCGCGGAGCTCCCCGTCAAGCTATCGGCGGATTCCCCTCCGTCGCTGGATCCGCGCACGGGGTTCGGGCGGCACACCACCACCGGCGAACAGCTCGATGTTGTGACGGGCACGACGACTGCTCCGGGGGCGGCATTCCGTCTGGACGACCCTGAGCTAGCAGGGTATGTCGTGCTGGATTTCGCCGCCTTTCAATGGCGGGAAGACGACGAAGAGATTATCGGCCACCCCCGCGACCCGTTCCATCGCGTCGATATCCGGGCGTCATCCCTGGACGTGGAGGTCTCCCTCGAGGGGGTCACGCTCGCCAGCACGAACGGTGCGCAACTCCTGTACGAGACGTTCCTCCCCGTCCGCTACTACATCCCGCCCGGGGACGTGCGACTGGACCTCATGGAGGAAAGCCGCACGAGGACCGTGTGCCCATACAAGGGGGAAGCCCGCTACTGGACGTACCCCGGCAGCGAGAGCGGCAGAAACGTCGCATGGAGCTACGATAGGCGTTTCCGCGACGCCGCGCAGATCCACGGCTTGATCAGCTTCTTCAATGAAAGGGTGGACCTGACCGTCGATGGCGTCTTGCAGCCCCGGCCGGTTACGCCTTGGTCGCGGCCCCAGGCCCGTGCTTAGCGCGGGTGGTGGTGGCGCGGGTTACGTGGCTTCGGGCGTGTTCGATGGCGGGGGCTAGTTCGGTGAAGAGGTGTTTGTGGTGGCGTAGGGAGTCCAGGACGCCGACTTGGGTGACGAGTCGGAGGTGGCGTTCCTGGATTCCTTTGATGAGGACGGTGATTCCGCGGCGTTCGAGGGTTTGGATGATGTCTGTGATGGTTTTGGCTCCGGTTGCGTCCAGGATTTGTAGTTGTGACATGCGGATGATGACGACGTCGACGTTGCGGATGGCGTTGACTCGTTCCAGGACGCGTTCGGCGGCGGCGAAGAACAGGGCCCCGTCGAGTCGGAATACGGCGATGTGTTCGTCGCCTTCGTGGACGGGGCCGGGGATTTCTTCGCGGTGGACGCCGCTCGAGCGGACCAGGGCGCGCAGGGCGAAGAAGGCGGCGGCGGCGATTCCGATTTCCACGGCCTGGATCAGGTCGAAGGACACGGTGATGAGTGCGGTGACGAAGAACACGATCGTGTCGGCCCGGGTTGATCCGATCACGCTGCGTAGCGTTTTGAGGGAGACCATGCGTGTGGCGGTGATCATGAGTACTCCGGCGAGGGCGGCGAGGGGGATGCGGGAGACCGGGCCGGTGGCGAGGTAGACGACGGCGAGCAGGACCAGTGCGTGGGTGATGGCGGCCAAGCGGGTCTGGCCGCCGGAGCGGATGTTCACCGCGGTGCGGGCGATGGCGCCGGTGGCGGGCATGCCGCCGAAGAATCCGGACGCGACGGATGCGAGGCCTTGGCCCAGGAGTTCGCGGTCCGCGTCGTAGGGGCCGGTATCGGAGATCGAGGAGGCGACGCGTGCCGAGAGCAGTGACTCGATCGCGGCAAGGGCCGCGATCGTGGCTGCGGATCCGGCCAGGGCGGTGATCGTTGCCGGGTCCAGGGAGGGCATCGTCGGGGCTGGTAGGGAATCGGGCAGGGTCCCGATCCGTGTCACCGGCAGGTCAAGTAGTTGCGCGGCCACGCTGGCGATGATGATCGCGATGAGGGAGCCTGGGATGCGGGGGTGGATCCGCGGCGCGGCAATCATGATTACTGCCACGAGTGCTACGAGGGCGAGCGGGGCGATGAGCGAGGTCGGGGACGCGGTGCCGAGGGCTTGGATGGCTGAGAGGACGGCGTTGCTGGCGGGCCCGGGTTTGGTGCCGAACGCGGCGGGGACTTGTTGCAGGAAGATGATCGCGGCGATTCCGACGGTGAAGCCTTCGATCACCGGCCAGGGCAGGAGCGTGACGACCCGCCCGAGTTTGAGGAGTCCGGCGGTGACCACGATCACCCCGGCAAGGACCGAGACTGCGGCTAGTGCGCCGAGCCCGTGGGCGGCGATGACCGGGCCCAGGACCACCACCATGGCTCCGGTGGGTCCGGAGACCTGGATGTTGGAGCCACCGAAGACGGCCGCGATCACGCCGGCGATCACCGCGGTGATCAGTCCGCTGGCCGCGCCCGCGCCGGAGCTGACACCGAATGCCAGGGCCAGCGGCAGCGCGACGATGCCGACGGTGATCCCGGCGACCAGGTCTCCTTTCCAGGTACGCGGCAACAGTGCGTAGTCCTGCCGGCCGGGTAGCAAGGCCCGGGCCGCGGTCAGGGCCTTCACCGGGTGCTGCCCGCTGCGGCTGACGCGGGCGCGGTCGCTTCCGAGGACTCAAGCTGGGCCCGGGTGGTGTGCAGCATGTCCTTGAGCAGCAGTCTTGCCACGGAGAGGAGTTCTGCGACCTGCGGGTACGCCAGGGTGTAGAACATCTGCAGCGCCCGCCGTTCTCCCTTGACCAGGTGATACCGGCGCAGCACCGCCAGGTGCTGGGACAGGTGCGAGGCCTCCAGTCCCGTTGCGGCCAGAAGCTCCGTCACGGACACCTCGGGGGCCGCTGACAGCAGCTCCAGTACCCGGATCCTCACGGGGTGGGCCAGCCCTTTGAACAGATTGGCCTTCACCTCGTACAACGGTGCCCGGAAATCCGCGAACTCTTCCATGCCTGCCTCCCTGCCCAACACAATCCCTGCTTGACGATCCCTTGCTTGACTAATTTATGGATCCATCATCCAGTGTAGCAACGACAGGGTTTCGCCGCGTGGCTGGCTACCTTCCAGGCGCAGCTGGAAACAAAGGCAGGAAGAATTTTGGCAAATAGTAGCCATCCGGCGAAAGCCCTGTATGCTTGTAGCTGTTGTTGTGTTTGGCATTTGGTAGTTCAGGCAGTTCCCGTGGTTCATCAACTACGACCTTCTGAAGTAACGGTGGAGAACACCCCACACCGGAGGCCCGACAGTCGGGACAACCTCCACCTTCAGTAAGGAAACTGAAAAAATGGCTACAGGTATCGTCAAATGGTTTAACTCCGAAAAGGGCTTCGGCTTCATCTCCCCGGAAGATGGCAGCCAGGACGTTTTCGCTCACTACTCTGCAATTAACTCGGGTGGCTACCGCTCCCTCGAAGAGAACCAGAAGGTTTCCTTCGACGTCGAGCAGGGCCCCAAGGGTCCCCAGGCAGTAAACATCCAGGCTCTCTAAGCTTCGGATTTCAAAAAGCAGGGCTGGTCATTGACCGGCCCTGCTTTTTTGTGCGTTTTTCTGGGTAGGACTAAACGTGTGTAAATCCCGGGTGCGTCATGAGCATGCACAACGTCCTGATCCTGTTTGAAGGTGTATGTATCGGCGAACGCGCGATTCTGCTGGATCATCGGCATTCCCGCGTCCCGGTGCCCCCGGAATCTCGCGGCGGCCACCGTAGAGGTGTGGGATGTTCCAGCAGAATCGACGCCGCCGGGTGACCTCGGCCTGAGCGGCGGGCCAGTGTTCGATCCCTCGGGAAGGGGTGGGCCGTTTCGTGAGTGCTTGCCCAAGCCAAAGAAGGTCGGGACCGCGCATGCAGGGGGAACGCGCGATTCTGCTGGATCATCGGTATTCCCAGGTCCCGGTGCCCCGGAATCACGCGGCGGGCGCCGTTGAGGTGTGGGATGATCCAGCAGAATCGACGCCGCAAGCACGCACATGCACGCGTTTTGTCCTGTGACCCCTATTTCTCGCAGCCGATGCCGTCGCCATCGCTGTCGAGTCCGTAGATGTCAGTCCCGATCACTTTGACCGGCCCACGCACGTAGGCTGGTCCGTTGCCTTTTCCTCCCGCGCAGTCAACATCTGAAGCAATGGGAACGCATGCCCAGGCATAGTTGGGGTCACAGCCCGACGGCGCGGCGGGAGCCGCCTGTTTGGCGGCGGCCTGGGCTGCGGCCGCTTGGGCGGCCGCCTTCGCCTTCGCCTGGGCCTGGGCCTGGGCCTGCGCCGCTGCGGCGTCAGCCGCTGCCTTGTCGGCCGCTGCTCTATCGGCGGCCGCCTGGTCCGCTGTGGCCTTCGCTGCGGCAGCTGCTGCGGCTGCCGCACGCGCGTCTGTTACTTTCTTGGACTCTGAGCTTTCCATCCAGAGCAGTGTTCCCGCATCCGACTTGGTGCAAATGAACTCCCTGGGCGGGTAGTTTTCTGTGGCGTTCTCCGTTACGCAGGAAACTGACTTCGGCGCAGTCGGCGTTGCGGTCGGCGATGCCGAAACGGAAGCCGATTGCGTCGCGCCCGCTTGCGAGACTGTCGGGCTGGCCCCGCCGCAAGCCGAGAGTGAAAGTGCTGCAGCCACTGACATGATTGCGGCGAAAAGGCGGAAAGTTGTTTTCCGAGATTTCGGAAAGTCGTGCGACGCGTGCTTTGTGGCCCTGGTGTTTTTAGGCGCGCGAGTATTCATTTATGCCCCCGTAAAATTGCTTTTGATGCGAATGTCAGCAGATTCTAGCATTTGAAATGCGGGAAAAGTAAGGTTTGTCCACATGGGCGAAGAGACCCCTTGACTTGGGTAAAGGAGGGAGGGTGAGAACTTCGATTTCGAATATATATTCGATTTCCGTAAATCTTCTTCGAATAAATATCCACATGTGCGAGGTTCTACCTAGAGGCGGTCGAGAAGTCCCCGTAGCGTCTAAATCACGAGACCATCGCTAGGAGAACCGTGATGAACCTGCCATCGCCAAAACGCACCTTCCCGGACTCCGGGCAACACGTAGGCTTCGCGGACGCACACGGAGATGGAGAACAAAACCCCATGTGGATGCACGGAGGCACCCTTCCGCAAACACTGAGTTTCCCCAAATCACCACGCAGACGCCGGTTCCTGAATCTACCGTTGCCCTTGGAAAGAGGTTCGCAAAACAGCTTGGGGAGGCTTCATGAGGTCGACTCGTTTGGACTTAGCACCACCTAGGGGCAGGAGGATGCTGGATTAGCGCGTCAGAGAAAGTTGGATCGCGATTGTTCGAACAGGAAGTTCGGCGAACGCTAGACTACGTTGCCCGCGGAATGATGGTTCGGATCGTGGGTGCGCCTGGTTCCGGCCGCACTAGCGTCGTGCAGAAGGTCATCGCCGAGCTGGAGAGAACCGGTGCCACGGTCTATTCCATTTCGGGTCTACGATCCCATCGCGGAATTCCGTTTGGCGGAATACATAGCTTGAGCCTGGATATTCGAATAGGTCAATTGGGCGTACTGGGTGTCGCGGACACGCTGACGGGCCGGCTTTCCAGGCCGGGGGAGCGCGTGCTCGTCGTCGACGACCCCGAGTTCATTGACCCGGAAACCTTAGCGGTGCTGGATTCGGTTCGGCGCAGGACGAAGCGGCCCATGATCGTGACCATGAGCGAATCTTCCCTCTACTCGAAGAGGAAGCCCCCGGTCCTCAGCCCCGGCCCGGAAGCAAGGGTTCAGTTGAATCCGCTTCGCTACGAGCAAGTGAACGAACTCCTCACCGAGATACTGGGAGCTCCGGCAGACGCGGACACTACTGCCTGCATCCTCACGAAATCCGCGGGAAACCCCCACCTCGTGGTTCGGCTTGCCGAAACGGCTTCCCTCAGTGACCTGATTGCCCTCCATCATGGTCAATGGCACATGACCGGCGACACCTTGTGGAACGAGCACCTCGATGGCACCGTGGAGTCCCTCCTTGAAGGACTTGAAGCTGACGAGCTCACCGGTCTTCAAACCATGGCCATCGCGGGCACTGCGCCTCTGGATGTGCTGCAGCAAGTAGTTCACTCCGATGTCCTGGACAGGCTCGAACAGCGCGGGTTCGTTTCAGTCATCGAGGATGTGCACAACAATGTCTGCGCTGCGATGACCCCACCTGTCCTTGCAGACTATTTTCGTGGCCAAAGAGTGCTCACCAGCCGGCGGGTCCTTAAGAATCGAATCACAAGGACCTTGAGTGCAGCGCCACAGGAAGACCACGTTGCGAGCACCCCTGCCGATTCGCTGACGAGGGCTCTGTCTGCGCTTCGCCTCGAACGGAGTTCCGACGACGCAGCCACCGCACGCCATTTCCATGAACAAATCTCGGCCCTGGAGCGGCACCGTTACGAAGCATGGGAGGCCGAGAAGACCATATCGAACGCGGTGCGACTGCTGAGTGTCTATTGGGGTTCACCTCTTGACCCATCAAGAATTGAGCGTGTTTTTTCCCGGACCACGACCTCGGAAGGAGACCCGTCCGAACTGCTGTTCTTGGCGGTGACAAAGGCGCTTTGGGCGCTCTATTCCGGCAAAGGATTGGATCTAGCCGCCGCTGCCCTCAGGATCTTCGCGAAGGAATGCCCCGAATGGTCTGCGGAGGGTGAAGCTGCCGAACTTTTCCTCGTGGCGTCACACGATCGAATGCCCCAGAATCTTGACGAGATCTTCGCTCGGCTCCAGGAGGGTCATCCTCACAGCGCGGTCATAGCCTGCATCCGTGGCATTCTGGAGCTTTACCGCTTGAACCCCTCTGAAGCACTCAAAGCCATCGACTCCACGGCAGGTTTCAAGGGCCTCCCACGGGTCGAATCATTCATCCGGGGACTCGCGTTGTTCAGCTCGGGGCGGATTGAGGAGTCAATTGTCTATGCCCTCGGCCAACGCACGGAGGCCCGCCGCAATTTGGATCAACTCGGTATGGTTTCCAGCACGTATATCGCTGCCCAGGCCCTTGTATACCGTGGCCACTTCGACGAGGCGGATTACCTCATGGGTAGTGTCTTTGCCTTGGGGCGCCCGGGGCTTCTGGTGAATTCACTCCATGACGCCATGCTGCGGCTCGCCGGATTGCGGACGGCGACCACCGCGATCTCGCCCACAGCGACCCTTGCAACCCAGGCCCGGCGCGAAACCGAAGACGTCGGCCCACTCCCGGGGACTGCAAAAGGTGTTTACCAGCTCGTTGCCGGTCGTCCCCTTCTCCCGGCAGTTTTCGATCGAAAAGCGGCGCACCTCGTTCAACAGCAGCTGGAGCGTGGCTACGTCCTCGAGGCAGTGCATTCTGCGATGCTCTTCAGTTGCCTGCTACCCGGCCGTAGGACTCTTGAGCTCCTTCGCCGGACCTTGAAGGAGCATGCCGCAACATCACACGATCAACTCGTGGCCATTGCCGCCGCGGTGGTGGAGGAAGACCACCCATTGCTCGGGGCGCTGCTCCAACAATATGAACCCGACGCAGACTTCTACCAGGTACGGATGCTGCTCCGGGGTGCGTTCAAACGGTATGCATTCGTGGACGACACCATAGGGGCAGCCGCGATGGAGCGGGCCTATGCCATGTTTGCCACACGATTTCCGTCCGCAGACGAGCCCCTAGCCTTTAATTCGGGAAGCTACTCGCCTCTTACAGTCCGGGAAATTGAGATAGCCGCCCTGGCCGGTCATCGTTCCAACCCCGAGATCGCCGAGCACCTGGGAATCAGTATCAGGACGGTGGAAAGCCACATTTCCAACGCGCTCCGAAAGACGGGAACCCCGTCGCGCGCAGCCCTCTTTGACCTGGTCAGGGAGACGTCCCCGTTCCGTGAGAAGCGGCTTTCCGAGTGAGCCGGCGTCGCGGGCTGAGGTCTACAACGTTTCTCGTGCCTGCTCGAAGACGAAGGAATGGCTAATTGGCAGTTGGTCCGGAACTGTGTGGGAGATGAGGACAACTACCTTGTGCTGTGCCCACTCGCCGAGCTCGTCGATCAGGGCCTCGATGCCTTGAACGTCCATGCCGTTGAAAGGTTCATCGATGGCGACCACAGGGGTGTCGGCGACAGTGCACATGAGCAGCCAGAGTTTGCGGATATTGCCAGTCGACAGTATGGAGACGGGCTGCTCCGCCCAGTCCTGCAATCCGTATCTGGCCAGTCGGGCGAGCCCGGCTTCCGGGCCGAGCTGACGGCTGCGGGCCGCAAGAGCGAGGTGATCGTGAACGGTCATGGAAGGGTAGAGTGCCGGCGTCGTACGGCAAACGCTCCGTAGGTGGCGCGCATCGGGGGAGCCGGCGTCGATACCGCACAGGCGAACGCTTCCGGCCCAAGGTTGAAGGAAGCCGCTGATGAGCTCCAGGAAGGTCGATTTCCCGCTGCCATTGCTGCCAGCCACCCGGTAGAGCCCCGGCTCGTTCATGCTGAGACTGAGCCCGTCGAGGACCGGGGAGCCTTGCCGGTAACCGGCGGTTACGGAATCAATTTCGATCGAAGTCGCAAAAGACGTTGATGCAGGCATATGGCGGCTCCCAAGGTTACGAGGATGGAATAGCCCAACAACAGCACGGTGCTGAACTCTGGGCTGACAACGAGGACGAGCGAGCACGGAGAGATCAGGAGGAGCGTGAAAAGGGCGTCCACCACATCATTGGATTTGGTGCCGTCAGTGGTGGGTGGCGGCTGGGAGAGAGATTCTGCAACGACTCCGGCCGCGGCGACGATCAAGCCCGCGAGGACAGCACCGGGAGCCGGAATGTCGAAGGCGAGAAGTGCCCCAAGGTAGACAAATCCACCGATGGTCGTCCCCGCCATAAAGTAGATCCCGACGAGCAGGGTGATGATCGCAGTGGCGGAGAAACCGTTCTCCCAGGCAAAACGGTAGTGGTACAGCTTCGCCGTGGGCCCGATTCGGTTGAGCATCGGTTCCGTGACCCCCAAGCTCAGGAGCACGGCGATACCAGCCAAGGATTTGTGAAGTTCCCAGCCGCCGGGAGCCGAGTTGAGGGGGAGGATGCCCCGCGCTCCCAGAAGGATGCCAACGACGGCGATCCAGGCAAGGAAGATCGTGGTGATTACCGAGCCCTGTTTGCTGCTCAACAGATCTGTGACAACGAATTGCCCAAAATTTGTCACCGGTCGTTGCCCGCTGCCCCGTTCGGTGCTGAAGGAAATCTTGCGATAGCTGAGGCCGCGCCACGCCCGGATGCTGAGGAGGATCAATATCCCTGACACAGCCCCCGCAAGCAAACACAACGCCGGAAGAAAGCGTGAGGGGCCCTCGGCAGGGCCGTCGAGCCGAGAGAGCTGAGGCAGGAGAAAACCGGTGGCAGCCCCGAGTAATACCCCAAGGATGAAAACCAAGAGGCAGCGCAGCCAATGGAGGCCTTTCCGTCGTGCGGGCGTCGAAGCGAAATGGAGAACGCAGTAGAAGCTCGCCGAAGAGGCAAAAGTCAGCACGGAGACCGAAGCCACCACGACGTTGAAGTAGCTGGACGCTTCTTCGAAAAAGACCATGAAGAATATCGCAGCCGAATACCAAAGGATGCCTATGCGGCGGAGCATCGGGGCCAGGCCATATCTCACCACAACCTGCGGGAGAGGAAGTTCCATCGCCCGGAAGAGCTCCAAGTGCGGAGTGCCGGAGACTGCCAGCCGTCGGCTTGAAACAACCTCGGTGAGGACCGTCCCGACAGCGGAGTAGAGGATCCCGAGGAAGCCCCAACCGAGTACGACGGCGGTGTCATGGCGGAGCGGGCCGTCGCGGAGAACAGACAGTGTGGACGCGAACACCAGTGTTCCGAGCACCATCAAGGCTATCGATCCGAAAATCGCGAGGGCCCTGAAGCCATCCAGCGTGAACGGCAAACGCATCGCATTGACGATTTCGAAGGCCCGGAAGTCCCGCAGGACTCGGAAATCGGACCGCCGGACCGACGCGGCAGTACCCCCGGCGTTCGAAACCTGGCCTGCCATGTCGGCGGGAGCGACCTTGGTCCCCATCAGCGTTTAGAACTTGCTCTGCGGACTCTTCTTCTGGACTGAGTCCATGAAGGCCACGATGGTGAGGACCGCAAGTGCGAGGGCGCAGACGACGGCGACGGCCGACGTCGTTCCCTGGAACGGGACAACTATTACCGGGCTGAGGGCCGCCGCGTTCGCAAAGCCGGCGACGGCGAAAACGGCCGCCTTGAGCGGTAGCCACTTCCGCGCCGGACTGAAGGCCGCAATCAGGGGTGCGGCCACGCCGAGGACGAGAAGTATGGCGAGCGTCGTGTTCTTCACAGCGAGCGGATCAATATTGCGGAGGCCTTCCGGGGAAGGAGAAGCCCAAATGAGGCCGAGGGAAATCCCGGAGAATGCAGCGACCATGAGGCCCACGATTCGTAGAAGAAGGCTGTAGAGCTGAGTGGTCATTGAAATTTCTGTCCGTGGATGAAAGTTGAGGGACATCAGCCGATGGCGACAAATGTTGACAGATCAATGGCTGAAAGCACAACGAGGAATTTCCTGCCTGTGGAAAACCCCCGCCAATGCCGGTGGAAGATCGCCAGGGAAAGAACGGCCATCGCGGGGAAATAGGCCCAGTACCCGGGGACATCCCGCGGTTGGATGACACCGAAGACCACGCTGAAGAGATTCACGGGGATCGTGACGAGAATGGCGATCACAAAGAAGGCCCCGATATTGAAGCGACCCGCAAGCACCGACTTTCCAGGGATCACCCGTTTGTCCAGGAGCGCGGCGAGCGAGAAGTACAAAGCGATGATCACGGCGTAGACAAGGAAGAACAAAACGGTGCCGACCGTCATCGAGAGGCTCAGCAGGCGATCGTCCCCGATTTCCGAGACCACGTCCGCCGGAACGTTTGCGTTGAGATACTTTCTGGTCAGGGGCAGCCGCAGAGCCACCAGGGCCATGAGCAGAACGTAGCCCGCGATCCACAGGGCCCGCGACGTGGAGAGCCATGGCGCTCGCCGCCATCACCAGGCCGAAGAACTCGAACGGGACGTACCAAATAACGTCCGCAACCAGGCCTGCACCGCCGACGGAATGCAAGCCGAGGGATACCGTCGCCCCGACATAGAGGGCCAGGATTCCGGCACCGAGGAGCGTAGTGAGCCCAAGGGTCGCGACCCCGGAATAGAGCACCAAGGCTGCACCGACGTTCCGCCCAAGGATCTGGAGGAAGTCCTTGCTGTAGAGGGGACTTCCACCCATAGCCCTTGAGTCCCGAATCCAGGACAAGTCCACGGCCGAGTAGCCGAAGACGGCTATGGCCGCCATGGCCATTCCCGTGCTTGGGAGCAACCATCCAGGGATGCTCCCAAGCACGCGTGCCGTCTTAGCAAGCATCGATTTAGGCGACCGCTTGCGCCCGGCCTATGCGAAAGAGGATGCTTCGAGCTGTTGCGATCAAGGCACCAGTGATTCCCGCGCCGAACACCGTGCCAATGACAACGAGAGCCCAGCCTCCGACCTCGATGGCGTGCATGATCTGGGACGCCGCCGCGGCAGAGATGCCAAGGGACCCCGCGATCCATGAAACAGCCAAGCTCGCGCCGAAGATGCCAACCACAGCCAGCGCTGCCGCGGCCGCAGCTTGAAGCCCGGTGCCTTTCGTCATTGTCGATTTCACTTCAACCCCATTTCTCGAGAAGTTCGGCCAACGTGTCGCTCGTCGTGAATAGTGGGCCCTACCTCAAAGGAAGTCGTCCCCGGTTCAGATTCTCTCCATGAAACAGGGCTTCTACGTGTAAAAGAGGGCAGAACCAGTGTGCCTGAGCGGTTTCTACGTGTGAATTGGGCCGATTCAGGTGGACGGATCGGGCCATCTACGTGTGGATGAGCGCTCTCCGAACCCATGTGCCGCGAGCCCCCGGACGGGTCCCCATGGCCGTACTGTGGTGTTAAAGCTTCTGGAAGGAGCCAAAACCCCATGAATAAGGCGATTATCGTTTGTCCGAATTGCGGCACGTCAAATCGGGTTCCGGCGGCCTCGAAGGGCAAGCCTCGGTGCGGGAACTGTCGCCACTGGTTGCCCTGGATCGTCGACGCCGGCGACGAGGACTTCCGACTCGTGGCCGAAGAGTCTACTGTCCCGGTCCTCGTTGATTTCTGGGCTGTTTGGTGCGGTCCCTGCCGTATGGTGAGCCCGGTGCTGGACCAGCTGGCGCACGAACGTGCAGGGGATCTGAAACTGGTCCGAGTTGATGTGGATCAGGCACCCCGGTTGTCTTCCCGCTTCGGCATTCAGGCCATCCCCACCTTGATGGTCCTCATCGACGGAAAGATCGTGGCCCGGCAAGCCGGCGCTGCCCCGGCGCAAGTGTTACGTTCGTGGCTGGACGGGGCGATTGCTCGGGTGAGCTAGAAACCGCCGCCGCAAAGCCAGGCTCACCCCCGCCTCGACGGCGCCTTTCCCGGCGAACCCACAATGAAAGGCCGTGTGTTGACCGGTTCGACGGGAAGGGCTGCCTGCTTCACTACAGCGATCGGCTCCAAAGGCTCGGCGCAAGAACCCGTTCCGAGCCCGCGCACCGTCCAACCTTGCGCCTGCCACACCCCGGCGTCCAGCACGTTCCGCGCGTCCAGCACCATCCGGCGTCGTACGAGCGAACCGGCAGCGGCAGGTGACAGGGCACGGTACTCGTCCCACTCTGTCAGCAGCAGCACCAACTCGGCGCCTTCCAACGCGCGGGTCGTAGACGCTTCGAAGCGGAGCTGGGGGTAGCGCATCCAGGCGTTGTTGATGGCCTTTGGGTCTGTAACGGTCACGTGGGCGCCGGCCGCGGCGAGCTGGAGTGCGACGTCCAAGGCAGGGGAATCGCGGATGTCATCCGTGTCCGGCTTGAAGGCCGCGCCCAGCACGGTGACAGTGCGGCCGGACAGGAAGCCCTTGCACATGTCACGTGCGACGTCCACGGCGCGGGCGCGCTGGCCCAGATTCACGGAGTCCACGACGCCCATCCACTCGTCAAGGGAGGGTACTGAAAGCGCCTGCGCCTGCGCGCGGAACGAGCGGATGTCCTTCGGCAAGCAGCCCCCGCCGAAGCCGAGGCCGGCGTGCAGGTACCTGTTGCCGATCCGAGGATCCAATCCCATCGCCTCGCTGAGCTCGGTGACGTCGGCCCCCGAAGCATCGCACAGTTCGGCCACGGCATTGATGAAGCTGAGTTTCGTGGCCAGGTAGGCATTCGACGCGGACTTGATGAGCTCGGCCGTCGCAAAGTTGCATACCAGCCGGGGGATACCGGCAGACACCAGCGGTTCGTACACGGCGTCGAGCACTGCTGTCACCGGGACGCCCGCGGCAGAATCCTTGCCGCCCGGCACTCCATACACCAGCCGATCCGGCACCAACGAGTCCTTTACTGCCGTGCTCTGGCGCAAGAACTCAGGGTTCCAGCCGAGCAGGACATCCGGTCTGCGGGCAAGGATTCCGCGGAGCATGTCCACTGTTCCCACGGGAACGGTGGACTTGCCGACGACGGCGGCCCCCCTCGCCAGATGGGGGAGGAGGCTCTTCGTGGCTGCGATCACGTAGGAGAGGTCGGCTGTATCCGACGTCTTGGACTGTGGGGTGCCCACGCACAGGAAGTGCGCTTGGGCGTCGGCGGCATCGGCGAAGTCCGTGGAGAAGCTGAGTCGCTTGGTGGCGAATCCGTCGCGAAGAAGTTCATCGAGACCGGGTTCGTGGAAGGGTGCGAAGCCCTTGTTCAGGTGGGCGACCTTCTGGGCGTCGACGTCGATGCCCACTACGGTGTGGCCCATCGACGCAAGCGTGGCAGCGTGTACCGCGCCGAGGTAGCCGCAGCCTACGACGGAGATTTTCATGCTGGGAGTCCTTTGTTGGAAGTCGCGGAAATTGTGGTGGGCTGGGCCGCACCCAGCCTTGCCGGGTGGACATGTTCGGCTACTGGCTCAAGCAACGCCTCGCCGGCCGCTACTGCTTCGTAGTGCCGCACGAGTTGGGCGCTCAGCGCCGGCCACGTCCGGCCCTGGACCGAAGCGAGCGCCGCCGTTCCGAAGGCGCGGCGCTTCGCGTCGTCGCCCATCAGATCCTGGACGTACCCGCGCAACTGGGCGAGGTCTCCCGGTTCGTAAAGCCAGCCGGTGCGCGAGTTTTCGACGAGGTCCAGGGGACCGCCCCGGCCGGTGGCAACGACCGGAACGCCGGAAGCCATGGCCTCCTGGATGGTCTGGCAGAAGGTCTCAAGCTCGCCAGGATGAACGAAAAGGTCAAAGCCCGCCACCGCCTTGGCCAGCTCCTCGCCGCCCAGGAACCCGGTGAAGACGGCGTTCGGCAAGGCCGCTTCGAGGGCGGAGCGTTGTGGACCGTCGCCCACAATGACAAGTCTGGTTCCCGGCAGATCGCGCAGAACGGCGAGGTCTTCCACTTGCTTCTCGATCGCGAGTCTGCCGACGTAGCCGATGATGCGCTCGCCGTTTGGCGCTATGGAGGCGCGCCACGCCTCCGAGCGCTTGGTGGGGGAGAACCGCGCGGTATCCACACCGCGCCGCCACATGCCCACCCTCAGGATCCCGCGGCCGCGCAACTGGTTGAGCGCGAACGTGGACGGGACCAGTGTCCGGTCTGCAAGAAGATGGATGTTGTCCACCCGTCCCCATGCCCAGTTCTCCAGCATGGGGAGGCCATACCGGGCGGCATAGCTGGGGACCTCGGTTTGATAGATGGCCACCGTGGGAATGCCGAGTTGGTGCGCAGCCTGCACAGCCCGCCATCCGAGGACGAAAGGGGATGCAAGGTGGACCACGTCCGGTGCGTAGTCGGCAAGGATTCTCTTGACCCGGCTCACACCGCCCAACGCCACCCGCACATTGGTGTACCCGGCCAGGGGCATGGAGGGGAGCCGGTACACAAAGGCGCCGTTCACGACGTCCGGTACGGCAGTGTCCGACGTCGACGGCGCAATCACCATCACTTCGTCGCCGCGCTCTTCCAGATGCTCCAGCACCCGCAGGATGGAGTGGGTGACCCCGTTCATGAGCGGCAGGAATGACTCGGCAACGATAGCTATCCTCACTCCTCCACGGTGTGCCCGGAGGTTGGCGAAGCGGGGGAATGGGCGTGACGCTAGGGGGAAGGTTTGGTTAACAAACTGATGTTGATTCCCCGAGTAGAGGATCCGTAGCGCCGGAAAAATCGCCAATCTAGGTAATTACGGAGCTGAAAGACGGGTAGAAGTTACTCTTATTCCCCAATATCGGCCCGACTTACGGTGACACCATAGTGAACCTCGTGGCCATGACTGGGGCTTGTCCCGGGCACCGGGGTGTTTCGGCAAGAGGGCGATGACTGGGCGGCACGCCCCCGCATGCTGAACAACGCGGGGTGATGTCACTCCGCGCCGCCCGTACGTCCGGCCAGGCCGTTGCCTAGAATCGAGCCAGACTCTATGAAACTCTTCAACCGTACTCTCCAGGTTGACCAGCACCGGACGTTCAAAAGGACGCTCCCCGGTAAATGGTTCACCTGGTTCTCCACCGTTCTGGTGGTACTCGCATTCGCCGGTGTCACAACCGGCATTACCGCACCGGCAGCCCAAGCTGCCAACCCCACGGTCGTCACCCTGACCTTTGACGATGCAAATGCCGATCAACTCACCGCCGCCCAGACCATGCAGACCCTGGGGCTGACGGGTACTTTCTTCACGCCGTCCGGATTCATCAACAACCCCGGGTACCTGAGCACAGCGGACATGCAGGGCCTTGTGGCAAACGGCAATGAGATTGCCGGCCACACCGTTACGCACCCGGACCTGACCACCGTGACGTCCGCTGAGGCAACTCGCCAGATTTGCAACGACAGGGTGAACCTCAGCAACTTGGGCTTCACCGTCACCGACTTTGCCTACCCGTTCGCCGCCGAGAACGCATCCGTCGAAACCATAGTCAAGAACTGTGGCTACAACAGCGCCAGGGGACTCGGCGATATCAAGACGCGGTTCAGTTGCGCCGGTTGCCCGGTATCAGAGACCATTCCGCCCGCAAACGCCTACGACACGGCCGCTCCGGACGAAGTGGACAACACCTGGACGCTAGCCGACCTGCAGAAATCAGTCACCCAGGCTGAGCCCGTCGGTGGGTGGGTCCAACTCACCTTCCACCACATTTCGAGCACCAGTACTGATCCGCTGAACGTCACCCCCACCTTGTTCAACCAGTTCGCTACGTGGCTCAAGAGCCGCCCCGCGACCACCACGGTCAAAACGGTGAACCAAGTCATAGGCGGAACCGTCAAGCCGCTCGTCTCGGGACCGCCGGCACCGCCGGAGGGTACTGGCAACCTGATCAAGAACCCAAGCCTTGAAACCCTCACCAGCGGTGTGCCGCAATGTTGGGCAGCCGGAGGCTACGGTACCAACACCGCAACCTTCTCCACGGTCAAACCCGGGCACACAGGGAACGTGGCTGAAAAGCTGGTGGTCACCAACTACGTGGACGGCGACGCCAAGTTGCTGCCCACCCTTGACCTGGGAGGGTGCTCACCCACGGCCACAGCTGGGAACTCCTATTCCATAGGTGCCTGGTACAAGTCCACCACCAACACCCAGTTCGAGCTCTATTACCGGAGCGGCATCGGCACGTGGAAGTACTGGACATCAAGTCCCTGGTTCTCAGCGGCCACGACCTTTCAAAAGGCCACGTGGACAACGCCTCCACTGCCGACCGGTGCGAGCGGCATCAGCTTCGGGTTGAACCTGTTCAGCAACGGCACGCTCACTACCGATGACTACGAGATGTTCGACGTCGGCACGCCGCCACCGCCTCCGCCGCCGCCACCAGCCGGCGGCAACCTGGTACAAAACCCCAGCCTTGAAACGGCCGGTACGGGTTCGTTCCCACAGTGCTGGCAGGCCGGTGGATACGGCACCAACACCGCAACGTTCAGCACGGTAGCCACCGCACACACCGGCACCAAGGCCGAGAAGCTCACCATCACCGGCTATTCCAGCGGTGACGCGAAGCTGCTTCCCACCATGGACACGAGTACCTGCCCACCTGCGGGCGTCGCAGGACACACTTACTCGGTGCGTGTTTGGTACACCTCCACGGCCGTCACGCAGTTCGCTTTGTATTACCGTGACGCCTCAAATAACTGGGTGTATTGGACTTCCGGACCGTGGCTGGCTGCCGCTAGCGCCTACACGCAGGCAAGCTTCACGACGCCGGCACTCCCTGCCGGGGCCACTGCCATCAGTTTCGGGCTGAGCTTGTTCAGCAACGGCTCAGTCACCACGGATGACTACTCCATGTACGACACCGTGGGCGCTCCGCCGCTCGGCTGAGTTCCTGCATCAAGTGAAACGAACAATTGAGGGCGGCTATCCAGCCGCCCTCAATTGTCTATTTAGCCGGCCTCAGCACGTCCGGCAGCACGTCGACGAACACCGTCCCGGGCGGTTCGTAGTAAATGACAAGAACCTCATCACCCACGTCGAAAATACTGGTCTTGTCGAAAGGATGGGCGTGGAAAGCGTTCGTGCCGCCGTGGAACGGCAGCATGACTTCTCCCACAGTGCCCGGTCCAATACGGCCCGTAACCCTCCCGATCTTGCCGGTCAGGCTCCGATCAACCTCTTTGTGCATCGGCTTCCCTACGCGTCAGGGGCTTTGGCAGGCCGCTTCGGCGGTTCCTTGCCGTTCTTGAGCGCCCCCGTGATCGATGGCAGGAAATTGCCCACCTGGGCCAGGATCCCGCCCACCATGTTGTTGAGGCCCTCGCCGCCGTTGAGGACAGTCAACTGGCCAACGTGGGCAAACGGTTCCGCCGCGGCTGCCACAATCGCAGGCATGTTCTCCGCAAGTTGTTGCGAGATGACGGCCTCTTGATTGGTTCCGAGCGCCTCGCCCCGGGCCTTGATGCCGTCCGCTTCCGCCAAGGACTTGGCCTTGATGGCGGAGGCCGCAGCATCACCACGGGCCCGGGTGGCCGCAGCTTCGGCTTCACCGGTGATCCTCGTCGCCCCCGCAATGGCGGCCGCAGCCGTGGCATTGGCCTGCGCTTCGACCTCCACCTTGCGGGCGTTGGCCTGGGCTTCGAGTTCCGTGCGCCGTGCCCGTGCTTCGGACGCGCTGATGTCGGCGGCCTTCTGGGCCTCCGCCTCCGTGCGTTGGGCGTAGGCCTTGGCATCGGCTGGCTTGCGGATGGACGTCTGGAGTTTTTGCTCCTCGCGGTCCGCCTCCAGCTTGGCGACTTCGGTTTCCTGGACCACCACTTGCTGACGCGCCGTGGCATCGGCCAACGGACCAGCCTGCGCGGCGTTGGCCCGCGCAGTTTCGGCATTGGCCTGGGCCGCCGATTGCTTGATCGCCGAGATGCTCTGGGCATCGGCAATCTGGGCCGCCGCCTCGGCTTCCTTTTCCGCGGCTTCGCGGTTCCTGGTGGCCTCGGCGATGCGGGCCTCCATTTTGACCTGGGCAATATGCGGCTTCGCCAGGTTCTGGATATAGCCCGTTGGATCTTCGAGGTCTTTGATTTGCAAGGAATCAACCACCAGGCCGAGCTTTTCCATTTCGATACCGCTGGCACTGCGGACCAACGAAGCGAGTTTGTCGCGCTCCCGAATGATCTCTTCCATGGTCATGCTGCCGATGATTGAGCGAAGGTGCCCTTCGAAGACGTTATAGACCTGGCTTTCCATTTTGGGCTGCTGACCGAGAAACCTCCTCGCGGCGTTTGCAATGAAGGGCGCGGCATCTCCAATTTTGTAAATAACCACGCCCTCCACAATCACTTGGATTCCTTGGGAGGTCACGCAGGATACCTGGAGTTCCGTCTCATTCAGCGTCAAAGACAACGTCCTGACCGTCTGGAGACCGGGAACCACCAAGGCGCCCTTTCCAGTGACGATTTTGAAATCCATTCCGTCCCTGGTGTCCAAACTTCCGCGGGTCAGCCCGGAAATGATCAATGCCTCGTTTGGTTCAGCCACCTTCCACATTAATTTGATGAGCAGCCTAATGACCGCAACGGCGACGATGACCCCAAATACCGTGACAAGAAGGGGGATATAAGCAACGAGGTCGAACATGACTGTCCTTTCAACGGCAAGCACTCAGGCGGCTCGTGTAGTCAGTCTGCTGCCGACTGCTTCAGGAGTCCAGCAATTTGTTTGCTTACAATTGACCCAACGTATGCTCCTATGCGCGCGTTCCCGCCAGGGGTTCCGCCACCTTGGCACTTACCGCCGGAACGCCGTCGCCGGCTTGACCGTACAGCCAGTCGTTGTACTGGAAGTCGCCGTCCTTGCGGCTCTTGAACAGCAGGTTTCGCAAGGTGCGGGCGAGGCCTGACACATGCCACGACTCGCCCCAGACGCGCGCCGTGCGCTGGACGCGGGCCGTGCGCGCTGCGCGGGCTGAGTTGAAATCGCCGATGGCCCGGTCCCAAGCACCCGTGTCCACGCCGTCGTCGGTAAAGACCGAACCAACGGTGGAGTCCTGCAGCACTGCGGCGTCTTCGAGCGCCTGGCAGGCGCCTTGGGCCAAGTACTGGAGCATGGGATGGGCGGCATCGCCCATCAGGACCAGGCGACCATCGATCCAGTTCTCGATGGGATCTCGATCGTACATGGGCCAGCGGATGCCGGTGGCAAGGTTCCCCAGCGCGGCCTGAACTGCAGGAATGCAGTCCTTGTATGCGGCCTGGAGTTCGTCCACGCCACCGTATTGCTCTTCCCCGCGCTCGAAGGAAGGCGACTTGAAGACAGCTACCGTGTTGAGCAGTTCGCCCTTGCGGAGCGGGTACTGCACCAGGTGGCAGTCAGGCCCGAGGTAGACGATGACGTCTTCGAGATCGTTCGCCGGGATATCGGGCGTGATGGGCACGGTTCCGCGATAGGCGACGTACGACGACGACACTGGACCGTCATGGGCAACAGCCTCGCGGAGGGTGGACTTGAGCCCGTCCGCCCCGATCACGACGTCGGCCTCGTACACCTCACCGCTCGCGGTGTGGGCTACGCCGCGGCCATTCACGGTCTCCACGGTTTCTACGAAGACGTCGTTCACCAAGCGGACGCCTGCCTCCTGGCAGGCCTCCAGCAGGATCCGGTGCAGGTCGCTGCGGTGAATCACCACGTACGGGGCGCCGTAGCGCTCTTCGAATGCCTGCCCGAGGGTCTGGCGGGTGAGTTCCTCGCCGGTCAGGGCGTCGCGGAATACCAAATGCTTGGGCTGGACGCCGATTTCGAGCGCCTTCTCCAAGAGGCCCCAGCGCTTCAGCACGCGGGAGGCGTTGGGAGCCATCTGCAGGCCGGCTCCCACTTCGCCGAATTCGGGTGCCCGCTCAACCAGCGTGACGTCGGCGCCGTTTGCGCGGAGGGCCAGGGCACCGGCCAAGCCGGCCATTCCTCCGCCGACGACGAGGACTTCAGTGGACGGTTTACGGTCAGACATTGCTAGCTCCTACAGAGATGGTGTTTTGGGAAGTGCTCTTAATGGTCTTGATTTTGGCGCTGATGGCTCCAATCAGGACGGCTGCGATGGCGGCCGCTCCGGCGAATGCCAGGAAGTTGGAGTTGACACCCAGGCCGGCCGCAAGAAGCAGACCGCCCACCTGGGGTGCGGCGACCGCGCCAATGCGGCCGACGCCGAGGGCCCACCCCAGAGCGGTGCCCCGCAAGTGCGCAGGGTAGTGGCTGGCCACTGCCGCGATGATGAGGCACTGGGTTCCGTGGGTGCCGATACCGGCCAGCACCAACATGACGTAGACGATCCCGACCGGTGGCCCCGCCACCAGGACGGCTAGCGCGACGGCGGCGACGGCGGCTGCCGCAATCGCCGTCGGGACCGGACCGAAGCGGGTTCCCGCCCACGCGGTGGCCACCGAGCCGACGACGGCACCAAGGTTGAGTGCCAGCGCGAACGTCAGGGCGGAGCCAAGGTTGTATCCGGCCAGTTGCATGAGGTTCGGCAGCCAGGTGCCCAGGCCATACCAGGCGAAGAGGGTCGCGAGGGTGGAGACCGCGAAAAGGACGCTCATGCCGAGGTAAGGTGCCCGGAGCAGAGACTTGAAGCCTGCGGACTCTGTTTGCCGGGCATTCTTTGCCGCCGGCAGGGTCTCCGGGAGGAAGCGCATCCCCAGCGGTACCACCACGAGGAGTGCCACCGCAGCGACCAGGAACATGACTGGCCAGCCGAAAGCGGGAATCAGCGGGATACCGGCTAGTGCGGCAATCGTGCCGCCGATCGGAACACCGGACATCATCAACGTGGCAATGGTTGACCGCCATTTGGCGGGGACCAGCTCGGCAACCAGGGCATTCGCGGACGGGACCAGTCCGCCGAGGCCAATGCCGGCCAGCAAGCGCAAGCCGCCGAAGACGAAGGCGTTCGGCGCGAAGGCGCACAAGATGGTGAAGATCGAAAACAGTGCAGCACAGGCGATGATGGTCCGGCGGCGTCCCCATGTGTCCGACATCCGGCCGGCGAAGATCGCTCCGATCATCATGCCGAGGAACGCCATCGAACCAACAGTGCCGGCGGTGGCCTTGGTGAGCCCCCAGCCTGTGTCGGTAATGAGGGACGACTGAACGGTGCCATAGACGATGAGGTCATAGCCGTCGAAAACCACCAGCAACCAGCAGACGAGCGCGGCGGCCGCGGAACGCTTGGAGAACCGGGCCGCCGCCTCGGTGGGGTGTTGAACGCCTTGTTCGGTCCGCTCCGGCGTCGCAGCGGAAGATGTGTGATTCATCCCACCACTGTGTGGCCGCCGACCCGCGACTCCAATAGAATTCTGTCGTGCAGAATCTTCCAGCTCGCAAGAAGCCGGCCTACTCCATTGAAGCGGTAGACAACGCCCTGCAACTCCTCCAGCTCTTGCGCGACGGCGGCAGCCTTCGGCTCAAGGACGCAGCCGCCGAACTGGAGGTCGCACCCTCCACCGCCCACAGGTTGCTGGCCATGTTGGTGTACCGGGGATTCGCGGTCCAGGACGAGACCCGGCGATACGTTCCCGGGCCGGCCATGGGAGTTGGTCCGGCCGGACTTAGCTGGACCCGGCTGCTGCGCTCGCTGGCACAACCCCACATGGAGCTCTTGAGCGGCAGGATCAACGAGACCGTCAACCTCATGGTTCGGGTCGGCACCAAGGTGAGGTTTCTGGCCACGGTGGAAGGCACCAATGCCTTGCGCGTGGGGGACAGGCAGGGAACCGTGTTGCCAGCAAACAAAGCATCTGGCGGCAAGGCAATTTTGGCTGAGCTGGAGCCCGCGATGATTGAGCAATTGTTCCGCAGCCAGAACGCGGAGATTGGCGGGGACATGATTCCGGACGCGGAGTATCCTGCTTTCCTCCGTGAGCTTGAGAGCATCCGCAGCAACGGATTTGCGGCGAATTTCGAAGGCACTGAGGAAGGGATCAGCGCCTTGGGCATGGCCCTCCACAACAGGCACGGGGTTGCAGTAGGCGCCTTGAGCGTAGCGACCCCCGTGGCTAGGTTCCGCCGGCTCTTCGACGGCGGCCTGGTGGGCATCATGCGGGAAACCCGGCGCCAATTGGAGATCGATATCGCTGCCAATCCGGCCGAACCCGAGCCGTAACCTCCCCAACTAGCTCGCAGTAGACGTCGTTATGAGCATTCAAAACGACATCTACTGCGAGCTAGTTGGGCCGGTGGGGACTGGGTGGGGCAAAGATTCTGTTGTGCAGAATATGTTGGAGATCACCGTCCAGTCTCTCTAGGGTCTGGAGTACGCCAAAACTGTTCGTTACCCCGAGGAGGCCCCTGTGTCCATCAGCGCCGATAACACAACCCACGAGTCGGTTGCCGCCGCGCACGCGGTTCCGGAACCGACGCCCGAAGAGGCTGCCCAGCTCAAGCAGCTGTATAAGGATTTCGACAAAGAGAACCTGATCCCGCTCTGGACCGAGATCGCGGACTTGATGCCGATGGTTCCTTCCCCGAAAGCCGTGCCGCATGTGTGGCGCTGGAACGATCTGTACCCGCTGGCGGCCCGCGCCGGGGACCTGGTTCCCGTGGGCCGTGGCGGGGAACGGCGTGCCATCGCGTTGGCGAACCCGGGTCTGGGCGGCACTCCTTACGCGACCCCAACGCTGTGGGCTGCCATCCAGTACCTCGGCGGCCGGGAAACGGCCCCGGAGCACCGCCACTCGCAGAACGCCTTCCGCTTCGTGGTCGAGGGCGAAGGCGTGTGGACCGTGGTGAACGGGGACCCGGTACGGATGTCCCGCGGCGATTTCCTGCTCACGCCGGGTTGGAACTTCCATGGCCACCACAACGACACCGATCAGCCGATGGCCTGGATCGACGGCCTGGACATCCCGTTCGTGCACTACGCGGATGCCGGGTTCTTCGAGTTCGGCACCGAGCGCGTCACGGACGAGGCCACCCCGGACATCTCCCGTTCCGAGCGGCTCTGGGCGCACCCGGGCCTGCGCCCGCTCTCCGGGCTGGATGACACCACCAACTCACCCATCGCGGCATACCGCTGGAAGTACACCGACGCCGCCCTCCGCGAGCAATTGCTCCTTGAAGACGAAGGCCACCCAGCCACCGTCTCCCAGGGCCACGCCGCCGTGCGCTACACCAACCCGACCACGGGCGGGGACGTCATGCCCACCATCCGGGCCGAGTTCCACCGCCTGCGCGCCGGGGCCTCCACCGAGTCACTGCGCGAGGTCGGCTCAAGCGTCTGGCAGGTCTTCGAAGGAACCGGCACCGTGGTGCTGAACGGGGAGACCAAGACCCTGGCGAAGGGCGACCTGTTCGTGGTCCCGTCCTGGACCGCATGGTCGCTGCAGGCCGAAACTTCGTTTGACTTGTTCCGCTTCAGCGACGCCCCCATTTTCGAACGACTGAACTTCAACCGCACGTACATCGAAGGACGCAACAAATGAGACTCCTCACCCTCCGTACCACTGAAGGCACGACGGCGGTCCGTCAGGACGGGAACACCCTGACCGAGATCGACGGCTTCTCCGATGTCGGGGCCCTCCTGCAGGACCCCGCTTGGGCGTCCATCGCGCGGGCAGCCAACGGCGCAACCCACGCGTACGACGGCGCTGACCTCGCCGCCGTCGTGCCCGCACCGGGGAAGATCATCTGCGTCGGGCACAACTACCGCAACCACATCAAGGAAATGGGCCGGGAAATCCCCGAGTACCCCACCTTGTTCGCCAAATACCAGGAATCCCTGATCGGGCCCAACGACGACCTCGCGCTGCCGCAGGAGTCCGACGCGGTTGACTGGGAAGCCGAGCTCGCGGTGGTGATCGGCAAGAAGGGCCGGCGCATCAGCGAAGCCGACGCCAAGGACTACATCGCCGGGTACTCCGTGCTGAACGACGTGTCCATGCGCGACTACCAGTTCCGCACCATCCAGTGGCTCCAAGGCAAGACCTGGGAAAAGTCCACCCCCTTCGGCCCGGCCCTGGTCACCACGGACGAATTCACGGCAGGACCGCTCATGACCTCCGCCGTGGACGGTGAGGTCCAGCAGAGCACCCCCACCGGGGACCTCGTGTTCACCCCGGAATTCTTGGTCTCCTACATCTCCACGATCATCACCCTGAACCCCGGCGATGTCATTGCCACCGGCACCCCCGGCGGAGTGGGCCACGCCCAGGATCCCAAGCGGTACCTGCAGGAAGGCCAGCTCCTGGTCACCACCATCGAGGGCCTGGGCCAGCTGAACAACCGCGTGGTCAAGGAAGCCTGATGGTCGCCCGCCACGACCTCACCACCGATCCGGGCCTGCAGGCCCAACTCCTGCAGGCCCGGCGCGGGACCGCGTTCTTCGCCCGCAAGCTCAACGAACTCACCGACGCCCAGCTCGACGGCGACTCCCTGCTTCCCGGCTGGAGCCGCCGCCACATCGCCGCGCACATCGGCTACAACGCCCGTGCGATCGCCCGGCTGATCGAGTGGGCCGCCACCGGCGTCGAGACACCGATGTACCCCTCCGTCGCGGTGCGGGACGAGGAGATCGAGTTCGGCGCCACCCTTTCCCCCATCGCGCTGCGGAACCTCTTCGACCACTCCGCCGTGCACCTGAGCGTGGAATGGCGCGACTTGCCCGACGACGCCTGGCACCACACCGTCCGGACCGTCCAAGGCCGCGACGTCCCCGCCTCCGAAACGGTCTGGATGCGCTCACGCGAAGTCTGGGTCCACGCCGTGGACCTGGACAACGGGGCAACCTTTGCCGACATCCCGGAACCGGTACTGGAACGGCTCCTGAAAGACATCACCGGCGCCTGGCACACCCGCGGCACCGACAAAGGCCTGCAGGTCCGCGTGACGGACAGCGACCTCACGTTCGGGGACCCGGACGCCGCCGTCGTGATCACCGGGCCGCTCCCCGCCGTCGTGCAGTGGGCCACGGGGCGCGGCACCCACGGCGTGGGCGCTGACGGGACTGCTGGACAGGTGCCGGCCGCACCCAAGTGGATCTGACGGCGTCGGACACAAAGAGGGTTGGTACAGCTCCCGGCTTCTTCACCGCAGGAACTGTACCAACCGCTTGTTTGACTATTCAGATGTGGCTGTAGATCCTACCCATTGGCGGCTCCTGTAGTCCCGGGCTAGCTCAATCCGGGCTTGTGAAGAGATCTATTTTGAGTCGTCAGCGTCGTCAGCTAAATGCCGTGAAAACATCCAGCCTGCGGCGATCATCAGGATGCCCAGAACCGTGAACGTCCAGTTGTCGAGAGTGTTCAGCGACAGGAAGTTAGCCGCCGAATCGACTCCGACACTCAATCCGTACACACTGAGTACGATGTACAAGGCGCCGAAACTCATGAGGATATTGCGCGCGCCAAGACCGCCCGAGCGGGACATCGCCCAACTGGTTCCGCCAATGATCAGCTGCACAATGTTGAGCAGCAGCGACACCTGGAACACACCCAGGAGCATTGCGTGCGAATTTGGTCCGAAGAACTGCAATTCCCCGTACCGCATGGTGATGCCCGGAATGAATCCGAGAAGGCCCACCAGCGCCATCAGAATACCCACACCCATGCCGATGTTCTGGACGTCTGTGCGTCCGAAGTGAATACCGTGCGCATGTGGGGTTGCGGTAGTCATTATGCCCTCCATCCACCTCTTGCGAACACTCCAATTTTACGTCTGACTTATGCAAAAAGCGCTCGGGGGCGGCTTGGCATCCCCGGACGCTCGCTCACTTTTGGCTGGTTTTCCGGCGATCCTCCTGCACTTGTTCGCGGGTTTTCCCGGACGCTCGCTCATTTATGCGACGGCGCGACGGCGGGTGTGCAGGAGCGTTTCGCTTTCGGGGGTTAAAGGTGAGCGAGCGTCGCTCGGAGATGCGGCAAAGGTGAGGGAGCGTTGAGGGGATTGGCGGGATCTGCGGGCGCCTGCCGGGGGAGTGGGGCACGCCGTGGCACGATAGGACACGATGAAACTCCGCGCTGATCAGACTGGTAACCGTGGCCTGCCCATGCCTTTGTGGTTGCAGGGTGCCCTTGAGTCGGTCCAGGCCGTCATCATCTCGGCGCTCGTGGTGGTCCTGCCGCTCGTGGGTGTCTGGGCCACCGATGGCTTCCAGGACCACAGCATCGATTTCCTGGCACGCTTGGCTGGTCAAACCTGGCTGCTGGTCCATGGGGTCCCTCTTCAGCTTGCCACGGTCAACATAGGAACCGCGGGCCTCCCGGGCTCCGGCATGTTGTCGCTCATCCCCCTCGGGCTGACCCTGGTTCCCTTCCTCCTTGCATGGCGCGCCGGGCGCCGACTAGCCCGGGCATCCTACACAGACCAGCTCTGGCAGGCCTTCTTCGGGGCGTTGCTTGTCTACGGAGCATTTGGCGCGGCCACCGGATTCATCTGCCGCACCGGGGATGTTGTCATCAACATCTGGTTCGCTGCATTGCTGCCGCTCATCCCGTTCGGCCTCGGCATGGTGGTAGGTGCCCGGCGCGAGTCCGGCTCCTGGAGCAGGCTCATTGGCGTCGACGCCGTCGATTGGCTCGCACGCACCAGCCAACATTCCCGTTGGGCCGGGTCCTATTTCGGCTCCGCCATCATAGCCGGGTTCGTTGCGACCATGGGTGCCCTGACACTTGCAGCCTCGTTGCTTGCCGTCGATCTCGTCATCCATTGGACGGACATCATTGCCGTCTACGAAGGCCTGAAAGCCGGTGCCCTGGGCGGTGGCGTCCTGACGATCGCCCAGCTCGGCTACCTGCCCAACCTGGCGGTTTTCACCCTGGCTTGGTCCTCCGGCGCCGGGTTCGATCTTGGCATAGGCTCGCACGCCGGGCCGCTGGGTACCGCCGTCGGACCCCTTCCTGCCATTCCCATCTTCGGGGCGTTGCCCACCGGACAGCTTGACTTCGGCACCGCGGCACTTGCGCTTCCGGTGATCGCCGGCCTGTTGGCGGGCTGGTGGTTCCTGCGGGCGGGCGAGAACCATTTCGACGAATGGCTCTCCATCAAGATCAGGGCGCGATGGTTCACCGTTACTGTTTCCACACTGTTCCTGGGTGCGCTCATCGGCGTGGTTGCAGGTGCCCTGGCGGGCGTCCTGGCCTGGCTGGCGCGCGGTTCCGCTGGAATCGGACGCCTCACCGCGATCGGCCCCGACCCCCTGTGGACGGCAAGCTGGATCGCCGCGGAGGTGGGGATCGGCGTCGTGATCGGTTACTCGGTAGGGCCGTGGCTCGAGCGGCGGCAGAAGCTCCGCGAAGCGGACCTTGACGCTCCCGCGTACGACGGCGACCGCGGCTAAGGTGCCTACCGCGCCTTGGCTTGTGGCTGGGCTAGCGCAACCCGGAGGGAACGGACTTTTGGAAGTCCACCTGGCAGGAGTTTTGGGCCTGGAGCGTCAGCGCGCTCCGCGCGCAGTCCTGCAAGGTGCGGATTTGTTGGAAGAAGACGACTGCAGTCAGCACCAGCACGCACATGATGGCCGTGACTACCAGCCCGGAGATGGTGCCGAGTAACACGACGCGCGGCTGCTTGAACCTGATGGTGCGGACGAGAACCACCACGCCAAGCACCCCCGCGATGACGGTGAGGACGGCACTGAGCCAGACGTAGCTGATGTTCAGGACGTAGACGAAGATGGCGCCAAGCACAGTGAGCAGGAATGACCTGAACAACGTTTGGGTAACTGCAAGCGCTGATTTGGCAGCTTCGTTTTGTGGATGCTGCTGAGGGCTGGGTCCAACGCCGGAATTCATGTTTTCCAGCCTACGCGAGCCACCCATAAGCTAGTGCAATGCGCATTGTTGTCCTCGTCTCCGGCACCGGTTCCAATCTCCAGTCAGTTATCGACGCCGTGAAAGCGGGCGAGCTGGACGTTGAGATCGCAGCCGTAGGTGCCGACAGGCCGGGCACTTACGGCGTGGAACGTTCCGCCGAGGCAGGGCTGGATACCTTCGTGGTGGACTTCAAGGACTATGCTGACCGGGCCGATTGGAACGCCGCGCTGACCACGGCTGTTGCCGCGTACCACCCGGACGTGGTGGTTTCCTCGGGGTTCATGCGGATTGTCAGCCCGGAATTCATCGATGCGTTCGGCGGCAAATATCTGAACACCCACCCGGCGCTGTTGCCGGCCTTTCCGGGGGCTCACGGAGTCCGCGATGCGATGGCCTATGGAGTGAAGGTCACGGGCTGCACTGTCCACTGGGCCGACGCCGGCGTGGACACCGGCCCTATCATCGCCCAGGAAGCTGTCGCGATCGCCCCGGAGGACACCGAGGACACCCTGCACGAACGCATCAAGGTAGTGGAACGCAGGCTCTTGGTCCGGACCCTCGCAGAGCTTGCGGCGCGAAAGCACGCCTGAGTCTCGTGCACCCCCCCACTGACTCGCAGTTGTTGTCGCTATGACGGCTCAAAACGACATCTAATGCGTGTTAGTTGGGGATGGGGAAGGCTCTCTATCCGTGGTCCCGGATCGCCCTCCGCAGGAAGCCTCCGGCCGCGTCCAAAGCACTCTTCGCCTGCCCGGGATCGATACCTGTCAGCACCACCAGGATGGCCGCCTTCGCCGAACCACCCACCGAATCCAGGGCGCGAATCGCTGTCTCCGCATCCACTCCCGTGGCATGTTGGACGGTCCGCTGGGACCTCGCAAGGAGCTTCTTGTTAGTGGCGCGCAGATCTACCATCAGGTTTCCATAGGTCTTGCCGAGCTTGACCATGGCGAGCGTGCTGATCATATTGAGGACGAGCTTTTGGGCTGTGCCCGCCTTGAGCCGCGTGGAACCGGCAATGAACTCCGGACCGACCACGACGTCGATCGCCACGTCCGCCAGTTTGCTGATGGGGGAGTCGTGGTTGCAGGCAAGCGATGCCGTAAATGCCCCACGGCTGCGGGCTTCCTCAAGCGCGCCGATCACGTAGGGTGTGCGTCCCGACGCCGAAATCCCGACGACGGCGTCCGCCTCAGTCACGCTGATGTCGTGCAGGTCCCGGGCTCCGGCCGTGGCGTTGTCCTCGGCGTACTCCACTGGTTTCTGGACGGCCTGGGTGCCGCCGGCGATGATCCCGACGACGAGACCCGGGGGAGTGCCGAAGGTGGGCGGGCATTCGCTCGCGTCCAGGACACCGAGCCGCCCCGCCGTTCCGGCGCCCACATAGATCAGCCGCCCACCGTGCGCGAGGCGTTCCGCTACGGCGTCGACCACCGCGGCGATCTGCCCGCTGGCGCGTTCGACGGCGGCCGGGACTCCCCGGTTCTGCTCGTTCATGGCGGAGACGAGCTCGGCCGTTCCCATCGTGTCCAATTCACCCAGCGCGGGCAATGCGGCTTCGGTTTGGAGGTCCGCGAGCTCGGAGCGGAGTTCCTTGAGCTCGTCTTCGGGGGGAGCTGCGTCAGACTGTTCCGTCACGGTGAATATACCTTTCCTGAAGGAGCCCGCGGCGGTTCGCTGCGAGGGCGGCACCGTCCATCCCATCGCCGAGCGGCGCAACCACCTCAATCCCAGCCGAAGCGAGGGCGTTGTGCAAGAGCCCGGCAAAGAACTCCGATTTCACTACCCCGCCAAGGAGCGCCACCCGCTTCGAGTCGTCTGAGGCAAGGGTCACCGTGTTCACGAGAAGCCTGCACGCTTCGTCCAGGAGGGAGCGTGCGACGGCGTCTCCAGCCTCCGCCGCGTGCAGTACCTCGGGCGTGAACCGCGCCATTGTCCGGGCCGGGTTGTCGGACTCGGCGAGCCACGCCGGAAGGTGACCCGGCGAGCCAGCCAACGCGGCGGCGGAGGCGAGCAGCGAAGTTGCCGGGCCGCCGTCGTGCGCTTGCAATGCGGCCTGAAGTCCTTGCTGGCCGATCCAGCGACCGCTTTCGCGATCACCCAGCAGCGGCCCCCAACCGTCGGCACGGTGGAGGTTACCGGCGTCGTCAAAGCGGAAGGCTACGGCGCCAGTACCCACAATCAGCACGGTTCCCGGTGCGCCCTGGAGGGCGCCAAGGTGGGCGGCTGTGGCATCCGAGAGGACTGCAGCGGGCACCCGGAAACGTTTGGAAAGCAGGGCCGCGAGCTCACGGGAGTTCTCCGCGGAGGCCTCAACCCCGGCTACGGCGGCGCCGATTCCCCACAAGGAATCGCTCGGGACCCCGGCCGGCAGCATGGCGGCGGTGTCCGCGAGCAGCTCGAATGCGAACCGGGCTCCGTGATCCATCCCCAAGCCGGGGAAACCATGCTGGTCCGCCGAACCCAAGACTTTATCGCCCTGCCTGAGTTCAACCCGGCACCGGCTCTTGCCGACGTCGGCCACCAAAATCACATCCTCGGAACCCATAGCCCCACCTTATGTTGCGGGCAGTGCCGCGTCTCGAAAATCGAAGTGGAGCCACAACACGATAAACTTGCCCGTATCCCCAGCAACCGTGGAATCCCGCGACATAAGACGGAGACTTTTGTGAGCTTGACGCAGCTTGACCGTGTTCCCATCCGCCGTGCACTGATCTCGGTTTACGACAAGACGGGGCTGGAGGAGCTCGCGAAGGGCCTGCACGCAGCAGGAGTCGCCATCGTCTCCACCGGCTCCACCGCAAAGAGGATCGCCGCCGCCGGTATTCCGGTCAAGGAAGTCGAAGAAGTCACCGGTTCCCCGGAGATGCTCGACGGCCGCGTGAAGACCCTGCACCCGCGCGTTCACGGCGGCATCCTGGCCGATCGTCGGGTTCCCGCCCACATGGAAACGCTCGCCCGCATGGACATCGAACCGTTCGACCTGGTGGTGGTGAACCTTTACCCGTTCGTGGAGACTGTCCGCTCCGGCGCAGCCCAGGACGACGTCGTCGAACAGATCGACATCGGGGGCCCCGCCATGGTGCGTTCGGCCGCGAAGAACCACGCCGCCGTCGCGATCGTGGTTGACCCCACCTACTACGGCGCCGTAGTGGAAGCCGCCGCTGCCGGAGGTTTCGACCTGAAGACCCGCCGCCGCCTCGCAGCAAAGGCCTTCGCCCACACCGCAACGTATGACACCGCCGTTGCCACCTGGACCGCCAGCCAGTTCCTCGACGAGGACGGCGACGGCATCATCGACTGGCCCGCCTATGCGGGCTTGGCCTTGGAACGCTCCGAAGTGCTGCGGTACGGCGAGAACCCACACCAGCAGGCGGCCCTCTACGTGGACAAGGCCGCGCCCGCCGGTATCGCCCAGGCAGACCAGCTGCACGGCAAGGCCATGAGCTATAACAACTTCGTCGACGCCGATGCCGCCTTGCGCGCAGCCTTCGATTTCTCCGAGCCGGCTGTTGCCATCATCAAGCACGCCAATCCGTGCGGCGTGGCCGTTGGCTCCGCGGATGCCGAGGACCCCATTGCCGACGCCCACGCCAAGGCCCACGCTTGCGATCCCGTGTCCGCCTTCGGCGGCGTCATCGCGGCCAACAGCATTGTGACAGCGGGCATGGCACGCACCGTGGCCGGGATCTTCACCGAGGTTGTCATCGCCCCGGGCTTCGAGCCGGAAGCGGTTGACATCCTGTCCAAGAAGAAGAACATCCGCCTGCTGGCGCTGCCGGACGGCTACGGCCGCTACCCGACGGAGATCCGCCAGGTCTCGGGCGGCGTCCTTGTCCAGCAAGCCGACAAGGTGGACGCCGACGGCGACAACCCCGCCAACTGGACCCTCGCCGCGGGCGAAGCCGCCGACGACGCCACGCTGGCCGACCTCGCGTTCGCTTGGACCGCTTGCCGCGCCGCCAAGTCCAACGCAATCCTCCTTGCCGACAACGGCGCCGCAGTGGGTATCGGCATGGGCCAGGTCAACCGTCTGGACTCCTGCAAACTGGCCGTCGAGCGTGCCAACACTCTGGGCGTTCAGATGGAGTCCAACGTCGCTGTTGGCGGCGATGCCCCTGGCGGTGCCTCCAACGCCTCCGCGACTGGCGCACCCGAGCGGGCCCGCGGGGCCGTGGCTGCTTCCGATGCGTTCTTCCCGTTCGCCGATGGCTTGCAGATCCTGATCGATGCCGGTGTCCGCGCCGTCGTCCAGCCAGGTGGCTCCGTCCGTGATGAGGAAGTGATTGCCGCGGCCAATGCTGCAGGCATCACGATGTACTTCACAGGTGCGCGGCACTTCTTCCACTAAGTCCACACGCTCCACCGAACAATGGACATGTCCTCCCTTCCCGGGAGGACATGTCCATTGTTCGTGGTCAGGACTGGGCATGAAGCTAATATGTCCAGTCCTAGGAACGGGCGGGTGTCCCTATGTTTTTCGTCAAGCGGTCCGGGCCGGTTTGTCTTCGTAGAGGGTGCCGTGTTTGAGCATGGAGAAGATGACGTCGCAGCGTCGGCGGGCCAGGCAGATGACTGCGGCGTTGTGTTTCTTTCCCTGGGCCCGTTTCTTTTCGTAGTAGTCCTTGGACGCCGGGTGGTGGCAGCTGGCGATCCAGGCGGATCTGAAGAGCGCGTTCTTGAGCTGTTTGTTGCCGGAACGGGCGGGGAACTCCCCGCGGATCGAGGTGCCGGAACGCCGGGTGACGGGTGCGATGCCGGCATACGCGGCCAGGTGGCCTGCGGAGGTGAAGGTGCTGGCGTCGCCGATGCTCAGGAGTATGGTCGCGGCGGTCTTGATGCCGACTCCCGGCATGGACATCAAGACCGTGGAAAGAGGGAAGTCATCCAGGAGCTTTTCCACTTCGGCGGCAACGATGGCCCGCTGCTCTTTGAGTTCCTTGATCTGGGCTGCGACGCGTGGAATCACGAGTTCGACGGCGTCGGTGCCGATCACGGTGACGGTCTGCTCGTCCAGGGCTGTGAAGACTGCGTCGATGAGCTTGGCGGGGTCTTTCCGGCTGTGGTTCCTGGCCCAGCGCAGCACGTTTCCACGCCCGGCGGCCCGGAGCCCGGTCGGCCCGGCGTATTTGATGAACAGCTCCAGCACCAGGGTCCTGGTCAGGACGGTGCCCGGGAAGACTCGCTCCAGGGCGGGGAAGATCTGCAGCAGCAAGGACCGCAGCCGGTTGATCGCCCGTGTGCATTCGTGGGTCAGGTCAGCGTCGAAACCGGAGAGTACCTTCAACGCGGCCAGCACTTCGCTGTCCCGGTCCACGGACCGCAGGGTGTGGGGCATAGAGCGTGCCGTGTCCGCGATGATGAAGGCGTCCCGGGCATCGGTTTTGGACTTGCCCGGGTACAGGTCCGCGGCCTTGCGCATGGCCAATCCGGGCAGGTAGGCCACCGTGGCTCCGCAGTCCCGAGCCACGGCTATCGGCAGTGCGCCGATGGTGTTGGGCTGGTCAACGATAACCAGCACTCTGCCGTGTTGCTGCAGGCCTGTGAACAACTCACGGAGCCGGGCCTCGTCCTGGGGCAAGGGCTTGTCGAAAATCCGCTCGCCCGAGCGGTCCAGGGCGGTCGCGTGATGTTCGGATTTCCCGACATCCAGCCCGCAGAAAACAGCGATTTCCTCGTCCATACGCGCCCCTTCGCGTCCTCTGGCCGCAGTCACGACACCCGATGCTGGCACCCACGTTACAAAGAGACCTCGCCCCTCCCAAAGGGGCTGGCCCTGTCCCTATCAGCAGTCAACGCGTGTCTCCGGAACCGGCGACAACACCCCCCGGATCATCAGTGACAGGGCAAGAAAGTCATACCGGGTCCAGCGACCAAATCCCCGGCTCTCGGGGACCCAATAAATGTAACGGGGCATGTCCCTTGTTGCGGTGCTGTGCGTTACGGTGCCGTGGATGCGGCCTGGTACGTGCCGTGGATGACGGTGCCCCAGTACGGGCCGTACATCGTGGTGGAGTTGCTCCCGTAGCCATAGCTGCTCACCGAGTTCTGGTACCCGCCGGAGCTGGTGCCGATGAACCACGGGCCACCGGAAGAACCGCCGGTCATGTTGCACGGGATCCCCTGGGTGTTGTCCTGCGGGTCCTTTGGATCATCGGTAGCCGTGCCGGAGCAGCTCTTGAGCGACTCGCCATCGAAGGGGGGTGCTGCAGGATAGCCGAACGACTTGTAGACCAGCCCTCGGGCCCCGTTGAACTGGACTCCCGATGCGCCCACTACGGCTGAGAGCTTCTGGCCATTGAGGGGGTTCATGACGGCAAAACCTGTGTCGTACTGCATGTCTCCACTCGAGGACCACTGGTTGGTGGTGTACAGCGCCTTGGCCGTCCATTTGCCATAGGGGGCGGCGCCGTTCGAGTAAGCAGGAACGAACGTGAACTTGGTTGAGAACGCCCCGGGGCCCTCGTTGACGCAGTGACCCGCAGTGGACACCGTGCTTTGGTTGGTCGAGGTGACGGAGTTGCCGGAGCAGACATAGTTCACCCCGCCGAGGGTGAAGAACACTTTTCCGATGTGCGGAACAGGGGCCTCGCTGGCGTTGGCTTTGCGATCGACGGTGGGGGACTGGGGTGCCGCGCTGCTCGCCTTCTGGCCTTGGATTGTCAGGGTGCGGTCCGGCCCGGGTGAAACATGGAGAGCGCCGAGGTCCACTTTGGCTTGTCCGCGCGAGAGCGCTTTGTCTGCGAGAACGTCGCCGGCGACGGCGTTCTTCATGCGCTCAGGAGTCCAGTAGTCGGCGGTGTTACTGTCCGACGTCGAAAGGCTGCTGACGGTCGACGCGTCAGTGCCGCGGTCGACGGACGGAGCCGCGGTGGCTCCGCCGCCGGATCCCAGCGCGAGCACTCCGGCGGTAGTCAGACTGAGCAGGCTTGTGGCCAGTGTTTTGGTTCTCGTCACAGTTGTCCTAGCTATCGAGGGTGAAGGCGGCCGGGTTGTGGTGGCCACCCACTGACGGAACTGAAACTACGCGCCCTGTGACAAGATTGTAAATAGATTAGTCAAATTTTCTGAGATTGAGCTTTCGCTTGTGACAAATAGTGAATATTGTGGATTTCCCGATGCTCAGGCGAACTAGGATCGGGATGCTGTTTCGTAGGCATCCCGGATAACAGATCCCCAGTATGGCCCATAGATCAAGGCCGGGCCCCGGGGTAGCCGTAGCTCGTAATGGAGTTTTGGAAGGAGTCCCGCTCGGAGTCGACCATCCAAGGACCGCCCGAGGAACCTCCGGTCATGTCGCAGGGAATGCCCTGTGCCTTGAACTGTGGATTGATGGGATCCTTGGTGGCGTCGCCCGAACAGCTCTTCAGTGATTGACCGTCGAAAGGCGGAGCGGCAGGGTAACCGAAAGCTTGGTAGCTCAGTCCGCGGTCTGCGTTGAACTCCACCCCTGAGGCGCCAACGACGTCGGCCAGGTGCCGGCCGTGCACGGTAGCAGTGACTGCGAATCCGGTGTCATAGCGGATATCGCCGGCAGTGCGCCACTGGGGAGTGGTGTAGAGGGCTTTGGCGGGCCAGATGCCGTAGGGGGCGGTTCCGTTGAGGTAAGCGGGAACGAAAACGAAGTTCTGGACAAATGCCCCAGGTCCTTCGTTGACGCAGTGTCCTGCTGTGGCCACCGTGCTGTCGTTATCAGACACGACGGCGTTGCCGGAGCAGACATAAGCGAAGGCTCCCATGGTGAAGAAGACTTTGCCGACGTGGTCAATGGGGTCTTCGTCTTGATGCAGGCTCGAGCTGCCGCCTTTGGCAGGGCTCGCGATTTTCACGGGCGGGCCAGCTTCGACAGCGCCATTGGCAGTGCCGGAAGCGGCACCCCTCGCGATGGCTTTCCCGGCGAGGACGTCGCCGGGAATTGCCGTTCGCATTCGTTCCGGGGTCCAGTAGGCCGCGGGATCGGTGTTTGCAGTTGCCAGACTGACGAGCTGAGGCGTCCCAGGCGCCGCGAAGCTCGAAACCGCATGAAGAGGTGTTGCGGCTGCCGCCCCTCCAGCGGCACAGAGGGTCAGAAAGGCGAAGGTAAGGAGGCTCAGGAGACCGGTGATGGGGAGTGATTTCTTTGTCATGATTGTCCTGCCAATCGACGGGTGGCTATGTGTTATCGGCCACAGCTTGACCCATTGAAACTACTCCCATTTGGCGCGTTGGTACATAAGGTTGGTCTGGGTATGACGTTGCATACGCGGCGCGTGGCCGTCCCGGTAGGCGTCAACGCGGCCCCCTCAGGTAAGTTAGAGATGTTGAAATCTGCAGACTTTCAGGGAGATGCCCCGCCAATGGCAAAGATTATCTATACCCACACTGACGAAGCGCCGATGCTGGCGACTTACTCGTTCCTGCCGATTGTGGAAGCTTTCGCCTCGACGGCCGGCGTGGAGGTCGAGACTCGCGACATTTCGCTGGCTGCCCGAATCATTGCCGTCTTCGGTGACTACCTGACTGAAGAGCAGCGGATCAGCGACGCATTGGCCGAACTCGGTGAACTGGCCAAGAAGCCCGAAGCAAACATCATTAAGCTCCCCAACATCAGCGCATCCGTCCCTCAGCTGAAGGCCGCCATCGCAGAACTCCAGAGCCAAGGGTACGGGCTCCCGGACTACCCGGACAACCCCTCCTCTGACGATGAGACGGACATCCGCTCGCGCTATGACAAGATCAAGGGTTCGGCCGTCAACCCGGTCCTGCGCGAAGGCAACTCGGACCGCCGTGCGCCCCTGTCGGTGAAGAACTACGCTCGCCAGAACCCACATTCCATGGGTGCCTGGAGCGCCGATTCCAAGACCAACGTTTCGCACATGACGGAGGACGACTTCCGCTCCAATGAGAAGTCCGTGGTCATCCCGGCTGATGACACCATCAAGATCCAGATCGTTCGAGAAGACGGCACCGTCAAGGTCCTCAAGCCCGCCTTCCCTGTCCTCGCCGGCGAAGTAGTCGACGGCACCGTGCTTCGCGCAGCGGCCTTGGACGAGTTTCTGGCTGCCCAGGTAATTCGTGCCAAGGAAGAAGGGGTGCTCTTCTCCGCACACCTGAAAGCCACCATGATGAAGGTCTCGGACCCCATCATCTTCGGCCACGTCGTCAAGGCGTACTTCTCCGAGCTTTTCGACACCTACGGCAAGCAGATCGCTGCCGCGGGCCTGAGCGCCAACAACGGCTTGGCCTCCATCCTCAACGGCCTCGACGAACTTCCTGAGGACGTCCGCGAAGGCATCCAGACGGCCATCAAGAAGGGCTTGGCAGACGGCCCGCCGCTGGCCATGGTTGACTCCGACAAGGGCATTACCAACCTGCATGTTCCCAGCGACATCATCGTTGACGCTTCGATGCCGGCAATGATCCGCAGCTCCGGCCACATGTGGGGCCCGGATGGCAAGGCAGCCGATACACTCGCGGTCATCCCGGACAGCTGCTATGCGGACGTCTACCAGGTGGTCATCGATGACTGCCGTGCCCACGGCGCCTTCGATCCCACCACCATGGGTACGGTCCCCAATGTGGGCCTCATGGCACAGGCGGCCGAGGAATACGGCAGCCACAACAAGACGTTCGAGGCCGAGAACGCCGGTACCATCCAGGTCGTGGACTCCTCCGGGAGCGTGCTGATCGAACACCAGGTCTCCCCGGGTGACATCTGGCGCGCTTGCCAGACCAAGGACGTGCCGATCCGGGACTGGGTCAAGCTTGCTGTCACCCGTGCCCGCGCCTCGAAGATGCCGGCCGTGTTCTGGCTCGATGAGACCCGTGCCCACGACGCCCAGCTGATCGCCAAGGTCAAGGAATACCTGAAGGACCACGACACTGACGGCCTGCAGATCGAAATCATGTCCCCGGAGAAGGCCACGGCTTTCACGCTGGAGCGGATTCGCAAGGGCGAAGACACCATCTCAGTCACCGGCAACGTGCTGCGTGACTACCTGACAGACCTGTTCCCGATCCTCGAACTCGGCACCAGCGCCAAGATGCTTTCGGTGGTTCCGTTGATCAACGGTGGCGGACTGTTCGAGACCGGTGCAGGCGGTTCCGCCCCGAAGCACGTCCAGCAGCTCCTGCAGGAAAACCACTTGCGCTGGGACAGCTTGGGCGAGTTCCTTGCCTTGGCTGTGAGCTTCGAGCACCTTGCCACCACCACCGGCAACGCCCGGGCGCAGGTCCTCGCCGATACGCTTGACCGCGCCACAGGCACGTTCCTGCTGGACAACAAGTCCCCGAAGCGTAAGGTCGGCGAACTCGATAACCGAGGCAGCCACTACTACCTCGCCAAGTACTGGGCTCAGGAACTAGCCAAGCAGAACGACGACGCCGAGCTCGCCGCGGCCTTCTCCGCCGTCGCCGAGGCCCTGAGGTCCAACGAGGAAACCATCGTTGCCGAGATGCTCGGTGTCCAGGGCTCGCCCGTCGACCTCGGCGGCTACTACCGCCCCGACGCCGCGAAGGCAGAAGCCGTGATGCGTCCCTCCGCAAAGCTCAACGAAGTTGTGGCCACGCTGAACTAAGCGCCCCGCCCCGCACAACTAGCTCGCAGTTGTTGTCGTTTTGAGAGGTAATAACGTCAACAACTGCGAGCTAGTTGCGTTTAACTGACGGGTCGCCCGGACACGGCCTGATTGCCGTTTTGAGCTGAGCGATCTGCATGGAAGATTGGATCGAGTGAAGTTCCTCTTTCCTTCTCAGACCTCGTCATCTCGCGGCATTGCGTTTCTGCGGGTCGTGTTCGGCGGCCTTTTGCTGCTACATGGCGTCCAGAAGCTGCTGGCTGGACAGCCGGTGTTTGAGGCCACCATCACCGCAATGGGGGTTCAAAGAGCGGAGCTGATGTCCTGGCTGGTTATTTGCGGTGAGAACGGATTGGGCGCACTCTTGGTACTCGGCGCCCTGACCAGGGTGGCCGGTTTCCTGGCAGCTCTTATGTATGCCGGGATCTGGTTTGTTACAGAAGCGGGTAAGCCGTTGTTGAGTGATCGTCCCGGAGTCAACGCCGAGCTTCTCATTCTGTATATCGCATTGGCATTGGCGTTTGCCTTTATCGGTTCGGGAGCGGCCTCGCTGGACCGGAAACTGTTCGCCGGGAAGCCAGCCCGGAAGTCAGGCCACTAGGCAAACCCCCGTACGGACTCCTCCGCGGGGCTATTTGCCCTGCGGAGGAGCCGGGGAACCGGGCTGCGGCCCCATTGCGGTAGAACAGCCCGAGCCGGTGACTATGCGGGCTTGCTTGCCCGGATCTTCCGACGGCCCGCCATCACGATGAATCCACCCAGTAGCAGGAACGCCGCGAACAGCACCCCTCGCCCATTGAAGCCAGTGCTAGCCAGAGCAGTCGTTCCGGGGCCGGCAACCACCGCCGTAATGGTGGTGGCTGCGCCGGCTGGCGCTGCAGCCCCTGATGGAGGAGCAACAAGCGACGGGTCGGCGACTGGTGCGTTGATTGCGGGGGTGCTCCCGGCGGGAGTGTTGGCGACTCCGGAAGACAGACCCAGATCAACCGAAGCGATGCCGACCGTCAACGGCAGGTTCAACGGGGCGGTGAGTCCCGTACCCAAGACGCCGGTGCCTGTGGCGCTGTCTGGCGGCGTCGTAGGACTGGTGCCTGTTGAACCGCTTGTTGGCGTGGTGCTGAGCAGGTTGACGGTCGTGTCGCCAACGGCGACCGGTGGAGTGACGGGGCTGCCAGACGTTCTGCCTGGGCCCGAATTGTTCAGAACTGCCAGGGAGGTGGCTCCGACATTAACAGGGACCGATATCGGAGCCACCGCCTGGGTTCCGGACGGGACAGTTGTTCCGCCGGAATTGTCCGCCGGGGTCGGAGCCGGGGCGGGTGCGGGGGTGTCGGTCGCGACGCTCGAAGTTCCCAGTACTGTGAGCGTCGTCGACCCGATGTTCACCGGTATGGACACCGGTGCAACAATTTGAGTGCCTGAGGGAGTGCCTTGTGCACTTGTAGAGGTGTCTGCCGCATTCGCGGCAGTTGCGCCGAGGGCTATCAATCCACCGGCAAAGAGGGTGCCAAGCAACCCCTTGCGAATAATGCTGTGCATGTTGTCTTTCTCCTGAATGAGTAGTTCCACCAGGCGCGGCAGCCCGCAGGAAACCGCGGGAGCGCCCGGACCGGCCATCTGCCACCGGCCAGAATCGACTTCTGGGGAGGCGGCGGGGCTTGGAACTAATCAGGGGAAGAACCTGGGTCGAACGACACTGGAGCCGGAGTTCTGCCGGCTGTAGTTGCGGAGATAAGGATGCCGGCGAAAGGGGGAAGCAGGTTGATGCCTGGAAGCCACCCGGCAGTCGTTCCCGAAGGATTGCTTGTAAGGGCTGCTGCGGCGCCTCCGGCAACGGCCCCGCTCGGCGCGTCGGCAGAGGGCGTCCCGCCGGACGGAGGCACCGAAGGATCCTCGGAAGCGGTGGCCCAGACCATCGTGTTCCAAGGAGATATGCCCACGCCCGGCGGGTCAAAGGGGTCAGCGGGGCTGACCGCGGGGGCCGCGACATCTTCCGCCAAGGGTGAGCTCGCGTGGGTCGTGGGCGCGAGGGCGGCGGACGGCCCGGGAAGGGTCGCATCGAGCTGGGCCGTGGGAAGCCCCACGGCTATGCCCGGGATGCTGACTGGAAGTGCACCCGCGGTAGATCCAACGGTGCCAAGAACCGGGGACACAACCCGGCTGGCTACGGTACCGAAGCCCGTTCCAACCCCGTCTACGGCGCCTGTTGTGGTGGACACGACGGGAGCAGGCACAGTAGCAAGCATGCCCTCGGGGACGACGCCGTTGACGACGGGCGTGCTGGCCACACCTTGGTCGATTGCCCTGGTCAGTCGTGGCAGTGGGTGCGCAACAACCGCCGGGGTTGGAGCCGTGGCGTCGTGGACAACGTTTGTCACCGCCGAGCCTGCACCGCCCAATAAGGAATGATGGTTGCTGTCACCCGAATCAGCATTGGCTGCAGTGGAGGACAGTGCCATCCAAACGACCGCACCGGCGCCAGCCAGCATGACGGAGCGGAGAACATGAAGAACGCGCAGCTTACTTCGCACAGCTTCCATCTCGACACCCCCCAGCGTCCGGTTGGATTGACGATCTCCCTCATCGTAGGCCTGAACTAGTTAACTAGTCCAGAAGCAATGATCACCACTGAGTCGGCTCACCGGGCGTCGTTGGCGTACCTGACTCCGAGTTGGGAGCGGACCCCGTCGAAGAGGCGCATCGTGTTGAGCGAATCGTCCAAGGGCATGACGGGACTCTCGGTCAGTCCTTGCTGGACGCAGCGGGTGACCTCTCGCAATTCGTAGGTGTAGCCGATGCCGACCGAATCAAAGCGCTCAATGCGCGGCTCGTCCCAGCCGGTTCGAATCAGAAGCTCGCGTGGATTGTTGATGGATCCTTGCGTCTGCAGAAAACCCTGGGAGCCGGCGACGGAGGCGCAGCGCGGCCCATGGGCCAGCAAGGAGGAGGTCAGCTGGGCGATAGCGCCGCCGTCGTAAGCCAGCGTGAGCGCGTTCTGGGAGTCGACGCCGTCGTCCGTCAAAGTGCCCACCGCGCTGACTGATTGCGGGAAGCCGAGGGTGCCCAAGGGCCACAACAGGGCGTACACCGTGAGGTCCAGAAGTGCCCCGCCACCGGCCGCAGGGGCCCAGATCCGGGCTGAGGGATCGTAGGGCGCGGGGAATCCCAAGTCTGCGCTGACCCACTTGATGTCGCCCAGTTCACCCGACGCGGCAATAGCGAACGCCCGCTGGATACTCGGTAGGAAACGACTCCACACCGCCTCCATGAGGAACAGGTTCCGATCCCGGGCCAAGCCGACCAGCTCAGCCGCCTCACGGCCGTTGATGGTCATGGCCTTCTCGCACAGGACGTGTTTGCCGGCATTGAGGGCATCCCTGACGATGCTGAAATGCTGAGCGTGCGGGGTGGCCACGTAGACAACATCGACGGCGTCATCGGCGAGCAACCGCTGGTACCCGGGAACGTCGCCGTCGTCCCCATAAGCTTTCGTGACGCCATGCGCGGCAGCAAAGGCCTCCGCGGATTCCCGGCGTCGCGAACTCACGGCATGCAGCTTTGCATCTTCAAGCTGGGTGAGCTCGCCAACCACAGTTCTGGCGATCCCCCCGGTGGCCACAATGCCCCAGTTCAGGGCCTTGCCGGTGGCTGCCCGGGGATCCTGGTTCGGCTGGCTGAACAACCAAGGCTTGGCGATATGCAGACTCATGCGGCCTATCCTCTCATTCCCCGCATGCGCTTGGCAGGACGCGATCGAACCATGAGTCATGTCTGTTTGCTCACAGTGATCTCTGTTTCGCTGGTGAAGATCGCCTTTGTGGATACGGGCTTCTCGCAAAGCCGGGCTCGGCGCAGATCTCCTTGGCGGGCGGCCCGGCTCCATTCGCATGTCCCGCGGTGACCTTGAAGAATAACGCCGTCGACGCCGGAGCCACCACCGGCGGGAGCGGAACCGGCGGCGTCGGGATGGCCGCGCCCGCGCTGGCTGTTTCGGAACCGCGGTGCTGTTGGGTGCATTGGCCGGGGCTGTTCCGGCGCTGGTGGCTGTACGGGTCAAGGTCATTGACGCGATTCGCTTTTGAAGGACTCCCGGCCTCCCCGGGCCGGGAACCATGCGGTTCCCGGCCCTACCGTAGGCGGCCGATTCCTGGGAGATCAGGCCCCGGCAGCAACCCGTGGCCGCACGGTTTCCTCGCTCAATTTGCCTTGCTGTAGCCGGAAGCGGCGTTCGGTCTTCTGAGCCAGGCTCCGGTCGTGCGTCACCACCAGAATGGTGGTGTTGTGGTCACGGCTCAAAGAACTCAGCAGTTCGATGATGTGTTCGCCGGTCTGCTCATCGAGGTTGCCGGTAGGTTCGTCGGCCAGGATGAGCTTGGGCTCATTCGCCAGCGCCCGGGCAATGGCAACCCTCTGCTGCTCACCGCCTGAGAGCTTGTTGATGCGGCGCGACTGCTTCTCCGGATCCAGCTGCACCTGCTCCAGGAGGGACCGCGCCCGCTCCAATCGGGCGGCCTTCCGCATTCCGGCAAACTCCATGGGAAGCATGACGTTGTCCACGGCCGAGAGGTTGGGGATCAGGTTGAACTGCTGGAAGACGAAGCCGATGTCCCGGCGTCGGTATTCAGTGAGTTTGCTGGCACGAAGGCCGGCGAGGCTGATTCCATCCACCACGACGTCTCCGCTGGTGGGTTTGTCCAAGGCGCCCAGAAGGGAGAGCAGGGTGCTCTTGCCGCTACCGCTCTTGCCCACGATCGAGGCGAGTGTACCCTTTTCGAGTTCGAAGCTCACTCCGTTGACGGGCTTGATGGTGCGGTCACCGGACGTGAACTGGCGGACCAGGTCTTTGACTTCAATCATGGTTATTCTCCTCGCAGGACTTCAATGGGGCGGATACGGGCTGTGAGCAGCGCGGGTACCAAGGCGCCGACGACGGCGACGCCGAAGACTGCCGCGATGCCCAAGGCGATCACATCAGGGGAGGCGCTCGCGGTGACGGAGGTGAGGAGCTGGGAAGCGCCGCCGAAGGGGCTCCCGCCGGGAAAACCAGCGCCCCCGAAGCCTCCGCCACCGGGGCCGCGCTGGCCCGTGGCCGCCGTCGAACTGTTCGAACTGATCAGCGCCGATGCGATACTGCCGCTCGCGAAGGACGCGATGGCGGCACCTACGATGCTGCCGAGCGCCACGAGGACCAAGGCTTCGAGCACGAACTGCAGACCAATGGTGCGGTTGCGGGCGCCGATGGCCTTCAGGACTCCGATCTCACGACGGCGCTCGCGGACCAGCATGACCATGATGAGCAGGATGATCAGTCCGGCGGTGCCAAGCGCTGCGATGAAGGCCACGAGCGAAATGTTCTTGACGCTGTCCAGGGAACTGACTGCGGTCTCGAGGTTCCGCTGGCCCTGTGTCACGTCCGCCTTGCCGGAGCCGAGGGCAGTCTGCAGCGCCGTCTTGGCCGCGTCCACGTTCGCCATGCTATTGACGGTCACCACCATGCTGGAGAGCTCGCCCGGTGTGGCAGCGAGGGCCTGGGCTTCCGCGAGGGTCGTGTAGACGGCGTTGTTGCCGAAAGTGGTGCCGGCGTCGAAGATGCCTGCCACCGTGAACGTCTTGCCGGCGATGGTGAAGGTTGAGCCGGCCTTGAGGTTGTTCTTTGTCGCGAGCGTGGTCCCTACCAGGGCCTTGGTGCTGGCCACGGTGTAGTCGCCGAGGCCGGTGCCGCTTGTGATGTTTAGGGCTTTGCCAGCAGTGTCCACCTCGGCGCCGATGCCGGTGGCCGTGATGGGCAGCGAGAAGCTTGGCGTGGTTCCGGTACTTCCGGTACTTCCGGCACCTGCGGTTCCGCTGCCGGTGCTGCCGCTGGCGTTGTTGCGATTGCCGAGGGTCCCGGCGTCGATGGCTGCCTGAAGGTTCGTGGTAACGCTGGTGCCGCCGCCAGGACCGCCACCACCCGGTCCGGCCTGCTGCGCGGTGGTACCCGTGGTTGAGGTGGAGGCCGCCGTTGCGGTCTCCAGTCGCAGAGCCTTGGTGCCCACCACGGAGACGACGTTCGGTACGGCTGCCGCCGTCGCGGTCTGTGCCGTGGTCAGCGGCTCGCCGCCGCCGTCGAAGCCCTGCGCACCGGCGGGGTTCACGGTCAGGACCGTGCCCACGGAGGCGTTGAGCTCCTGGACTTTGCCGGCGACGGCTTGGTTGGCCACGAGCATGGCCAGCGCCAGCCCGATCGCGACAGCGAGCACTGCCACCACAGCCGCGGTTCTTATCTTGTTGCGGAAAGCATTGCCTACACTCCGGGCGAGGACGCTCACGATTCTCCTTTTGGACCTGGCCCGCCCCAGCGGCGCGCCTGCTCACCTAACAGTGCTCACTGCGGCTGTGCGACTGTGCAGCTGTTGCTATGCGGGGCCTGTGAAGCAGTGTCCAAGCGGCGGATGGACCCGGAGACGACGACGGCGGCCACCCCCGCAAGTGGGGATGGCCGCCGTCGCTGTGGTACTTGAAGCGGAAACTACTTGGTGATCGGGCCGAGGATCGGATCGTCCACGTAGGCAGTCTTCACGTTGGCGAGGGTCACGATAACCGGAGGCAGCAAGTATGCCGGAACGGTCTTGACGCCATTGTTGTAGGACTTGGTGTCGTTGATTTCCGGGGTCTTGCCGGACTGGACGTCCTGGACCATGGTGATGGCGTGCTCAACCAGCTTGCGGGTGTCCTTGTTGATGGTTGAGTACTGCTCACCCGCAAGGATCGACTTGACGGACTCAACTTCGGAGTCCTGGCCGGTGACGATCGGCAGCGGCTTCCCGGCGGCCTTGACCGACGTCAGAATGGCGCGGGCCAGGGTGTCGTTCGGTGACAGGACACCGTCCAGCGACGCGCTGGTGTAGGTACCTGCCAGCAGGGTGTCCATGCGCTTCTGGGCGTTTTCTGCTTTCCAGCCCTGGGTGACGGCCTGTTCGAATGACGTCTGGCCGGAAACCACCTTGAGGGTACCGTCAGTAATCTTCGGCTGCAGGATGCTCATGGCGCCGTCGAAGAAGACCTTCGCGTTGGCGTCATCGGGGGAACCAGCGAACAGTTCGATGTTGTACGGGCCGTTCGGCTTCTTGGACTTGAGACCGTCCAGCAGGGCCTGGCCCTGCAGCACGCCGACCTTGAAGTTGTCGTAAGCCACGTAGTAGTCCACGTTGGCGGTGTTCAGCAACAGGCGGTCATACGCGATGACCGTAGCTCCGGCGTCCTTGGCTTGCTTGAGTTGCGTGCCCAGCTGAGCGCCGTCAATGGCACCGACGATGATGAGTTTGTCACCCTTGGTGATCATGGCGCTGATCTGGTTCTGCTGCTCCGAAACGCCGCCGTTGGCGAACTGCACATCGGGCTTGAAGCCTGCGCTCGTAAGCCCGTCGTTGAAGAGCTTTTCCGCCAGGACCCAGTTCTCACTGGTCTTCTGGGGGAGCGCGACGCCGATCGAGGAACCCTTGGGGAACGCCTCGCTGCCGCTCGACGAACCACCGGAGCTGCCGCTGTCCGTACGGCCGCAGGCCGTCAGCGCCAGTGCCGCGATCGCAGCTACTGCTGCTGCCTTCCCTGCTTTACCAAACATTCGCATAACTTGGTTCGCTTTCTTTGTTGTGGATGGAACAAGTTGCTGTGAAGCCGATCAGGCTTCCCTCGAGATGGTTTCCCTGGTTGAGGTCGTCTCGTCCGGAGCGTTTTCGCTGCTCCGGCCGAAGTTCTTCATCATCATTCCGATGATCGATTTCTTGCCCTGGGTCTTGTTGTAGACATCGAAGGCGACCGCTGCCAGCAGCACGAGGCCCTTGATGATCTGGGTGAGGTCGGCGCCGACGCCGAGGAGCTGCAGGCCGTTGTTGAGCACAGCCATGACAAGACCACCGACGATCGAGCCGATCACGGTGCCCACGCCACCGGTGACAGCCGCGCCACCGATGAACACGGCTGCAATGGCGTCAAGTTCCCAGCCGACGCCGTCGAACGGGCCCGAAGCGGTGGAGCGGCCAACGAAAATCATGCCGGCGAGTCCTGCCAGGATGGACATGTTCATCATGACCATGAAGTTGACCTTCTTGGACTGGACGCCGGAGAGCTCGGCTGCGTGGCGGTTGCCGCCGACAGCGTAGATGTGGCGGCCGATGACCGTCTTGGCGGAAATGAATCCGTAGATCAGGACCAGGACGGCGAGGATAAGTCCCGGGATCGGGAAAGAGGTGCCGGGGCGGCCCGTGGCGAAGAGGTATGTCGCGTAGAGGATGGCGGCGTTCACCAGCACGAGCTTGGTGACCATGACCCAGCCTTCTTGTACTTCGGCGCCCAATGCCTGTGCGGTGCGGCGGGAACGAATCGCACTGAAAATAACGAATGCGACGGCGATAAGGCCCAGCAGGAGCGTCAGGTTGTTATACCCCGTCTTCGGCCCGACCTCGGGCAGGTACCCGGAGCCCAGGTACTGGAAGTCTTCGGGCACCGGAACGGTGTTGGACTTGCCGACGAACTGGTTGAAACCGCGGAACAGCAGCATGCCGGCCAGGGTCACGATGAACGCCGGAATGCCGACGTATGCCGTCCAGAATCCTTGCCATGCGCCGATGAGGGCGCCGAGCAGGAGTCCGAAGAGCACGGCCGCGTACCACGGTAGGTGCCAGTCCCTGATGGCCAGGGCCACCGAGATGCCGACGAAGGCCGCTACCGAACCTACGGAAAGGTCGATGTGGCCGGCGATGATGACCAAGACCATACCGATGGCCAGAATCAGGATGTAGGAGTTGCCGTTGAAGAGGTTGATGACGTTGCCGGGGGTGAGCGTGCGCCCCTCGGTGAAGATCTGGAAGAAGATGACGAGTGCAACCAGGGCGAAAATCATGCCGAATTGGCGGGTGTTGCCACCGAATAGCTTCTTGAGCGCGTTCATTGTTTTGGGTCCTTGTGTCCGTGTGTTTCTGGAGATGACCGGGGTCAGGCGGCTTTGCGGCTGGATGTCATAAGCTTCATGAGGCTTTCCTGGCTGGCTTCGTCCTTGTTGAGTACGCCAGTGATGGAACCTTCGAAAATGGTGTAGATCCGGTCGGAGAGCCCCAGTAGTTCGGGAAGTTCGGAGGAAATCACAATCACGCCCTTCCCTTGGTTGGCCAGCTGCTGGATGATTCCGTAGATCTCATACTTGGCCCCGACGTCGATTCCGCGGGTGGGTTCATCAAGGATGAGAAGGTCCGGATCGGTGAACATCCACTTGGCGAGAACCACCTTTTGCTGGTTGCCACCGGAGAGCTTCGAGACACCTTCTTCCACCGAGGGAGTCTTGGTGCGCAGCGACTTCCGGTATTGCTCGGCCACCATGAACTCTTTGTTGGTGTCCACGACGATTCCCCGGCTGACCTTCTTCAGGTTGGCGGACACCGTGGTGGTCTTGATGTCGTCCAGGAGGTTCAAGCCCAGGCTCTTCCGGTCCTCGGTGACGTAGCCAAGACCGGCGTCGATCGCTTGGCGGACGTTCCGCATGTTGATGGGCTTGCCGTCCTTGTACACCTGCCCAGAGATGAACCGGCCGTAGGAGTGGCCGAAAACTGAACGGGCAAGCTCGGTGCGGCCAGCGCCCATCAGGCCTGCGAACCCCACGATTTCGCCGCGGCGCACGTGGAAGTTGGAGTTCTTGCAGACCAGGCGGTCCTGAATCTGGGGATGGCCGACGTTCCAGTTCTTGACTTCGAAGAACACGTCGCCGATCTTGGGCGTGTAGTCGGGGAAGCGGGACTCGAGCGTCCGCCCAACCATGCCCTTGATGATCCGGTCCTCGTCGACGCCGTCTTTCTTCACGTTGAGCGTCTCGATGGACTTGCCATCGCGAATGATGGTGATCTCGTCCGCGATCTGCTCAATTTCGTTGAGCTTGTGGGAAATCATGATGGACGTGATACCCCGGCCTTTGAGGCCCAGGATGAGGTCCAACAGGTGCTGGGAGTCCGATTCGTTGAGGGCGGCTGTGGGCTCGTCCAAAATGAGCAGCTTCACGGACTTGTTCAAGGCCTTGGCGATTTCCACCAGTTGCTGCTTGCCGACGCCGATTTCCTTGATGGGGGTATCGGGGTCCTCGCGCAGGCCAACCCTCGCGAGCAATTCGATGGACCGCTTGCGTGCCTCACCCCAGTCGATGATGCCGCGGCGGACGGGCTCGTTGCCGAGGAAGATGTTTTCAGTGATGGACAGTTCCGGGATCAGCGCGAGTTCCTGGTGGATGATCACGATTCCAGCTTGCTCGCTCGCCCGGATGTCCTTGAATTGCTGGACTTCAGCCTGGTAAACGATGTCGCCGTCGTAGCTGCCGTAGGGGTACACCCCGGAGAGCACCTTCATCAACGTGGACTTTCCTGCACCGTTTTCGCCGCAGATGGCGTGGATTTCGCCCACCTTGACCCGGAGGCTGACGTTCGAGAGAGCCTTCACTCCGGGGAATTCCTTAGTGATGGACCGCATCTCGAGAAGGATCGGGTCCGGGTTCGTTGTGGGGGTTGACATACCCTCGCGCCTCCAATGGTTGACGTCGTTGTCGGCTCGGGGATGGCGAACCTATCTGATGAGTATCTGATGAGTATCTGATGAGAAAGTAAACTGGATCACACCGGTTGTCGTCAAGACTTTAACGCAAGACGGGGATAACAGCGTGGTAACGAAATACTCAGGACTGCTTGATACCGGCGTGCTGGAACACCAAAGCGGCCGCGCCAAGCGCTTCCGCCCGGGCGCCGAGCGAGGACATCGCCAAGTGCGTCGTCTCGCCGATCACGGGCACTGCGTGGCGGACGAGGCCGCGCCTGATTGGGTCCAGGAGGATGTCGCCGAGGCTGGCCAGGGGGCCGCCCACCACGATGACTTCGGGGTTTATGAGATTCGCCACATTGCCCAACGCCCGCCCCACCGCGAGTCCTGCGTCGTCCACCACGCGGAGGGTCGCTGAGTCCCTGGCCAGGGCGTTGCGCACGATATCTTCGGGTTCGAGGTGCAGGCCCGACCCTTTGCCGAGGAGCTCGATCATGGTGGTGGTTGAGGCCATCGTTTCCAAGCAGCCGCGATTGCCGCAGCGGCAGATGGCGCCGTATTCGTGGATGGTTGCATGGCCGATTTCTCCCGTGATTCCCACCGCCCCGTAGTACGGCGCGCCATTGATAATGAGGCCTGCGCCGATGCCGGAACCGATCTTGAGGAACATGAGGTTGCTGATTCCGCTGTGCGGCCCCCACGTCACCTCGGACAGGGCACCCAGATTGGCGTCGTTATCAACGTAGACGGGCAGATTGAGGGCTTCCTCCAGTCGTTCGAGAATCTGGATCCCCACCCATTCCGGCAGGATGGCGCCTTGCGCCACGGTGCCGGAACGGCGGTCGATGGGGCCGGCGATGCCGGCCCCCGCGCCCACTACGGCGCTTCGGTCAACGCCGCTTTCTACCAGCAGTTTGTCGAGGAGTGAGACCGCGGCACTGATACCCTGTTCGGCGTGGTGGCCAAGGGGTAGGGTCACGGTTTCCTCGACGATGATGTGATAGCCAAGCGATGCCAGGACCACCCGCAGATGGCGGCGGCCAAAGTCGATTCCGACTGCCACGGCACCGTTGCTGTTGAGCCTGACGTTCAGTGCCCGGCGTCCGGAGCTGGTTATCGGTTCGGTTGAGACAAGCCCGGCGTCCTGCATGATCTTGACGATGTTGGACACTGTGGCCGTGGAAAGTCCCGTTTGCCTTGCGAGTTCGGCTTGGGTGGAGGGGCCGCTCAACAGGCATTCGATGAGCCGCTGTTGGTTCAAGTGGCGCAACGCGGACTGGGAGCCAGGGTTCTTGCGGTGACTCTTCGTCGAGCGGGAGGTTGCGGGCATGACATGAAGCGTGCCTCAAATCACGCTTGCAGTCAAGAAGTTAACGCAACGGGGCGGACTTGTGTCGAGACCATGGACCCGCCCGCGTTAGCCCTGCGCGTGCATCTCGCGGTGCGCCGCCGCCAACTCCCGGTAGTGGGCCGCGTTGTGCCTCACGCCGTCGAGCTCGTCTTCGCTCAGTTCGCGGCGCACTTTGGCGGGCACGCCGGCAACCAAGGAGCGCGGCGGGATGACAGTTCCCTCGAGCACGACAGCGCCCGCCGCCACGAGAGAACCGGTGCCGATGACGGCGCCGTTCAGGATGGTGGCGCTCATGCCGATGAGGCAGTCGTCCTCCACCGTGCATCCGTGCACCACTGCACTGTGTCCCACGCTGACACGGTCGCCGACGGTGCAGGGGAAACCTGGATCGGCATGCAGGACCACATTGTCCTGGAGGTTCGAGCCGACGCCGACGCTGATGGTGGCAGTGTCTGCACGGACCGACACCCCGTAGAAGGCACTGGAGTCCTCGCCGAGGGTAGCCTTGCCGATGATCGATGCCGTGGGCGCCACGAAGGCGGTTTCATGGATGACCGGGGTATCCCCGGCAAAGGTGTAAATGGGAGTCATGCGGCAAGCCTAGATCACCCGGGCCCCAACTCAACTAGCTAGCAGTAGGTGTCGTTTTGAGCCTTCATAACGGCAACAACTGTTAGCTGGTTGGTCCCGGAGACGTCCGAAGGACCAAGAACTGGTAATGCTGCACCCATTGCCCGGCTCCCGGCCCGGACTCAATTCCCGTGCCTTCGGGCCAGGTCTCAAAGTGCTCGACGACGCCGTGCGCCCCGAAGATCCGCAGCACGGTTGCGTCGCTCCGCCGGCTGAAGAACCGCCGCGGCTCGTCTTCGTCGTCTTGGTTGAGGACTTCTTCATCGTCACCTGACCAGAGCCCGACGGCGATCGGCGCGCCAGCCGCGCTGACCCGCACAAGTTCGCTGACGACGTCGTTGATTCGAGTGTTGCGGACGTGCATGAGGGTGTCCATAGTCCACACGGCGGGGAACGAGGCATCTGCGAAGGGCAGAGACCGGCCGTTGGCCACACTGGCGTCCAAGCCCTTCGCCCGGGCGAGGTGGATGCTTTCCTCGGACAGGTCGACACCGGTGTAGTGCAGGCCCGCCCGCACGAATTCCAATCCTTCGACGCCGGTCGCACAGCCTAGTTCGAATAGCGAGTGCCTGTGTTCCTCTTTGAGCAGACGGATGAACCAATCGCGGCATTCCGTCAGGCGCGGCGTCATGTCCCCAGCGTAGAGCACACAACTAACTAGCAGTAGATGTCGTTATGAGGGCTCATAACGACAAGAAATGCGAGCTAGTTGAAGACCACTGTGCGGGTGCCGTCGAGCAGGACGCGGTGTTCGGCATGCCACTGCACGGCCTGGGTAAGGGTGCGGCCCTCGACATCGCGACCCATCTGCACGAATTGTTCGGCCGTGCGTGCGTGGTCCACACGGATGACTTCCTGCTCGATGATCGGGCCCTCGTCGAGGTCGGCCGTCACGTAGTGGGCCGTGGCGCCGATGATCTTCACACCGCGGGCGTGGGCCTGGTGGTAGGGCTTGGCACCCTTGAAGGAGGGCAGGAAGGAGTGATGGATGTTGATGGCCCTGCCGTTGAGCTCGGTGCAGAGATCGTTGGAGAGGACCTGCATGTAACGCGCCAGGACAGTCAGTTCGATGCCGTGCTCGTGGATGAGCGCGAGGAGTTTCGCCTCCGCTTCGGCCTTGGTGTCCGGCGTGACGGGGATGTAGTGGAAAGGAATGCCGTAGAACTCGGCCAGGCCTTCGAGATCCCGGTGGTTGGACACAATGGCCGGCACCTCGATGGGAAGGGTCCCCGTGCGTTGCTGGAATAGCAGATCATTGAGGCAATGGGCGTCCTTGGAACACAGGATGAGGGTACGGACCTTCTGGCCCACCGGGTTGATCTGCCACTTCATGCCGAATGCTTCGGCCACGGGGGCCAGCGCCGAACTCAGTTCTGCTTGGGTCGAGGACGTCGTGGCTTCCACGCGCATGAAGAAGTTTCCCGTGCTGGGACTGCCATATTGCTGAGAGTCGGCGATGTTACAGCCCGCCTCCAGCAAGGCGCCTGCAACAGCGTGCACGATCCCGGGCCGGTCCGGGCAGGACAGGGTTACAACAAAAGACGTAGGCAGGGTGGAGTCAGTCACACGCAAAGCCTACCGTTGCGCACCTGTTGTACTGTTTAAGTCGTCGCGACTGGCGTTGGGTGGTGTACCACCAGGGAGCGGCATTTTGAAGACCACGGATCGTACGCCTGGGCCGAGGGTCACGTTTTACTGTCGCTGTGCCCCGTCCCGTCATCAACGGGCATGGAAAAAACCCAGCCGGTAGCCTGACCTGTAGAAATACCCGTTGCCTATCCAGGAGATCTTCGTGACCACCACCATCACCTCCGCGACCATCAGCAACCAGCCGCTTTCCGAACTCGACCCCGAGATCGCAGCGGTTCTGGACCAGGAACTCGGCCGCCAACGCGGCACCCTGGAAATGATCGCTTCCGAGAACTTTGCGCCCCGTGCCGTCATGGAGGCCCAAGGCTCCGTGCTGACCAACAAGTACGCCGAAGGCTACCCGGGCAAGCGCTACTACGGCGGCTGCGAATACGTGGACATCGCCGAGCAATTGGCCATTGACCGCGTGAAAGCCCTCTTCGATGCCGAGTACGCCAACGTGCAGCCGCACTCCGGTGCGCAGGCCAATGCCGCGGCCCTGTCCGCCATGATCACACCGGGCGACAAGATCCTGGGCCTGTCCTTGGCGCACGGTGGCCACCTGACTCACGGCATGAAGCTCAACTTCTCCGGCAAGCTCTACAACGTGGCTGCTTACCAGGTGGAGCACGACACCTTCCGTGTGGACATGGACAAGCTCCGCGAACAGGCCATTGCCGAGAAACCGCAGGTCATCATCGCCGGTTGGTCGGCCTACCCACGCCACCTCGACTTCGCAGCTTTCCGCTCCATCGCAGACGAAGTCGGCGCTCTCCTCTGGACGGACATGGCGCACTTCGCCGGCCTCGTGGCGGCAGGCCTGCACCCGAGCCCGGTGCCGCACTCCGACGTCGTCACCTCTACGGTGCACAAGACGCTCGCGGGGCCTCGCTCCGGCGTGATCCTGGCCAAGGAAGAATGGGCGAAGAAGCTCAACTCCAATGTCTTCCCGGGCCAGCAGGGCGGTCCCCTCATGCACGTAATCGCTGCCAAGGCCGTTGCCTTCAAAATCGCAGCGGGCGAGGAATTCAAGGAACGCCAGGAGCGCGTCCTGGAAGGCGCCAAGATCATCGCCGACCGCCTCAACCAAGCGGACGTGGCCGAAGCAGGCGTGTCCGTCCTGACCGGCGGCACCGATGTCCACCTGGTTCTCGTTGACCTGCGAAACTCGCAGCTGGACGGCCAGCAGGCAGAGGACCTCCTGCACTCGGTGGGCATCACCGTCAACCGCAATGCTGTTCCGTTCGATCCCCGCCCGCCGATGGTCACCTCCGGACTGCGCATCGGCACCCCGGCCCTGGCCACCCGAGGCTTTGGTGCCAACGAATTCACCGAGGTTGCCGAGATCATCGCTTCGGCACTGAAGTCCGGATCAGCCGCTAACGTCGAAGCCCTGCAGGCCCGCGTCGACAAGCTCGCCGCGGACTTCCCGCTCTATCCGCAACACGAGCAGTGGTAAGCCGCAGGCCACCCACGAGAAAGAGCTGATGGAATGACATACCAGTCCACCGCACAAGTTCTTGACGGCAAGGCCACCGCCTCCGCCATCAAGTCCGAACTGAAGATCCGTGTAGCCGCCCTCCGCGAAAAGGGAGTGGTGCCGGGACTCGGCACCATCCTGGTGGGCTCGGATCCGGGCAGCACATGGTACGTGGCTGGCAAGCACAAGGACTGCGCCGAGGTCGGCATCACGTCAATCCGGCGTGACCTGCCTGAAGACGTCAGCCAGGAAGCGCTCCTCGAGGTGGTCCGTGAACTCAACGAAAACCCGGAATGCACCGGGTACATCGTGCAGTTGCCGCTCCCCAAGCACATCGATCAGGACGTGATCCTGGAGGCCATGGACCCCGAAAAGGACGCCGACGGCCTGCATCCCATGAACCTTGGCCGGCTCGTGGCCAACGTCAGCGGTGTCATGAAGTCCCCGCTGCCCTGCACCCCCAAGGGCTGCGTGGAACTGCTCCGTCGTCATGGCATCGAACTCAAGGGCAAGCGGGTCCTGGTGGTCGGCCGTGGCGTCACCATCGGCCGTCCCATCGGGCTCCTGCTCACCCGCAAGGACGTCAACGCCACGGTCACCCTGGCGCACACGGGCACCGTGGACCTGCCCGCCGAACTCAAGCTGGCCGACGTCGTGATTGCAGCTGCCGGGGTGCCGCACATGATCAAAGCCGGGGACCTCAAGCCGGGCGCCATCGTGCTCGACGTCGGCGTGAGCCGTGTGGACGACGGCAACGGTAAGGCCGTTGTCACCGGGGACGTGGACCCGGCCGCTGCCGGCGTTGCGTCCTGGCTGTCGCCGAATCCGGGCGGTGTGGGCCCGATGACCCGCGCCATGCTGCTCGCCAATGTGGTGGAGACCGCCGAACGGCACGCAGGCATCGCCTAGCAGCGGACGTGAACGGCGTAGGGGACCTACTCCCGCGGGAGTAGGTCCCCTACGCCTTTAACACGACGACGCCGGAGCCGTGCGCGGCTAGGCTCGGAACATGCAGCGGCGTTTCCAGGGTCCCCCCACGAGCTTCATCGTGATCGCGGTGGCCCTGATTCAAGTGCTGGGAACCGTGTTTTCGGCAAACCACCAGGGAACTCTGCGCCCCTTGGATCCCCTCGCCTTCATGCTGCTCTTCGCAGGGCCCGCCGCCCTGGCTTTCCGGACCCGCAAGCCCGCGGTCATGCTGCCGATCACCCTCGCGGCCACGTTCAGCTACGTGCTCCTCGGCTACGCATGGGGCCCGATTGTGCTGTCCTTGGCGGTGTCGATCATCCTGACGGCAGCCGCCGGGCTGCGCTGGGAGGCCTGGCTGGGGGCTGGATTCTGCGCCGCCGCCATCGTGCTGACCGCCGTTTTCGCCGGCAATGATCCCGCGCTTATTCGAGCCTCCGCCGGTGTTGCCTGGACGGCGATCCTCGTCCTGATCGGTGAAGGCTTCCGACGGCGGGGCGAGCGGATGGCCGAATACCGACGCCGGCGCGAGGCCGCGAAACAGGCCGAACGGGACGAGTACCGGCTCACGCTCGCCCGCGATATCCACGATGTGGTGGCACACTCCCTTTCGATGATCAACGTCCAGGCCTCGGTGGCGCTCCATTTAGGCACAAACGATCCGGAGAAGCTCCGGCCGGCACTCGAAGCCATCAAGGCCGCGAGCAAGGAGTCCTTGACCGAAGTCCGTCAGCTTCTCGGTGTGCTCCGCGACGATGCCCCGTTGAGCCCGCCGGCCCCGCCAAGTCTCGCGCGGATCCCGGAACTCGTGGAAGACGCACGGCGCGGCGGCCTGGATGTGCGGCTTGAAAACTCCGTGGCCCATGAACCAGTAGGAACGGCACAGCAGGAAACGGCACAGCAGGAAACGGCCTATCGGGTAGTCCAGGAAGCGCTAAGCAACGTCCGCAGGCACTCGGGCGCGGCGTCCGCCGTCGTACTTTTGGAATGGGCGGGGAACGCACTGAAGGTGAGGATCGACGACGACGGCGCAGGCCTTCGCGGAGCCCCCGCAGGTAACGGGCTGAGAGGCATGCGCGAGCGCGTCGAGGCCCTCGGCGGCACGCTTCGCCTGACGCCGCTGGAACCTGGACTGCGCGTGGAAGCGATGCTCCCGCCGGACCCTAACAGGCGAGGGGACCAGCCATGATCCGCCTGCTCCTTGCCGACGACCAGACCCTCATCCGGGCGGGATTCCGGGCGCTCCTGGACGCCGAACCGGACATGGAGGTAGTGGCGGAGGCCGGCACCGGCCGCGAGACGGTCAGGCTGGCCGAAAGCCAGGTGCCCGACGTCGTCCTGATGGACATCCGCATGCCGGACGGCGACGGCTTGGCCGCAACCCGGCAGATCCTGGCCAACCCCCGACTCACGAACACCCGGATCATCATCCTCACCACCTTCGAGCTGGACGAATACATCGCCGAAGCGGTGCGCGCCGGTGCCGCCGGCTTCCTCGTCAAGGACACCGAGCCGGAGGAACTGATCCGCGCCGTGCGGGTGGTGCACGACGGCGACGCCCTCCTTTCGCCGTCGGTGACGCGCCGCATCATGGCCCAGCTCGCCGTGCACAGCAGGGCGGCGTCGAAGGCCGTACCGCTGGACCAGATCACCGAACGCGAACGGGAGGTCCTGGCGCTGGTGGGCGAAGGCCTGAACAATGCCGAGATCGCCGAGCGGTTGTTCATCACTCCCTTGACGGCCAAGACCCACGTTTCCCGCATCATGACCAAGCTCCGTGTCCGGGACCGGGCGCAATTGGTGGTTCTCGCGTACGAATCCGGTCTGGTCCGACCGGGCTGGAGCAGCTAGCGCGTCCGCGCAGTCTCCCGGGGGAGTAGGTGGCCGGCTGCAAGTGACTCCCGGTGGCCGACGCGTTTGGAGGGGCGGAAAACCAGACTGGAACCAGAGCCGAGATACGGCCTGTTGAGAGTTTGGACTGGACATGTTGACATCACTGAGCACCACCCTCGGCGCCGCGGCCGCCCAGCTGCCCACCGACGTCGTCCATGGACCCGGGGCGGATTCGTCTTCTGGCCGTTTTTCCTCCTGATCCCGTTGTTCTGGATCCTGGTCATCGGATTCTTCATTCTCTTCGGTCGCCAGATGTGGCGTCGTAAGCACGATTGGGCAGCAACCCAGGGGGCCGAGAGTGTGCTGAGGGAGCGTTATGCGCGTGGCGAAATCGACGAGACCGAGTACCGCCAGCGGCTGGAAGTGCTGCGGGCACATCCGACAAAGTGAGGAATCGGCGGATTCTGCTGGATCATTCGCTCTGACTCAACCATCGAGCCCCGGAACCACGCGGTTTCCGGGGCTTGATGCGCGGAATGATCCAGCAGAATGTCACAAGGGGCAGCGTTCCATAGGGGTTATTCCAGAAAATTGCGCAATACCTCTTTCACGTATTCCTTGGCTCTACTAGTCTGCTGGGGTGCACAATGAAGCCACACGCTCCTTCTCCACTTCAGCCAGCTTCCAGATGAACCCACCTGCAGTCATCACAGCCGAAAAACTCACCAAGAGCTACGGCGAGCTCACCGCCGTCGACGGGATCTCCTTCGAGGTTCCGGCGGGGGAGTCCTTCGGGCTTCTGGGTCCCAACGGAGCGGGTAAGTCCACCACCATGAAGATGATCGGCGGCGTCACCCAGCGCACCTCCGGGAAGCTCAGCATCATGGGCCTCGACCCCGAAACCCACGGGCCCGAAGTTCGCGCGCACCTTGGCGTAGTGCCGCAGCAGGACAACCTCGACGAGGAACTGAAGGTCCGCGAAAACCTGATTGTCTATGGCCGCTACTTCGGCCTGCCCATGAGCTATTTGCGCCCGAAGGCCGACGAACTGCTCGAGTTCGCCCAGCTGACAGACAAAGCCAAATCCAGGGTGGACGCCCTCTCGGGCGGCATGAAACGGCGTCTGACGATTGCCCGCTCGCTGATCAACGAACCCAAGATCCTGCTCTTGGACGAACCCACCACGGGGTTGGACCCGCAGGCCCGGCATATCCTCTGGGACCGGTTGTTCAGGCTCAAGGAACAAGGCGTCACGCTGATCCTCACCACGCATTACATGGACGAAGCCGAACAGCTCTGTGACCGGTTGATCGTGGTGGACAAGGGCCGGATCATGGCCGAAGGCTCGCCTGCAAGCCTGATCCGGGAATACTCCACGCGCGAGGTCCTGGAACTCCGCTTCGGTTCGGAACGCAACGCGACCATCGGAAGCGAACTCGCCGGCATCGGCGAACGCGTCGAGACGCTTCCGGACCGGGTGCTCATCTACGCTAACGACGGCGAATCGGCCCTCGAGCAAGTCTCCGCACGCCGCCTCCGGCCCTTGACGTCCCTCGTGCGGCGCTCTTCCTTGGAGGACGTCTTCCTTCGGTTGACCGGACGGAGCCTCGTTGATTAGGGGACAGCTGAGTAGGAGGACCCATGGCTGACGTTCAGCTCCCGACGGCGGATCGCCCCTTGCGCGCACACTCGCCGGGCGTCTCGGCCAGCCGGGCTCGGCGTTGGGGGTCGTTCTTCTATGCCGAACAGGTCCTCAGGGTGATGCGTGGCTATGGCTGGTCGGTGTTCTTGTACAGCGTGGGCCAGCCGGTGGCGTACTTGTTCGCGATGGGCATCGGCTTGGCGAGCCTGGTGGATGCGAATGGCGCTTCGGTGTTCGGCGGAGTGAGCTACCTGACTTTCATCGCGCCTGCGCTGCTGGTCTCCTCCGCGGTCATGACAGCATCCGGGGACTTCTCCTACCCGATCATGGACGGCTTCAAGTGGCGCCGCGTGTTCTATGGCCCGCATGCTTCTCCGCTGGTTCCGCAGCAGATCGCTGCGGGCCACATCATGGCCAGTACCTTGAAGTTCCTTGCGCAATCGCTGCTCTACTTCCTCATCGTGGCCCTGTTCGGTGCCTCACCCAGTCCGTGGGGCTGGGTGTCGGCGGTGGTTGCCACGGTGGCCGGGCTCTCCTTCGGGCTGCCGCTCATGGCCTATGCCTCGAGCATCACCAAAGATTCCGGGCAGTTCGCCTTGGTGCAGCGATTCATCGTGGTGCCGCTGTTCCTGTTTTCGGGAACCTTCTTCCCGCTGGATTCGCTGCCGCTTGGAGTGCGCTGGATCGGCTGGATCTCCCCGGTCTGGCACGGTACGCAGTTGGGGCGCGTCTTCACCTACGGACTTGAGGAAAACCCCTTGCTGACGGTGACGCACGTCGTGTTCCTTGTGGGCGCGGCCGCGGCAGGTTGGATGCTGACGCGGCGCCAGTTCGTCAGGAGGATGGGAACATGAGCATTTTGACTGGACCGCATAGCGCCACGGACGCTGCCCGTGAGCGGACGTTCGGTCCGCTGTACTCCCGCAACGCGCTCGCCGTTGTGGCCCGGGGCCTCATGGCGGCGAAAAGCAGCACGTGGTTGATCCTGGTGTCCGGGTTCTTCGAGCCGGTGCTGTACTTGATTTCCATGGGCGTAGGACTGGGCTCGATTGTCGGGAGCGTGACGGGACCGGGCGGGCAGGAAATCAGCTATGCGGCCTATATCGCGCCGGCACTCCTTGCCGTGTCCGCCATGAACGGCGCCGTGTACGACTCCACCTGGAACGTCTTCTTCAAGATGAACTTCGCCAAGTTGTACCAAGGCATGCTCTACACATCACTCGGTCCATTGGACGTAGCCATCGGGGAGATCTTCCTGGCCCTGCTGCGCGGACTCCTCTACGCCACAGGATTCACGGCCGTCATGGCCGTCATGGGGCTCATCACTACCCCGTGGGCCCTCCTGGTCATCCCTGCGTCCGTACTGATCGCTTTCGGCTTCGCGAGCTTCGGGATGGGCATCACGAGCTTCATGAAGACTTTCCAGCAGATGGACTGGATCAACTTCTTCATGCTGCCGATGTTCCTGTTCAGCGCCACTTTCTACCCCCTGAGCGTCTATCCCCAATACATCCAGTGGCTTATCCAAGCGCTTCCCCTGTGGCACGGCGTAGAGCTTCTGCGGCAGATCAGCATTGCTTCCTTTAGCCCGGCCACGGCAGTTCACGTCGGCTACTACCTCGTGATGATCGTGCTTGGCATCATGCTCACCACCGGAAGGTTGCGCAAGCTCTTTCTGAAATAGCGGTTCGTGCTGTTCGCCCGGGGTGGAAGCGGCCGGTGCGCCGTCCGGAGTTTGCGACAATTAGTGCATGCGATCTCTCGGCGACTCCCCGTCATCTGTTCCCCCATCCGCTTCCGCGAAGAGCCCCTTTAAAGGCTTCCGCGTCGGCGGGCTGGGCATGACGGTAGTGCTCATCGCGTTCCTGGTGGCCGTGATCTTCGCGGCCAACCAGAACGACGTCGTCGGTTGGATTGTCGCCGTTGTTTCCTTCGGCTGGCTCGCTCTTGCCGCTTTCGTCGTTTTCAGTATCCAGAGGGCCGCTAAACGGGCTGGAGAAAAACTCGCTGAGGCACAAAACGCCTTCAACGCGGCCACCGGCCGGGCGCCGTCGTCGTCGAGCGCTGACCATGGCGGCACACGGGTGGTCTCGGAACGCAGCGAAGCGGATGAAATGCGGGACCTCAAACTGGACCATTCGTTCAAGATTGTCCAGGTGCAGGTTCGCGTCGTGGAGGACGAACGGGCGAAGGGTGAGTCCGCAGATCAGGACACCATCACCCGCGCTTTGGAGACCATAGCAATTACCTCAAGCAACGCCCGGGACATGATCAAGTCCTCCGGCGGCACCGACGAGCCCGTTTCGGGCACCATCATCGACTAGAGTAGGCGGGTGAGCTCGGCATTGAAGAAGGACTTCCTTCGCATCGCAACCGTCAACGTCAACGGCATTCGCGCCGCCTACAAGAAGGGCATGGCGGAGTGGCTTGAGCCGCGCGACGTCGACATCCTGTGTCTGCAGGAGGTCCGCGCGCCAGATGAGGTGGTCCACCAGCTCATCGGCGAAGGCTGGCACATCCTGCACGCCGAAGCCGAGGCCAAGGGGCGCGCGGGCGTAGCCATCGCCTCGCGGCAGGAGCCCGACGCTACCCGCGTGGGAATCGGCGACGACTATTTTGCCACCACCGGTCGCTGGGTCGAGGCCGACTATGCCGTGAAGACGAGCGGTGGCGAGGACACCACCCTGACCGTCGTCAGCGCCTACGTGCATTCCGGCGAAGTGGACACGCCCAAACAGGTGGACAAATACCGCTTCCTGGATGTCATGAGCACCAGGCTTCCGGAACTCGCCAAACACAGCGAGCACGCCTTGGTGGTGGGTGACCTCAACGTGGGCCACACTGAGCTCGACATCAAGAATTGGAAGGGCAACACCAAGCGTGCAGGCTTCCTTCCTGAGGAGCGGGAGTACTTCGACCGCTTCTTCGGCGACGAGATCGGATGGAGGGATGTCCACAGGGGCTTGGCAGGAAAAGTCGATGGCCCCTACACCTGGTGGTCCCAGCGCGGTAAGGCCTTTGATACTGACACGGGCTGGCGCATCGACTACCACATGGCCACTCCCGGACTCGCGGCAGCCGCTCTGTCGGCCGTCGTTGACCGGGCACCGTCATGGGACACCCGCTTCTCCGACCATGCACCGCTGGTAGTCGACTACCGGCTCTAGGCTTTCGAAAGTTTCCACATGACCAGCTCCACCACAACTGAACCCGCTGCTGCTGCAACCATGGCAGCAACTACCAAAACCGAGCCCAAGAAGCGGATCCTCTCAGGCGCCAAGCCCACGGCGGACTCGCTGCACTTGGGAAACTACATTGGCGCCGTCCGCAACTGGGTGGACATGCAGTCCGAGTACGACGCAGTCTTTTTCATTCCGGACCTGCACGCCATCACGGTCGACTTCGAACCCGAAGAGCTGGCCAAGCGCACCCGGACAGTCGCCGCCCAATACATCGCCGCCGGTATCGATCCCGAGAAGTGCATCTTCTTCGTGCAGTCCCACGTGCCTGAGCACGCCGAGCTCGCCTGGGCGCTGAACTGCATCACAGGATTCGGCGAGGCGTCACGTATGACGCAATTCAAGGACAAAACGCAGAAATCCGGGGCGGACGCCGCCACGGTGGGCCTGTTCGCTTATCCCACGCTCATGGCCGCGGATATCCTGCTTTACCAGGCGGATTTGGTTCCTGTGGGGGAAGACCAGCGCCAGCACCTTGAACTCACCAGAAACCTGGCTCAGAGATTCAACACCCGTTTCGGTAAGACCTTCACGGTGCCCGAGGCCACTATCCTGAAGAGCAGCGCCAAGATCTACGACCTTCAGAACCCCACTTCCAAGATGTCCAAGACCGGCGAATCGCCCAACGGTTCCATCCAATTGCTGGAGGACCCGAAGATCGCAGCCAAGCGCATCAAGTCGGCCGTGACGGACGACGACACTGTGATTCGCTTTGATCGCGACGCCAAGCCTGGTGTGTCCAATCTCCTGACGATCTACTCCAGCCTGACGGGCAAGACGATTGCGGACCTCGAAGGGGAGTACCAAGGCAAGATGTACGGTCACCTGAAGGTGGACCTGGCCGACGTGATGGTTGATTTCATCACTCCGTTGCGGGACCGAACGGCCGAACTCATGGGCGATCCCGCTGAGCTTGACCGTCTCCTGGCCAAGGGGGCTGCGAGGGCCCGGGAAGTTGCTTCCGTGACCTTGAGCGAGGTCTACAAACGGATGGGCTTCCTTGCCCTTGCCGGGCGGACAGGGATCCGCTAAGCACATGTGCGCTGCTGGCAAGCTCAGCGTCCGGGTCGGCTCCCTTCCAAGGGGCGCTGGCCAGGTCACTGATGCCCGCACGGATTCGGCTGCACACGAGGCCGACAGCGCGAGCAGCGACAGCCTGTGCGTGGGCGTCATCCTGGGCTTCCCCCAGGAGGTGGCCCGGGAACTACAACAATGGCGTGCCTCCTTTGGGGACCCTATGGCCGAGGTCATTCCTGCCCATATCACCCTCGTCACCACTACGCCCGCCCGGGACTGGGAAGCCACGCGGGAGCATGTCCGGGACGTTGCCCGCCGGCAGGCACCATTCAAGATCACGATTTCCGGTACAGGTTCCTTCCGGCCGGTGTCACCGGTGGTATTCGTGAACGTCGAAGATGGATTTGCCGAGTGCGTGGGATTGCACGAACAGTTGCAAAGCGGCCCGTTGGCACGCGATCTTCCGTTCCCCTACCACCCGCACGTGACGGTAGCCCACGACGTCGCACCCGAAAGTCTTGACGAAGCCGAAACGGCGCTCAAGAACTACACCGCCACCTTCCCTGTGGTTAGCATGGGACTTTACGAGCACGACGACAATGGCATCTGGCAGCTACGGGAAGAGCTCGACTTTGGCGGCGACACAGACCAACCACGTGAAAGCAACGCACCCCGATCGGCAGCAAGCGGCTAGACCGCCCCTACCCACTGAAGGGGCGCAGCTCAGGCTGCAGCTCATTCAGCGGCAGGTGGAATGGGGAAAGGCTCGCCGCTCAGGCAATGGTGGCGCCAAAATACCGGCATTCATCAACCTTGCCCTCGCCCGGCTGAGCAATTTCCGGCCCATGCGGGCGTTTAATCTTTATAACCTGCACAATGGCCCGCTGTTGAGCGCGGGCATAGGCTTCACGATGTTCTTCTCCATCACAGGTCTGCTGGCCACGGGATTCGCCGTGGCCGGCTTGGTTCTCAGCGGGCAACCCCAACTGGTTGATTCAATTGTCTCGAGCGTCGCTACATCGGCTCCCGGGCTCCTGAAAACCAGAGGAGGCAACGGACTGGTAGATCCGCATGATCTCTTGAATCCCACAGGCCTTGGCTGGACAGCTGCCATTGCCGCCGTCGTGACGGTGTTTTCCGCGCTCGGCTGGATCGCCGGAATCCGGCAAGGTCTTCGCGGCGTTTTGGGGCTGGACCCCCTCCAAGAGAACCCGCTGCTGATGAAGGCCCGCGACGCCGGTACCCTCCTGCTGCTGGGCGTCGCCTTGGTGGTCAGTGCCGGTGTTTCGCTGGTGTTCGGGACGGCGACCGGATGGATCATCGAACGGCTCGGCTTGGCTGACGCCGTGGGCGGCCCCGTCACTTGGCTCGTCCGCACGGCCGTTCCACTGGTCCTCAATTGGGCGACGGCGGTTATCATGTTCCGCTTCGCAGGCCGGCTGAAGCTTCGCCGTCGAGCGTTATTCGAAGGGACAGTGCTGGCCGGTATCGGGACCACCATTCTCCAGATTTTCAGCACCGAGTTGCTGGCGAATGCCGGACGGAATCCCCTTCTGGCCTCATTTGCCATCATCATCGGTCTTCTCATTTGGTTCAACCTGGTCAGCCAGGTCTACTTGGTCTCCGCTGCATGGGCGGCCATCAGGGAATCAGATGAGGGGCAAGGGCCACATCGCAAGCCGGCTCTCGGATCACGGCACCCTGCGCCCCATTCCTTCCCCACGAAACCTTCCCCGCCAAAGGCACATAAGGCCTAGTCGCCGAGGTACTGACCTGCCCACGCCGAAATGATTTTGGCTACCCGTGCCGCCTGGCCCTTGCCTGTCAACAGGTGATCGCTGCCTTCGAGTGACACGAAGCTGCGCGGGTGCCGGGCCGTTTGAAAGATGGTGCTGGCGTTTTCGATGCCCACCGTGTTGTCGGTGGGGGAGTGCAGCACCATGAGGGGCTTGTGCAGGGTCCGGATGCAATCGCTGAGGTCCGCGTTCTGGAGATCTTCCACGAAGTGGCGGCGGATCTCGACGCGCTTGCCGCCCAAATCGACCTCCGCGCTTCCTTCGCTGAGGATCTTGTCCATTGCTGAGTCAAAGACGTGCTCAACGTGCTTGGGCGAGAAGGGCGCGCCGACGGTCGCCACCGCATGGAGTTCCGGGATGTCCCGCGCGGCGGCCAAGACGGCCGCTCCGCCGAAGGAATGGCCGACAAGCAGGGAAATCGTCTTGCCTTCGGACCGCATGAACTCGGTGGCGCGCACGGTGTCGGCAACCTTATGGCTGAACGACCCTTGAGACCATTCCCCGCCCGAGCCGCCCAGCCCGACGTTGTCGAAGCGGAGCATCCCTACGCCGGCAGCTGCCAAGCCCTTGCAGATCCGCGCGGCGGCCGGACTGTCCTTCCCCAGGGTGAAACCGTGGGAGAACACACCCCAGCCGCGGACCGGGCCTTCAGGCACGTCCAGCAACCCCGAGAGCATTTCCCCGGTGGTGCCCTCGAAGTTGACCTTAACGGACGTTGTCATGTGCTTGCCTTCCACTTCAAACGACGACGGCGCCCCCTACCAAAGCGGTGGGCGGCGCCGTCGTCGTGCTTTAACTTCGGAAACTAGATCTTGCGTGCCAGGATGGCTTGCTTGACTTCGGCGATGGCCTGGGTCACCTGGATGCCACGCGGGCAAGCCTCCGTGCAGTTGAAGGTGGTGCGGCAGCGCCACACGCCTTCCTTGTCGTTGAGGATCTCCAAGCGCATGTCGCCGGCATCGTCGCGGGAATCGAAGATGAAGCGGTGCGCGTTCACAATGGCGGCCGGCCCGAAGTACTGCCCGTCGGTCCAGAACACAGGGCACGACGAGGTGCACGCAGCGCACAGGATGCACTTGGTGGTGTCGTCAAAGCGTTCACGGTCCTCGACGGACTGCAGGCGTTCCTTGGTGGGCTCGTGGCCCTTGTTGATCAGGAAGGGCATGACCTCGCGGAAGGACTGGAAGAACGGCTCCATGTCCACGATCAGGTCCTTCTCCACCGGGAGGCCCTTGATCGGTTCAACGGTGATGGGCTTGGACGTGTCCAAGTCCTTCAGCAGGGTCTTGCAGGCGAGGCGGTTACGGCCGTTGATGCGCATAGCGTCGGAGCCGCACACACCGTGTGCACAGGAACGGCGGAAGGACAGCGAGCCGTCGATTTCCCACTTGACCTTGTGCAGGGCGTCCAGCACGCGGTCGGTGCCGTACATCGTGAGCTGGTGGTCTTCCCATACGGGCTCTTCCGAGACCTCGGGATTGTAGCGCCGTACTCGCAAGGTGATGTTGAAGGTGGGAATTTCCCCACCACCACCAATGTGCGCGGGCAGCTCGATCTTGGATGCTGGCTCAGCAAGTTCAGCAGACATCTTAGTACTTCCTCACCATCGGCTCGTAGCGCGTAAAGACGACAGGCTTGGTGCCAAGTCGGATGCCCGCGATTGCTTCCGCAGATCCGTCCGCTGGGGCGTGCTCATCCTTATACGCCATGGAGTGCTTCATGAATTTTTCGTCGTCGCGCTCCGGGAAGTCCTCCCGGAAGTGGCCTCCACGGGACTCCTCCCGGTGCAGGGCAGCAACTGTCATGACCTTGGCCAGTTCCAGCAGGAAGCCCAGCTCCACCGCTTCGAGCAAGTCAAGGTTGAAACGCTTTCCCTTGTCCTGGACGCTGATGCGCTGGTAGCGCTCTTCGAGGGACGCGATGTCCTTGAGCACCTGGTTCAGGGTGTCCGCCGTACGGAACACCTGCATGTTGGCATCCATGGTGTCCTGAAGTTCCTTGCGGATCGCGGCAACCCTTTCGCCGCCGTCGGCAGTGCGGACGTGGTTCAGCAGATCCAGCGTGTATGCCTCCGGGTCTTCCGGGAGTTCCACGAAGTCAGCAGTCTTGGCGTATTCGGCAGCGGCGATGCCGGCGCGCTTGCCGAAGACGTTGATGTCCAGCAGTGAGTTGGTACCCAGGCGGTTGGAACCGTGCACGGAGACGCAAGCAACCTCACCGGCCGCGTACAGGCCCGGCACGATCGTGTCGTTGTCCTGCAGGACCTCCGTGGTGATGTTGGTTGGTATGCCGCCCATGGCGTAGTGCGCCGTCGGGAACACGGGAACCGGTTCCGTGTACGGCTCGACGCCGAGGTAAGTGCGTGCGAATTCGGTAATGTCCGGAAGCTTCGCGTCAATGTGAGCTGGCTCGAGGTGCGTCAGGTCAAGAAGGACGTAGTCCTTGTTCGGCCCGCAGCCGCGTCCTTCACGGACTTCGTTTGCCATGGAGCGGGCCACGATGTCGCGGGGCGCGAGGTCCTTGATAGTGGGGGCGTAGCGTTCCATGAAGCGTTCACCCTCCGAGTTCCGGAGGATCGCGCCTTCACCGCGGGCAGCTTCCGAAAGGAGGATGCCCAAGCCTGCCAAGCCGGTCGGGTGGAACTGGAAGAATTCCATGTCCTCCAGCGGAATTCCGCGGCGGAAGGCGATGCCCATGCCGTCACCGGTCAGGGTGTGGGCGTTGGAAGTCGTCTTGAAGACCTTTCCTGCGCCTCCCGAGGCGAATACCACGGACTTTGCGTGGAACACGTGCAATTCGCCCGAGGCCAGGTCGTAGGACACGACGCCGGCAACGCGCTTCTGCTTGTACGGTGTGCCGTCTTCGCGGACGGCGTCTTCTTCGACGGTCAGCAGGTCCAGGACGTAGTACTCGTTGTAGAACTCAACATTGTGCTTGACGCAGTTTTGGTACAGCGTCTGCAGGATCATGTGCCCAGTGCGGTCTGCTGCGTAGCAGGCGCGACGGACGGGAGCCTTGCCGTGGTCACGGGTGTGGCCACCGAAACGGCGCTGGTCAATGCGGCCTTCGGGGGTCCGGTTGAACGGCAGTCCCATCTTTTCCAAGTCCAGCACGGCGTCGATGGCTTCTTTTGCCATGACCTCGGCTGCATCCTGGTCAACCAGGTAGTCGCCGCCCTTGATGGTGTCGAACGTGTGCCACTCCCAGTTGTCCTCTTCGACGTTGGCCAAAGCTGCACACATGCCGCCTTGGGCCGCGCCTGTGTGGGAACGGGTGGGGTAGAGCTTGGTCAGTACTGCAGTGCGTGCGCGCTGACCGGATTCGATCGCGGCGCGCATGCCGGCGCCGCCGGCACCGACAATAACGACGTCGTACTTATGGACCTGCATACCAGATGCTCTTTCTCTCTAAGTCAGATGGTCGGCGGAGCCTGCTCCGCGTGTTACGCACCGCCGGAGATTCCCGGTGGTGCAGCGAAGCCGCTACGGCAACGGGCAGAACCCGCCCGGCAGCTGAACGCCGTTGACGACGGGGCACGGGTTGAACGTGAAGATCACCAGGGTGCCCAGAACGATGATGACGACCGAGGCCGCGTACAGGACCACCTTGAGCCACAATCGCGTGGCGTCCTTCTCGGCGTAGTCGTTGATGATGGTGCGGACGCCGTTGGTGCCGTGCAACATGGCGAGCCACAACATGGCCAGATCCCAGAACTGCCAGAACGGATCGGCCCATTTGCCGGCCACGAAGCCGAAGTCGATGCCGTGGATGCCCTCGCCCACCATCAGGTTAACGAAGAGGTGGCCGAAGATCAGCACCACCAGCACGACGCCGGAGAGCCGCATGAACAGCCAGGCGAACATTTCGAAGTTGCCCTTGGAACCCGCGCCGCGACGGTACTTGGGCGCGATCTTTCCACTGCGTGGGTTCTGAATCTCAGTACTCATGGCTTAGTGGCCTCCCAGAGCGAGGGACAGGTGGCGGATGGCGAAGGCCCCGAAAACGACCAGCCACAATACGAGGACGGTCCACAGCAATTGACGCTGGTACTTGGCGCCCTTCTTCCAGAAGTCAATGGCGATCACTCGCAGGCCATTGAAGGCGTGGAAGACGATCGCTGCGACGAGGCCCGTTTCGCCCAGGGCCATGAGGGGGTTCTTGTAGGCGCCGATAACAGCCGTGTAGGCCTCCGGGGACACACGCACCAATGAGGTGTCCAGCACATGGACCAACAAGAAGAAAAAGATCACAACACCGGTAATGCGGTGTCCAACCCAGGACCACATGCCTTCACGGCCGCGGTACAAGGTGCCAGCTGGTTTTGTCGGCACTGAATAAACCTTCCTGCAACACAGCGGCGCTGGCACGGGATCCATGCGGGGGAAACGCCAGCTGCGAGAGCACTCGTAGCTCAGCCTAAATCTAGGCTTCGCTCACAGCTTATTCAATTTACACCCGCCTTCCCGTAACGAGATGGCGGGTGTTTGCCTGAATTCCGCGCTTTTCGCCGCAAGGGTGAGACGAAGACCACAAAGTGGGACTTGCGCGGGTGTCCGATATGGTGTTGCGGTGAGTATAGACAACGCGGTAAGCCGCGAATCGCCAATGCGCCACTTCCACGCGGTCATTCCGGCCGGCGGAGTGGGCACGCGCCTATGGCCGCTGTCGCGTGCCGCTGCGCCCAAATTCCTGCACGACCTCACGGGTTCGGGGAGCACCCTTCTCCGGGCGACGTATGACCGCTTGGAGCCGTTGGCCGGCAATCGGGTCCTGGTGGTCACAGGTGTGGCGCATCGTGCAGCCGTCTGCCGTCAGCTTCCCGAAGTGGGCGACGATGAGCTGGTCCTCGAAAGCGAACCCAAAGACTCAGGAGCGGCCATCGGTCTCGCCGCCGCCATCCTGCACCGTCGCGACCCGGACACCATCATGGGTTCCTTCGCCGCGGACCATGTCATCAGCCCGGACAACCTGTTCCAGGAGACGGTGCGAGAGGCTATCCACACCGCGGCCGCGGGAAAGATAGTTACGATCGGCATCAAGCCCACGCATCCCTCCACCGGGTTCGGCTACATCCGCACCGGCAATTTGCTCAATATCGACGATGCACCGAACGCGCATGCCGTCGTGGAATTCGTCGAGAAGCCAAGCGAGGACATCGCCAAGAAGTACCTGGAGACCGGCGACTACGTCTGGAATGCCGGAATGTTTGTCGCGCCCGTTGCCCTCATGCTCAAGCACCTTGAAGCGAACCAGCCGGTCCTGTTTGCCGGGCTGCAGGAAATCGCGGATGCCTGGGACACTCCGGAACGCGACGAGGTAACGGCCCGGGTGTGGCCTACCCTGCCTAAGATCGCCATTGATTATGCGGTGGCAGAACCCGCCGCGGCGGCGGGGGATGTCGCCGTCGTGCCCGGTACTTTCCGGTGGGATGACGTCGGAGACTTCGCCGCGATCGGTCGCCTCAACAACGCCGGCGACGTCGACGAAGTGACGGTTCTCGGCGAAGGTGCGCGCGTCTTCACCGAGAACGCGAGCGGCGTGGTTGTTTCCGATACCAAGCGCGTGATCGCGCTCATCGGCATCAAGGACGTTGTGATCGTGGACACGCCGGATGCTTTGCTGGTCACCACCAAGGAGCATGCGCAGCGGGTCAAGGGCGCGGTGGACGCGCTCAAGGCAAGCGGGGACACTGACGTTCTCTAGCTCGGCTCTAGCCCAAGTGCTGGGGGCGTCGTCCGTAACCAAGAGACCTCTTTCGTTACTCGGGGGGCGCGGATGACTAGAGTTGTGGGGTGCGCAATTTCACTACTGAAACCGAGCCGACCCCCGTGGTGAAGCCGTGGCTTGAAGACCTCCTGCCGGAACTCATCGAATTCCGGAGGGACTTGCATGCGCACCCGGAACTTTCCTTCAAGGAATTCCGAACGACGGAAAAACTGGCAGAACGGCTCGAAGCTGCGGGGCTGAAGCCCCGCAGGCTCGAAGGCTCAGGGCTGACGGTCGACGTCGGCGACGGACCCATCGCCACCGCGCTGCGCGGAGACATTGACGCCCTCCCCATCATCGAGGAGACCGGGCTTCCCTTCGCGTCGAAGAACCACGGTGTCACCCACGCGTGCGGGCACGACGTCCACACCACCAGCATGCTTGGCATCGCCTTGGTGCTGCAGGCCATGCACCAGGAGTCCCCGCTGGGCGGCACGGTCCGCATCATCTTCCAGCCGGCGGAGGAAACCATGCCCGGCGGGGCGTTGTCCTGCATCGAACAGGGGGTCCTTCAGGGTGTTCCGCGGATCCTGGCACTCCACTGTGATCCGCGTATCAACGTGGGCAAGATCGGCACGCGCATCGGCGCCATCACCTCGGCGTCGGACACCATCAAGATTGAACTGACAGGGCGGGGTGGTCACACGTCCCGTCCGCACCTGACTGAGGACCTCGTCTTCGCGCTGGCCCAGATCGCGGTCAATGTCCCGGCCGTGCTGTCGCGTCGCGTGGATGTACGCAGCGGCGTCTCGGTGGTCTGGGGCCAGATCACTGCAGGTTCGGCGCCCAACGCCATCCCCGCCAGCGGCTACATGGCGGGTACCATGCGGTGCCTGGACCGTGACGCTTGGCACAGTGCGGGGGAGTTGTTGGACGATGTCGTCCAGCAAGTTGCTGCGCCGTACGGGGTGGATGTCCACCTTGAGCACACGCGCGGCGTCCCGCCCGTGGTCAACTCGGAACACGAAACCGCCCTCATTGAGGCCGCGGCACGTGCCGAACTCGGCGAGCATGCCGTCGTCTTGACGCCGCAGTCCATGGGTGGTGAGGATTTCGCCTGGTTCCTGGCTGACCTGCCCGGCGCCATGATGCGGCTCGGAACCCACACGCCAGGCGGTGAAGAATACGATCTCCACCGGGGTGACTTCATCGTGGACGAGCGTGCGCTCGGCTTCGCGATTCAAGTCCTGGCCGCCGCCGCGCTACGCACCATCAGGGATCTCTAAAACCTCGGCGCGAGCTGGCAGTAGATGCCCCTTTGCCGCGATTTTGCGGTCATCTGCTGCCAGTTCGCGCTTATTTTATGCGATTTGGGTTGTGCACAATTTAATTGTTGGCTATCGTTTGTCTTATGAGTGAAACCCCCCGTCTCAACCGCCAGGTTTGTTTCGCCCTCTACTCCGCTTCGAAGGCGGCGACGGCGGTCTACCGGCCGGTGCTGGACGAGCTTGGGCTGACGTATCCGCAGTACCTCGTGATGCTGGTCCTCTGGGAAAGCGAGCCACGAAGCGTCCGCGAACTGGGCGTGGAATTGGGACTCGACTCGGGTACCCTGTCTCCGCTGCTCAAGAGGCTTGAATCCGTGGGCCTCGTGGAGCGCCGGCGTTCGGCCGAGGATGAGCGTCGCGTCGAGGTCCACCTTAGCAATGCGGGCCGGGCCCTCAGCAGTCGGGCGAAGACGGTGCCGCAACGGCTAGCCGACTCCGCCGGCTTGAGTGCCTCTGAGCTTGCGCAGCTTCACGACACCCTTGGCCGGCTCACGGCCGCCCTCCATTCAGCCATCTGATCACCCATCCCCTCCAAAGGAACAGGACCAACAGTGAAGACTTTGTACACGGCCGAGGCGCTGGCCTCCGGCGAAGGCCGCGACGGCAACGCACGCAGCAACGACGGCAAGCTGGATGTGGCTCTTGCCAGCCCGGTGGAACTGGGCGGAAACGGCCTGGGTACCAACCCGGAGCAACTTTTCGCCGCCGGTTACGCCGCATGCTTCCACTCCGCACTCAGGCTGGTGGGGCGAAAGGCCCGGGTGGATCTGAGCGATTCCGCGGTCGCAGCGAAGATCCGCTTCGGCGCCCTGGAAGACCGCGAAGGCTACGGTCTCGCCGCCGAACTTGAAATCGCCCTTCCCGCCGTAGACCGCGAGACGGCCGAGCAGCTCGTGGCCAAGGCCCACCAGATCTGCCCGTATTCCAACGCGACCCGCGGCAACATCGCCGTCGACATCAAGGTTGTGGAGGTGGCCGCATGAGCACCGCACTTCCCCGCAGCACCCGCGAAATACAGCTGGCGTCCCGCCCGCAGGGACGCCCTGTCCAGGAGAACTTCCGGCTGGCCGAGACCGATCTGCCGGAGCTTAAGGACGGCCAGGTCCTGGTCCGCAATGAGTTCATGTCGGTCGATCCCTACATGCGCGGCCGCATGAATGACGTGAAGTCCTACTCCGCACCCTTCCGCCTCGATACAGCGCTCGACGGCGGTGCGGTCGGCGAGGTGATCGCGTCCCGTTCCGACGCGCTCAAGGTGGGCGACGTCGTCGTGCACCAGCTCGGATGGCGCGATTTCTCCGTGGTGGACGCCGCAAGCGCGACGCCGGTCCCGGCCGGCATGGCGCCGACTTCGGCATTCCTCGGCGCGCTCGGCATGACGGGCCTGACGGCGTACGCCGGCTTGCTCAAGGTGGCCGAGTTCAAAGCCGGGGACGTCGTCTTCGTTTCCGGTGCTGCAGGCGCCGTCGGCTCGATGGTTGGGCAGATCGCCAAAGCCATGGGTGCCCCCAAAGTCATCGGCAGCGCTGGCTCGCCGGAAAAGGTGGCGCGCTTGTTGGAACTCGGCTTCGATGCCGCTTTCGACTACCACGACGGTCCCGTAGCGGAGAAACTCCGTGAGGCGGCTGGGGAGCGGGGCATCGATGTCTACTTCGACAACGTGGGCGGCGAACACCTCGAGGCGGCCCTCTCAGTCCTCACGGTAGGCGGTCGCGTGGCAATGTGCGGTGCGATCTCGCAGTACAACTCCACGGAGCCAAGTCCTGCCCCTCGGAACCTGGCGGTGGCCATCGGAAAGCAACTGACCCTCCGGGGCTTCCTGGTGAGCGGGCAGCGCCAGCACGCCGCCGAGTTCGCCGGGCGGATGGCCGGATGGCTGGCCGACGGAACGGTCCGCTATGACGAGACGATCGTTGACGGGCTGGAAAACGCCCCGCAGGCCTTTATCGATCTCCTGGATGGGGCCAACACGGGCAAGATGCTGGTCCGCCTGCCCTGAGTGCCGGCGGCCTGAGTGCCAAAGCGCGGGGCCGGATCTTACGACCGTTAGCTGGGAGTTCCTCTACTGCTTGGTAACAAAAGCTCAACAATCTTCGGATTGTTGAGCTTTTGTGTTAGCGGGGTGTGTTCCATCCCACTAAAGTTGTGCCATCAGTGCGCCTCGGCGCAGTGCTGCGAAGCATCAGTGAAAACAGAATTTCAACCTCGAGTTTTCGAAACGGACACTCATTGACCGACTGTCGTAGCATCAATCACTTTCTTCCTGGAGGAAAATTGAAGCAATCACTGCGTGGCACCCTCAAGCGCGGTTCATTTGCGGGCGTCGCAACTGCGGGTGCCGCTGCTCTTTTGCTGGCAGGCTGCGGCAGCGCACCGTCTGCGTCCAGTTCGGGCAGCGCCACCAAATCGGACTACACCGCGTGCATGGTTTCCGATTCCGGTGGCTTCGATGACAAGTCGTTCAACCAGTCGGGCTATGAGGGACTTCAGGCGGCAGCGAAGGACCTGAACATCCAGGAAAAGCACGTCCAGTCCAAGGCCGACACGGACTACGATCCCAACCTCCGTTCGATGGTCCAGCAGGGCTGCAAGCTGACGGTCACCGTCGGCTTCCTCCTGGGCGACGCCACCAAGAACATCGCCACGGCAAACCCGAACAACCACTTCGCCATCATCGACTACTCGGACCCCACCTTTCCGAAGAACGTCAAGCCGATTGTCTATGACACGGCCCAGGCTGCCTTCCTGGCCGGTTACCTGGCCGCTGGTACCTCCAAGACCGGCAAGGTCGCCACTTTCGGCGGACTCAACATCCCCACCGTGAGCATCTTCATGGACGGCTTCGCCGATGGCGTGAAGTACTACAACCAGAAGAAGGGCAAGTCCGTCCAACTGCTTGGCTGGGACAAGGACAAGCAGGACGGGACGTTCGTTGGCGACTTCAAGCAGGTCGACAAGGGCAAGGTCCTCACCCAGGGATTCCTGGACCAAGGCGCCGACGTTGTCCTTCCTGTCGCAGGGCCGGTAGGCGCAGGCGCCGGCAGTGCGATCCTCGACGCCAAGGCAAAGGGCACGGACGCCAAGCTGATCTGGGTCGACTCTGACGGCTACCTGACCGCACCCGCCTACAAGTCGGTCATCCTGACTTCCGTCCAGAAGACCATGGCAACCGCCGTCGAAACGGTCATCAAGGCGGACAAGGACGGCAAGTTCGACCCCAGCCCGTACGTTGGCACGCTCGATAACGGGGGCGTGGCGCTTGCCCCGTTCCACGATCTCGACTCCGCAGTGCCGGCTGACATGAAGAGCGATCTTGACCAGCTGAAGAAGGACATTATCTCCGGCGCAGTCAAAGTCGAATCAAAGTCCAGCCCGAAGTAGGAATCTGGGCTAAACCACGTCGCGCTGCCCTTTAGCCGAGTTTTGGCAGAAGGGCAGCGTGTTCTGTGTTGCCTTCAATTTTGCTCTTCGACACTCATTGGCCGGGCACTATGCTGAGAGCACGGTGATGACGAGGAGCCATCCTTTATAGATGGGTTGGAGTTTTGAAACTCGAACTGAAAGGGATCACGAAGCGCTTCGGATCCCTTGTAGCCAATGACCACATCGACCTCGTGGTTGAACCCGGCCAAGTCCATTGCCTCTTGGGCGAAAACGGTGCCGGAAAATCCACCCTGATGAATGTCCTTTATGGACTCTATGACCCCAGCGACGGTGAAATCCTGATCGACGGCAAGCCGGTCGTCTTCAAGGGCCCAGGGGATGCCATGGCGGCCGGAATCGGTATGGTCCACCAGCATTTCATGCTTATTCCGGTATTCACCGTGGCCGAAAATGTCGCGTTGGGAAATGAAGCCACCAAGGCAGGCGGTTTCCTGAACCTGGATGAAACGCGCCGCAAGATCTCCGAGATTTCCAAGCAGTACGGGTTCCACGTCAACCCCGATGCTCTCGTGGAGGACCTTCCCGTGGGCGTGCAGCAACGGGTTGAGATCATCAAGGCGCTGGTACGCGACGCCGAAGTCCTCATCCTCGATGAGCCGACAGCCGTTCTCACTCCGCAGGAAACCGATGAACTCCTGGATATCATCCGACAGCTCAAAGCGGACGGAAAATCAATTGTCTTCATTTCGCACAAACTGCGTGAGGTGAAGGAAATTTCGGACATCATCACCGTCATCCGTCGGGGGAAAGTGGTGGGCTCGGCGGATCCTTCAGCCTCCCCGACGGAGCTCGCTTCGGCGATGGTGGGCCGGGCGGTCAACCTGACCCTGGAGAAGAAACCCGCGCAACCGGGTGAGCTGACCTTCAAGGTCCGGGACCTCACCGTCGTCGACCACAATGGCCAACACGTCGTGGACGGGCTGAGCTTCGACATCGCCAAGGGGGAAGTGCTCGCCATCGCCGGTGTCCAAGGCAACGGCCAGACGGAGCTGACGGAGGCCATCCTCGGCACCCAACCCCACGTGACCGGGTCCATCACCCTCGACGGGGTCGAACTGCTCGGCAAGAGCGTCAAAGAGGTTCTCTCCGCCGGCGTTGGATTCGTCCCCGAGGACCGCAAGATCGATGGCCTGGTAGGTACGTTCTCCATTTCCGAGAATATGATCCTGGACCTCTATGACAAGCCGCCCTTTGCCCAGGGGATCGGCATGAAACCGGCCCTGATTGCTTCCCATGCGGCGAGAAAAGTCGAGGAGTTCGATGTTCGGACGCCGTCGATCGATGCCGCCGTGGGCACGCTCTCCGGCGGTAACCAGCAAAAGGTGGTGCTGGCGAGGGAGCTGTCCAGGCCATTGAGGCTCTTCATCGCGTCCCAGCCCACGCGTGGCCTCGACGTCGGCTCCATAGAATTCGTGCACAAACGGGTCATTGCCGAACGGGACAACGGAACTCCGGTGATGATCGTGTCAACGGAGCTCGATGAAGTTCTTGAGCTCGCTGACAGGATCGCCGTTCTCTACCGCGGAAAGCTGGTTGGAATTGTTCCCGCCGGCGCCTCCCGCGATGTGCTCGGCTTGATGATGGCCGGCGTTCCGGAACATGAGGCTGAACTGGCCGCGCACAAAACCCTCGAGGGAGGAACACATGTCTGAGTCCAACATCCCTCGGCAAGAAAACGGCGTCGAGCCGGAGCGCCCGGAAACACTGAGCGATGAGGTCGTCCTGGATGTCGCCTTGGACACCGCGGACGGTGCCATGGCGCCGTCTGCGATTCCGGCCACTAGCCAGGGTGGCCGGATCCCGCATGCCCCAAGTGGTTCTCTCTTCCGTCAGATCGTGACGGGAAACGCCATGGTGTCGGTGTTGTCCGTTGTTCTCGCGATTGTGCTCGGCGGAATCCTGATGGCTGTGACAAACCCCAGAGTGGCCGAAACTGCGGGATATTTCTTCGCACAGCCGGGGGACATGCTCACTGAGGTCTTCAAGCCCTACGTGGCACTGGTCCAAGGCTCGCTGTTCAACTGGGCCGGGGCCGACGCCGCAGCCCAGCTGTACCCGATCACCGAGACACTCACGGTTTCCACGCCCTTGATTTTGGCAGGACTCGGCGTGGCCCTGGCCTTCCGCGCGGGGCTGTTCAACATCGGCGCTCAAGGGCAAATCATCTTCGGCGCCCTGTTCGGCGCATACGTCGGCTTCACCTGGCATTTGCCGTTCTTGGTTCACCTGCTGCTTGTCATCGTTGCCGGATTCGTTGGCGGCGCGGTGTGGGGCGGCGTCGTAGGACTCCTGAAGGCCCGGACCGGTGCGCACGAGGTCATCGTGACCATCATGCTCAACTACATCGCCAATTTCCTGCTCCTGTTCCTCCTGACCACTCCGGCTTTCCAGCGCAAGGGCTCTACCAACCCGATTTCGCCCTTCCTGGACCAGTCGGCACTTTTTCCAGAGCTCCTGGGGCCCCAGTTCAGGCTCCACGCCGGATTCCTCTTGGCAGTGCTGGCAACGGTCTTCGTCTGGTGGCTCCTGAAACGCTCCACGCTCGGCTTTGAATTCCGGGCCGTCGGTGCGAACCAGAACGCAGCACGCACAGCCGGCATCAACGTGCCGCGCGCCGTGATACTGGTGATGGCGATTGCGGGTGCCCTTGCCGGACTGGCAGGCATCGCGCAGGTATCCGGAACGGAAAAATACCTCTCGGGAGGCGTAGCGGCTTCCATCGGATTCGATGCAATCACTGTTGCGCTGCTGGGACGTTCGACGCCGTGGGGAACCTTCTTCGCCGGTCTGCTCTTCGGTGCGTTCCGTGCGGGAGGCGTCGCGATGCAGGCCGAGACCCAGACGCCCATCGACATCGTCTTGGTCATCCAGTCCTTGATCGTCCTGTTCATTGCGGCACCGCCGCTGGTGCGCGCGATCTTCGGACTCAACCCCCGGAAAAAGAAGAAGGCCACGGGCGGCCCTGGCTCCGGATCCGTCACCTCCGGAAAAATCGAGAGCGGAGCTGCGACAGCATGAGCACCACAACAACCCAGTCCGGTAGTGGTAAGCCCGCCGGCCGCGCACCTGCGCGCTCCGCTAAGACGGGTTCCAGCGAGCTGGTGAGCTGGAAAGCCGGAATCGGCCTGTCCCTGCTCGCCATCCTGGGAACCGTGCTGTTCGGCTTCATGTCCGATTCGAAGTCCGCAGGCTTCGGCATCGCCGAGGCGGCCAACGAAGCGGCCTCCAACGTAGCTGCGTGGGTCACGCTGGTCCTGGCCCTCCTGCTTTCGGCGTGGCTCGGCTACTTGTGGTTCGTCCGCCGTCGTGCTGGCCTCACGCCGGGGGGAGGCACAGTACCGCGTTGGCTGCCCGCCTCCACGGTCGCCGCCGTTGCGGTTCTGGGCCTTGCTGCGCTGGGAGTCGCGAAGGTTGCGAAGATCACGCTTCCTTCCGCCGCCATCGGCTGGATCAGCGCGGTGGTTCTCCTGGGCTTGGCTGGCTACTCCGTCTACCGCACGCAGGCGAAGAAGGCCACGCCGCGCTGGGTGGGAGGTACCTTTGCAGCAGTGTTCCTCATTGGGTTCATGGTCTGGATCGTGGCCGGTGGAAATGGCGACGCTCCGTCGATATCCCTCGCCGGGCTGATCGCCGGCTCCGTCACCTTGGCCGTGCCGCTGGTCTTCGGCTCCCTTTCCGGCGTCCTGTGCGAACGCGTCGGCGTAGTGAACATCGCCATTGAAGGCCAGCTCCTGCTGGGAGCGTTCTCCGCTGCGGTCGTTGCCACGGTGACACAAAACGTTTACGCCGGACTGGTCGCGGCGGCCGTTGCCGGAGCCCTTGTTTCCTTGGTCCTGGCTGTGGTGAGCATCAAGTACCTTGTCAACCAGATCATCGTCGGCGTCGTGCTCAATGTGCTGATCAGCGGCCTGACGAGCTTCCTCTTTTCGACGCTGCTGACCGCCAACCCGGACGGACTGAACAAGCCCGGCCGCCTGCCTCCGGTCGATATTCCCTTCCTGTCCGATATCCCCATCATCGGACCGATCCTGTTCCACCAATCCCTGGTGGGCTACTTGATGTACGTCGCCGTGATCGTGGTTTACCTCGGCCTTTTCCACACGAAGTGGGGGCTTCGAGTGAGAGCCGTCGGTGAGCACCCGCAGGCAGCGGACACCGTGGGCATCAACGTCAACCGGACCCGTTTCTGGAACGTGCTCATGGGCGGCGCCATCGCGGGCATTGGCGGTTCGTTCTTCACGCTGGTATCCGTGGATGCATTCAGCAAGGACATGTCCGGTGGTCGCGGGTATATCGCCCTGGCGGCGTTGATCTTCGGACGCTGGAACCCTATCGGCGCCTTCCTGGCCGCATTGTTGTTCGGCTTCGCGGACAACCTCCAGAGCGTCATCACCATCATCGGATCTCCCGTGCCGAGCCAGTTCATGGCCATGCTGCCCTACGCGCTGACGGTCTTCGCCGTCGCTGGACTGGTGGGTAGGTCCCGTCCACCGGCGGCAAGCGGCATACCGTACGTCAAGGGTTGACTGTGGCCGTCACGGATACCGACGTGGACTGGGCTGCCCTTGAGGCTGCCGCGGTTGCCGCCATGGAGAAGGCCTACGCTCCGTATTCGAAGTTCCCGGTGGGGGCTGCAGCCCTCACCGAGGACGGCCGGATCGTCAGTGGCTGCAACGTGGAGAACGCCAGCTATGGTCTCACGCTGTGCGCCGAGTGCGCTCTGGTGGGAGATCTCCATATGGGTGGCGGCGGCAGGCTACGGGCGTTCTATTGCGTCGACGCGAAGGGCAATGTTCTCATGCCGTGTGGACGCTGCAGGCAATTGCTGTATGAATTCCGGGCACCCGGCATGCAGCTCATGACAACGCAAGGCATCAAGACCATGGACCAAGTGCTGCCCGATGCCTTCGGTCCCGACAACCTGAAGGAGAACCGGTGACACAGACTGAGGCGTTTGATGCCGTTCAGATCATCAGCATCAAGCGGGACAAGGGCACCCTGACCCCGGAACAGATCGACTGGACCATCGATGCCTACACCCGTGGTGTCATCGCCGACGAGCAGATGGCGGCCCTGACCATGGCCATCCTGCTCAATGGGATGGACCGTGCCGAGATCTCGCGCTGGACCGCGGCGATGATCGCCTCGGGTGAGCGGATGGACTTCTCCGGCCTTCAGCGGCCTGACGGCGGCGTGAAAGCCACCACCGACAAGCACTCCACCGGGGGCGTCGGGGACAAGATCACGCTTCCACTGGCGCCCTTGGTAGCCGTCTTCGGTGTGGCGGTTCCCCAGCTTTCCGGCAGGGGACTGGGCCACACCGGGGGCACCCTCGACAAGCTCGAATCGATTCCCGGTTGGCGGGCGAACCTGAGCAATGCGGAAATCCTCGCGCAGCTGCAGGACGTGGGGGCGGTGATCTGCGCTGCCGGCACTGGCTTGGCTCCGGCGGACAAGAAGCTTTACGCCCTCCGGGACGTGACGGGCACGGTGGAAGCCATCCCGCTGATTGCCTCGTCCATCATGAGCAAGAAGATCGCCGAAGGCACGGGATCCTTGGTGCTTGACGTGAAGGTGGGCTCGGGGGCGTTCATGAAGGACGAAGCCCGCGCCCGCGAACTGGCGGAAACCATGGTGGCGCTGGGCAAGGATGCGGGTGTCAACACGGTGGCCCTCCTGACCAATATGAGCACTCCGTTGGGCCTGACCGCGGGCAATGCCATCGAGGTGGAGGAATCGGTAGAGGTGCTGGCCGGCGGCGGTCCGGAAGACGTCGTCGAACTGACCATCAGGCTCGCCGAGGAGATGCTCGCCTGCGCTGGAGTGCACGACGCCGATCCCGCGGCCGCCCTCCAGGATGGCCGCGCGATGGACGTCTGGAACCGCATGATCACAGCCCAAGGGGGCGATCCGCGTGCCGCCCTGCCTGTGGCCAGGGAATCCGAGATCATCCCGGTTCCGGCCGACGGCGTCCTTGTGGAGCTCGACGCTTTGTCCGTGGGTGTGGCTGCGTGGCGCCTCGGTGCGGGACGGGCCCGGAAGGAAGATATCGTCCAGGCCGGTGCGGGGGTGCGGATGCATGTCAAGCCGGGCGCCTTGGTGCGGGCGGGGGAGCCGCTCATGACTCTGCTGAGCGACACGCCGGAAAGATTCGAAAGAGCCAAGGAAGCCTTGGAAGGAGCCGTGCTCATCGCGCCGGAAGGCTCACGGCCAGCGCAACGGCTCATCATCGACCGGATCTCCTAGGCTGGTCTCCCGCGCATTTTCGGACGTCCGGGAGACAATCCCCACTGCCGTTCGTTGGGAAGACCGTGCAAGCCATCAACGACTTCATCCTCGCCGCAGCCGGGCAGCCCTGGGTCTTGCTTCTGGTCTTTGCCTGCTGCGTGATCGACGGTTTCTTCCCGCCTATCCCCAGCGAGTCGGTGGTGGTGGGGCTCGCGGCCGTTTCCGCGACCACCGGGGTGCCGAGTGCATGGCTGCTGATCCTCGTGGGCGCGCTGGGGGCCTTCATAGGGGACAACATCGCCTACATGATCGGCCGCCGAATAGGTGTCCGGCGCTGGCGATGGATGCGTTCCCAAAGGATGCAAGGTGCCTTCCGGTGGGCTGGACGGGAACTTCGACGCCGGGCCGCGTCACTGATCATCGTGGCCCGTTTCATTCCCATCGGCCGCGTGGCGGTCAATCTCACGGCTGGCGCCACGCATTTCTCGCACGGCATGTTCGTGGCGCTCACGGCCATGTCTGCCGTCCTATGGGCCAGTTACTCCGTCGCTATCGGTTTGTTCTTCGGCCAATGGTTCGAACACAATCACCTTCTGGGGGCGATCATCGCGATCGTCGCGGCCGTCATCCTGGGAATCGTCGTGGACCGGATCATCAGCAAAGTCCGCGGCGCAACGACCGCCACGGAAGTGGATGCAGAAGCGGGCGAACCTGAAGGGGAACCAGTCCAGTAGGCGGGATCGCAAACTTGGGGCGGGATGTCTCCTCCCTGGGTATGAACCGTCCGTACCGGAAGATCCATCCCGGGGAGGATGCCTTGGCCGGGTCTTCCGGACTAGCGTTAAGTTGTGTTCCTCTCCGGCCGGGGCGTAGCGAACGACGCTCCGGCCGTGGGACACTGGATAGCGACCTATGTCACCAAACCGTGTGACTTTCCTTGAGGAGCAATGCCTGCGTGGAATTCATGAACCACATGCTCGAGCACGCCGCCGGGCAACCGTGGATCTATCCGGTCCTCCTGGTCTTCTTCTTCATTGACGGCTTTGCCACGATCCTTCCGAGTGAAACCGCGATCGTCGGGCTCTCGGCCCTGGCAATGCACCGGGGCGAGCCCAATCTGTGGCTCCTCGGCGCTACCGCGCTTGTCGGGGCCATGGCCGGTGACAACATGGCCTACATCCTCGGTCGCAAGATCGGTTTGGACCGTTGGAAATGGATGCGCAAGCCGAAGGTCCAGAAGATGTTCGCTTGGGCCCACTACGAACTGGACAAGCGCGGCGCAGTCCTTATCTTCACCGCACGGTATATCCCCTGGGGCCGTGTGGCGGTGAACTATGTGGCTGGACAGACAGGATTTCGCCACAGGACCTTCTTCTTGCTGGATGCCTTCGCCTGCTTCACCTGGGTGGGGTATTCGATCGGGGTCGGCTCACTAGCCGGCCACTGGGTGCACAACAATCCGCTCCTGGGAGTCGGAATTGCCGTGGCATTCGCTGTGGTGCTCGGTGTGATCGTCGACCACACGCTGCGTTGGTGGCACAAGCACCTCGAAAAGAAAGACGCCGAAAAGAAGGAAGCGGCTCCCGCGGGAGCAACCGCGGAAGATGCAGATGCCGCCGTCAACGCGACGGGCGGCGTCGAGCGCTCGAAGCGCGCTGGCTAAGCACCTTCCGTCCCCCTAGAGTTGAGGGGTGACTGACCCCATTGTTGATGCCGCCCCTGCCCTTGACTTCGACCTGAAGAGCCTGCCGAAGGTTTCCCTTCACGACCACCTGGACGGGGGACTTCGCCCGGCTACCATCATCGAGCTGGCGGAGGCCGTCGGCCACACACTGCCTTCGACGGATCCCGTAGCGCTGGGCCAGTGGTTCCGTGAGTCGGCCGACTCTGGTTCTTTGGTCCGCTACCTCGAAACCTTTGATCACACGATTGCCGTCATGCAGACCAAGGAAGGCCTGGCGCGGGTTGCCAAGGAGTTCGTTGAGGACCTTGCCGACGACGGCGTCGTGTACGGCGAGATCCGTTGGGCACCTGAGCAGCACCTCCAGAAGGGTCTCACCCTGGACGAGGTTGTGGATGCCGTCCAGGAAGGGCTCGACGCCGGCGTGGACGCCGTGGAGGAGTCCGGCCGCCAGATCCAGGTGGGTCAGCTCATCACGGCGATGCGCCACGCTGACCGCGGCCAGGAAATCGCTGAGCTCGCCGTGCGTCACCGCTACAACGGGGCGGTCGGCTTCGACATCGCCGGAGCCGAAGACGGCTTCCTGCCCTCCCGTTTCAAGGACGCGTTCACCTACCTGGCCGAGCACAACTTCCCGGCTACCGTGCATGCCGGCGAGGCAGCAGGCCTGGAAAGCATCCAGTCCGCCCTGGTTGACGGACGTGCCCTGCGCTTGGGCCACGGCGTGCGCATCGCGGAGGACATCACCGTGGACTTCGAGGACACCGTTGGCATGGTCACGTTGGGTGAGGTGGCCGGCTGGGTCCGCGATCGCGGAATTGCGCTGGAAATCTGCCCCTCGTCCAATCTGCAGACCGGAGCGATCGCTAACTTCGGCGAAGGCATCGAGAACCATCCGCTGGACATGCTCTACCAGCTCGGCTTCAACGTCACCATCAATACGGACAACCGGCTCATGAGCGGCGTGACGCTCACCGACGAGTTCGAACTTCTCGTGGAGACCTTCGACTACGATCTCGACGATCTCCTCGAGCTGACCCTGAACGCGGCCGAGTCTTCGTTCCTGCCGCTCGACGAAAAGGAAGCCTTGGTGGAGTACATCAACGACGCCTACGCCAACCTTGGCTAAGCAGACTCCTGTGGGCGGACCTTCCGGAGGTCCCGTCGCGGTGCTCGTGCAAAAGATTGCCTCGTTGCGGGAGCACTGTCCGTGGATGGGTGCGCTGACCCACGAATCCTTGGTGGAGTACCTGATCGAGGAAGCGTACGAGGTGGTCGACTCAATCGAGGCCGGCGCGTCCGGTTCCGATACTGCCGACGAACTCCGTGGCGAGCTGGGCGACGTGCTGCTTCAAGTGGTGCTGCACGCCCGGCTCGCCGCGGAACACGGACAGTTCACCTTCGACGACGTTGCCCGCACCATCACGGAGAAGATGGTGCGGCGCAATCCGCACGTCTTCAGGCCGGACGGAACCTTGCAGGATTCCTTCCCGGCCACCGTGGAGGAGATCGTTGAAAAGTGGGATGCCGTGAAGAAGGCCGAAAAGCCTGAACGCGAGGATCCCTTCGCAGGCATTCCACCCCATCTGCCTGCCCTCGCCCTGGCGCAAAAGTCCCTTGACCGTGCCGAGCGCGCGGCGCGCTCGGGTGGTGCGGAACGTGGTGGTCGCCCGGTTGCCGCGGCGGAGGTTCCCGACTCGGAAGCCGCGCTTGGAGACTTGCTGCTTGCCGTCGTCGCGGGCTCGAAGGAGAAGGGGTTCGACGCCGAACGGGCCTTGCGCGGCGCCGTCCGCCGCTACCAGGGACGCGACGGCGAAGCCACAAAACGTGAGGAACCCGACGCTGTTCCGTAACGTTGGCCGGTCTCGACTAGGCTAGTGGCGACGAGGACGTCGAGAATTTCCCTCAAGATTCCCAGTAAATCGCTTCACCATAAGGAGCAGTCCATGGCGCTTATCGATGCCATCCACGCCCGCGAGATCCTTGACTCCCGCGGAAACCCGACAGTAGAAGTTGAAGTTCTGCTTTCCGATGGCCAGATCGGCCGCGCGGCAGTTCCCTCCGGCGCTTCCACCGGCGAGCACGAAGCCGTTGAACTGCGCGACGGCGACAAGGGCCGTTACCTTGGCAAGGGCGTCCAGAAGGCCGTTGACGCCGTTATCGATGAAATCGCCCCGGCCCTGATCGGCTTCGACGCTACGGACCAGCGCAGCATCGACCAGGCCATGATCGACCTCGATGGCACCCCGAACAAGGCCAAGCTCGGCGCCAACGCCATCCTCGGCGTTTCCCTCGCCGTGGCGAACGCAGCTGCTGCGTCCGCGGACCTGCCCCTGTACAAGTACCTGGGTGGTCCGAACGCCCACGTCCTGCCCGTCCCGCTGATGAACATCCTCAACGGTGGCTCCCACGCCGACTCCGACGTGGACATCCAGGAATTCATGATCGTCCCGATCGGTGCCGAGACCTTCTCTGAAGGCCTGCGCTGGGGCGTTGAGGTGTACCACAACCTCAAGTCCGTCCTACAGGCCAAGGGCCTTTCCACCGGTCTCGGTGACGAGGGTGGCTTCGCCCCGAACCTGCCGTCCAACCGCGCCGCACTGGACCTGATCCAGGAAGCCATCAAGAACGCCGGCTACACCCCGGGCAAGGACATCGCCCTGGCACTGGACGTCGCCTCCTCCGAGTTCTACAAGGACGGCGCCTACCAGTTCGAAGGCAAGGCACTCTCGGCCACCGAGATGAGCGCCTATTACGCCGAACTCGTTGCCGACTACCCGCTGGTCTCCATCGAAGACCCGCTGGACGAAAACGACTGGGAAGGCTGGAAGACCCTCACCGACTCCATCGGCGACAAGGTCCAGCTGGTTGGCGACGACCTCTTCGTGACCAACCCGATCCGGCTGCAGCAGGGCATCGACTCGGCCACGGCCAACTCCTTGCTCGTCAAGGTCAACCAGATCGGTTCGCTGACCGAAACCCTGGACGCCGTTTCCTTGGCCCAGCGCTCCGGCTACACCACTATCACCTCGCACCGCTCCGGCGAAACCGAGGACACCACCATTGCTGACATCGCCGTTGCCACCAACGCCGGCCAGATCAAGACCGGTGCCCCGGCCCGCTCCGAGCGTGTTGCCAAGTACAACCAGCTGCTGCGCATCGAAGAAGAACTCGACGACGCCGCACGCTACGCCGGCCGCAGCGCTTTCCCGCGTTTCAAGGGCTAGTATCCGCTGAAACAGCTGACCGGTGGCTATGGTGGAAAGACCATAGCCGCCGGTTCTGTTTAACGAAATGTGCGAGCACTTCGGCAACCGCAGGCTCCGTGAGGTACGCAACGCGCAGCAACCCGCCAGGCAAGCACCAGGCATTACAGGAGTGTCATGGCCACCCGCCGACCCAAGGTCCCCCGGGCAGATGCCCTGGGCCGCTCGCCCCAAAAGAACCCCGACGGCGGCCACGTTATCCGTGCCGACTTCGGTGAACCCCGCAAGGCAACCCGCGCGCAGCAGGAGACTCCGGTCCACACGGGCTCCAGCTCGGCGTCCAATGCCAGCGCCGAAGACAGCACACGGAACGGCGGCGCGCAAAACAAAGGACAGCCTGGCGCTAAGGCCGGATCTCCGGCGCCGAAGCCAGGACATTCGAATCAGGGCGACAGCCACAAAAGCGCCCGCCCTGTACCGGCAAAGGCCTTCTCCGGCCGCATGCTTGCCCTCGCCGTGGTGATGATCGCGATCACCATCATGCTCGCGCCCACGGTCAAAATCTGGTTGGAGAAAAAGGCGGAAATCTCCGGACTGGAAGCCGACATCGCAAGCAAAAAGACCGAGCAAACCAGCCTCGAGAAGCAGATCACACGGTGGCAGGATCCCAACTATGTGAAACAACAGGCCCGGGACCGCATTAACATGGTTATGCCGGGTGAAGCAGGCTACTGGGTGTTTGGTGGAGATGTTCCCGCCGGCACACCGGGCGGAAGCACCGGCTCAGGAGCTTCCGGAAGCCCGAGCAATCTGCCTTGGGTAGATGGGCTGTGGGAATCCATCAGGCGCTCGGCAACAGACTAGACACGGTGCCCGCCGCCGTCGCGCCCGGAAAGGTGCGGCCAAATAGGGCAGGAAGGATGGCAGCGCCAGTGGAGAACACCTCGGCACCTGCATCGCAGGAGTCCCGCAAGCCATCAGCACACGATCTTGAAATCCTTAGCCGGCAGCTGGGACGGCCGGTGCGCGACGTCGTCGAAATCCCGGCGCGCTGTGTGTGTGGCAACCCGATTGTCGCCGCCACCGCGCCTCGGCTGAGCAACGGCACCCCGTTTCCCACGACGTTCTACTTGACCCACCCCGTCATCACCGCCGCCGTGTCAAGGCTTGAAGCCGGAGGGCTCATGAATGAGATGAACGAACGACTCACGGCCGACGAGCCGTTGGCAGCGGCGTACCGGGACGCCCACGAAGCCTATCTCCGGGCGCGTGACGAGATCGCCGGACGTGCCGGAACCGGAGAAGTTCCCGAGATCGCAGGCGTCTCTGCCGGTGGCATGCCCACCCGCGTCAAATGCCTGCACGTCCTGGTTGGCCATTCCTTGGCCTCTGGCCCCGGGGTCAATCCGCTCGGCGACGAGGCCATCGAGGCGATCAGCGAATGGTGGACCGCGGACCGCTGCTACTGCGACGGTGCGTGGGACAGTGCTGGAGAGGCACCGTCCAAGGACCTCAGCCGTCACGGGCCGCAGGGCCTGCCGGACATCGTGGGCCGTCCCGCGCCGGTCCGCAAATCCAAGGCCTCTTCGGCAACACAGCCGCTGGATGAATCAATCGTGGGGGAGCGCGACGCATGAGCCGGGTAGCTGCCATCGATTGTGGCACCAATTCGATCCGCCTCCTGATCGCGGATTCCAACGGTGTCGATGCAGGATCCCCATTGCACGACGTTGTCCGTGAGATGCGCGTGGTGCGCCTGGGACAGGGAGTGGACGCGACGGGCGAGCTCGCCCCGGAGGCCCTTGAGCGCACCTTTGCGGCCACCAGCGACTACGCCGAGTTGATCCGCCATCATGGAGCCGGGAGGGTCCGCTTCGTGGCCACCTCCGCGAGCCGCGACGCCCGCAACCGGGACGTCTTTGTTGACGGAATCCGGGATCTGCTGGGCGTCGAACCCGAGGTCATTTCCGGCGACGAGGAAGCCGCTTTATCCTTCGCGGGCGCAAGCAGCGTGTTGCCGTCGCGCGGCAAGGACCCGGTGCTTGTCGTGGACCTTGGAGGCGGAAGCACTGAGTTCGTCCTGGGAGACTCCGACGGGGTCATCGCCGCCAAATCCGTTGATATCGGGTGCGTTCGACTGACCGAACGGCACCTCCGCAACGATCCTCCGACGCCGGAGCAGATCGCCGCAGCGGAAGCCGACGTCGACGCAGCCATTGACCTCGCCAGCCGCACGGTCCCGCTTGGCCAGGCCACCGCCGTCGTGGGAGTTGCGGGCTCCATCACCACGATCACGGCGCATGCCCTGGGCCTGAATGAGTACGATCCCGCGCTGATCCACGGTGCCAGCCTTGACCTGGCGACCATCAGCGACGCGGCCACGTGCCTGCTGGAAATGAGCCGCGAAGAGCGTGCCCGGCTGCCCTACATGCATCCGGGGCGTGTCGATGTCATCGGGGCCGGAGCACTCGTGTGGCGCCGCATCCTTCAGCGCGTGGCTGAGCTCGGAGATGGCTCCATCAGCGAGGCTGTTTCCAGCGAACATGACATCCTCGACGGCATCGCCCTGAGTATTCGCTGATGACGCTGCAACACCGCTGGCACCGCTGTGCAGTGTCGGCCGCGCTGGCTGCCGTGCTCGCCGGGGGAGGCTTGGCAGGGACCCTGCTCACTGCGCCCGCGGCGTCCGCAGACTCCTGGCGGGACAAGGAATACTGGCTCAACGAGTACGGTATTTCCGCCGCCTGGCAGGTATCCAAGGGCGCGGGCGTGAAAGTGGCCATCATCGACAGCGGGGTGGATGGGCAACACCCGGATCTCAAGGGTGCGGTGGTCGGCGGAACTGACGCTTCCGGCGCGGGCGATCCGAACGGACAAAAGAGCATCGGGGCCAAACCAGAACACGGGACCCTCGTCGCCACGCTGTTGGCCGGGCGCGGACACGCTTCAGCCGACGCATCAGTGTCGGCTTCTCCCTCGCCCGCTTCCGGTGTTGGTCCGGACGGAATCGTCGGTGTTGCCCCCGAAGCCGAGATTTTGTCCGTTTCCGCTTGGCTCGGCTCGCCGAACCCGGCGGGAAAGACGGACCAGGAACAGATTCCCGAAGCCGTTCGATGGGCGGTGGACAATGGGGCCAAGGTCATCAATATTTCCCTCGGCAGTACTTCCCCTGATTGGCCCCAGAGCTGGGACGCGGCGTTCCTCTATGCCGAACAGAAGGACGTGGTGATCGTGGCCGCTGCGGGCAATCGGATCGGCGGAAATGTCCAAGTGGGCGCACCTGCCACCATTCCGGGGGTCTTGACCGTGGCAGGTCTTGACCGGAACCGTACGGCCAGCGTCGACGCTTCTTCGCAGGGGATCAGCATCGGCGTTTCGGCCCCGGCGGAAAAGCTGGTGGGTGGACTCCCCGGGGGAAGCTACGAAGATTGGGCCGGCACGTCCGGCTCCGCGCCGATTGTCTCGGGAGTTGCGGCACTCATCCGGTCGAAATGGCCGGATATGAGCGCCAAGCAGGTCATCAACAGGATTGTGTCCACCGCGGAGGATGCAGGGGTGCCTGGAAAGGATCCCATTTACGGCTACGGGATCCTCAACGCCGAGGCGGCGCTCACGGCCGATGTGCCGGAGGCCACGAGCAACCCGGAGGGATCCATCGCGGACTGGATCCGGGTCCATCGTCGCGGCGACCTCAGCAGCCCCACACCTGGTCCAAGCGCCAAACCGAGCAGCCCCCCGGCCGCGTTGGCGGACCCCACGGTTCCTGTCGCGAAGACGCCAACCGAGGCCGATACGGCCGTTCCGGCAACAGTAGTCCTGGGTTTTGCTTTGCTGTTCGCGGGGATTGTTGCGGGTGCCTCGATCCACTTGACGCGCGCTTACCGGATTTCCCGGGGGCTTCGTGAGGAACCCCGGACCGGCGGTGTCGAGGTTGTCGATCCGAGTACCAGAAAGTAGCCTCCCACACTGTGGGAGGCCTCGGAATCTAGTTAGTGAAGATTTTCACAAGGTGCTGTACCCTAGTCTTATGGCAACCACCCCTGAGCTCATTGACCGTCCCCGTGTTCTCGTTGTCGGCGGCGGATACGTCGGCCTGTACGTAGCACTCAAGCTGCAGAAGAAGATCGCTAATGCCGGCGGAATCGTTACCGTCGTCGATCCCCTTCCCTACATGACGTACCAGCCCTTCCTTCCCGAAGTGGCCGGCGGCAACATCGAGGCACGCCACGCCGTCGTCTCCCATCGCCAGCACCTCAAGCAGACGGAACTCATCCAGGGCCGCGTTACCGGCATCGACCACCAGAACCGCACCGCCGTTGTTGCTCCGGCCGACGGCGGAGATCCCTTCGAGATCCCTTACTTCGACGTCGTGGTTGCCGCCGGCGCCATTACCCGCACCTTCCCCATCAAGGGCCTGGCTGACGAAGGCATCGGTCTGAAGACCATCGAAGAAGCAGTAGCCCTGCGCAACAAGGTCCTTGAACGCATCGAGGTCGCGTCCACCATGACGGACGCCGCTGAGCGCGCCAAGGCCCTGACCTTCGTGGTTGTAGGTGGCGGATTCGCCGGTATCGAGTGCATCACCGAGATGGAAGACCTTGCCCGCGCCGCCGTGAAGAACAACTCGCGCATCCGCCAGGAAGAAGTCCGCTTCGTCCTTGTCGAGGCCATGGGCCGCATCATGCCCGAGGTCACTGCAACCCAAGCCGAGTGGGTTGTCGGACACCTGCGCAGCCGTGGCATCGAGGTCCTCCTCAACACCTCCTTGGACAACGCCGAGGGTACCCTCAAGCTCATCAACCTGCCGGACAAGACCCCTGCACAGGAATTCGAAGCCGACACCCTCGTGTGGACTGCAGGCGTGCAAGCCAACCCGATGATCCGCTCCACCGACTTCCCGCTTGAGCCCCGCGGCCGGGTCCGTGTTCTCCCGGACCTGCGTATCGCAGGTGACGAGGGCATCATCGACAACGCCTGGGCGGCCGGCGACATTGCTGCCGTTCCGGACCTCACCGGAAGTGGCCTGCCCGACGGTACTTGCGTCCCGAACGCACAGCACGCACTGCGCCAGGCCAAGCGCCTTGCAAAGAACCTGTGGGCCTCCCGCTGGGACAAGCCCATGTCCGACTACAAGCACAAGAACCTCGGTGCGGTTGCCGGCTTCGGTGAATGGAAGGGTGTTGCCAACATCAACATCCTGGGCCGTATCGGCCTCAAGGGCGGCCTCGCCTGGTTGGCGCACCGCGGTTACCACGGCCTGGCCATTCCGACCGGTGAGCGCAAGGTCCGCGTGATCTTCAACTGGCTCCTCGGCATGATCATGGGCCGCGACACCACCCAACTGCTGGATCTCGACAACCCGCGCGGAGCCTTCGTGGCCGCGGCCACCCCGGCCCCCAAGCCGGCTGCCGCACCCGCCCCGGCCGCTGAGCCGGCCAAGGCTCCGGTCACGGCTGACGCCAAGTAGCAAACGCCAAGCACCCCCGCCGACGGCGGCCGCTTCCCACGCAGGGGGCGGCCGCCGTCGGCATTTAATTGCCGGAGTCTAGCTGCCGGCCCGGCCGCGAGGGGGTGTCTTAGACTTGGCAGCATGGCTGGCGAAAGCGATCTGACGACCCTCCTGAGATCCATGCACCCCATAGCACGCGACGGTGACTACGTCTACGCGCTATGGCCACACGGCAAGGCCCTTGAGGGGGGCGTCGAAGCCGCTGTCCGGGAAGCGGAGGGCCTCACTGTGGTGTTGCGCCGCGAGGAAGCCGAGCGCTTGGGGTTGTCCTACGATTTCGTCGCTGCATGGATCACTCTTCAGGTTCATTCTGCGCTGGAAGCAGTGGGACTCACCGCCGCCGTCAGTTCCGCCCTCACGGCAGCCGGTATCAGCTGCAATGTCCTGGCCGGATTCCATCACGACCACCTCTTGGTTCCTTCGGCAGAGCGTGGGAACGCGATGCAGGTCCTGGAACTGCTGGGCCAAGGCGTCATGTTGCGGACGGAAACGCCGGCCGACCGTGGGGAAGTATTGGAGCTGACAGCCAGTGCATTCTCGATCAGCCCGGTCACCGGACTGCCGGTCGAAGGGATCCCGGCGGAGGTAAAGCTGCTGCAGGAACTGTTCCACTGCGATGCGTACCTCCCGGAGTTCAGCATCGTGGCCGAGATCGGCGGGGAGATCGTCGGGCACGTCATCAGCACCCGCGGTTGGATCAGTAGCCCAGGCAGGGACGGCGATCTCCCGCTCTTGGGACTGGGTCCGATCAGTGTGCAGCCGCACCTGCAGCGACGCGGCATCGGGTCTGCGCTCCTGCGGGAAACCGCCCGCCGAGCCGAGAACGCGGGTGAGCCGGGAATCGCGCTGTTGGGCAGCACTGAGTACTATCCGCACTTCGGATACCTTCCCGCCCGCGAGCTGGGGGTGAGTGCGCCCGAGGCCGCGTGGGGAGACCATTTCCAGCTGTTGCCCCTCAAAGCATGGCCCGACGGCGCCAGCGGCACCTTCCGCTATGCAACGCCGTTCCAAACTCCCTAGGGCCAAACATGGGCGTGCGTTGGGTTACCATTATCCGGGCGCCCCAGTAGCCCAATTGGCAGAGGCAGCGGACTTAAAATCCGCGTGTTGTGGGTTCGAGTCCCACCTGGGGCACGCACGCGAAATGCGATCCGTGCCGCCCCTCTTGATTTCCCCAGGCTGCACCGTGACGGGAAATTAACTTTCCGTACATACGAGGAGTTTGTCCGCGCGCGGCGGTGATCCACCGTTATTAGATCCTGACCTGCATATATGTGTTCTAGGACACATATTTGGTAGTACTCTCATGGAACATGTTCGAAGTGAAAGTGACTTCGGGCGAATGACCACGAATCATACGCACCGCGGAGGCTATTTATGTACAGGAAGCAAGTCATTTCGGCGATTGCAGCGGCGGCCACCCTTGGCATGCTAGTGGCTGGCTGTGCGAACCAGACCGCTCCTAGCGGCACGGACACTTCGGGGACCAGCGGCAGGATCAACATCCCTGCAATCTCCAAAGTCGACGTTCCTGCCGGGGCAGTTTTGCCTGCGGGCGATGGCAAGGGAACATGCCCGTCTACCACCACCATTGCGTATGCCGGTGCCGAGACAGGACCCAACGCCCAGCTGGGCATCAATATCTTCAACGGTATCCAACTGGCCGTCAACCAGCACAACACCGCGAACCCTGGCTGCCAGGTCCAGTTCAAGAAATTCGACACTGAAGGCGACCCGAACAAGGCCACTGGACCGGTGACACAGATCGTTTCCGAGCCGGACATCATCGGAGTGGTGGGTTTGCCCTTCTCCGGAGAGTCCAAGGCCACAGGAAACATCTTCGAGCAGAAGGGCCTGGTCCACATCACGCCTTCCGCCACCAATCCGAGCCTGACCAAGAACGGCTGGACCACTTTCTTCCGGGCCCTCGGCAATGACGCCGTCCAGGGCCCGGCTGCGGCGAAGTTCCTCACGGACAAGCTGCAGGCGAAGAAGGTGTATCTGGTTCAGGACGACTCTGACTACGGCATCGGATTGGGAACCACCACGTCCCAGGCCCTTGGCTCCGCGATGGTGGGGTCCGATAAGGTCGTCACCGGTCAGAAGGACTTCTCGGCCGTGATTTCCAAGATCATGAACGCCAAGGCAGACACCGTCTACTACGCCGGCTATTACGCAGAAGGCGCCCCCTTCGACCAGCAGCTGGTCGGAAAGGGATTCACCGGTTCCTTCGTGGGCCCGGACGGAGTGAAGGATGACCAGTTCATCAAGCAAGCCGGCGATGCCTCGTCCAACTCGTACTTCACCTGCCCCTGCATCCCCGGCGAGCTGATCCCGAGCTTCGAGTCCGAGTACAAGAAGCTGGCCAACGCTGAGCCTGGAACCTACTCCATTGAAGGTTACGACGCAGCCACCGTCCTCCTTTCGGGTATCGACAAGGGCAAGCAGTCCCGTGCGGACCTGCTCTCCTGGGTCAAGTCCTACGATGCAGACGGCCTGTCCAAGCACTACAAGTGGGATTCAACCGGCGAACTGGCAACCCCGGATGTTTACGGTTACAAGGTTGAGAACGGCAAGATCGTTCCCATCGGCGTCATCGGAAAATAACAACGGAAGCCCAGGTGAATGCTGGGGGTTAGCATCCATGCCGACCCCCAGCATTTCTTTTGATCACATCAGGAAGTGCCCATGATCAGCGAAGTAATTCCGGCCCTGCTCCACTCCGTCCCCATGGACGACACGTGGATCACCTTCGACGTAAACTCCTTTGCCCAGAACTTCTGGAGTTCCACCTTTGACGGGTTGACCTTTGGCGCAATTTACGCGCTCGTTGCCCTTGGCTATACCCTCGTCTACGGCGTTCTCAACCTCATCAACTTCGCCCATTCGGAAGTCTTTATCGTGGGCTGTTATGGGGTGTTCTTCACCCTCAGCGCCCTCAATTTTGGACCTTCCGCTCCACGACTGGCTTTTTGGGCAATTGTCGGGAACCTCGTTCTCGCCCTTGTCGTGGCGATTATTGCCTCGGCATTGATGGCGGTCATCGTGGAACGCGTGGCTTATAAACCATTGCGCCAGCGCAAGGCGCCCCGCTTGGCATTCTTGATCACCGCCATTGGTGTTTCCTTCGCCATTCAGTACACGATCTACTGGTGGCGCGGACCTAGCCCCGAGGCCGCCTTGACTATGTTCCGACCACTGCCGATTTTCGATGTCTTCGGGACAATTGTCGACTCACAGCAAGTGGTCATTGTCATCGCTGCGATTATCCTGATGATTGCCACCGATCAGTTCATTAGGCGATCCCGGACCGGACGAGGAATTCGTGCTGTCGCGCAGGACCCGGACACCGCAACTTTGATGGGTGTCAACAAGGAAAAAATCATCGTGACAACCTTCATTATCGGCGGTATTTTGGCCGGAGCAGCGGCTTTGTTTTACGTCATGAAGATCCCGTCGGGAGTGCAGTACAACGGCGGATTCATCCTCGGGGTCAAGGCCTTTGCGGCAGCTGTTCTCGGGGGCATCGGCAACGTGCGCGGTGCCCTGCTGGGCGGTTTGCTGATCGGTTTGATCGGAAATTACGGCCAGGTGCTTTTGGGTAGCTCACAATGGACTGACGTTGTTGCCTTCGTGGTCCTGGTGTTGGTATTGATCGTGCGACCCGAAGGTATCTTGGGTAGCTCGCTAGGAAAGAGTAAGGCATGAGCACCACAGACGGCCCCACGCTTATTCCGGATGATGCAGCGGCGCAGGCAATTGCCGACCGTGAAGCCAGGATGCGGCCCCGCCGAGGTTGGTTCCCGGGGCTCGGTGATAGATGGAATGCCCTCCCACGCCAGACCCAATGGCTGATCCTGATCGTCGTCGTTGTCATCGCCTACTTGCTCCCCATCCTCAATCCGCCGTTGATCACCACTGAACCGGGAAACAACTGGCAAATTGCGCTCGCGCAAATGTCGGTCTATGCCCTGGTGGCCGTGGGCCTGAACGTCGTGGTCGGCTACGCGGGCCTTCTGGACTTGGGCTACGTGGCCTTCTTTGCCCTGGGTTCCTATACCGCAGCGATGTTAACCAGCCCGGACTCGCCATATGTGCATATCCCCTACTTGTGGACGCTTCCGCTGGCGATGGCTGTGGCCATGTTCTTTGGAGTGGTCCTGGGTGTCCCCACGCTGCGCCTGCGCGGAGACTACTTGGCCATCGTCACTCTCGGCTTTGGCGAGATCGTGCGCATTTTGGCCACTATCATTCCCGCAATGAAAGGCCAGGTTGGTTTTCAGAACGTCGGCCATCCTCCTGGAACGGATTCAAGCGGCCAAACGATCTTCCAGAACTCGAACGGAACTCCGTGGTATTGGCTGACGCTGACCATCATCATCGTGGTGCTCCTGGCCGCCGGAAACCTGGAGCGCAGCCGGGTGGGACGCGCGTGGATTGCCATCCGTGAGGATGAAGATGCCGCGGAAATCATGGGCGTTCCCACCTTCAAGTACAAGGTGTGGGCTTTCGCCATTGGTGCTTCCGTGGGCGGACTCTCCGGGGCTTTGTTTGCCGGCCAAGTTGGCTTCGTCAACAATCAGAAGTTCGATATCGCCACCTCGATCCTTTTCGTTGCCGCTGTTGTCATGGGCGGCACCGGAAACAAGGTCGGAGCGCTACTTGGCGGCTCGCTCGTGGCATATATTCCGCTCCGATTCACAGCGATTGCCGAGTTCAAGTATTTGATCTTTGGTGCGGCGTTGGTGATCATCATGATCTTCCGCCCCGGCGGCCTGCTCCCGGCACGCCAGAGTCTCCTCGCGTACGGACGTTTGGCTTACAACAAGCTCAAGGGCTTCGCGGTGGGCGGTAGCCCCGCTTCGGGCAAATTAGTGACGCAACCGGGCAAGGAGGCTGGCAATGAGTGAAGCGATCGAACCGGACATTGACGTCGACGCGCTCAAGGAACAGGGCGTGGACCTTGAAGTTGCCGAGAGGGTGGCCCCCGAGAGGGATATCGTCACCAAGGTTGGCGAAGCCTTGGTCCAGGTCCAAAACCTCACCGTCAAGTTTGGTGGCCTGACGGCCCTGGACAATGTCACGTTCGATATCAACCGTGGCGAAATCCTGGGTTTGATCGGGCCTAACGGGGCCGGCAAAACCACCTGCTTCAACGCCATGACCGGTGTGTACAAGCCAACGTCGGGAAAGGTCTTGCTGGAAGGCCAGTCGCTCAACGGATTGCCGCAGCACAAGATTACCCGCCGAGGTTTGGCGCGGACATTCCAGAACATCCGCCTTTTTGGTGAGATGACAGCCTTGGAAAATGTCGTCGTCGGCCTCGATGCGCGTCACCGAACAAGTGTTGGCGGCGCGCTCCTGCGCTTGCCGACCCACGTCCGGGAAGAGAAGACCGCCATTGAACGAGGCATGGCGCTGCTTGAGTTCGTGGGGATCGCCGATCACGCGCATTTCCTGTCGCGGCACCTGCCTTACGGGTACCAGCGCCGTTTGGAAATTGCGCGGGCACTAGCCACCGATCCCAAAGTTCTGTGCCTGGATGAGCCGGCGGCCGGGTTCAATCCCGCTGAAAAGGAAGAGCTCATGGCCCTGATCCGCACCATCCGGGATGACGGCTACACGGTACTGCTCATTGAGCACGACATGAAGCTGGTCATGGGCGTAACAGACCGGATCGTGGTCCTGGAGTTCGGGAAAAAGATCGCCGACGCAATTCCGAAGATCATTCGCGATGACCCGAAAGTTATTTCCGCCTATCTCGGGGAGCCTGAAGATGACGTTGCTTGAGCTGAAGAACATATCCGTCCACTATGGCCGGATCCAAGCCATTTCCGACATGTCATTCAGCGTCGAAGAGGGTGAAATCGTCTCGCTTATTGGCGCCAACGGTGCTGGCAAGACCACCACCATGAGGACCATCTCGGGATTGCTGAGTCCGTCAGCTGGCTCCATCACTTTCGCCGGCAAGGACATCACCAGGATGAAGGCGCACATTCGGGTCGTCCGGGGTATTTCACAGGCGCCGGAGGGCCGGGGAATCTTCCCGGGCATGACGGTAATGGAGAACCTCGACATGGGTTCCTACGGCCGCAAGGACCGGACGAAGGTGGGTGATGATTTGGAGCGCGTCTTCGACCTTTTTCCGCGTTTGAAGGAGCGTATCAAGCAGCTGGGCGGCACCATGAGCGGCGGCGAACAACAAATGCTTGCCATTGGCCGGGCCCTGATGTCCAATCCCAAGTTGCTGCTGCTGGATGAACCTTCCATGGGGCTTGCCCCGCAATTCATCCGACAGATCTTCAAGATTGTCACCGAGATCAACAACCAGGGAACCACCGTGCTTCTGGTGGAGCAGAACGCCAACCAGGCGTTGGCCCGGGCGCATCGTGCCTTTGTCCTTGAAACCGGATCAATTACGCACCGCGGCACGGGCAAGGAATTGCTCGCCAACCCGGCGGTCAAGGAAGCGTACTTGGGCGTCGGATAGTCGCGTCCGCCGGCACCTCGAGCGCAAGCGGGGTGCTGGCGTCGGGGGCCGGTGGAACTTTCCCTGCACACCAAGCGTGGGAATTGGTAGCGTGAACTATCACTTCGCACCCTTAAGACAAAGGACGTCCACCATGGCACTCGGCGGCAACCCGATCTTCAACGGAAAGAATTTCCGTGGAGCCACCCAGGCTCCGCCTGTTCCCAGCTACTCCCAGGGCCAGAACCAGTACGGCCAGAACCAGTACGGCCGGCCAGGCTGGGCAGCACAGCCGCAGATGACCAGCGATCAGCTGCAGCAGATGTACAACCAGCCATCAGCCGGTCCGGCCGAGACCGGCCGCATGACTTTCGATGACGTCATCGTCAAGACTGCGGCCTGCCTCGCCTTACTGTTGCTCGGCGCAGCCATCACGCTGTTCGTGGCCCCGGGCACCGCAAGCCTCCTCATGGTGGTCGGCGCGTTGGGCGGCTTCGTGTTGGCCATGGTCAATACTTTCAAGAAGCAGCCGTCGCCGGCGCTGATCCTGACTTATGCCGGTCTGGAGGGCTTGTTCCTCGGCGGGCTGACACGCCTTCTGGATGGTATGTTCCCGGGAGTCGGCCTGCAGGCAGTCATCGGCACGCTTGCCGTGTTCGGTGTGACGCTGGCCCTCTTCAAGAGCGGCAAGGTGCGCGCCACTCCCAAGGCGATGCGCTTCTTCATGATCGCCATGCTCGGATACCTCGTCTTCGCCGTAATCAACATGGTTCTGGTATGGACCGGCGCCGTCCAGTCTCCGTTCGGTCTGAGCAGCAGCGTGCACATCTTCGGCATCCCGCTGGGCGTGTTCATCGGCATCTTGGCTATTGGCCTGGCCGCTTTCTCGCTGGTCATGGACTTCACGAGCATCGAGCAGGGTGTACTGCAGGGCGCACCGGAGAAATACTCCTGGACGGCTGCTTTCGGCCTGACCGTCACGCTCGTGTGGCTCTACGTGGAGATCATCCGCTTGCTGGCGATCCTGCGGGGCGACGACTAACTCCCTTTGCGAAGGGCTAGGACAGCCGCTCGAGGACCACCGCCATGCCTTGGCCGCCGCCGACGCAGAGCGTTGCCAGCCCCAACGTGCAGTCGCGTTCGCGTAGCCCGTTGAGCAGGGTGGTGGTCATGCGGGCGCCCGTCATGCCGAACGGGTGGCCGAGGGCTATGGCCCCCCCATGCACGTTGAGCTTCTCCGGATCGATGCCGAGTTCGCGTGCACTCGCCACCACCTGCACGGCGAAGGCCTCGTTGAGCTCCACGAGGTCGATGTCCGCCATGCTCAGTCCGGCGAGGGCCAGGGCCCGGCGTGAGGACTCTACGGGCCCCATCCCCATGAGTTCCGGCGAAAGGGCGCTGACTCCCGTTGAGACGATCCGTGCCAGCGGTTCGAGGCCAAGCTCCCGGGCCCTCAAATCACTCATGACCACGGCGGCGGCGGCGCCGTCGTTGAGCGGGCATGCGTTCCCTGCGGTCACTGTTCCTTCCTTGCGGAAGACGGGCTCCAAGGCGCTGACGGCTTCCAAGGTGACACCGGCGCGGGGCGAATCGTCGCGATCTACGACGGTGCCGTCTTTACGTGCATATGGCGTGATTTCCCGGGCGTAGAAACCGGAGGCAAGGGCCGCCTCGGCACGGTTCTGGCTCTGGACTGCCCATAGATCCTGTTCCGCCCGGCTGATTCTATGGCTCGTGGCGATATTTTCTGCGGTCTGTCCCATTGCGATGTAGACGTCCGGCATTCGCCCACCCAGACGGGGATCCGTCCAGGGGGTGTTCGACGCGGCGCGGGAGGCGGTGCGGGCGCGGGCGGCCTGGAACAGGGGGTTGTGGTGGCTCGTGTCCGTTTCCCCAGCGCCCACCCAGTTCTGGTAGCGCGAAACGGACTCGACCCCGGCCGAGACAAAGGCATGGCCTTCTCCGGCGGTGATCGCATGGAAGGCCATCCGAAGGGTCTGCAGGCTCGAGGCACAGAAGCGGTTGATCGTGGCCGCCGGGACGGTGTCGAGGCCAGCCAACACCGTCACCACTCGGGCCATGTTCGAGCCGGCTTCTCCGCTCGGTTCGGCGCAGCCAAGGTAGAGGTCATCGAGGCCGCGGCCGTCCAGCGCTCCCGGATCGAAAGCCGGAATTTTGGCTAGTGCCGCGGTCACCATCGCCGCCGCGAGGTCATCAGGACGTTCATCCTTGAGGGACCCCTTGAAAGCGCGTCCAATGGGGCTTCTGGCGGTGGAAACGATGACGGCCTCAGGCATGTCCCCAGCTTACGCCGGGGCTCGCCCGCCAAACGCGGGCGAATGCGCCGACGTCAGGCGAGGCGTGCGGCTCCTGCAGCGGGGGTCACGGGGAAGACGTCCGGCGTCGTGAATCCGGCCGCCGCGAAGGCGCGTACGACGGCGTCGCGCACCTCCTGCTCATGGCCCACCGGGGTGAGGGCGATGGCTGAGCCGCCGAAACCGCCCCCCGTCATCCGGGCGCCGATAGCGCCGTGGGCACGCGAGGTTTCCACTGCAAGATCCAGTTCCGGGCACGAAATCTCAAAGTCGTCCCGCATGGATGCATGGCTCGCATCCAGCAGCAGGCCGATATGGGCCGGTCCGTCCGTGGTGAGGCGTTCCACGGTCTGCAAGACGCGGTCATTTTCCGTGACGATGTGCCGCACCCTTCGGAAAGTCGCGCTGTCCAGGAGCCCGCTGGCTTCCTCCAGATCGCCGATGCCGACGTCGCGAAGGGCGGTCACTCCCAGTACTTGGGCGCCCACTTCGCAGGACTCCCGGCGGGAGGCGTAGCCACCGTCCGCATGCGAATGCGAGACCTTGGTGTCGATGACCAGGAGGACGAGTCCGGCTTCCCGGGGGTCGAACGGGATCAGTTGTACGCTTTGGTTGCGGCAGTCAAGGAAAACGGCGTGTCCCTTTGACCCCCGTAGCGAAGCCGACTGGTCCATGATGCCGGTGGGGGCGCCCACGAAGTCGTTCTCGGCCCTTTGGGTTGCGAGGACCATGTCTTCGAGGCCCAGTCCCGCGCCCGTGAGGTCGTTGAGTGCCATGATGACTGCGCATTCGATGGCGTGTGAGGAAGACAGACCGGCGCCGAGGGGGACGTCGGAATCCATGAGCAAATCAAAGCCGGGGACGTCGAGCCCGAGCTGTCCGAGGGCCCAGACAACGCCGAGGGGATACTTGGTCCATCCTTTGGCTGACCCGGGGGCCAAGGTGGTGGTTTCGGTCTCCACCAAGCCTTGTTTGCCGAAAGTGGACAGCAGCCGGACACATGAATCGCCGCGGAGCCGGACCGCAACCTTCGCAGCCTTGTCGATCGCGAACGGCAGCACGAAGCCCTCGTTATAGTCGGTGTGCTCGCCGATCAGGTTTACACGTCCCGGTGCCTGCCAGACGCCGTCGGGGGCTGAACCGAAGATCGACTCGAACTGCCCGGACACGGCGCTGAGCGCGGGGGCGGGCGTTGCGGTCATGTTGAGGCCCCTTCCGGAAGCGTGTGGGCGGTTTCTCGGCCACGAGTTACGGAATCGCCGGCGACGGCGCGCAGCCGTTCGGCCGCGGATTCAGGCGTGGCGTCGTTGATGAAGGCTCCCATGGCGGCCTCGGATCCGGCAAGGTACTTGAGCTTGTCGGCGGCACGGCGCGGGGAGGTCAACTGCAGATGAAGATGGCCGGACGGCCGCAAGGCTGCGTCGAGCGGTGCCTGGTGCCAGGCTGAAATGTACGGCGTAGGCGTAGGGTACAGGGCGTCCACGCGCTTGAGCAACTCGAGGTAGACGTGGGCCAGTTCGTCGCGTTCTTCGCCGCTCAAGGCGGCGAGGTCCGGAACTTGGCGATGCGGAACGAGGTGCACCTCCAACGGCCAGCGCGCGGCGAACGGTACGTAGGCACTGAAGTGTCCGGACTCGAGCACCATGCGGCTGCCGTCCTGCCGTTCGGCATTGAGGATCGAGGACGTCAACGATTCCCGGCCCTTGGAGGCGTCGAAGTGCCGGCTGGCCGCGGCGCCAAGGCTTGCCGCCCGCGGCGTGACGTAAGGGTAGGCATAGATCTGTCCGTGCGGGTGGTGGAGAGTTACCCCAATGTCCGCACCCCGGTTTTCGAACGGAAATACCTGCTGGATTCCCGGGAGGGCGCTGAGGGCCTCAGTCCGGTGCGACCAGGCCTCAATAACCGTGCGTGCCCTGGTTTCGCCGAGCTCGGCGAAGGATCCGGTGTGGCTGGGGGTGAACGAGACGACTTCGCAGCGGCCATAGGCAGGTCCCGCAGTTCCCCAAGCCGGTGCGGCGGGGATCCTACCGACCGCCGGCCCCAGCGAAGGGAAACGGTTCTCGAAAACCACGACGTCGTAGTCCGGCGCGGGGATTTCCGAAGCGTTCCTGGACGTGGTGGGGCAGATGGGGCATTGTTCCGCAGGCGGCAAGTGGGTGCGGCTTTGGCGGTGCGCCGCGACAGCGACCCATTCGCCGCTGAGCGTGTCGTAACGAACCTCGCCCGGTTCAGCACGTGGCGGCAGATCCCGATGATCTTCCAGCAACGAGGGCTCGCGCTCGGGTGAGCCGGCGTCGTCGAAGTAGATCAGCTCCCGACCATCGGCGAGGCGTGTGCTGGTAAGGCGAGTCATGGATTCATGGTGCCACGGAGTGATCAAAAAGACAAAATATCTAACAAAAAGAAACATTTAGGCGCAAGGCAAACGTCACACTAATGCAGTACGGTGGTGCCATGCCTCCCACAACGCCGCCTTCCGTACCGGATGAAGAGACCGTAGCCCGCCGCTTTGCCAGCGGCCGCCAATTCGAGATCCGCCGAGGTGACGCGCTCGCCGTCGTCACGGAGCTCGCCGCCGGCTTGCGGTTGTTCAGCCGCGACGGCGTCCAGCTCACCGAGAGCTATGGTGACGAGCAACTTCCACCCGGCGCCACCGGAATAACCTTGGCTCCTTGGGCCAACCGGGTGGAGGACGGGGTCTGGTACCTCGATGGCAAGAAGCAGCAACTGGACATCACCGAAGTGTCCCGCAACAACGCCAGCCACGGGCTCCTGCGCAACTCTTCCTATGCCCTCGTGGATGAAGACGAATTCTCCGTGACCCTCGAAGCCGCCATCTTCCCGCAGCACGGCTACCCGTTCGTGGCCCGTCACCGGGTCCGGTACGAGATCGATGCCGCGCTCGCATTGCGGGTCTCCCAGAGTTTCATCAATGACTCGGCTGCCCCCGCACCTTTCGTGCTCGGGGCGCACCCATATTTGCGCGTGGGCGATGTTCCGCCGGAAGAGACGGTATTGACGGGTCACGCAGGCAAGCGGCTCGTGGCCGACGAACGGCTCATCCCGCGTAGCTCGGTGCCTGTCGACGGCGATTTTGATCTCGGCGGGGGCCGGACTGTGGGCAGCCTCGACATCGACGTGGCTTACACCGATCTGGAATTCGACGGCGGCATCGCCCGCCACACGCTGTCGGCGCCCGATGGCCGGAGCGTCTCCCTGGAACAGGATGAAAACTGCGCCTACGTCCATGTCTTCGTTACGGATACCTTCCCTGGTCGATCAAAAGCCGTCGCGATAGAACCCATGACAGGCCCGGCGAACGCCTTCAACTCCGGTGACGGGCTGCGCTGGCTTGAGCCGGGGGAGGTCTTCACCATGAAGTGGGGAATTGCGGGAGCGCTCTAGATGGGTTTCCCATCCAGTGCTCCCTGGGGAATTATGGGGGAATGACGCCAGGACAGGACGCCACGCCAACGGCTGACCGCATTTCTGCTGGACCGGTTTCTGCTGGACCCGGGCCGCTCCCGGAGTGCCGCATCGAGCAGGACATCCCGTATGGAGTGCGGATCGCCGCGGCCTGGTCCTGGCGGGTGGGACTCATCATGGTGGTCGTGGGAGCCCTGGTTTGGTTGCTGGGCAAGGTCAGTTTCCTGGTGATTCCGCTTATGGTGGCCTCCCTTCTTGCCGGTTTGCTCTACCCGGTCACCGGGTGGCTCAGGAAACTGGGGATGCCGCAAGGAGTGGCTGTCGCGATCACGGTTCTGGGGTTCCTGGGTGTCATTGGGGGAGCCTTGACGTTGGTGGGGAGGCAACTCGCCGTGGGGTTCGGCGAGCTCTGGCAGGAAGCGCTCGCCGGCATCCAACAAGTCCAGGCGTGGCTTGCTAACGGCCCGCTGCAACTGACGGCGGACCAGATCGACAAGTATGTCCAAGACGCCACGGCTGCCCTCCAGAACAACAGCAGCAGCATCCTCAGCGGTGCGTTGTCCTTCGGCAGCACTGCAGGGCATTTTGCCGCGGGCATGGTCCTGGCACTCTTCATCCTCATCTTTTTCCTTTTGGAGGGGTCCAGGATCTGGCGGTTCATTGTCGGGCTCCTGCCCCGGACTGCCCGAGCTGCAGCCGACGGCGCGGGGCGGCGAGGATGGTCTTCCATGGTCAGCTACGTCCGGATCCAGATGTTCGTGGCGTTCGTCGACGCCTTCGGAATCGGTGTCGGCGCCGCGATCATCCAGGTTCCCCTCGCCTTGCCCTTGGCCGTCCTGGTGTTTATCGGCTCTTTCATCCCGGTAGTGGGCGCCCTCGTGACCGGAGCTATCGCAGTGCTCCTGGCCTTGGTGGCCAATGGTCTGGTCAACGCGCTCATCATGGTGGCCATCGTGTTGTTCGTGCAGCAGATTGAAAGCCACATCCTCCAGCCGCTCATCATGGGCAAGGCCGTATCGCTGCATCCCGTAGCCGTGATCCTATCGGTCGCAGCCGGTTCGTACCTGGCCGGAATCCCGGGAGCGCTCTTCGCTGTTCCGCTCCTTGCCGTAGCAAATACGGCGGTTCGCTACATTGCCGCGCGGACGTGGGAACATGATGAAGGACTGATGACGGCGTACGCTGGCGCAGGGAACGCATCGCGGGACTCCGATGAGGACCCCAACTTCAAGAAGATGCACCTTCCCGGCGCCATCGCCGCTGCACAGTCCAATCGCGGCAAAGGAGCCGCAGCTCAGAACCCGGCTGCGGAACGGACATCCCCCAAGGATGCCGCAGACGACATCAACAAAGGAGAATAGCCCGTGAATACCCTCGATACCCTGCCCGTCACCCTGGACGATGTCCTTCAGGCGCAGGAGCTGCTCGAGGGCATTATTACCAAGACGCCGATCGAGTCCTCACGGGCTCTCGGAGCGATGGTAGGCGGTGAGGTCTTCTTCAAATGCGAGAACCTCCAGCGGGCGGGTTCCTTCAAGGTCCGCGGGGCCTACGTGCGGATGGCGCGGTTGTCTCCTGAAGAGAAAAAGCGCGGCGTCGTCGCGGCATCGGCAGGCAACCACGCACAAGGTGTCGCGGTGGCCGCGAAAAGCCTGGGAATCAAGGCGCGCATCTACATGCCTCTCGGTGTGGCGCTTCCGAAACTTGCAGCGACCCGCAGCCACGGAGCCGAGGTTGTCCTGCACGGACACAACGTTGATGAGGCCCTGGCCGAGGCGGAGCGCTACGCGAATGAAACAGGCGCCGTCTTCGTCCACCCCTTCGACAACGTTGACGTCGTGGCTGGGCAAGGCACGGTCGGACTGGAAATCCTGGACCAGATCCCCAACGTCGACACAGTCCTCATGGGCGTTGGTGGCGGCGGTCTCCTGGCCGGTGTCGCCGTCGCGATCAAAGCGAGGGCCAGGGAGCTGGGCCGGGAGATCCGGATCATCGGTGTGCAGGCCGAGAATGCCGCGGCCTACCCGCCGTCGCTCGCTGCTGACGCTTTGGTGCCGCTCAAGAAGGTTTCCACGATGGCGGACGGCATCGCCGTCGGGCGCCCCGGCCAGCTGCCATTCAGCATCATCCGCGAACTCGTTGACGACGTCGTGACCGTGAGCGAAGACTCCTTGGCACGGGCCCTGATCTTCCTGCTCGAACGGGCCAAGATGGTGGTTGAACCGGCTGGTGCAGTCGGCGTGGCTGCCCTCATGGACGGCAAGATTGAAAACCCGGGCACCACTGCCGTCATCCTGTCCGGCGGCAACATCGATCCGATGCTGATGCTCAAGGTGATCCAGCGCGGCCTCTCCGCAGCCGGACGCTACATGACCGTCCGCATGATGCTGGATGACCGGCCTGGTTCCCTGGCCACCATCGCCCGCATCATCGCCGAAAACGACGCCAATGTGACCGGCCTGGACCACACCAGGGTGGGCGGCGCGATCAGCATGGGCGACGTTTCCATCACCGTCAATCTGGAGACCAAGGGCCACGAACACAGCGAGCAAGTTCTGGCAGCCCTTCGCGCCGAAGGCTTCCACCCGATCGTGGTGCACTGACGGGTTGATCATGGCGCTTTACAACAACGGCGACGGGCCAGTACCGGCCAAGGACTCTTTGGCCAACCGCGCCCGGGGCGGACTGCTGTTCATGGGTGGCTTTGTGGGACTCCTGGCGGTGATCGAGTTGGTCAACACGTTGATGTCGCACAGCCTCAACGGCTTGTTCGGGCTGCGTTCCCGGAGCATGGACGGGGTTTTCGACATCCTGACGTTTCCGCTGCTCCACGCCAATTTCGGCCATCTCCTGTCCAATGCGCTGCCGCTGGTCATCTTTGGGTTCCTGGTGTTCCTGTCCGGTCTCCGGATATTCCTGACGGCATTGGCGTTCAGCTGGCTAGGTTCCGGGCTCGCCGTATGGCTCATTGGGGGTGGAGGCGTGACCATCGGCGCTTCGGGCCTGGTTTTTGGGCTCTTTGCGTTCCTGTTGGTGCGCGGCTTCTTTAATCGCAGCTGGTGGCAGATCCTGCTCTCCGTGGTGCTCTTCCTGGCCTATGGCAGCATCCTGTTCGGAATGTTGCCCACGGTGATGGGCTTCGTCTCGTGGCAGGCACACCTTGGTGGGGCTATCGGGGGAGTGCTGGCCGCGGTGCTGCTGCGTCCGCGCCCCGGTGCTGTCCCCCAGCCCAACTAACTCGCATTTGTTGTCGTTATGAGCCCTCATAACGACAACAAATGCGAGTTAGTTGGGAAAACAAGTCTTGCGGAGCTATCAGCCGGCGAACGGCTTTGCGGAAACAATCTCCACAGGGATTTCCTTGCCATTCGGGGCGACATAGCTGATCTTGTCGCCTTCCTTGTGGCCCATGATTGCCACGCCCAGCGGGGACTTCTCGCTGAAGACATTGAGATCTGAATCGCCGGCGATTTCACGGGATCCGAGCAGGAAGGTCTCTTCGTCGCCTGCGATTCGTGCGACGACGAGCATGCCGGGCTCGACGATTCCGTCATCCGCCGGGGCTTCGCCCACCTGGGCGTCGCGCAGGAGCGCGGTCAGTTGGCGGATGCGGGCCTCGATCTTGCCCTGCTCTTCCTTCGCGGCGTGGTAGCCACCGTTTTCCTTGAGGTCGCCTTCCTGACGGGCGGCTTCGATCTTCTGTACGATCTCCGCACGGCCAGGGCCGGAAAGGTGGTCCAGCTCTGCCTTCAAGCGGTCAAATGCGTCCTGGGTAAGCCAAGCTGCAGGCGCGCTGTTGGTGGTCGACACGGACTTCTCCTTATGGATCTGACAAGCAAAGACCCCGCCGGTGCAGGCCACTCGTGGAACTCAGCAACCAACTCAGCGGGGTTAAGGTATTGATCTAGTGTAGTCAATCCTGTGGACAAACCCAAGCCGACTGAGTCGTCGATCACACCCTTGTTATTTGCTGTTGGGGACAATCCAGCAGTTGTCGACGACGGCGGACACCGCCGCGGACTCAGTCCGGAGGATGGTCCTCTGGGCAGTTGTTTGGCCGCCGTCGGCGCCGTCCTTGGGGGCGTTGGGGCCGATCTCGACCACTTTCCAGCCGACCACAGCGAACTTGGAATCCATGGCCTTGATGGCGCATTTTGCCGTGGCATCCGGGCTCTTGGTGACCTGGAAATCTACGTCGGACTGGGTGGAGTCGGTGGCGCTATAGCCGACGTCCTTAAACGAAACAGACGATTGCGAGGAAGACGTGGTGGCCCAAAACAAGAACCCGACGGCAACGAGGAGTACGGCGATCACGATGTTCCGTTTGGTTTTCCCGCCGAAGGCGCGCTTTTGGCTGCCGTAGCGATTGGCTAGGCTGGTAGTTGCCGGCAGCGCCGTACCCGATGGGTCCTCCGAAGTCACCCACCTAGTTTAGTGGGCTTTCGGCACCTCGATGCACACCGCCGACCCACGGCTTCATATGGCCACCAGCACGATCCCAGAAGAGCATTACCCCAGAAAGAGGAACCGTACCGGATGAGCACATCCACCAGCCCCGACACGCAGCTCCGGCTGCTCGCCGTCCACGCACATCCGGATGACGAGTCAAGCAAAGGCGCGGCAACCATGGCGATGTACGCGGCTTCCGGCGTCGAGGTCATGGTGGCCACGTGTACGGATGGTTCCAGGGGCGACATCCAGAATCCGGCGATGGAGTCGGCTCCGCACCCGAAGCGGGACATGGCAGGCGCGCGCCGCCTGGAAATGAACCAAGCGGCCGCGGTTTTGGGAGTCAAGCAGCGCTGGCTGGGTTGGGTGGATTCCGGGCTGCCCGAAGGAGACCCGTTGCCACCACTGCCTGCTGGTTGCTTCGCGCTTCAGCCCCTTGAAAGGGCATCGGCGCCGTTGGTCCGGCTGGTTCGTGACTTCAAGCCGCACGTCATGGTGAGCTACGACGAAAACGGCGGCTACCCGCATCCGGACCACATTATGGCCCACAAGGTTGCCGTCGAAGCTTTCGATGCTGCCGGCGACCCGGCACGCTATCCGGGGACCGGGGAAAGCTGGGCACCCAGAAAGCTGTACTACGACCGTGCCTTTAGTCCTGACCGCTTCCGGGCCTTGCATTTCGCGCTCGAAGAGGCCGGCCTGCAATCGCCCTATGCCGAACGTCTGGCTACCTGGCTCGAAGCCGATGCGGAAGGCCACACTCCGCCGCGGCCGGTCCACCAGACCACCACACAGGTGGATTGCGGGGACTATTTCGAAGCCCGTGACAACGCCCTCCGGGCGCACAGGACCCAGGTTGATCCGCTCGGGTTCTTTTTCGCCGTGTCCCCGGAGATGCAGCGAAGGGCCTGGCCGTGGGAAGACTACACGCTGATCCACTCCCGGATCCCGGCGGATCTGCCGGAAAAGGACCTGTTCGCAGGGCTAAGATAGGATCGCCGGTGATTTCTATCATGCGTAGAAGTCGCCACCCGGCTGGAAACTCCCATAGAAGGTTTGAACCGTGCACCACTTTCTCATCGCCCTGGCCACGACTCCGTCGCCTTCCCCGACCCCGTCGCTACGTCCCGGCCTGTCCGAAGACCAGGTGACCCCGGGAACCTGGGGCTTCGTCCTGACGGCCTTCATCGTGGTGCTCACGACCTTCCTGATCGTGGATATGGTCCGGCGGATCCGGCGGGTCCGCTACCGTGCCCAGGCTGAAGAAGCCCAGTTTGGCCCCGAGACTGACGGCCCTGATCCCGAAGGTCCTGAGCCCGAAGGCTTCGCTACCGACGGCACTGATGCCGAAGGCGTCGTCTCCGGCAAGCAGGGTGTAGAAGACTCCGACGGCGATGCCGGTACCGGAGCCCGCTGACCCGGGTAGCGCCCGGGAATGGCCGGGGGCGTTCAACGCCCTTGGCTCGGAACCGTCCGCCTATTTGCGCCAGCACGCGGACAACCCGGTGCATTGGCGGCCTTTCGGCGATGAGGCATTCGCCTTCGCGGCAGCTCGCGATGTTCCCGTCTTTCTCTCCATTGGCTATGCCGCCTGCCATTGGTGCCACGTCATGGCCCACGAATCCTTCGAAGACCAGGACACCGCCGACTATCTGAACGACCATTTCGTGCCCATCAAGGTGGACCGCGAAGAACGTCCGGACGTTGACTCGATATACATGGCAGCCACGCAGGCCATCAGCGGCGAGGGCGGCTGGCCAATGTCCGTCTTCCTCACGCCCGAGGGCCTGGCCTTCCATGCAGGCACCTATTTCCCGCCGACGCCCCAGCCGGGAAGGCCGTCCTTCCGCCAGGTGTTGGAAGCGGTACACGAGGCGTGGCTGGAACGCCGGGACGCCGTCGAACAGAACGCCCGGGGGCTCGCCGCCGGCATGGCCGATGCCCAACTCGCCGCCGCGGTGTTCCTCGACAGGCCGCCTGAAAGCCTGGATGACAGCCTGCTGTCGGAAGCCGTGCGGCTCCTCGCCCGCTCGGAAGACCCCGACGGCGGCGGCTTTGGCGGCGCTCCCAAGTTCCCGCCGTCGGCGGTTCTTGAGTTCTTGATCCGGCACGCCGCCGTGCCGTCCGACACATCCGACTCCGCCCGCGACATGGCTGGCCGTACGCTCGCCGCCATGGCCCGTTCCGCTCTGTGCGACCAGCTCGACGGCGGCTTCGCCCGGTACTCGGTGACCGCCGATTGGTCGGTGCCGCATTTCGAGAAGATGCTCTACGACAATGCCCAGCTGCTCCGCGTCTATGTCCACTGGGTCCGGCTGCGCGGCGACGGGGTCCTGCCCGCCGACGAGGCCGCAATGGTGGCTTCGCGGGCGGCGGATTGGATCCTGGACTCGCTCGGCATGGGAGATCCGGGAGCTCCGGACGGACTCGCCTCCTCGCTCGACGCCGACACCGTGGTGGACGGAGTGCACCACGAAGGGGCGTCGTACCTCTGGACTCCCGAAAGCCTGGAAGCTGCGCTCGGTTCAGGGGATGGTGCCGCCGCGGCGCGCCTCATGAACATCGGCGCCTCGGGCACGGTCTCGGAGCTTGGCTCCCCGTTGCATCCTAGACGCCAGTTGTCAGGGACAGAATCACGGTTGTGGAACCGCGTCCGGCCCGCCCTGCGCAACGCACGCGACGCTCGCCCGCAACCTGCTCGAGACGACAAGGTCGTGGCGGGCTGGAACGGCCTCGCGATCGCTGCGCTCGCCGAAGCCGGAACGGTCCTGGACAGGCCGGAACTGGTTTCCGCTGCGCAAAGCCTCGCCGACTACCTGGTGCGAGTGCATTGGCGTCCTGCCTCCAAGCCCGGTGCGCTCACGGCGGCCGAGCCGGTGCTGATCCGCGTCTCGCACGATGGGGTTGCCCGGGGGATCGGCGGCCTGCTGGAAGACTACGCGTTTTGTGCCGAAGGCTTCCTGGCTCTCTACGCCGTCACCGGCCGCCGGCGCTGGTACAGGTTCGCGGAGCAGTTGATCAGCGGAGCCTGTGAACGCTTTGTGGTCGACGGCAGGTTGTCCGACTCCGTGGGTGAGTCGGCCCAGGTATTCAACGCACAGGGCCAGCACGCCGGGCTGGATCCCTTCGACAACGCGGCACCCAGTGGGGCAGCTGCCTTCGCCGGAGTGTTGCTTAGCTATGCGGCGTACTCCGGCTCACACGAGCACAGGCTCATGGCGGGTAGTATTTTGTCCCTCCCGCCGCCGATAGCCGGGCGGGCACCAAGGGTTGCTGGATGGCTGCTGGCGATCGCCCAGGCGGCCGTGGCAGGGCCTGTAGAGGCCGCGGTGTCCGGCCCTGCCGGTTCGATGCAGCGGGAACTGCACCGCGCGCTGTTGGCCTCGCCGAGTCCGGGGTTGGTGGTGGCCGTGCAGCGTGCGAAGGCCGCCGACGACGGCGCGCTGCCGGGGTCCGGCGTCGAGGAACCGGAGGTGCCACTACTTTCGGATCGAGTGGCTGCTGCGGACGGCTCACCGCAGGTGTACTTATGCCGTGGGATGGTCTGTGACCTGCCGCTTCGCTCGGTCGAGGAACTCGGGCAGCGGCTCGCGGCGATGACCGCGGGCTGACGCGGCTAGCTCAGCACTGCAATCATGATGGCGGCGAAATGGGCCGCGAAGGCCAGCACCGTCAGAGCGTGGAAGAGTTCGTGGAAACCGAAGTTCAGCGGGCTGAAGTTGGGCTTTTTGATCCCGTAGAACACCGCGCCGGCGATATACAGCGCCCCGCCCACGCAGATCAGGACCGCGGCCGGAACGTTTGCCGCGAAGAAATCCGGCAGGTAGAACAAAGCCCCACAGCCCAGCGCAACGTAGATAGGCACGTAGAGCCACCGGGGAGCGCCAGTCCAGAGAACGCGGAACAGTACCCCCAACGAGGCCCCGGACCAGATCACCCACAGGAGGAGCACGGCTTTGGGGCGCTCCAGCAGCGACCAAGCGAGTGGTGTGTAGCTGCCGGCGATCACCAGCATGATGTTGGTGTGGTCAAAGCGCTTCAGGACCATCCTGGTTTTCGGTTCCCAATTGCCGCGGTGGTAGATCGCGGACACGCCGAAGAGCAGGACACCCGTGAAAGCGTAGATCGCCGAGACAATTTTGCGGTCGGTCGTAGGCGCCAACATCACCAAAGTGATCCCTGCGGCGGCGGCGAAAGGAATGGCCACAGCATGTATCCAGCCGCGCCACCTTGGCTTGATTGTGAGCAGCTCCGACATCGTTAAAGCGTAACCCGCATCCGGGTAAGTTACTGCGGAGTAATGAGTTTTGTCGTCGATCCTCGTGGCTCCGGTGTGCGGACCGGCCAGCTTGGGAAGGTAGCCTTGGTGGTGCACCTGCGGCAGCAGTCCGCGGGTGCCGATAGTGGTTTGGCTACGGGCCGGCTGCCCATCCGGCCCGCCGCCGTCGTTGTTTAAGTCGTTGTTTAATTCGTTGTCAGCCCTGTTCAAAGGAAGTCAGGTGAGTGTCCGGATGGAGTGGCCCGGCTTCCTCTACGGCTTCTACGAGCGCAAACTGCTCCGTTCGCTCGAGCAGGAAAAGATTCCCGGGCACATCGGGGTCATGGTGGATGGCAACCGTCGTTGGGCGCGGCAATTCAACGCCCCCACCAGCGAAGGCCACCAGGCAGGCGCGGACAAAATCCACGAATTCCTCGGCTGGTGCCAGGAACTGGGAGTCAAAGTCGTCACGCTGTACATGCTTTCGACTGACAACATGAACCGCTCCGGCGAAGAGCTCGAGCTGCTCATGGGAATCATCGCCAACACTTTGGATCGGCTCGATGAGGACGCCGATATTTCAGTCCATGCCATGGGTGCGCCTGAGCTCCTTCCGGACTACCTCGCTGAACGGCTCAACAAGCTGACGGCCCGTACGCCGATCCGCGAGCGCTTGCACGTGAATGTCGCCGTGGGCTACGGCGGTCGGCGCGAAATCGTCGATGCCGTCCGGGAACTGCTGCATGACGCCGTCGCGCACGGCCGGGATATTACCGAGCTGGCCGATGAACTTACAGTGGACGACATCTCGCGTTTCCTCTACACGCGCGGTCAGCCGGACCCCGATCTGGTCATCCGCACGTCAGGCGAGCAGCGCTTATCCGGCTTCCTCATGTGGCAAAGCGCCTACAGCGAGTTCTACTTTTGCGAGGCACTTTGGCCCGCGTTCCGCAAGGTCGATTTCCTACGGGCCCTGCGGGACTATGCTGGCCGGCAGCGCCGCTTCGGTTCCTGACATGGTGACATCCCGGTGCGGTCCCGTTTACGGGAAGTTCACATCTTGTCTACGCGAATCGCCGTTTGGGCTAACCGGAAATGTAATCGCACGGGAATACGTTAATCCCATCAGTAGGCAAACCGCCTGCTGATCGGGGAGGCCAGTAGATGGAGCGAATCATCGCACCAGTTACGTGGGGGGCCGCGCCCGGCCTTCCGGCCGAGCCGCCTCACGAATAAGCCGGGTTCGCCCGGGGCTGGAGTCGATGTGGCTATTTCTGAGCAACTGCCCGTAGTCGTTTCCGACGGGGAAAGTTCAGCTACCTCTCGCACCAAGCGGGCCAACGGTGGTCGTACTGCAAAGTCCAACACCCCGACTGGCCGAAGCTATGTGATTGACACTTCTGTTTTGCTTTCGGATCCACACGCTTTGTTGCGCTTTGCGGAGCACGAAGTCATTGTCCCGATCGTGGTCATCACCGAATTGGAAGGCAAGCGCCACGATCCCGAGTTGGGCTACTTCGCCCGAAAAGCCCTCAGGCTCCTTGATGACCTGCGGATTGAGCATGGCGGGTTGAACCAGTCCATCCCGATCGGCGCTGACGGCGGCACGCTGCGCGTTGAGATGAACCACGTGTCCACCGAAGTGCTGCCAGCCGGATTCCGGGGTGCCGACAATGACAGCCGTATTCTGGCGGTCGCCAAGAACCTCGCCAATGAAGGCCACAACGTCACAGTTGTCTCGAAGGACCTTCCGATGCGCGTCAAGGCATCCGCCATGGGTTTGTTCGCGGACGAATACCGCAACGAACTCGTCAAGGACTCGGGATGGACCGGCATGGCAGAGATCGAGGCCGGCGAAGACGAAATCAACACGTTGTACGGTCACGAACCGGTCTTCATCCCGGCAGCCGCAGAGCTTCCGGTCAATACCGGCCTGGTTCTGCTCTCGAACCGAGGCTCCGCGCTGGGCCGCGTAGGCGCGGACAAACAGGTGAGACTGGTCAAGGGCGATCGCGATGTCTTTGGGCTGCATGGCCGGTCAGCGGAGCAGCGGCTGGCGATCGACCTGCTGATGGACCCGAGCGTTGGAATCGTTTCCATCGGCGGCCGGGCCGGCACAGGAAAGTCGGCCCTTGCCTTGTGTGCCGGGCTTGAAGCGGTCCTGGAACGTCGGGAGCATCGCAAAGTGATCGTCTTCCGTCCCCTGTTTGCGGTAGGTGGACAGGAACTTGGCTACCTGCCTGGTTCCGAGGCAGAGAAGATGAACCCCTGGGCGCAGGCGGTCTTCGATACCCTCGGTGCTCTCGTCAGCCAGGAAGTCGTGGAAGAAGTCATGGACCGCGGCATGCTCGAAGTCATGCCGCTGACCCACATCCGCGGACGTTCGCTGCACGACGCCTTTGTGATCGTGGACGAGGCCCAGTCGCTCGAAAAGAACGTGCTCCTCACGGTCATGAGCCGCATCGGCCAAAACTCGAAGATCGTCCTGACCCACGACGTCGCCCAGCGCGACAACCTCCGTGTCGGTCGGCACGACGGCGTGGCAGCCGTCGTCGAGACCCTCAAGGGGCACCCGCTGTTCGGACACATCACCCTGACCCGCTCCGAGCGGTCGCCGATCGCGGCACTCGTGACGGAACTGCTTGAAGGGGCTGAGATCTAAGGCTCCACTGTGCGGAGGGCCGTGTCCGGGTTCGCCGGGCCACGGCCCTCCACCGCTCATTGTGCCTTCCCTGCTGACGCTCGCTCACGTATGTGGGGTTTCCTGCTGACGCACGCTCATCTATGTGGGGTTTCCTGCTGACGCACGCTCACGTAGAGGGAAGGCCCCGAAGGTGAGCGAGCGTTTGGCGAAAGGGGCGTATAGGTGAGCGAGCGTTTGGCGAAAAGGGCGTATAGGTGAGCGAGCGTTCCTGTTGGCACCTGGTCACCTAGCCGGTGTTCAAGCGTGGGGGCCGAGGTCCCAGCTGATGTGCTTCCGGACGTCGGTGAGGTTCATCGATTCAGCGAGGAATAAATCATCGAGCATGTATTCGTCCACACCCAGGACCCGCATCCAATGCCCCTGGCCCGCAGTGTCGCCGTCGAGCGACTGGCTGTAAACGCACACTCCTGTTCCCAAATCCACCCGCAAGAGCGTGCGCCCGGGAAAACAGAGCGGCCTGCCCGGATCGGCTGCCACGTAACTGTGTCCCGGCGTCGCGATGGTTTCCAGCGCCGGACGACCCTCGTGATCCACTTCTCGGATGGGACCGAGGGCCACCCGGTTGGATTCCGGAAATTCCATGGGCACCGGCGCATTTCCGGAGAGTTCCACGGGGTCGAGGGCGGCCGCCAGCCTCCCGTTGCCGAAGGATGGTTCGCCGTACGCCGCCTCGGGGCGTCTGCGGACGAGCCCTCCCGAGTCGTACACCGGGGTCACCAAATGGGCCGGCAAGAGCCACGACTTGCGCTTGGAACCAAGGTATAGCCCGTCGCGGGAGTCGTTGATGCCGGTGGTGCTGTGCAGCAACGTCCCTTCCATGGTTTCAAGCCGGAGGGCACCCGGCCTGCGCAGCCAAGCGCGCACGGTGTCTCCTGCGTTGCCCGGCCGGTCCAAGTATTCGAACCTCAAACTGGTCCATTTCCACGGTGAGGAACGGCAGAGATTTCGGAAGACGGAGGACATGTCGGCGTCCGGGCTGCCTTGGATTTCTGCACTGTAGGACCCCATATCCACAGTCTAGGCGCGCGTGACCGGCGCGGGTTTCGAAAAACCGATAGCATCCGAGGGTGATCCGACGACTCGGCGAATTGTGGGGGACCAGCTTCCCGGCCTTCTGGCTGCTGCTCGCAGCATGTGTGTACTTTGCGATCATGGCTGCCCGCCTCACAGTCATTGACGTCCGTCACCACCTGTTGCCAAACCGGATCGTGTTCCCTTCGTATGCGATCGCCGGGGTGTTGCTGCTCGGGGCTGCGATCGCCGTCACCCTGGCTGGCGGAGCCGCAGGAGGGCTCGCCGGCGGAGCGGCAGGGAACACGCCCGACGGCGGTGCCTCCTTCCTGGGGGTGCCGGCCTTGGGGATCGTGGCCGGGGGAGCTGTCCTTTGGGTGTTCTATTTCATCCTCCGTTTGGCGTATCCGCCGGGAATGGGCTTCGGCGACGTTAAACTGGCGGGCGTGCTCGGTCTTTACCTTGGCTATTTGGGTTGGGCGCACGTCTTTGCCGGGACGTTTGCGGCGTTCCTCTTCGGCGGGCTGTGGAGCCTGGGAATCCTGGCTGCCCGGCGGGGAACCCTGAAATCCTCTATTCCATTCGGGCCGTTCATGCTTGCCGGCGCCGCGGCGGCGATGCTTGCGCTGCCTGCTTGACGACGGCGGCGGAAGGCACCAGTGGGAGCAGCCCCACCGCTGTCCTTCGGGCGTCCCTGATGGGATACTCGCTCTACTGTTGGTTTGGCTGTTTCGACGAAAGCGGGCTAAGGCAGTGGCGATCCCCGAGTTCATCCTGAAAATCCGCGAGAAGATCGGCAATGACCCTTTGTGGCTGCCCGGCGTTCGCGGCGTGGTGTTGGACGACGAGGACCGGGTCCTTTTGTGCCAACGGGCCGACAACCGCCGCTGGACCCTGATTACGGGAATGCTGGAACCGGGGGAGCACCCGGCCCCCGGATTGATCCGGGAGATCTTCGAGGAGACTGCCGTGGTGGCCGAAACTGAGCGCATTCTGGCGGTGGGTGTGATCGGCCCGGTCACGTATCCGAACGGAGATGTCTGCGACTTCCTGGATATTGCCTTCAAATGCCGTTATATCTCGGGAGAGGCACGTGTCAACGACGACGAATCAATCGCGGTGGCTTGGTTTGCCCTGGACGACTTGCCGGACATCAGCCCCGGCCACCGCGAAACCATCCGGCTTGCGCTGGAGCCAGGCTCCGCCGTCGCGTATCAGCGCGATTGACGGGCTGCGAGGATAGCGCGGGCAGCGAAGAGGCATGCGGCAGTACCGCAGGCAATAGCGCCCACGATGGTCCACCACTCGCCCTTGGCGGAGACCATGGAGACGGCCAGAAGGCTGAAAAGGACTGCCCCTAATCCCCATCGAACGGCCGGGCTGATGGTCGCGGATTCTTCGGGTTCTGAACTCATGGGTTCCAGCCTAGGCCAGAAGCGTCAGGTGCGCCGTTCGGCCCAGTGGACATGCCCGGCCTTGCATCCGAGCACTGGGCATATTCCCCATATGTCCACTGGTCCGAGCCAAGGCCGGGCATGTCCCTAGCTTCAGCGCAGGGCGAGCTCGCTGTCGTTGTCCTCTACGCTCCCCGAATCCGAATCCGAATCCGGCTCCGAATCCGAATCCGGCTCCGCGTCTGCGTCGGCGGTGCCCTTCGCCGTGCCAAGCAGGCGAGCGGCTTCAAGGCGCTCGGCTTCCTGCCCTCCCACGGCCTCACCCCGGGCCACCATTCCGGCGGTGTCGGACAGCGGGATCTGCTTGAGCGTGATGGCGAGCAGGAGTGCGACGGCGATGAACGGGATCAGGTACCAGAACACCGGTGCCAGCGAATCGGCGTAGGCGTTGACGATGGCGTCCTTGACCTGGGCCGGCAGCTGGGCGAGAGTCTGTGGATCGAGCTTGCTGGTGGATTGCGAAGCTTGTGAGGCCGAAGCGCCGGCCCCTGTGAAGGCCTTTGTGAGTGACTCGGCCAGCCGCGTGGTGAAGATCGAGCCGAAGACGGCCACGCCCAACGAGGCCCCGACCTCGCGGAAGTAGTTGTTGGTGCTGGTCGCCGTGCCGATCTGCTCGGCCGGAACCGCGTTCTGGACCACCAGGACGATGACCTGCATGATCAAGCCCAGGCCTGCACCGAAGATGAACAGCTGGATGCAGATGACCCAGACCGGGGTTGCCGCTGTGAGCGTGGTGAGCCACAGCATGGCAACGATCGTGAGGCTCGCTCCGAGGATCGGGAACATCTTGTACTTACCGGTCTTGGAGATCCGGATTCCCGAGTAGATGGAGGTACCCATCAGGCCCACCATCATCGGCAGCATGAGCAGGCCCGAGACGGCGGCCGAGGTTCCGGAGGACATCTGCAGGAACGTCGGCACGAAGGCGATGGCCGCGAACATGCCAAGCCCCAAGGTGAAGCCGATGGCCGTTGCGTTGATGAAGATCCGGTTCTTGAACAGGCTCAGCGGAATGATGGGGTCTTCGGCCTTGCGCTCCACCAAGACGAAGAGGAAGGCGGCAAGCACCATGCCGGCGCCGAAGGCCCAGGTGAGCAGGGAATCCCAGCCCTGGTCCTTCTTGCCGCCGAAGTCGGTGAAGAAGATCAGGCAGGCCGTGGCGGCGGACAGCAGCAGTACGCCCAGGAGATCGATGCGCTTTTCGGCCTTCTTGTTCGGCAGGGTGAGCGTGAACCAAGCGATGGTGAAGGCTGCGATGCCGACCGGGATGTTGATGTAGAAAGCCCATTCCCACGTCAGGTGATCGACGAAGAAGCCACCCAGAAGGGGACCGGCAACGGCGGACAGGCCGAAGATGGCGCCGAGGGGACCCATGTACTTGCCGCGCTCCTTGGCCGGGACAATGTCGGCGATGATGGCCTGGGACAGGATAATCAGACCGCCGCCACCGAGGCCCTGGACGGCGCGGAAGACCACGAAGCTCCAAAAATCGGTGGCGAAGGCACAAGCGATGGAGGCTGCCGTGAACAAGCCGATGGCGGTCAGGAAGAGGTTCCGCCGGCCCAGGATGTCACCGAACTTGCCGTAGATCGGCATGACGATGGTGGTGGCCAGCAGGTAGGCCGTGGTGATCCAGGCTTGGTTCTCGACGCCGCCGAGCTTGCCGACGATGGTGGGCATGGCCGTGGACACGATGGTCTGGTCCAGGCTGGAGAGCAGCATTCCGGCGATCAGCGCGGAGAAAATGATCCAGATCCGTTTCTGGGTCAGGAGGAGCGGTTCCGCTGCCGCCTTGGTCTTGGGAGTGGTGCTCACGATGGGTCCTTCTGGGGTTCGACGGGGTTGGTGTCCAGCGCTTGGGCGAAGAGCGTGCGGGCCGCGTTGAGGTTTTGGTCGAGCAGTGCGCGGTAGGCCCGGGTGTTCTCTTCGGAAAAGAACTGTTGGCTTGTCTTCTTGGTGACCGCGCCGAAGACCGCGGCGGCCATGATGACCTCTGGGTGGTCTGCTGTGAGGCCTTCCCGTGCGGCGATGAGTTCGGCGAACTGGCGCTCGCGGACTTCGCCTGCGCGTGTCAGCCGCCCCAGGAGCTGGGGTTCGGCCGTGACGGCGGCGATGAGTTGGCGGATCTCCGACGGGCTGACGGTGGACCGCTCGAGGACTGCCAGGGTGAAGTGGCGCAGGGCGGCCAGCAACGAGTCGGAGATGGTGGCAGGGATTGTGCCGGTGGCCCGCGCGGGTTTGCGGTTGAAGGCATCCAAAGCATCTTCCGGAAGCTCGTCGGAGAACGAGCCGATCACCGCGTCTTCCTTCGTATGGAAGTAGTTGAAGAACGTCCGGCGCGAGATCCCGGCTTGATCGCAGGCTTCCTCGACCGTGAAACCGTTGAGGCCGCGCTGGGCGGTCAGGGAGCGTGCGACGGCGGTGATCGCCGCGCGGGTCTGTGCGCGCTTGCGCTCCCGGAGTCCGCCGTCGATATTTGCACTATTTTCCACAAAGTAAAGTTTTGCACTCATTTATTGAAAGTGCAATAAGTGGAAATCGGCGGAACACGCATGCTCCCGATACGACGACGGCGGCCGGCACCTTCCGCGCGGAAGGTGCCGGCCGCCGTCGGGCTGGCTTGTTGGCTAGCGGGAGGCTAGGCCTTGTGGGCCGGGCGTGTCATGGTGGTGACGTCGAGAGCCTTGTCGAGCTGCTCTTCGCTCAGTTCGCCGCGCTCGAGGTAACCGAGGGAGACCACGGCCTCGCGGATGGTCAAGCCTTCGGCGACGGCCTTCTTGGCGATCTTTGCTGCGGCCTCGTAACCGATGAACTTGTTCAACGGCGTCACGATGGACGGGGAAGCCTCAGCCAGGAAGCGGGCGCGCTCCACGTTTGCCGTGATGCCGTCGATCATCTTGTCCGCCATGACCCGGCTGGTGTTGGCCAGCAGCCGGATGGATTCGAGCAGGTTGGCGGCCATCACGGGGATGCCGACGTTGAGCTCGAAGGCGCCGTTGGTACCGGACCATGCAATGGCGGTGTCGTTGCCGATGACCTGGGCGCAGACCATGATGGATGCCTCGCAAATGACGGGGTTGACCTTGCCGGGCATGATCGAGGAGCCGGGCTGCAGGTCCGGGATGGAGATCTCGCCCAAGCCCGTGTTGGGACCGGAACCCATCCAGCGGAGGTCGTTATTGATCTTCATGAACGAGATCGCGATGTTGCGCAGCTGGCTGGAGCCCTCGATCAGTCCGTCGCGGTTGGCTTGCGCCTCGAAGTGGTCGCGTGCCTCGGTCAGCGGCAGGCCGGTGTCCGCGGCCAGCAGCTCGATGACGCGCTCCGGGAAGCCTTCCGGAGTGTTGATGCCGGTGCCGACGGCGGTGCCGCCCAAGGGGACCTCGGCAACGCGGGGGAGGGCGGCGTTGATGCGCTCAATGCCGTAGCGGACCTGCGCTGCGTAGCCGCCGAACTCCTGGCCCAAGGTCACTGGAGTGGCGTCCATGAGGTGGGTGCGGCCGGACTTGACGACGTCCTTGAACTCCAAGGCCTTGCGGTCAAGGGAAGCAGACAGGTATTCGAGGGCCGGGATCAGGTCGTTGATCAGGGCCGATGTCGCGGCGACGTGGACCGACGTAGGGAAGACGTCGTTGGAGGACTGGGAAGCGTTGACGTGGTCGTTCGGGTGGACAACCTTGTCGCTCCCGGCGGCGGCGAGGGCGCGCGTTGCCAGCTCCGCAATGACCTCGTTGGTGTTCATGTTGGAGGACGTACCCGAACCGGTCTGGAAGACGTCGATGGGGAAGTCGCCGTCGTACTTTCCGGCGGCAACCTCATCGGCAGCGTTGGCAATGGCCTCGGCGAGCTCGCCGTCGAGCACTCCCAGTTCCGCGTTTGCCAAGGCCGCAGCCTTTTTGACGCGTGCCAAGGCCTCGATGTGTGCGCGCTCAAGCGTCTTGCCGGAGATCGGGAAGTTCTCCACGGCGCGCTGCGTCTGTGCGCGGTACAGTGCGTTCACGGGGACGCGAACTTCGCCCATCGTGTCATGTTCAATACGGAACTCGGCCGCGTTGGATTCTTGAGTGGAAGTCATGGGGCTAGCTTATGGCGGGTGGCCGCTTGACCGAAAACCGGCTTGCAAAGCAACGGCCGCTGATGACCGTCCGTCCCGGGCGGTTCCGGCTTTCGTTTTAGAGCTCGCCGATCCCGGAAACCAGCGCCGCACGGCCTTCGTCCAGCTTGTAGGACAGCCCGACGACGGCGGCCCGGCCGTCGTCGATCGCGGCGGAAATCACACGGGAACTGTCCGCCAAGCGGCGGGCCGTCTGCTTGACGTGTTCCACTACCATCTCGTTGACGTCCGTCTGCTCGTTGCGCATTGCCGTGAGGACGGAAGGGGTGATGCGCTCCACTAGGGAACGGATGAAACCTGCGGGCATTTCACCGGTCTCGACGGCGCTCTTGGTCGCTGTCACGGCGCCGCAGCTGTCGTGGCCAAGGATCACGATGAGCGGAACGTGAAGCTCCGAGATGCTGTACTCAAGCGAACCAAGGACCGCGTCGTCGATCACCTGCCCGGCCGTGCGGACCACGAAGGCATCGCCGAGGCCGAGATCAAAAATGATTTCCGCGGCCAGGCGGGAATCCGAGCAGCCGAAAATCACCGCAAATGGATGCTGATCCTCCACCAAGGAGTTCCGGCGCGAGGCATCCTGGTTGGGATGCAGGGATTCCCCGGCGACGAAGCGTTCATTTCCTTCGCGCAAACGGCGCCAGGCAAGGGCAGGAGTCAGATAAGTGGCCACGCCGCTACTTTACGGCGTCGGGGTAGCAGTCTGCGAAACTGTTGCGCCGGGCTTCGTGCTTGCATCCGGGGAAGGGATCGGGGCTGCGTCCACGGCCTTCACCACGGCCGCGGCCAAGGTGGAGAATTCGTCGAGTCCTGCCGTGCCGCTCAGGATGATTGTGGTTCCGCGATAGTTCAGGACCATGCTGCGGGTGCCCTTGGCCGTGTCATGGAGTTCCCAGTCATGGCCGCCGGCGCTGCGAGTGCCTGTCACCGGAGCATTACCGGTCTGCTGAAAGATCCAGGTGGGATTGGCCTTGCGAGTTTGGACAATGCCGATGAACGCTTGCTTGGGAGTGAGGTATCCGACTTCCCAAGTGGGCACCCCGTTGCCGGTGCCAGACATCCAGCGCGCGTAGTTTGGGCTGAATGTGTCGCCGGTATCCGGCGCAACAGGTGTGAAACCTGCCACATCTTTGGCGTTGGCGGCACTGCCGGCAACATCCACGTTGGGCTTGTAGCCGTTGCTCTTCGGCGCGGGGTTCATGAGGACGACCGGCAGGAATGCCAGTACGCAGAGCAGCAACGCGATGAGCATGCCGATCACTGACGCGTTCGCCCGTTTGGCTGCTTTCGCCGCGATGACGGGCTTGACGGCCGGTTGATTGCCGTCGTCGATGCTCACGGGGCCGGGGCCGTCATCGCTTAAGGGGGTGGCGGCTGTTGCTTTGTCTTGCGTATCACTCACGCTTCAATAGTCCCTTATCCAAGCGGCTAATACACAACGGCCGGCACACGCAAGGCACGTATTGAGAGCCGGTCATCCCATGACCATGCTGCTCGGCCGCGACTATGATCACTGGTAGAGGAATCATCCAGGCCGTCAAGTGTGGCCACTCCTGGTCCCACGAATCGCATCGAAGAAGAGGTTCACGTGTCTCCAGCGCCAATGTCCCAGAAGTATTCCACGATCTCGCCCGCACTCGCAGTCGGGACCGATGAGCCGGACCGCAACCTGGCCCTCGAACTTGTCCGCGTCACTGAAGCCGCGGCCATTGCGGGAGGTCACTGGGTTGGCTTCGGCGACAAGAACAAAGCTGATGGTGCCGCCGTTGACGCCATGCGCTCGTTCCTCCACACCGTCCACTTCAACGGCGTCGTTGTCATTGGCGAGGGTGAGAAGGACGAAGCCCCCATGCTCTTCAACGGCGAGCACGTCGGTGACGGCACGGGGCCGGAGTGCGACGTCGCCGTCGACCCGATCGACGGGACCCGCCTGACCGCCCTGGGCATCAACAACGCCCTCGCCGTGCTGGCAGTGGCCGAACGCGGCGCCATGTTCGATCCGTCCGCCGTGTTCTACATGGAGAAGCTCGTCACGGGTCCCGAGGCGGCTGACATGGTGGACCTGCGCCTGCCGGTGAAGCAGAACCTGCACCTGATCGCCAAGGCCAAGGGCGTCAAGGTCAACCAGCTCAACGTCATGATCCTGGACCGCGACCGCCACCGTCCGCTCGTGGAAGAAATCCGCCAGGCGGGCGCCCGCACCAAGTTCATCATGGACGGTGACGTCGCAGGCGCCATTGCCGCCGCACGCTCCGGCACCGGCGTCGACGCCCTGATGGGTATCGGCGGTACCCCGGAGGGGATTGTTGCCGCGTGTGCCATCAAGTCCCTCGGCGGCGTCATCCAGGGCCGCTTGTGGCCCACCAGTGACGAAGAGAAGCAAAAGGCTATCGACGCCGGACACGACCTCGAGCGCGTGCTGTCCACTAACGACCTCGTCACGAGCGACAACTGCTACTTCGCGGCCACGGGCATCACCGACGGCGATCTCCTCAAGGGCGTGCGCTACTCCAAGGACAAGGTCCTGACGCAGTCCATCGTGATGCGCTCCAAGTCCGGCACCATCCGCTTCGTCGAGGGCGAGCACCAGGCCAGCAAATGGGAAGGCTACGCCCGCAAGTAGGCTCGTCCTCCCACCGATCCGCGCGAACTGGCAGCACTTGCCCTCTGAATCGAATTTTGGAGGCGTGTGCTGCCAGTTCGTTTTTAACGCCGGAATCCTACCTGTGGATAACCCAATTTAGGGCTCGAGGCCGGGCAAGAATTGAGCATGTCCCGGACTCCGATGCCCCCGCAGCTCCCAAACGGTTCCTTTCCGGCGTCGGCCGCTGAGACCCTTGGACTGAGCCAGAAGCAATTGCGCCGCGCCGGAATTGTCACGCTGTCGCGGGGACTGCGCCTGCCGTTGCACAGTAAGGGGACGGTCGCGGAACACTTGCGGGGTTACGCGGAGCTCGACCCCGATTGCTGTCTTAGCCATGGCTCGGCGGCACGGATCCACGGCATCAGTTTGTCCGTAGCCCTTGAAGAGGACTGGCGAATCCACCTTGCCCGCTCGGGCGAGAGGTGGAAACCGCGGAGGCGGAACGTCGTCGGGCACCAACTAACGTTCAAACCGGGTGAGGTGATGGAGCTCGACGGCGTCCGGCTCACCTCGCCCGCGCGGACGTGGCTGGACTTGGCCCAATTGATGAGCATCGGCGACGTTGTCGCGGCGGGCGACTCGATCGTCGTCGAACACGGCGAAAACCATCCCAGGCCACGCAGGGCACTGGCAACCATTGACGATTTAAGGGCGATGGTGGCAGCCCATCCCGGCATGCGAGGCGTCCGCAAGGCTCGGCTGGCCCTGGACTTGGTTCGAGTCGGCGCGGATTCGCCACAGGAAACGCAAATGCGCCTCACATTGCTGCATGCAGGGTTGCCTGAACCTACGCTGAACCACGTCATCCTTAACGAATGGGGCGCTGCCGCTGTGTGGCCCGATGCCGCCTACGTGAAGGAACGTATTGCCCTCCAGTACGACGGCCGTCATCACGGGGAAGCCGTGCAATACCAAAGGGACATCAAGCGCCAGACGTTGACGGAGCGCTTGGGTTGGCGTGAAGTCCGGGTTCACCATGAGGATCTGCTCGGGCCCCGGCCGGAAGTGGTAGACAAGGTTCGACGGGCGCGGTCTACCCGCCGCGAACTGGCACCAGATGCCCGGAAAATCGGAGTTTGAGGGTATCTGCTGCCAGTTCGCGCGAGGGGGAGGGGGTGGGCTCAGCGGAGCTTTTCGCGTAGCTTCCGGGTCAACTGGTAGGCGCCGTAGCGGAGCTTGTTGACGGGAAGGTCCCACGTGCCCGGGTAGGCGATTTCGCGGCCCCCGAAGGACTTCTTGAAGGCCGTGAATCCGGCCCACTTATGGTCGGGTTCGTTCTCCGGAGCCACGCCCCACAGGTCGACGTGCTTGAGCCCCTTGTCCTTCGCATCCGCCATGAGCGTGACGAGCAACGGGATGCCGGCGCTGAGCTTGCGGTGCGTATCGTCTAGTGCGGCGTGGGCGTAGGTACGGGTGTCGGCGGAGTCGTACGCGAGCGCAGCCGCAATGGGCTCACCCTCGAGTTCGGCGATGAACAGGGTGCCGGCACCGGCCGGCATGAGGGAGCGGGCCACCGCGCTCAGATAGCCGTCGCTTTGGGGTTTGAAGCCGTTGCGGGCCGCGGTCATGTGCAAGAAGTTGAGAAGCACCGAGATCTCCTCTGGATCCTGCGAAGACCGAAAGGTGACACCCTTTTTGTGGATGTTGCGGTACAGATTCCGGTTGGTGGGTTTCATGCCCGCAAGGACGTCCTTGAAATCGCCCTCCAAATCCACAATCCAGCTCAATTCCGGCTGCTGGTTGGACGGTGCCGGCTGCAGGCCACGCGCGCCCAGTACCGCAGCGGCGTCGACGGCTTGGAATCCGGCAGCGACCGGTTCCATCCGAACGCACACGGCCCGGCTGCGGCGCGCGATCGCCACGAGTGCGGACACAGCGTCGTCGAAGGCCTCCAGAGAATCGGCGACGGGTCCGTAGGGCGTATAGATCACCTTGCCCGCAGGGTTCTTTTCCTCCACAGCGAGGAACCGCCATCCCGGACCCGACTCCTCGTGCACGGTGCGGCCGAGGGAACGCTGGAAGGATGCCCAGACGGGCATCTGCAGAAAGTACTCCACCGTTTAGTTCCCCAAGCCTGTCGTGACGGCAAATGCAACGCTGGTCTCTGTTGTCCCGGCAACCGGGTGCACCATGACGGGTTCTTCGTATGCCGGGATGAACGCACTCCCGCCGCGCGCCAAGGCGAGTTCACTCTTGGGCGAGTCGAGCACCACGGAGCCTGAGACGACAACGACGACGGCGGGACCGGCCTGCGCCATCGGCACCGGTTCCGCGCCCGGAGCCAACTCGATGCGCTGGAGCTGGAACTCCCGGAACGGCGGCACATACAGGTCCTGGCCAAACCTGGAGGTCCTGGGCTCGATGCGGGGCACGCCGAGGGCAGCGAATTCGATGGTCTTCAGGAGCTCGGGAACATCAATGTGCTTGGGGGTAAGACCACCGCGAAGCACGTTGTCCGAGGCCGCCATCACTTCCACGCCAAGGCCTTTGAGGTAAGCGTGGACGTTCCCGCCCGGCAAGTATACGGATTCGCCTGGCGCCAGGAAGACAAGATTCAGGAGCAATGAAATCAGGACGCCGGGATCTCCGGGGAACTCGGCGTTGATGCGCAGGACCGCGGAGAGTTCCGCGGCGTACTGGCCCATCGGCGCGCCGGACGTCAGGACGGCGACCACCTGATCCGTGGCTTCGGAGACGGAATCCCCGCCGGTAATCAGGCGGGTGAATGAGGCTTTGAGTGCCGCGGCCTCATCGGCATCGGACAAGTCCGCAATGACTCCGGTGATGATGTCCGGAACGTCCACGGCGGCCAGGTCCATGAGGCTTGCGAGGTGCTCGAAGACGCGCTTCGAGTCGGTGGCCGGACGGAAGCCGCACAGGGCTTCGAACGGCGTCAGCGCGAAGAGCATTTCGGGCTTGTGGTTGTCGTCGCGATAGTTTCGCTCGGGTGCGTCCGCAGCCAAGCCTGCGGCATTTTCCTTCGCGAAGCCTTCCCGGGCTTGCTGCAAGCCGGGGTGGACTTGCAAGGACAGTGGCTTGTCAGCGGCGAGGAGCTTCGTAAGGAACGGCAAGCGCGGACCGAATTCGGCCAGGCTCGATCCACCGAGGAAGTGGGCGGGATCCACGCCGATGAGTGCGTCCAGGGCAACGGAGGACCCGTCCGGGCGGGTGGCCAGAGACGGCGAGCCCGGATGCGCTCCGATCCATAACTCAGCCTCGGGGCCGCCCGAGGCGGGCCTTCCCAGCAGAGCGGCGATCGCCGTCGTCGATCCCCATGCATAGGGACGCAGAAGGTTCTCAAGCTGGTACACGGCAGGGGATCCTTGTCGTTTTGGGGCGGTTCGCTGGATGTGCCAGGCAACGCCCTCTTAGTGGGTGCTCCGGGCGGAGACGTTGGCCGAGGAGAAGACTTCGGCGACCTTGTCGCGGAGCCTGGCCCCTTTTTCGGTGGCGGTGTTGTTGAGCTGCCGGGCGAATTCGAGCATATCGCCGCGGAGCCGGACGGCCATCTCGTCGGTCCCGGAAGCAAGAATACGTACGGCCAGGAGGCCTGCATTGCGGGCACCGCCGATCGACACAGTGGCTACGGGAACGCCGGCCGGCATCTGCACGATGGACAGCAAGGAGTCCATGCCGTCCAAGGTCTTCAAGGGGACAGGGACACCGATGACAGGCAGCGGGGTGACTGAAGCAAGCATGCCCGGCAAATGGGCAGCTCCGCCCGCTCCGGCGATGATGACGCGGATGCCGCGTTCATGCGCCCCCTGGCCGTAGCGGATCATCTCCGTCGGCATGCGATGGGCGGAGACGACGTCCGCCTCGAAAGGGATGCCGAATTCGGCCAGCGCGTCCGCTGCGGCTTCCATGACGGGCCAGTCCGAGTCGGATCCCATGACAAGGCCTACGATCGGGGCGGTGTTTTCTTCGCTCATGCGGTCTCCTCGGCGCTGGTCTCGGCCGGGATACGGCCGTCACGGATAATGTCGGCCACCACGGTGGCGCGGCGGCGGAGGGTATCCACGTCTGCCGCGGAGGCGCCGACGAGGTTCACGTGGCCGATCTTCCGGCCGACGCGCACCGACTTGCCGTAGCAGTGGACCTTTGCGGCGGGTTCGTAAGCGAGGGCCTGGGGATAGGCGCTGTAGAGGTCCTGGTTGGCGCCACCGAGGAAGTTCTTCATGACCGCCACAGCACCCAGCGCGTCGGTGGCTCCGAGCGGCAGGTTGAGTACGGCGCGCAGGTGTTGTTCAAACTGGCTGGTGACCGAGCCGTCCTGCGTCCAGTGGCCGGTGTTGTGCGGCCGCATGGCCAGTTCGTTGACTAGGAAGCCGACCCCGACTCCGGGCGTTTCGAAGAGCTCTGCCGCCATGACACCGGTGACTCCGAGCTCGCCCGCGATGCGCAGCGCCGCCTCTTCGGCCGCGGCGGCGACCTCCACGTGGATGTCCTGGGCCGGCGCAATCACTTCGTCGCAGACGCCGTTCACCTGGACGGTGTGGACAACCGGCCAGGCGCGGGATTCGCCACTGGGCGTCCTCGCCACGAGCGCGGACAGTTCGCGGCTGAAGTCGACCTTCTCTTCGGCCAACAGCGGACTCATGGTTTCGAACCAGTCCGCAGTGCTCCGGGCGTCCTCCGCGGAATAAATGATCCGCACGCCCTTGCCGTCATAGCCCCCACGGGGGGTCTTCAAGACGATCGGCCAGCCGGTCTGCTCGCCAAAAGCGATAAGGTCCTCCACGCCGTGGACCGCAGCCCATACCGGGTTCGGAAGCCCCAAGCGATCAATCGCGGCGCGCATCACGAGTTTGTCCTGTGCGTGCACGAGGGCATCGGGTCCGGGCTGGACGTTCACGCCCGCCTCAATCAGGGCCCGAAGGTGCTCCGTGGGAACGTGTTCGTGGTCGAACGTCATGACGTCCAAGCCTTCGGAGAACGTGAGCAGGGCCGCCAAATCCTTATAGTCGCCAACGGGAGCCGTTGCCACGGCCGGGACCGCAGAAACGTCCTCGCCTTCAGCGAGGACTCGGAGTTCAAAACCAAGGGCGGTTGCGGCTGGTGCCATCATTCGTGCGAGCTGGCCGCCGCCCACTACGCCAATTACAGGAAAATTCACAAGGTTCAGCCTACCGAACCGGTGACTGGTTCCTTGACTCTTCTGCCGGCGGGGGCCCGTGCGGTTCGAGTGAGTTCCGTCGCACGGATTTTCGGCAAGCTCCAAGGAATCCGGGCTAAAATGTAGACTTCGGCCCATCGGCCCCATAGAAACACCCCCCTAGGAACACCCCCTAGGAACAACGGCCATGGAGGGTCATGATCAACACACTTGCAGATCGCATCCGCGGACTTGCCTCGCTCTTTTGGCGCGAAGTAGCCAAGTTTGGCGCTGTCGGCGGTGTTGCGTTCGTCATAGATAACGGCCTGACCTACTATCTCATGCACGGTGTGATGTCGGACAGCGAGGCCAAGGCCCGGTTCGTCGGAGCCACCGTGGCCACCGTGTTCTCCTGGATCGCAAACCGCTTTTGGACCTTCCGTCACCGCCGCCAGGACAATGTGGTGCGCGAGTTTGTGATGTTCATCGTGATCAACGGCATTGGAATCGGCATTTCGACCGGTTTTACCGCCATCGCAAAGTACGGCATGAACATCCAAGACAAGGACATCCTCTTCTCGGCGGGTGTGGTCGGCATCCTTGTGGCCACCGTTGTGCGCTTCTTCGCTTACCGATTCCTGGTGTTCAACAAGGAACTGGACGAAGAGCCGGCCTTCTCGCATGACCACGAGCTCATCGAAGCCCACCGCAGGGCCGAGGCCCAAACAGAGGCTGGCTCCGGTGAAGGCGAGGACGCGGTCAAGCGCCGCTGACGCGCTCGTTGTCCAGCAGGTGCTGGGTGATGTCAACGTCCGGATGAACCAGGACCACTGAACCGTCGCTGTTCCATGCGCCCAGCGCGTCGGCGAGGGCTGATTCCAAGCCGTCCACTGCGCGGACCAGCAGTCGGACGCCTGCCTCATGTTCCCTGGCGAAACCGTCCAGCAGTTCACTGTGCGGATGTTCGGCTTCGGGGCGGCGCAGTGCCGGCAGTGCGGCGTCCGGCTCGGCGTGGGCCATGAACACATCGCCATGCGATCGGACTTCTGCCGCGTAATCGACGACGCCGGCCGGCAGTTCCCCGGGCCAGCGCATTGCCAGTGCCGCGAGCGGCACGGCGACGACCGCATCAAAGTCGGCGCCAGCACCGACGTCGGGGGTGTCCGTGACAAGCAGATCCGCACTGCCGCCGTCGAGCACCAATTCCATGCCGAGTTGCCAACCGGCCAGTGCCCACACCAGGGACTTCCAATGGGCCGGTAGGTCCAGGCGGAGGCTCATGCCGGGCTCGGCATCGAACTCGTCCTGGAGCAGGTTGCTGGTCTTGGCCACCCAATTGTCCAGTACCCGGCCTGAGAGCTCCACGCGTTCGGAATCAGGCCCATACCAGGTCAGGCGGGGTGACGTGGCGTGTCCGGAACGCAAGGCTGCCATCAAGTTCATCGCGGGGGTGCTCATGGCTACATCTTGCCACGGGGCGCCCCGGCAGGCTCCGGAGCATGTGAATTGCGCCACGTTGCGCCATGGGGCGGAGGGGGGATGCTTCGCCGGCTTCCGAATGATTTCCCTGAAATTCAACGAAAATACATCCTAAGTGATGTGAGGCTTCCATTTTTCGCCGGGGCGCGCCGAAGGGGCGAAAAAATCCCGGGCGTGGCGCGGCAGGTGTTTGTGCGGAAAGTTGATTATTATCGCGGCGCGGCTTGACGGCTTGGTAGTTACACACGTGTAATTAGGTATCGAACGCCGCTGCGGGAGTATCGGGTACATCACCGAGTACCGAATGAGCACGGCATCAGCTGCAAACATCAGGAGGGACGCCATGGGGCAAGCGTTGCGTGTCCAGGAAGATGCAGTCGTCGCGGAATTTGCGTCGGTCAAGTACCGGGCGCGGGAAGTTCCGGGGGATTGGTATGTTGACCCGGCGGATCCGCAGGCGGCGGACCGATACATCGAGAGCACTCGGGCGTCGCTGGAAGACCGGGCGACAGGCCTTCTTGCCGCCCACGAGGCTCTTGTAGGGGACACGCCGGCAGATCCGGAGGATGACCTCGACGATCCTCCCATGGAGCTGCGCCGTCCGCTCGACAACCCGGCGCAGCCGGTGTGGATCGGGCTTCCCGGCCAGCGGGACTTCGACGACGAAGGCGAACTCGGATGGCAGACGGACGCCCTGTGCGCCCAGACGGACCCCGAGGCGTTCTTCCCCGAAAAGGGCGGTTCAACGCGGGATGCCAAGAAGGTCTGCGGTGCATGCAATGTACGTTCGCAGTGCCTTGAATACGCACTCGCCAACGATGAACGTTTCGGTATCTGGGGCGGGCTCTCCGAGCGTGAACGCCGCAGGCTGAGGAAGCGAGCGGTCTGATTCTCAAGGCAGTACACGTTACCGCCGTCGTCGTCTCGCACGACGGCGGTAACTATCTCCCCAGAACCCTGGCCGCCCTGCTGGACCAGACGCGTCCGGCAGATGCCGCCATCGGCATTGATACGGGCTCCCGGGACAAGTCCGTAGTCCTGCTGCGACGGGCGTTCGGCGAGGCCAATGTCACCACCACAGGCGAGGCGAAAACCGGCTTCGGCGCGGCAGTTCTGGCTGGCCTGGCCCGTTCGGCTCCTTTGAAGGAGCCGGGGGTCGCGGAATGGATCTGGTTGTTGCACGACGACGCCGCTCCGGCCCCGGATGCGCTCGCCGAACTGCTTCAGGCAGTCGAGCGGGCTCCCTCGGTCACCGTGGCCGGATGCAAGCAGTTGGCCTGGAATGCGGAACGTAAACTCATCGACGCCGGCCTGTCCACGAGCCGCTGGGCCGAACGGCTGACGCTCATCGAAGCCGACGAACTTGATCAAGGCCAATACGACGGACGCACGGACACTTTCGCGGTGAATTCCGCCGGCATGCTGATCCGGCGCGACGCATGGGAGCAGCTGCGCGGATTTGACCCGGCGCTTCCGGGTGTGGGGGATGACATCGATTTCTGCTGGCGTAACTGGCTCGCGGGCAACAGGGTGGTAGTGGTTCCGGCTGCGCGTATGTTCCATGTGGAGCACCGCCCCCACGCGCTGGGGACACCAGCTGCCGCCCGCAAAAGCCAGATCCATTTGAGGCTCACCCACGCTTCGCCGTGGAAGGTTCCCCTTCACGCGCTCGGCGCCTTGCTCGGAAGCCTGTTCAGGCTTGTCTTGAGCATTCTTGTCAAAGAGCCGGGTTACGGGATTTCCCAGCTTGGCGCCACCCTTGCGGCCATCGGCCGCCCACGGGCGATCTGGCGTGCCAGGCGAAACGCCGCCCGAACCCGGCGCGTGCGACGATCCATGGTCAAGGGCCTGCAGACTCCGCGGCGCGAGGTGTGGGCTCACCGCCGCTCTCTCGTCGAGGCGATTGGCGCGGAGGAATTTCAGGAGACCACGGATTCCCTGGCTCCTGAACCGAGTGGCGACGCCGGTGACGACTTCGCGGCCCTCGCAACGAATGAGCGGGGCTGGATCGGCACAGGCGCCTTGGCGGCCGCGTTTGCTGCCTTGGCGGCCTCCTTCGTGGGGCTCTTGGGACTCTTCGGTGCAAGCGTGGTAACGGGCGGCGGCCTCCTGCCGCTGTCCGCAGTCGGTGATATCTGGCGATCGGCTTCCAGCTGGTGGATCAGCCTGGGCGCCGGCTTGCCCGGGCACGGGGATCCATTCGGCTACGTTCTGTGGCTTGTGTCAATGCTCGGTGGAGGCGACTCCAATACCGCCATGGTGTGGCTGTTGTTGTTGGCCATGCCACTGTCCGGCCTGGGCGCCTGGTTTGCCGCGGGCGCAATGACGAGGCTGCGCCGTTACCGCTTCATCGCGGCGCTCATCTGGGCCGGAGCTCCCGCACTCCAAGTCGCCTTGAACCAAGGACGGGTCGGCGCCCTCGTGGCCCACATGGCGATGCCTCTCCTGGTTTTGGCTCTCTTGCGAGCCACCGGATCAGCCCTCGGCCGCGGTGCTGCAATAAGCCAGAACCAGAGCCAGCCATCCGGAGCAATCGCAGCCAAGCCGGTGCCGGGCAAGCCGGGCATCAACGGGACGCCCTCGTGGACGGCTGCCGCCGCTGCCGGCCTGGCGCTGGGTGTCGTGACCGCATCTGCGCCGTCCCTGCTACTCCCTTTTGCCGTCCTTATTGTATTTTGCGGTATTGCCCTGGGACGGCGTGGACGGACCATTTGGTGGTCACTGCTGCCGAGCGCCGCACTGTTCGCACCTTTCGCGCTCTCTGTCTTGGAACGGCCCCGTGCCATGCTTGCCGATCCAGGCCTTCCATTGGGTTTCCAGGCCGCACCGGTGTGGCAGCAACTGCTGGGACAACCCCTGAAATTCGACCTCGACGGCGGCTTGGCCGGGTTGGCACTCTTCGGCCCCTCCAGCATCCCGTGGGCGCTGCTCTTTGCTCTGCTGCTCGGCGCGCCGGTCCTGCTTCTGTCCGTCGTTGCACTGTTTTCGCCTGGCCGGCGCTCACGCGTCGCACGCTTCCTGTGGGCCGCAGCCTTCGTGTTCCTGGCCTGGGCTTGGCTCGCCGGACATGTGGCAACAGGCGCCAACGGCGACCTTCTGGTGACACCTTTCACTGGTCCGGCTGTGTCCGCTGCAGGGTTCGCGGTCCTGGGAGCCGCATTGATCGGAGCCGAAAACCTCTTTCACCTCAGGACTAACGCACAAGATGGCCGTCCGGTCCGGCGTGTGGCTATGCGTACCGTTTCTGCTGTCACATCCCTCCTCCTGATTGCCGGCCCGCTGGCCAGCATGGGCGTATGGGCCACGCAGAACGCCTTGTCCAACGCAGCTACCGTATCTTCGGCCGGCGGCGCCCTCGGCACACCACGGCTGGTCCAGCCGGCAGGGCAGGGCACGCTCCCGGCTACAGCCGTCGATCACGGCCAGGGGCCCGAACAGACCCGCACGCTGGTCATCACGGCCGACGACAATGGTGGCTACACCTCATCGCTGATGCGTGGATCCGGTACCACGATGGATTCGCTCTCCACGGTCGCCGCCGCCAGTTCCATCGCGGGATCACCCGGACAGGAACGCCTTGTAGCCGACGACGACGCCACGGCGTCCGTGCGGAACGCCGTGGCGACCATCGTTGCGGGGGCCGGCGTGGATCCCCGGCCCGGCCTTGAACAACTCGGCGCCGGATACGTCGTCCTGAAGTCCGTCGATTCCGCTGCCCAGCTGACGGCCAACCGGATAGATTCCGTTCCCGGACTGGTGGCTGTGGGCAAGACGGATTCCGGATGGTTATGGCGTGTCACGCCACTGGACAAGGCTGCGGCCGCCGACGCCGAGACGGCCCACCGGGTCAGGGTCGTTGATGCCAAGGGCGCGGTGGTTGCCCTTTTGCCATCCCTCGGAACGTCTGCCGAGGGCAACATCCCGGCAGGCGGGGATGGGCGTCTGGTGGTGCTCGCTGAGCGCGCAGATACCGGGTGGAGTGCTTGGTTGGACGGCCGCGCGCTGACTCCAACAACGTCTGGATGGGCCCAAGCATTTACCTTGCCGTCCTCGGGCGGCGCGATCGAGATCCGCTACACCACTCTCTGGGAGCCTTGGCTCAGCATTCTGCAGGCCGTAGTGATTGGATTGACGATCCTGTTGGCCATTCCCATGCCCGCCCGCAGGCCGAAGACCGGCCTGCTGAAGGAACAAAAATCCCTCCGTAAGGAGTACAGCAGTGTCTGACAACCAAGACCCCGAACCCAAGGGACGCGGGGAGTCGGGAAAGCGCGGGCAGCGCAAAGCCGGGAACCGGCAGGGCCGGAAGAGCCAGGGCATCGTGTTGGGCGTGCTCTCGGCTACGCTGCTGCTTGCGGCCGGGGCGGGCGTGGTCTCTGCGGCATCCATAGTGCCCGGGCCTGCGGGAAGCAGAGCTTTGGACTTGTCCCTCGCTGATGTTCCGGCCGGCAGGGTCGCCGCAGTGTGTCCGGCGCCGCCTCGTCTCCCTGAGGGAACCGACGCGGGCACGGACACCCAATTCAGCCCCGTTTCGCGTTCGGCCAAAAGCTTCCTGGATGCCGTCGTGCTCAGTGACTCCAGCGGATCCGTTCCGGGAAGCAACCTCGCCTCCTTAGGCGGTGCCGCGATTGCCGACATTGCCAAGCCTCCTGCCCCGGCCGCGACTCCAGTCCCAGGGCCTCCCGTGCTCAATGCCGGCGTCGTGGCCCAGCGTCCGGCGGGCGATGTCATGGTGGTTGGTGCCGATCCCATCAGCAGCCAGCGGGCCGCCGTCGCGGGCTTGATGAGCTACACCGCCGGCGACGGGGATCTCCGCGGCCTCGCGGCGGCACCTTGCCAGCAGCCGGGCAACGATGCTTGGCTCGTGGGTGCCAGCACGGCGTTGGGTCGGACCGCGATCTTGAACATCAGCAACGCCTCGGGCACGCCGGCAACTGTCAATCTAGAACTCTACGGTTCCCGTGGCCAGGTCCAAGCCTCGGGCAGCCGTGGCTTGTTGGTAGGGCCAGGAACCACCCGGTCCATTAACTTGGCCGGATTGGTCCCGAATGAGGGCCAGCTCTCAGTGCACTTGCGCAGCAGCGGCGGGCCGGTGGCAGCAAGCATCCAGCAAAGCGTTCTCCGAGGACTGACAGCCGGTGGCGTCGAGCTCATTACCCCCGGCGTTGCCGCCGCTGATGCCCAGGTCATGACCGGAGTGGACATCCAGGATCCCACCGCCGCGAAGTCACTCGGGGACAAAGCAGGTTTTTCCGACGCCGTTCCGGCGTTGCAGATTGTGGTCCCCGGTCCCGTCGACGCCGTGGTGGATGTGCGTTTGTTCGGACCGAACGGCCAGCGCGCTTTGCCCGGCGGCGGAGCTGTGACTGCCAAAGCGGGCTCGGTCACCCAAGTCCCTCTTACGGGGGTCCCAGCCGGCAGGTACACCGTCAGCGCTACCTCGGATGCGTCCTTCGCAGCGTCCACCCGCGTGACACGGGGACTCAAGGCTGAGGATCCCGTTGACTTTGCCTGGTCTCCGGCAGCGGTCCGTTTGGGCAGCCAGCATGTGATGGCCGTGCCTCAAGGTGGCACCCGGTTCCTGAGCTTCGGTGTTCCGGCGGGGCGCGCTACCGTTAGCTACACACCGGTCACTTCGGACGGCAAGGTCCACAAAACGGAAACGGTGGAGATTGCCGGGGGGACCACCTCGGTCATTGGGATTCCGGACAAGTCCGACGGCGCCGCGGTCTCCGGCTATATCGTGTCGGCGGCAGGGGACGCGGCCTACGGCGCGCTCGTCCTCGGCCAGGCCGATCAAAACGGGGTCTCGGTGCTGGCCATCCAAGATGGCGCGGCCGGTCACGAAAAAGTACAGGTCACCCTGGGCTACTGATAACGACGGCGGTACACCGGGTCCAGCGTCTCCGGCGGCACGCCGAGCATTTCGGCGGTGTACTCGACGACGACGTCGTGCACCAGGTCTTGGAGGTCCTCGCGGCCCCCGGTGGTGTGCTCGACGACGCGCCGGTAGATGGTAATGACGGGTCCGGCACCATGGCCTGCCGGAGTGTACGAGCCGAGCGGCGCCGCGGTGCCCTCAGCCACCAACTGCTCAAGGTTTGGCGGGATCTCGTCGACGGCGAACGAAACGCCGTCGAGCCGTTTGCCCCACATATCCTGCAGGCGTTCCGCAGAGTCCAGCACGAGGTCATCGAACCGTTCCGCGCGCGTCCGGTAACCGGGGACGTTGGGAAGCATGATTTCACCACGCAACCCCCGCCCGTGGCGGTTTCTGCGGCGCTCCCTGAAGCCGCGTGCGGACGTGGCCTCGCTCGTGGTTTCCTGGCTGTCCGCGGTGTCGGACAAATGGACTGTGAAGCCCGGGACGTGGTGCTGTGACTGCATATATCGACTTTAGACCCGTGATTCGGCCAACGCGACATAATGCTTGCCAAGAGGCAATGCACCGCGCCGCGGCGAAGAGCGGCTAATCTGGGATGTTGTGGGTGTAATTCGTCAGTGTTCCAGGTCCGCCTGCCGCCAATCCGCGGTGGCTACTTTGACGTACGTGTACGCCGAGTCCACGGCAGTGCTAGGTCCGTTGGCCACTTATGCCGAGCCTCACTCCTATGATCTGTGCGCGCAGCATGCGGAGTCGCTGACGGTGCCGAGGGGCTGGGAAGTCATGCGGCTCGCCATGCCGTCCTCGCCGCCGCAGCCCGGACCTGACGATCTCCTTGCTCTGGCCAACGCTGTGCGCGAAGCCGCATCGGCGCCTGCGGCGCCGGAGCACCGTACGCTCCGGACCCCCTTTGACGGGCCAAGCCCCGTGGAAGGAACCAGGCGTCACCTGCGCATCTTGCGTGACCCTTCCTGACCCGTCCTGACCCTTCATGACAGCCTGGACCACCGGGAATCACGGCGGCTGACCCCATGTGTCGCCGTCCGACTCTTGTGACAAGGTTCCCAGCGCCGCCGGGTTGTACTCTGGAAGCTGCATATCAGTCCAAAGCGGCGCCCGTGATGGTGCCATCCAGGGAGCTCCAACCATGCCAAAGGTCAGTCCTGAATTGTTGTCCATCCTGCGTTGCCCGGTGACCGGGTCGCCGCTGGAGCAGGACGGCGAGGAACTTGTCTCGACGGCGGCGGCCGCCTCCGGTGAAAAGCTCCGCTACGCCATCCAGGACGGAATCCCCTTGCTTCTGCCCCCTGAACTGCGGGCCGCCGTCAACGGTCCTGACCAGCACGCTTGAGCCCTCACTGACTTCAACCATTCGGTATTTCTAAGGATTTCCATGACTTTCGACTACAAGGTTGCCGACATCTCCCTGGCTGAAGCCGGGCGGCACCAGATCCGCCTGGCCGAGCACGAAATGCCGGGCCTCATGTCGCTACGCGCCGAGTTCGGTCCGAGCCAGCCGCTCAAGGGTGCACGCATTGCCGGGTCTCTGCACATGACGGTGCAGACCGCGGTGCTTATCGAGACGCTGACGGCGCTCGGCGCAGAGGTCCGGTGGGCCTCCTGCAACATCTTCTCCACGCAGGACGAGGCCGCTGCCGCGGTCGTGGTCGGCAAGGGAACTGCCGAGGATCCCCAAGGTGTTCCGGTGTTCGCCTGGAAGGGCGAGACTGTTGAGGAATACTGGTGGACGGCCGAGCGGATCCTCAGCTGGCCGGGCGCGGACGCCAACCCGGAGTTGGGCCCCAACATGATCCTCGACGACGGCGGCGACGCTACGCTGTTGGTCCACCGGGGTGTCGAGTTCGAAGCCGCAGGTGCCGTGCCCGTCGCCACGGAAGACGACCCCGAAGAGTATGCCTTTATCCTGGATGTCCTGCGCAAGAGCCTTGCCGCGGACCCGAAGAAGTGGACGCGCGTCGCCGCCGGCATTCGCGGCGTGAGCGAGGAAACCACTACAGGCGTGCATCGCCTCTACCAACTCGCCGAACAAGGCAAGCTTCTCTTCCCGGCCATTAACGTCAACGACTCGGTGACCAAGAGCAAATTCGACAACAAGTACGGCATCCGCCATTCGCTTCCGGACGGTATCAACCGGGCCACGGACGTCCTCATGGGCGGCAAAGTCGCTGTAGTCTGCGGTTACGGCGACGTCGGCAAGGGCGCCGCGGAGGCGCTCCGCGGCCAGGGTTCGCGCGTGATCGTGACGGAAATCGACCCCATCTGCGCACTGCAGGCAGCCATGGACGGCTACCAGGTGGCCAAGCTGGACTCGGTAGTGGAACAAGGCGACATCTTCATCACCACCACAGGCAACAAGGACGTCATCATGGCCTCCGACATGCTGCGGATGAAGAACAAAGCGATCGTGGGCAACATCGGCCACTTCGACAATGAGATTGACATGGCCGGACTGGCAAAGGTCCCCGGCGTCCAAAAGGTCGACATCAAGCCTCAGGTGCACGAGTGGGTGTTCGCCGCAGCCGATGGCCGCCACGAGCGGTCGATCATCGTGCTTTCCGAGGGGCGCCTCTTGAACTTGGGCAACGCGACCGGGCACCCCTCGTTCGTCATGAGCAACTCCTTCGCCAACCAGACGATCGCGCAGATCGAGCTATGGACCAAGAAGGACCAACCCGAGGCCGAGCGTGAATACTCGAACCAGGTCTACGTCCTGCCCAAGATCCTCGATGAGAAGGTTGCGCGCTTGCACCTGGATGCACTGGGCGTGGAATTGACCGAGCTCAGCAAGGAACAGGCCGAATACCTGGATCTTGATGTTGCCGGGCCGTACAAGCCGGAGCACTACCGGTACTAAGAACGTCGGCTGGGAACACGCGGGATGGCGGTTCCCAGCCAATGTCAAGCCACGCCCCTTAAGATGCGGCTGTGGGGCGTGAGTTTTTTGGGGGACGTGAGTTTTTGGAGAAATCAAACATGGGTCTTTATCCTGACGGCGAGCATGCAGACGCCATGGAAAGCGAGGGCGCGGTGCACACTATTGTCACCGCCGATGCGAAGCGAAGCAGGTTCCGGAAAGCGGCCTGGATCGTGGTGGTCTGCCTCGTTGCTGCGCTGAGCGGCACGTTCGCTGCCGTGGCCCCGCATGCGGCCAGTGCGGCGATCGAGTCCGAGGGATCGTCCGGTGAGCGCAGCGAAGCGGCTGCCGTGCTGCCGGTCGTGAGGCCGGCCACCGTGGTTGCTTCGCCCGCGAGCGGGGCCAAACAAGTGAATCCCGCTGCGCCCGTCACGATCGCCGTCAAGGACGGAACGCTGGACAGGGTCTCCTTGACGAGTACCCAAGGAAAGACGGTCGACGGCGCGTTGACTCCGGACGGCCTCAGCTGGACCGCGACAACGCCCCTCGAATTCAACTCCTCCTACACGTTCAACTACACGGTGACAGACGCTGCCGGCCGCGCAACGTCGAAGACCGGTTCTTTCGCGACGGTCTCCACGCAGAACGAAGCGGACGCCGCCATGTACCCGCTGGACGGCTCCAAAGTAGGTGTGGCGCAGCCGCTCCAGCTCACGTTCAGCGAACCAGTGGTCAACAAGGCCGCTGTGGAGAAGGCCATCAAGGTCACGTCCACTTCGGGCCAAGTGGGGGCCTTCCATTGGTTCAGCGACACCATGGTGCGCTACCGTCCGGAGAACTTCTGGGCAGCGAACAGCACCGTCACGGTGGACCTCAAGCTTTTCGGGGTGGACTTCGGCAACGGCCAGATCGGCAACTTCAATAAGACGAACACCTTCAAGATCGGTGACAAGAAGGTGGCGGTGGCCGACGCAGTCGCCCATACGTTCACGGTCAGTGTCAACGACCAACAAGTGGGCGAGTGGCCGGACACCATGGGCGACACCAGGTTCCCTTCCGCGCGCGGCTACTTGGTGCTGATGGAGAAGTACCGGGTGGAACATATGGATGCCTCCACCATCGGCCTCAAGCCAGGGGATCCGGCCTACTACGGACAGCTTGACGTCAACTACGCCACGCGCCTGACACCCAGCGGTGAGTTTATCCACCAGGCAACGGACTCCGCCTTGCCGTACATCGGCGTCACGAACCTCTCCCACGGTTGCGTTGGATTGGGACCGGACGGGGCGAAATGGGTGTTCGACAACATGACAACCGGAGACGTCGTCCAAGTCGTCAATACCCAGGGTGACTATGCCAATTTCGACGACGGATTCGGCGACTGGAACATTCCCTGGGCGCAGTACGCCAACTGATAGGCCGCCGCTGCCCGGGACGCATCAGTACCCCGGGTAGAATTGGCGGTCAGTCTTGGGGCTGGCGATCTGCTGGGGGATGTGGAGTTGCACTATGGCGCTGCAGGGGAAACGCAAGACCGGGAAGATTCTCGGAATCATGGGGATGTGTGCCGGTATTGCTGCCGGAGGTATCGGTGTGGCCACCGCTCCTGCCTGGCTGAGCACGGGGGTGGAATCCGAATCAGGATCACCGCAGCGCTCCGACGCCGGACTGGCGTCCCCCGTCGTCAAGGCAGTGGAACTGGGTATCACGCCCCTTGACGGAGCCCGCGAAGTGAATCCCGCCGTCGGGCCTTCCGTGAAGGCCGTGCACGGCACGCTGAAGGATGTTGAACTGGTCCCGGTCACGGGCGGCAAGGCAATCAAAGGAACCATGAGCGCTGACGGCAGCACTTGGTCCGCGCTGGATCCCTTGGCATTCAACACTGGGTACCGCTACAGGTTCACCGTTGTTGACGGCGCAGGACGGGAACTCCGGAAGACCCAAACCTTCACCACAGTGTCCACGCCCAACGAGGCCGATGCCACCGTGTTCCCCCAACATGGGTCCACCGTCGGTTCGGGGCAGCCCATCGACATCAACTTCAGCGAGCCGGTGGCGGACAAGGCTGCCATGGAAGAAACCGTGAAAATCAGTGTTTCCTCCGGCCAGGAAGTAGCCTGGCGCTGGTACTCGGACCGAAAGGTGCGTATCCGTCCGAAAGAGTTCTGGGCAGCGAACACGAGCGTCACTGTGGACATGCCCTTGTTCGGCAGGGATTTTGGCAACGGGATGATTGGGAACTCCAATGTCAAGGCCACGTTCCGGACCGGTCCGCAACGGATCGCGGTGGTGGACGACACCACCAAGACCATGAAGGTGTATTTCGACGGCGCACTCGTCAAGACCGCTCCCGTCACCCTCGGCGGCCCGGATTGGCTCTCGCCCAGCGGCTACGCCGTGATCATGGAGCAGGAGCGCCACTCCAAGTTCAACGCCGGCACCATCGGGCTAAAGCCCGGCGACAAGGGCTACTACGCACCGCTGGTCGTGGAGCATGCGAACCGGCTGACGAACTCGGGGGTCTATGTGCACCAGGCGCTCCCGTCCGCCTACGAAGCCGTCGGCTCCTACAACGTCTCCCACGGCTGCGTGGGTTTGCTCCCGGCCGACGCCGCCTGGTTCTTCAACAACATGGCGCCCGGGGATGTGGTGCAGGTCCTCAACACCGGCGCTCCGGTGGTCGAACCACTTGAAGGCTTCGGTGACTGGAACATCGCCTGGGCTGGCTACGCGAAGCGCTGAGCGCTGCCGGGACATGCGGCAGTTATGCCCGACGGCGGGACGCACCTTGCGTCCCGCGCTTGGCTAACGAGTGAACGGGAGCCTGTTGAGCCGATCCCCGACAATGGCGCTGCGTTGTTCCGCGCGGCGCAGGCGTTCCAGGTCCCGGTTCCGCCGCTCGCCCAGCACGGCGTGCAGATAGCCTTCCGGCGTCGTTCCGGGCGGCGGAGGCGGGGCGACGTACGCTGCCAGTTCAGTTGCCAGGGCTACGGCCAGGCTGGAGCGCGATTCCGGGGCCATCCGGGAGGCCTGTTGGATGAATTGTGAAGCCCGACGCGCTGTACCGTCGGGCACCCTGCCGATATCCGCGCGTCCCACCCAAGCCTGCAGGTGCGGAGGAGCGTAGGGCAGGACGGTGGGTTCGGATGGAACACGCTGCCTGAGCGAGTAGGTTCCTGCGACGACGTCTCCGAGCCTTTTCGACTTGTCGTTGAACAGCGCCACGGCGATGGCTAGTCCCCCGAACGTCGCGTAGATCTCCAGGAAGCCGATCAGCCCCCGGATCACCGCATGCCGGAAGCGGATGGATCCGCCGTCGTCGCGCACGATCCTGAGCCCGGTAGCCAGCTTGCCCAGCGAACGGCCTCGGCTCAACGTTTCCACCGCCACGGGAACGACCACGAGGCACAGCACCACGCTGGACAGGGCCATGGCACGGGCGGCTGCGCCGTCCAGGTCCGGCGCCACCATGCCGAGCAGGAACAGCAAAACGAAGAGCAACACCACATGAACCAGGACATCGAGCATGAGCCCGAGGGCCCTGGCCCCGAACGATGCCGGCCGCAGTTCAAGGACTACGGCCTCACCAGTAATGATCGAACTCAAACCGGCCCCCAAAAACTGCCACGCCGTCGCAGGACCGGATGGCTCCCGCTGGATCGAGTCTAACCGCGGACAAGGGTGGGGAGCGGGGGTCGGGACTGCTTTCGGAAGGGCAGTACTAAGGGCAGTACTAGGGTAGAGCCGTGGACATGGATGCCTTCTCCGTCGTTAACGGGCCAAAATGGTCAAGGCTGCACGAACTCGCGCGCAAACGGCGCCTGGACGGCGGCGATGCCGATGAGCTTTTGCGCTTGTACCAAGTGGTGTCTTCACATTTGTCCCTCATCCGCTCCGTGGCCCCTGAGAGCGCACTTTCCGCATCGTTGTCGGCGGCCCTGGCCCAGGCGCGCACCCGGTTTACCGGAGCCCGATCAAATTTCATGGAAGACCTTGCGCGCTTTTTCGTGGTGTCCCTGCCAGCCGCGTTCTTCCGTTTGCGATGGCTGACGGTGTGGTGCGGTGTGTTCTTCTGCCTCGTGGCCGCGGGCTATACACTCTGGATCGCGACGTCCCCGGAGGCGTTGAGGGCACTGGGAAGCAGTGGTGCCGTGAAGCAGTACGTCGACCAAGACTTTGTTGGCTACTACTCGGAAAACCCCGCCGCGTCCTTCGCGGGGGCTGTATGGACCAACAATGCCTGGATCGGGGCGCAGGCCGTGGCTTTAGGGATCACGGGTTTCTGGGTGCCCGCCATGCTTTTCATGAATGCACAGGGCCTGGGGGTCGCTGCTGGTGTCTTTGCGGCGACAGGGAAGATGGATGTGTTCTTCAGCTACATCCTTCCCCACGGCCTTATGGAGCTGACGGCCGTGTTCATCGCCTCCGCGGCCGGTCTCCGGATTTTCTGGGCTTTGGTTTCCCCCGGGCCGCGGCGCAGGATGCAGGCCGTGGCGGACGAGGGGCGCTCACTGATCACAGTGGCGCTGGGGCTGGTATTTGTCCTGTTCGTGTCCGGACTCGTGGAGGCTTTCGTGACGCCCAGCGCGCTTCCGGTGTGGGCCAAGATCCTGATCGGTTCGTTCGTTCTCGTTGCATACTGGGTCTATGCCCTGGCGCTGGGCGGACGGGCGATCCGTGCAGGCGCCACAGGTGACTTGGACATCAACGATGCCGGCTACCGGGAAATAGCCGCCTGACGGCACTCGGCTCAGGTCTCAATCCGGCTTCGCCGGGGTGGCTCCTCGTCTCTCCGCGAGGGCTGACTGTAGGCTCGAAGGCAGAGAAGATTGCCAGCGGCCCGTTCCTGCTCCGGCATGTGAATCCTACGGAAGTGAAATCGAAGTGACCGAGAAGAGCCCGATCCCCAAAGACCAGGACGCGGATATCCACGACGACGGTGATGAGCCGGCTTTCGACTGGATGAAACCTGCCCCCAAGTCCATGGCCGAGGACGCACAACCGGCGCGCGCTGACATTGCCGAGGACTCTTCCACGAAGCGCGTGCCCGACGCCAAGTCGACGTCGGATTCCGCCTCCGTCCAGCCGGTGACCGGACAGCCGGTGACCGGACAGCCGGTGACCGGACAGCCGGTGACCGGGCAGCAGCCCGAGAGCCGTGCGGACCGTAAAGCTGCCGAAGCTGCGGACGCCGGGGCAGAACCGGCGCTCTTCGCCGAGCCTTTGCCGACGTCGGCCCTTCAGGTGCGGCCCGCGGAAGCTGAAGTGGAACGTCGCTACCACGAGCGCGAGCAGGCTGCCAACGCCAAGCCCGTGGCACCGCGCATCTTCCAGGTCATCCTGGCCGTCTTCTACCCGGTGGTCCTCTTGGTGCTGGCAATCCGCGCAGTGACGAGCCCGCTGTTCCTCTGGGTGGAGTACTACCGGCCTGGATTCCCCGGTGACGGTTACGGATTCAACGCCGATGACCGGATGACCTACGGTTCCTACGCCGTGGACTATCTCAGCAACTGGTCGGGGCCCCGGTACTTGGGCGATCTTGTCAACCGGAACGGCGAGAAGCTGTTCAAGGAGGGCGAAGTCTCCCACATGGCCGACGTCAAGACCGTGATGCTTTCGGCCTTTGGTGCCGGCGCCCTCATGGTCATCATCGGCATCATCGCGATGCTGTACCTGCGCAAACGCAGCAAGGGCGGAATTCGCCGTGGCCTGTTCGCCGGTTCGATCGCCACACTGGTGCTCATCGTGGGACTCGGCACACTCGCGGCGATGGGCTGGCAGCAGTTCTTCACGGAGTTCCACCGGATTTTCTTCGCCAACGGGACATGGACATTCTCATTGGATGACACGTTGATCCGCTTGTTCCCCGGACAGTTCTGGATGGACGCCGGAATTGCGATCGGCGCTTTGGTCTTTGTCGCGGCCTTGCTGACGCTCATCTTTACGTGGCCTACCCGCCGTCGTCGCGGACTACCTCCCAAGAATGAGGCCGTCGCGGACGATTCCCGGCCTGATGCGGATACCGAGGCCGTCACATTGGAAAAATAGCGGCGGCGAGCCTAGCTGCTGGCGGCTTTGGCGAGGATCAGATCCAGGATGGCATCCACATACGCATGCGCCAGTCTTGGTAGCTGATGACTTCCGCCGTCCACACCGGATAGAAGAACGCTGACAACAGCACGGCGAGAACCACCACCAGGCCCACGACGTAGAGCCCTGAGCGTCGGCGCCACGGGGGAGCGTCGCTCCTGCCCAAGGCGAGCCCCAATCCGTAGACGAGGGCCAGGACCAAGAAAGGCTCGAAGGACAGGGCATAGAAGTAGAACATGGTCCGGTCCGGGTACATGAACCACGGCAAGTACCCGGCCGCGACGCCGGCCAGGATGGCCCCAGCCCGCCAATCGCGCCGCCCCGCCCACCAGAACAACACCACGAAGAGCGCAATCGTGGCTCCCCACCAGACGACCGGGTTTCCGACCGAGAGGATCGCGGAGGTACAGCTCTGCAGATCGCAACCGGGCGTTCCTTGCTTGGGAGACTCATAGTAGAAGGAGGTGGGCCGTCCCATCACCAACCAGGTCCACGGGCTCGCCGAATACGGATGCGGCGAGCTGAGGCTTTGATGGAAGTTGTAGGCCTCCATGTGGTAGTAGGCAAGGGATCGCAACGGCCCGGGAATCCATCCCCACGTGGCGGAGGGATTCGTATCCGCCCAATTCCGGTAGTAGGCGTCCTTGGAAAGGAACCAGCCGGTCCACGTGGACAAATACACGGCTCCAGCCACCGGGATCATGGTGAAGAATGCCGGCACGCCGTCCTTGATGATCCCGGCGCTCGGCCAACTCCGGATACCCGCAATACGCCGCGCGCTCATGTCCCAGAAGACGGTCATCAAGCCAAAGCCGGCCACGAAGAACAATGCCGACCACTTGGTGCCGACGGCCAGGCCGAGGCAAACGCCGGCTGCCAGTCGCCACCAGCGAAATCCCAGCCACGGCCCCGAGGCGAGTTGCAACGCCGTTGGCCGGCCGTCCTTCGACGCGCCCGCCAGCGCAGCGAGCCGTGCCGCCAAACGGCGCCGGCCGTCGTCGCGATCCATCAGCAAGGCACCAAAGGCCGCGAGCAACCAAAACATCAGGAAGATGTCCAGCAGGGAAGTCCGCGACATGACCAAATGGTGACCGTCGACGGCTAGCAGCAGTCCGGCGGCCGCGCCCAGAATGTGGGAACGGAAGAGCTTCAGCGCAATCAGGGCAATGAGGAAGATGGAAAGGGTGCCAGTCAGGGCCGCGGAAAATCGCCAACCGAAGGAATTGTCCGAACCGAAAAGCCACATCCCGAAGGCGATCATCCATTTTCCGACCGGTGGATGCACTACGTACTCGGGGGAGTCGAGGAGGACGTTGGGGTTACCCGCGTTGAAAGCGTCGTTGGCCTTGTCCGGCCAGCTCCGTTCGTAGCCGCTGACCAGGAGGGAGTAAGCGTCCTTGACGTAGTAGGTCTCATCGAACACGAGGCTGTGCGGGGCATCGAGGCGGACAAAACGCAGGATCCCGCCGATCACGGCTGTGATGGTGGGGATCAGCCAGAACCACAGCCGCAACGACGGCGGATAATCGCGCCAGCTCTGGATGCTACCAATGAGCCGCGTCCGCAGGGCCTGGGCCGTGAAAGCCTCGCGGGGCCGTATCAGCCAGGTTTGCGGGGTGGGGCGCACGGAGGTATCGGTCACTCAGCCCATGCTACCTTTTGCCTCCGTAGCTCACTGAAAGCCGCAGCCGGGGCATTAGGCTTGTTGGGTGACTGAACAGCTGAGCTCCCCGGATGAAACCACCGTTCCTGACTCGGCGGAGTCCCTCGAGGCACAGGCGCTTCCTATGCTTGCTGAGGGCGTGGGCCGGATAGTTCTGGCTGCCACTCCCATCGGGAACGTGGGGGATGCCTCCAGCAGGCTCATTGAATTGCTGCAGACGGCCGACATCGTCGCTGCCGAGGACACCCGGCGCCTGCATCGTCTGGTCCAGTCCCTCGGCATCACCGTGACCGGTCGGGTCATCAGCTATCACGAGCACAACGAGGCAGCCAAGACCGAGGAACTGCTGGATTACGTCAGGGCCGGCAAGACCATCATCATGGTGAGCGACGCCGGCATGCCCGCGGTGTCCGACCCAGGCTTCCGCCTCGTGGAGGGAGCCGTGGCGGCAGGTCTCTTCGTCACTGCCTTTCCGGGACCGTCGGCGGTGCTGACTGCCCTGGCGCTCTCGGGGCTGCCGACGGACCGTTTCTGCTTCGAGGGATTCCTGCCGCGCAAAGCGGGCGAACGCAGCTCGCGGCTTGCGGACCTTGGGAGCGAACGCCGAACGATGGTGTTCTTCGAGGCACCGCATCGTCTTGAGCCCATGCTCCGTGCTTTGCACGAGCGCTTCGGGGCGGACCGGCGCATCGCCGTATGCCGCGAATTGACCAAGACTTACGAGGAGGTCATCCGGGGAACCGTCCGGGAACTCCTCGAATGGGCAGAAAACAACGAGGTTCGCGGTGAGATCGCCGTGGTGGTGGCCGGCGCGCCCGAACAGGAGCCGGGCAAACCTGAGGACCATGTTGCCGCCGTCAATGAACTCGTCGGCAAGGGCGTCAGGCTCAAGGAAGCGGTGGCCGCCGTCGCGGAGGACGCACGCATCAGCAAGCGCGAGCTGTACTCTGCTGTGCTCGCGGCGCGTTAGGGCTGTGCTCGCGGCGCGTTAGGGCTGTGCTCGCGGCGCGCTAGCAGGCGCTCCAACCCCGGGCTGTGCAACTGCACAATCTGTTGTTCCCGCGGCAGTGCGCGAAGGCGTAGACACTGCTTCGCGGCGGGCAGTACGGTGGCAGTAATTCCACAAAATCAAGTGTTGGTGCATCTCTACAAGCTGCGCTGACTGACGAAGGAGTCACTGTGACTGTTACCGCCGATCGCGAAAGCGAACTTCTCGCATCCGTTCCCACCGGGTTGCTCATCAACGGCCAGTGGCTGCCTGCGGCATCCGGCAAGACGTTCGACGTCGAGGATCCTGCCACGGGCAAGGTGCTCATCAACATCTCTGACGCCGGCCCGGAGGACGGCGCCGCCGCGCTGGACGCTGCCGTTGCCGCCCAGGCTTCCTGGGCCCGGACCGCTCCCCGTGAGCGTGGCGAAATCCTGCGCCGCGCATTCGAGCTGGTCACGGCACGAGCTGAGGACTTCGCGCTTCTCATGACCCTGGAAATGGGCAAGCCCTTGGCCGAAGCCCGCGGCGAAGTAGCCTACGGTGCCGAATTCCTCCGCTGGTTCTCCGAGGAAGCCGTCCGCGTCAGCGGCCGCTACTCTGCAGCCCCGGACGGCAAGAACCGCATCCTGGTCCAGAAGAAGCCGGTTGGGCCCTGCCTTTTGATTACCCCGTGGAACTTCCCGCTGGCCATGGCCACCCGCAAGATTGCTCCCGCGGTCGCCGCCGGCTGCACCATGGTGCTCAAGCCCGCCAACCTCACCCCCCTGACCAGCCTGCTTTTCGCCCAGGTCATGCAGGAAGCCGGCCTTCCCGCAGGCGTCCTTAACGTCATCCAGACCTCCACAGCGGGGGCAGTTACCGGGCCCCTCATCAAGGACGACCGCCTGCGGAAGATTTCCTTCACCGGTTCCACCGCCGTCGGGCAGTCCCTGATGCGCGAAGCCGCGGATAAGGTCCTGCGCAGCTCCATGGAGCTTGGCGGTAACGCGCCGTTCGTCGTCTTCGAAGACGCCGATCTGGACAAGGCCGTCGAAGGCGCCGTCGCAGCCAAGATGCGCAACATGGGCGAGGCCTGCACAGCTGCGAACCGCTTCATTGTGCATGACTCCATCGCCGATACCTTCGCCGAGAAGTTCGCCGCCAAGATCTCCGCGCTCAACCCCGCGCGGGGCACCGAGCCGGACTCCACCGTGGGCCCCTTGATCGATGGCAAGGCACGCAACGGCGTGCACGCCCTCGTGGCCGACGCCGTTGCCAACGGCGCAGTTGCCGTCACCGGCGGTGCCCCGGTGGATGGCCCGGGCTACTTCTACCAGCCCACGGTCCTCAAGAACGTGTCCGCGGACGCCCGGATCCTGAAGGAAGAAATCTTTGGCCCGGTGGCCCCGATCATCACCTTCAAGAGCGAAGATGAGGCCATTAACCTTGCCAACAACACCGAGTATGGGTTGGTCGCCTATGTCTACACCAAGGACCTGAACCGCGGACTGCGGGTCAGCGAAAGGATCGAAACGGGCATGTTGGGCCTCAATGCCGGAGTCATTTCCAACGCGGCGGCACCTTTCGGCGGCGTCAAGCAGTCCGGCCTGGGCCGTGAAGGCGGCTTCGAAGGCATCGAGGAATACCTCACCACCCAGTACGTCGGCATCGCCGATCCGTACGCAGACTAATCCCAACGGACTGGCAGTAGTTGTCGTAATAAGCGCTCAAAACGACATCAACTGTCAGTCAGTTGGGGGTCAACGCCGCCGCCTGGACATCAGGGATGGCGGGAGCCACTCCGCGCGGAAAGCCGCGAACCAAGAAGCATTGCGACGAAACGTGGTGCGGACAGCAGCGATCCGGACAGCCGCGGTCCGGTCCCCTTGCTCTGCGCTCTTCCTTGCGGGACCGTCCGGGGGACCGTAACGCTGCCGTTCGAAATCGCCGGCGAGTGATGCTACCGCGTGTTGCCCGACGTCGTCGGAGGCTCCGAGCGCAACTGAGTTGCGCAATCGTTCGGCAAAACGCCTCGGAGTTTCGCTAGGGTCGGGTGGTACACCGTAATCGGTGGCGAGGTCCTGGAGCTCGGCCCATGCCAAGGCCGCACTATCGCGGGACGGTGCCGGCCTGAGGCGCCGCCCCCGGATACCCGAGCGGAACATCCTCGGTGAAGCCGCCAACGCCGCGAGAAGCAAGGCACCGGCGACGACGTACAGCACGGTCCAGGAGCCGGCGCCCGAGCCCGATCCAGCGCCCGGCCCGGCAAGCTGCGGTACGGCAGGAACGCTCGGGGCGGGAGTCGCGGCACCAGGGGTCAGGTTCTCCTCATGCAGCTTGGTGCTCGGGCCGCCCGGAGCAACAGGATCCGAAGCGTAGCTCGGGACCACTCCGCGTGAAGGGGTCGGTTCAAAGGCAACCCAGCCGACACCCTCGAAATACAGCTCGGGCCAGGCATGGGCGTCCCGTGCATCCACTGCGAACTCCGGAAGCGGTTCCTGCCCGGCCACGGCGACGGTCGCCCCGGTGGCGTGGCCCGGCGCGTAGCCCACGGCGATGCGGCTCGGGATTCCCTTCAGCCTGGCCATAACGGCCATGGCAGAGGCGAAGTGGACGCAATAGCCGCTCTTCTGCTGCAGGAAATCAGCCAGGACAGACATGCCATTGCCGTCATAACCGCCTTGGACCGGAGCCTGCAGCGAGTAGCTGAACTGGGACGAGCGCAAATAGTCCTGTATCGCCATCGCCTTGGCATAGTTGCCATTGGCGCCGGCCGTGACCGTGTTCGCCGTGTTCTTTACAATGTCCGGAACATTGCTTGGCAACTGGATGAAATCCTGCGAAATGGACGTGGGCCGGGCGTTGGCCTGGGCCAACGCCGCTGATGTCAGAGCCGGCAGGGCCGAATATACCGTGTATTGCTGGTTCCTCGTGGTGCTGTCTTCGCCGCGGATGCTCAGTGTTGCGGGATCCCAGGACCAACGTCCGCTCAGCCCGTTGACGGCTGTTGGAGCATAGGGGACCGGCAGGTACGGACTGGTGAACTGTCCGGTGTCGACCACCGTCAATTGGCGCACCAGCTCGGAGGGGAGCGGGTAGTCCGGCGCCATGCGGCCCGGTCCGATCCGCCGGGAGGCTTCGCGATCGTCCGGTGCCCAGGTATCGCCGTCGAACTTGTCGATGGTGACTGAACGCAGGTACACAGGAGCGGTGGAGCTCGTGGCATAGGTGAAGCGGCCGTCGCCGGTGGGATTCCGCAGGCTGTTGCCCAGCGTGATCATGGGGTTCAAACCGTTGGACACCCCCCAAGGGTTCAGCCGCGAGCCCACTGGAAACGTTCCGCGCTCGAATCCCGGAATCGCCAACGGCAACAGCAACCCGAGAGCAAGAGCCGCCGCACCGATCACCACGGATCGTTTAAGCTGCCCTGTGCCGCGGGCGTTGTCGGACTGCAACCGGGAATCCGGCGCGAACCACTGGCTGCAACCAAGAATCACGATGAAACCGAGCGCCGCGGCAAGGAATCCAAGCAGCCCCGCGCCCTGTGGCTTGATGGTCGCCGGGAAAACGAGGATGGCCAGCAGGCCCACACCACTCGTCGCAGGCATGCCCAGCGGAACCGCCAAGGCATCCATGAGGACAACCACGAGGCCTAGGCTCGCGCAAGCGACAAACACGATTCCGGCGTTCGGCGCGACCGGGGCGGTTTCCGAAACGACGGTGTCACCGGCACGTCGGAGGAATTGTCCCAGCGTGTCAAAGGTTGCTCCGGACGGTATGAATCCCGCCAGGCTCTGCTGCCGGAAGAAGGTGAAATCGAGGATGAACACCAAAGCGACGAGGCCGCCCAAAGCCGTGAGCAGCGACGGCGCCCGCAAGGTGCGCAGGACGGCCAAGACCAACGCGACGATACACACCGTGGTGATCGCAGGAACCAACCACACCCAGCCCCTGAAGACTCCATTGAGCGCAAGCGATGCTCCGAGCACGGCGATGGCGATGGCCGCCGCCATCGCCCACGGGTAAGCCCCTGGCTTTAGGCTCCGCGTTCGGGGCGTCCGTCCTGGGCCACCGGACGAAACATCGCCAGAGTTTGCCGGCTCCGGGTGCGGGCTTCGTCCCGGAGGGCCGTGCCTGGAGGTAGTTGTCATCGCGGCACCGCCGCGCCACGCCGGACATCCATCGCGGCTGCAGCCGCTGCGAGGATCTCCCCTTGATCGAAACCGGACCACGCGGCGGGAAGGTCCGTTCTGGAACTTACGGCGACGGCGCGCCAACCGCCTAGCTTCAAGGCTTCGATGATCGGCTGGACATGGCGGGGGTGGTCGGTGACCATCAGGGCGAAAGCGTTCGCGCCATAGCCGGCTGCAGGCGCCAGCGCACGGGCCTCGGAGGGTGTCATGTTGCCCAACAGTGCGAGGACGGGCCCGCGGAGACGATGTGCCGCCAGCTTGTCCATCAGGTGGTCGTCGAAGGGCGCCTCGGCACCATCGACGACGGCGGCTTCTTTGCGGCCACGCTCGCCATGGACATGCCGCGGGCCGCTGAGCTGAATGGCGGCGAGGCTTTCGGCAATGGATTGCATCCCGCCCAGGCCACTGTATTCCTCCGCTTCCGGAGAGGGCGCGGAACGGGATCCGCGAAACGCGGGATACCCCGCGGCGTCGAGGAAACGCAGCGAATAGTTGCGATCGGCAAGGTGGGCGCTGATCGACATGGCCGCCGTCACGACCCACTCGAAGTTCTCGCTGCTGACCAGCTCAAAGGAGTCCTCGTGGGCCGCACCGAACACGGTTCCAGAGCCCGACACGAAAGCGGAATAGCGCTGGTCCATGATGATGGTCGCCTCCGGTGTGGTGACGGATTCCTCCTGCCGCACCATGAGCTCCCCATGCCGCGCTGTCGCGGCCCAATGGACGCGCCGCATGGGATCGCCGTGCCGGTATTCGCGGGTCATCACGTCGTCGTCGCTGGGATTGGCGCGGATCCGGGTGGCGGTCACGCCGTCGTTTCCGCGTGCGCCGGCGAGGCCCGTGGCGGGGAGTTCGACGGCGGCGGGCGTCACGGTGAGGAGGTCGCCGTCGTCGATCGCGTGCCGGTGCAACGACAAGCCGAAGGGATCGCAGAACTCGGCCGTGACCGGACCGATCCTGAATTGGCCGCGCTTGCCTGAGCGCAAATGGTATTCATACCGGCTGGTGCCGCCCGAAGCGGCGAGTGCGGGAAAACGAAAGGCCGGAGGCTCGCCGAAACGCGGCGGCAACTGTTCTTCCATGATCACCGGGCCGGTGGATGCGCCGGTCCTCGCAACCGCAAGCCGCACCGTTGCGGTGGAAGCCGCCTCCACCGAAGCCGGGTGGAATTCCCTGAACACTTGAAAGCGCGGCTTGAGGATACGAATCCCTGCAAGGGATACCAGCGGCAGGACCAACAGCAGGATCCCAAGTGCCAGCAGATCACGTCTCCCCATGACCTGGGCGAGCAACAGGGAGCCGACTCCGCTGGCCAGCAAGCCCCAACCGCGCGTGGTGAACACGTGTTTCGGAAGTAGATCCATCAGTGCCATGCGTGCCCCCGAATTCGTTCCGTTAGCTGCCGCGGCGTTCCGCGCCGGCGTCTTGGTTCACCGGGAGAGAGGCCAGGATGGCTCGGATGATGCTCTGTGGAGTGTCACCGGAACTGGCGGCCTTGCGGTCAAGGATAATGCGGTGCGCCAAGACCGATTCGGCGACGGAAATGACGTCGTCGGGAAGGACGAAATCCCTGCCGTCAAGAGCCGCCGTCGCTTTGGCCGCGCGCAGCAGCTGCAGCAGCGAGCGGGGGCTGGCTCCGAGTCGTAGGCGCGCGCTGTCCCGGGTGGCCCGGCCCAGGGCAACCGTGTATTCCTTCACGGCTTGGGAGACGAAGACCTGCTGCACCGTGGCGATCATCGCGGCGACATCCGCGGACGTGACCACGGGGGCGGCTTTGGCGAGGGGCGAAAACGCTTGATGCGTCTCGAGCATTTCGATCTCGGAAAGTTTGTCCGGGTAGCCCATGGAGATTCGGGCCATGAAACGGTCCCGCTGGGCCTCCGGCAGCGGATAGGTGCCTTCCATCTCGATGGGGTTCTGCGTCGCAACCACCATGAACGGCTCCGCCAGCTGGTACGAATGGCCATCCACCGTCACTTGGTGCTCTTCCATGCATTCGAGCAGGGCGGACTGGGTCTTCGCCGAGGCGCGGTTGATTTCGTCGCCGATCACGATGTTGGCGAAGACCGCGCCCCTCCGGAACTCGAATTGCCGAGACGACTGGTTGTAGATGGAGACGCCCGTGACATCCGAAGGCAGGAGGTCCGGTGTGAACTGGATGCGGCTGACCTTGCAATCGATGGTGCGGGCGAGGGCTTTGGCGAGCAGCGTCTTACCGACCCCGGGGACGTCCTCGACGAGCAGGTGGCCTTGGGCGAGGAGCACTGTGAGGGCAAGCGTGGCGGCTTCGGCTTTGCCATCGATGACTTTGTTGATGGCCACCAGGATCTTCTCACTGGCGGTGTGGAATTGCCCGGTATCCATGACCGCCAGCTTGTGGCCGTTGAAGGATTCTCGTTCGGTTGGCAAGGCAACAACGGCCTCGTCCCGCAACAATGGCTCATCAACGGCACCGTGTCGCTTTGAATCCATGGACAACCCCTCAGCCATGACAGCTCCGCAGCCGGGGCCGCGGTGCCCTGGCCGGGATTTACCGCCTTTTGTACCAGACTACCCAGACCGGGCCTACTGCAGACAGAGGTACGTTCCGGAGGAACGGATCAGTAACGGATCAGGAAGGGCTCAGGGATGGATCAGGAAGCGCACGGGCAATGGATCAGGAAGCGCACGGGCAATGGATCAGGAAGCGCACGGGCGGAAAAGATAGGGTGGAAACATGTGCACTTCCCTCCCGCCGGCCTCATACCGGGCGGCAGTTTCCCATCGTGCGCCCGCGAACGGCGATTCACGCAAGGAATACCCGCCTGCTCCCGAGCCGCTACCGGTCCCAGTGATGGACAACCACACCCATCTCGATTTCCGGCACGGCCTGCTGGAAGTCGCGGTCTCCGATGCTTTGGACGAGGCCGAAGCGGTAGGTGTCCAAGGTGCGGTGCAAGTGGGGTGCGACCTTGAGTCCTCGAGGTTCACGGTCCAGGCCCTCGAGGCGGACAGGCGGCTCCTCGGGGCCGTCGCCATCCACCCCAACGATGCTCCCGTCTACGCAGGCCGCGGAGAGCTGGAATCGGCGCTCGCGGAGATCGAGAACCTCGCGGCCCATCCGAGGGTCCGCGCAATCGGGGAAACCGGGCTGGATTTCTTCCGCACCCACGGCGACGGCCTGGTGCACCAGCGGCATTCGTTCCGTCGCCACATCGATATCGCGAAGAGGCTCGACCTGACCCTCCAGATCCACGACCGTGACGCGCATGACGCCGTGGTCCAGGTTCTCCGCGAGGAAGGCGCCCCGGAGCGGGTGGTGTTCCACTGCTTCTCGGGCGATGAAGAACTGGCAAGGATCTGCAACACGAACGGCTGGTACATGTCCTTTGCGGGCACCATGACCTTCAAGAACGCGGCAAATCTGAGGGATGCCCTGACCATCGCAGATCCCGAACTGGTGCTCGTCGAAACCGATTCGCCTTTCCTGACGCCGCACCCCTATAGGGGTCGTCCCAACGCGAGCTATATGGTGCCCTACACCGTTCGTTCCATGGCTGAAGTGACTGGAACCGAGCTTTCCACGCTGTGCTCGCAACTGGCCGCAAACACCGTGGCAACATACGGTTCGTGGGATTGAACGGACGTCCCGATACATACCCGGTATGTAAAAATCTTGGTCACTATATAACGCTTCGGTTACAGTGGGTAACCAGTAGCCGGGGTCGGGGAAGGCCTTCGGATAACTTACTCCGTTCGCAATTGGTGTTTCAGTTGAATTGAGTGTGGCGGCGCACAACTCCGCTGCAGTCCTTTTGCATGGCTTCGGCCTGCATCCCAGGACCGCGGCCGGAGAGCCCTGTGCGCTTTTCCCCGTGCCCGGATGGTCCAAAAGTTACGGGCAAACATGGTTAAGTTCTTCACCACGGGCGGTAAGTTCAGCTTCGTCAAGGTAGGTGCGCAGTTGCTGGTGCTCTCGGCACTGGTACTGGGAGTGGTTGCTTTTACGGGCAACAACAAGTCAGTCACCCTCAACGTCGACGGCAAAGTGAGTTCCGTCCAGACCTTCGGCAGTACCGTTGACCAAGTGGTCAAGGCAGCCAAGGTTGATCTGAAGGCTGAAGACCGGGTTTCCCCGGCCTTGGACGCCTCGGTGCAGAACGGTTCCATCATCAACGTCAACCTGGCCAAAGCCGTTACCGTCAGCCTTGACGGTGCCCAGCGGACGGTCAACACCACGGCGCCCAACGTCGAGGGACTCGTCTCCGAGCTCGGCGTCGCGAGCGCATCGGCTGTTTCCCAGCCCAAAGACACCCAGCTCGCCGTTTCCGGATCCTTCGTCTCGATCATGACCCCCAAGACGATTAGCCTGATCGTGGACGGTCAGAGCTCCTCCAAGACGACGACGGCGGCCGACGTCGGCACCGTCCTCAGCGATGCCGGAGTCGCGCTCGGCCCGAACGATCGCGTTTCCCAGCCGAACTCGGCTCCCGTGGTCCCGAACATGGTGATCAAGGTTTCCCGGGTGGACACGAGCAAGACCGCCACGGAAACGGAAAACGTTCCTTTCGACACCGTCACCACGGAAGACTCCACCCAGTTCAGTGACCAGAAGACCGTGACCCAGGAGGGTGTCCTCGGGCTGCTCAGCAAGACGTTCAAGCTCGTCCTGGTGGATGGTCGCGAAGCGACCCGGACTCTAGTCTCCTCCGATGTCACCGTCAAGCCGGTCCTCGCGAAAGTGACTGTCGGAACCAAGGAACGCCCCAAGCCGACCCCTGCCGCGACTGTTGCATCCGGCGCTTCCGGCGCTTCCGGTCCTACTGGCGCGCCGAACGAAGCAATGTGGGACAAGGTTGCCCAGTGTGAGTCCGGTGGGAACTGGGCTATCAACACCGGTAACGGTTACTACGGTGGCCTGCAGTTCGACGTCCAGACCTGGATCGGTTCCGGCGGTGGCGCCTACGCTCCGAACGCCGCGGCCGCCAGCAAGGCCCAGCAGATCGACATCGCGAACCGCGTCTACGCGCAGCGCGGCCTCTCGCCGTGGGGCTGCGGCTGGGCAGCGTCCAGCTAAAGCATCGATGAAATTGGCCGGGTCCGGAATGTTTGAACTGCTCCCCGAAAGTTGGACTGAGAATTCAGTTCTGACTTACGGGGAGCAGTTTCATGTTAAAAAGCAGTTCGTTGTCCGAGGAGCAGCGCGCGGCCGCGGTAGCGTTGTTTGAGACCGGTTGGGGCGCGAAGTCCGTTGCCACAAAGCTCGGGGTGAGCAAGCGGGCCATAGGCCGGTTATATGACCGGTGGAGAGTTCGCGGAGGTACAACGCTAGTGGCCAAGCCAACCAAGCGGCAGTTTTCGTTTGAGTTCAAACTCGCTGTTGTGCAGCGGTTTCTGGCTGGAGAGACCCAGGTGGCCTTGGCGCAGGAGTTCCAGCTGTCGTCCCCGCTTCTGATCAAGAAGTGGGCAAGCCTGTATCGGAATGAAGGCGAAGACGGACTGCGTCCGAAGCCCAGGGGCCGCCCGAAGTCGCCTTTCGAGGCGCCGTCGCAGCCTGAGTCAGAACTGCAAAGGTTGCGCCGTGAGAACGAGCGCTTGCGGGCAGAGGTGGCGTTCCTGGGAAAAGTGCAGGCCTTGAGGGACGAGGATCCGCGGTAAAGGTCCGCGCCGTCATCGCTCTCAAGGCCCAACACCGCCTGGAATTGCTCCTGGACATCGCTGGCATTGCCCGCTCGACGTTCTTCTATCACCAGGCCCGGCTCCAGGCCCCCGATCCGCAAGAGGCTCTCAAGAGCGCGGTCACGGAGATCTTTAAGAAGAACCATGGCAGGTACGGGCACCGACGCGTCCACATCGAGCTGGCCAGGCAAGGCTGGAGGACCGCGAAGAAGACCGTGCTGAAGCTGATGCGGACACTCGGGCTGGTCTGCAAGGTCCGGCGGAAGAAGCGCTACAACTCCTACCGCGGCGAACAAGGCGCCGTCGCTCCGAACGTGCTCAACCGGGATTTCGAAGCGACCGCCCCGAACCAGAAGTGGGTGACGGACGTGACCGAATTCAGCGTCGGCGATCGCAAGCTCTACCTCTCACCGGTCATGGACCTCTTCGACCGGCAGATCATCTCGTACACCCTCGGCATCTCGCCGAACCTGGAGCTCACCAACACATCGCTGAGTAAGGCGCTGACGACCCTCAAGGACGGTGAGAAACCGCTGGTGCATTCCGACCAGGGATTCCAGTACCAGCATCACTCCTGGCGGACTCTCCTCAGCGTTGCCGGAGCGGTCCAATCAATGTCACGCAAGGCCAACTGCTACGACAATGCCGTGATGGAAAACTTCTTCGGTCATCTCAAAGAAGAACTCTTCCATCGTGTCCGGTTCATCAGCACCGACGCACTGACAGCGGCACTGCACGAGTACATCCGCTGGTACAACACCGAACGGATCTCGACAAAGCTCGAGGGCCTGAGCCCGGCGCAATACCGTTCCCAGGCCCTCGCGGCTTAGGATCTTACTTAGCCAGTCCAACTTTCGGGGACCAGTTCAGTTCGGGCCCGGCCTTTTCGCGTCACGCAGCTGACAGGCGGGCGCTCCCGCCGGTCGGGCAGACGATACGATACCTAGGTGACTGAACCGAATTCCGAACACGCCGCCGTCGCGCCCCTCCTGGGAGCTGCCGACATCCGACGGCTCGCCGAGGAAATCGGTGTCCGCCCCACCAAGACCCTGGGCCAGAACTTCGTCATTGACGGCAACACGATCCGCAGGATCGTTGCGGCCGCCGGTATTGATCCTGAGGAAACCGTGCTGGAGGTCGGGCCAGGGCTGGGTTCGTTGACGCTCGGCCTGCTTGACGCCGCCAAAACAGTGGTCGCCGTGGAAATCGATCCTGTATTGGCCGGCAAATTGCCCGAAACAGTGCGCACGTGGCGCCCGGAGGCGGCGGATGATTTCCACCTCGTCGTTTCCGACGCCATGAAGGTCACCGAACTTCCCGTGCCGCCGACCGCCCTCGTGGCCAACCTGCCGTACAACGTGGCTGTTCCCGTGGTCCTGCACCTGCTCCAACATTTCCCGAGCCTGCAACACGGGCTCGTCATGGTCCAGGACGAGGTGGCCGACCGGCTGGCCGCAGGTCCCGGTTCCAAGATCTACGGCGTCCCCTCGGTCAAGGCCGCGTGGTATGGCCACATGCGCAAGGCCGGAGTCATCGGCATGAATGTCTTCTGGCCAGCGCCAAAGATCCATTCCGGGCTCGTCTCCTTCACCCGCGGCACACCGCCCGCGACGCACGCCACCCGTGAACAGGTCTTCGCGGTCATCGATGCCGCGTTTGCACAGCGCCGCAAGACGCTTCGCGCGGCCTTGGCATCGTGGGCAGGGAGCGCGGCAGAGGCCGAACGATACATCGTGGCCGCAGGCGTTGACCCGACCGCGCGTGGAGAGGTTCTCGATATCAACGCGTTCGTCCGCATCGCCGAGGCACGCCACCCCCTGGACGCATGAATCCGGCAATCAGCGGCGCGAATCGCGGCCGCTTCGTCGCAAGGACGGTGCGTGTCCGGGCACCCGGCAAGGTAAACGTGTCCCTCAACGTCGGACCCTTGCGGCCCGACGGCTACCACTCCGTCGCCAGCGTCTACCTGGCGGTGTCCTTGTACGAGGAAGTAGCCGCCACGAGCACCGAGGAGCCCGGGATCACGGTCAGCATCGGTCCCGCAAGCACGTTGGACCTCGACGGGGTGGACATCCCCCTGGACGAGCGGAACCTGGCCTACAAGGCCGCCGCCATCATGAGGGATGTCTCGGAGGACTCCACGGGCGTGCATTTGGAAATCACCAAGCGCGTCCCGGTCGCCGGGGGCATGGGCGGCGGGTCCGCCGACGCCGCGGCGACCCTCCTGGCCTGCGATGCCCTCTGGAACAGCGGCTTGTCACGCGAAGAACTGGCCCACCTTGCAGCCGAGTTGGGCGCGGACGTGCCGTTCTCGCTGTTGGGAGGGACCGCCGTCGGGCTTGGCATCGGCGACGAACTGTCACCGGCTCTCGCGAAAGCGCAGATGGACTGGGTCCTGGTCTGCGCCGACTACGGACTCTCCACGCCCGAGGTCTTCCACGCGCTGGACAGGCTCCGTGACGCCGAGGGACTCGTCATCCCCGAGCCGCTGGAGGTCGATGCCAAGATCCTTCAGTCGCTGCGCAAAGGCGATCCAGATGCCCTGAGTAAAGTCCTCATCAACGACCTCCAGCGAGCCTCGATCGAGCTGGCCCCGGAATTGCGTGACACTATCGGACTCGGGGAGTCCAGCGGTGCCCTCGCCGGGATCGTTTCCGGTTCCGGCCCCACCGTGGCTTTGCTCGCGCCCAACCCTCGCGCGGCGGAGGAGCTGGCCGAGGAGCTTCGCCATCTGGGGCACAACGCCCTTGCTGTGCACGGCCCTGTTCCCGGTGCCCGGATCATCTCAGATACCCTCCTATGACAGCTCGCAGTAGCGATTCAACCAGTAGCGATCTTCCCAACGATTCACACCAGAAAGTAGTACCTAGTGGCCCACCTGCTCGGCGGTGAAAACCTCACCGTTTCGTTCGCAACCCGCACCATCCTCGACGGCGTCACCCTTGGTTTGGAGGACGGCGACAGGATCGGCATGGTCGGGCGCAACGGTGACGGCAAGTCCACGCTGATGCGCTTGCTGGCTTTGCGTTCGACGCCGGATTCCGGCCGTGTGACCAAACGCGGCGACGTGAACGTCGGCTACCTCGACCAGTCCGACGTGCTCGACGGCGACCTCACAGTGGGTGCCGCGATTGTCGGCGACCAGGCCGACCACGAATGGGCCGCGAACCCCAAGATCCGCGAAATCATGGGAGGGCTCGTTGCCGACGTCGACTGGCACGCCAACGTGCATGCGCTCTCGGGCGGGCAGAAGCGTCGGGTGGCCCTGGCCAAGCTGCTCATCGAAGACCATGACGTCATCATGCTTGACGAGCCCACCAACCACCTCGACGTGGAAGGCGTCGCCTGGCTCTCCCGGCACTTGAAGACGCGCTGGCGGCCAAACCAAGGGGCGTTCCTTGTGGTGACCCACGATCGATGGTTCCTGGACGAAGTCTGCAACCGGACCTGGGAAGTGCATGATGCGATGGTGGACCCGTTCGACGGCGGCTACGCGGCCTACGTATTGGCCCGCGCCGAGCGTGACCGAAGCGCATCCGTCGTCGAAAGCAAGCGGCAACAGCTGGTCAAGAAAGAGCTGGCGTGGCTCCGCCGGGGCGCCCCGGCGCGCACATCCAAGCCCAAGTTCCGCATCGAAGCCGCCAACGAGCTGATCGCCGATGTTCCCGATCCGCGCGACTCGGTGGCCCTGAGTAAGATGGCCACGGCCCGGCTCGGCAAGGATGTGCTGGACCTTGAAGGCGTCTCCCTGGATTTCCTGGGCGACGGTGCCGGCAGGAAGCTCTTCGACGACATCACCCTGCGCCTGGCGCCGGGGCAGCGGCTCGGACTCGTGGGTGTCAACGGCGCCGGAAAGTCCACGCTGCTGCGGCTCCTTAACGGCGAGATCGCGCCGAGTTCCGGCAAGGTCAAGCGCGGCAAGACTGTTGTCACCGCCGTGCTCAGCCAGGACGTCAAAGAGCTCGACGACGTCTCGGACCTTCGCGTAATCGAGGTCATCGAGCGCGAGAAGCGTTCGTTCAGCGTGGGCGGCAAGGAATTCACGGCCGGCCAGCTCGTGGAGCAGCTCGGGTTCACGAAGGAAAAGCAGTGGACGCCGGTCACCGACCTTTCCGGTGGGGAGCGGCGCCGCTTGCAACTGCTGCGCCTGTTGGTGGGCGAACCCAACGTCCTGATGCTCGACGAACCTACCAACGACCTCGATACCGACACTCTTGCCGCCGTCGAAGACGTCCTGGACGGCTGGCCAGGCACCCTGATTGTGGTCAGCCACGACCGCTACCTCCTGGAACGCGTGACGGATTCCCAGATGGCGCTTCTGGGCGACGGCAAGCTGCGAGGGCTCCCGGGTGGCGTTGACCAGTACCTGGAATTGCGGGAAGCGGCGCTTGCGAGCGGTGCAGTGTTCGGCGGGACGTCGAGCGGGAGCAGCAGCCCGACGGCGGCAAGCGGCTCCGGCGCCGTCATCTCCGGGCCGAGTGAGGCAGAGAAACGCGAAGCCCGCAAGGACCTGAACAGGATAGACCGCCAGCTGGGCAAGATCGCGCAGCAAGAAGAGAAACTCCACGTCCAGATGGCGGCCAAGTCGCAATCGGGTGATTTCGACGCCCTCGGCGAACTGAACACCAAGCTGCAGGAACTCCTTGAGGAAAAAGAAGGCCTTGAACTCGAATGGCTCGAAGCGGCAGAGACTCTGGGGGAGTAGGCGCGCAAATGTTCCGGCGACACAGATCGAGGAAATCGATGCGCGGATTCCGGTGTCGACAGGGATTTTCCGTGTCGACGGGATCTTAGCCCTCGCTCCGGAGCTCCGGATCCTTCTGCAGGCCCGTCAGGCCGTTCCACGCTAGGTTGACCAGGTGGGCGGCCACCACGCGTTTGTCGGGTTCACGGTGGTCCAGCCACCATTGGCCGGTCATGGCCACCATGCCTACCAGCATTTGGGCATACATGGCTCCGTCCGCAGCGCTGAAGCCGCGCCGGGAGAATTCGTCGGCAAGCAGGCCTTCCACCCGGTCCGCCACGTGGGAGAGCAAGGTGGAGAAGGCGCCTTCGGGTCGGGAAGGCGGGGCGTCCCGCATGAGGATACGGAAACCGTCGCTCCGCTCTTCGATGTAACCGAGCAACGCAAGGGCCGCCTGTTCAACGAGGACGCGAGGTTTGGCTTCAGCGGCCAGGGACGCGTTGATGGCCTCCAGCAGGATCCGGAATTCGAGCTCCACGACCTGGGTGTAGAGGCCTTCCTTCGATCCGAAGTGTTCGTAAATTACCGGCTTGGACACTCCGGCGGCGGCCGCGATTTCGTCAATAGTGGTGGCGTCCAGGCCTCGGGCGGCGAAGAGGCCCCGGCCTATCTCGATAAGTTGGGAGCGGCGCTGGGAGCCTGTCATCCGGGCACGGACAACCTGGCCTGCGGGTGGGTGGTTAATCACCCGGGAACCCATCGAACGCCGGGGAAGTCCTGTGCTGTTGCTCACGCATCTATCATGCCTTACCTCAAGCCTGAAACGGCTTCGGAGGACTTGTCAGTACGGCAATAGGTGCGGCAAAAAGTGCGGCTGAAACGACTCGGCGGTCCGCCAAGTCGCGAACACCGCGGCGGTCATGGCAAACTAGTTTCTTGTGTGTGCGACCCGGTCACTCGGGAGCCCCGCGGGCCAGGGTCCGCTTGGGCCTCGTCCACACGGTCCGCTCTGGTGTAATGGCAGCACCCCGGCCTTTGGAGCCGTGGAGTATAGGTTCGAATCCTATGGGCGGAACTTGTCGGTGATCTGCCGGCACTGCCTCTGACGGCACTGTCTCTCCCGAAGCTGTCCACCGGCTGCTGGGGAAGACCATGAATCGGCCAGAGTAGGATAGAGCAGATGCCGCAGCCGGGTTAGCCCGGACGTTACCGAGCAAGGAGAGCGACTTCGTGAGCCCCGATACTACTGGCCCCGCCGCAGTGATCGTCCTAGCCGCCGGAGCCGGTACGCGCATGAAGTCGCGGACTCCCAAAATTCTCCACGAAATCGGAGGACGCTCGATGGTGGCGCATGCCCTCCTCGCTGCGCGTTCCATCGATCCCCAGCAGCTTGCCTTGGTGGTTCGCCACGAGCGGGACCTCGTCGCCGCGCACATCGAACTGATCGATCCCGAGGCCGTCATCGTGGACCAGGACGATGTTCCCGGAACCGGGCGCGCCGTGGAGGTCGCCCTTGACGCCTTGGACGCCAAGGCCGAGCTCAGTGGCACAGTGGTTGTCACGTACGGCGATGTGCCCTTGCTTACCGGCTCCCTGCTGTCCGAACTCGTCGCCACGCACGAATCCGAAGGCAATGCCGTGACGGTCTTGACCGCGATCCTCGATGATGCCAATGGCTACGGCCGCATCCTTCGTGCCGAAGACGGCACCGTGCTGGGCATCCGCGAACACAAAGACGCGAGCGACGCCGAGCGTTCCATCCGCGAGGTTAACTCAGGTATCTACGCTTTTGAGGCGGGAGTACTCCGTTCCCAGCTGCGCAAAGTGACTACCGAGAACATCCAGCGCGAAAAGTACCTGACCGACGTCCTCGCCTTGGCGCGCGACGCCGGAGGCCGGGTTTCCGCCGTCGTTACCGAGGACCGCTGGCAAGTGGAAGGCGCTAACGACCGGATCCAGCTCGCCGCGCTCGGCGCCGAGCACAATCGCCGCATCGTCGAAGCCTGGATGCGTGCCGGCGTCACGGTCGTCGACCCGGCCACCACCTGGATCGATTCCACAGTCACCCTGGACGAAGACGTCCGCCTCCTGCCCAACACGCAGCTTCACGGCGCCACTACCGTGGCCCGGGACGCCGTCGTCGGCCCTGACACGACCCTCACCGATGTATCGGTGGGCGAAGGCGCGAAAGTGACCCGGACGCACGGCTCAGGGTCCACCATCGGGGCCAGGGCCAGCGTGGGTCCGTTCACCTACCTGCGCCCGGGTACGGTCCTGGGGGATACCGGCAAGATCGGGGCCTTCTACGAAACCAAGAACGTGACGATCGGCCGTGGCTCCAAGTTGTCCCACCTCGGCTACGCCGGCGACGCCGAGATCGGCGAGGACACCAACATCGGCTGCGGCAACATCACGGCCAACTACGACGGCGAGAAGAAGCACCGCACGGTGATCGGCTCCGGGGTGCGGACCGGTTCCAACACCGTCTTTGTTGCCCCCGTGACGGTGGGCGACGGCGCGTACAGCGGTGCCGGCGCCATCATCCGCAAGGACGTTCCCGCCGGAGCCCTCACCCTGAGTATCGCCCCCCAGCGCAATTCCGAAGGCTGGGTCGTTGCCAACCGCCAGGGCAGCAACTCTGCCCAGCTGGCGCAGGCTGCGCAAGCCGCGCAACGCTCTGCCACCCCCGATTCCCCAAGTATTCCGGCAACCACAGAACAGGGCACACAGGCATGAGCGAAATCACCGCACACGGCGAGAAGAAACTAGTTCTCGCCGCCGGACGGGCGCACCCCGAGCTGGCGCAGGAAATCGCCAAGGAACTGGAAACAGAACTCCTGCCTATTGACGCCTACGACTTCGCCAACGGGGAAATTTACGTTCGCTCGGCGGAGAGCGTCCGGGGCACCGACGCGTTCGTTATCCAGGCGCACCCGGCCCCGTTGAATAACTGGCTCATGGAGCAATTGATCATGATCGACTCCCTGAAGCGGGCCTCGGCAAAGCGGATCACGGTTGTTTCGCCGTTTTACCCCTACTCCCGTCAGGACAAGAAGGGCCGCGGCCGCGAGCCGATCTCGGCCCGATTGGTGGCGGACCTCTACAAGACAGCCGGCGCTGACCGCATCATGTCTGTGGACCTGCATACATCCCAGATCCAGGGGTTCTTCGACGGACCGGTGGACCACCTCATGGCCATTCCGCTGCTTGCCGATTACATTCGGACCAGGGTTGAAGCCGACAATATCACCGTTGTTTCGCCGGATACCGGCCGCGTCCGCGTGGCGGAGCAGTGGGCCGAGCGCCTGGGCGGCGCGCCTTTGGCCTTCGTCCACAAGAGCCGCGACCTCACGGTGCCGAACCAGGCTGTCTCGAAGACCGTCGTCGGGCAGATCGAAGGCCGCACGTGCGTCCTGATCGACGACATGATCGACACCGGCGGAACGATCTCCGGCGCCGTCCAGGTCCTCAAGAATGCCGGTGCCAAGGACGTCATCATCGCGTGCACCCATGCGGTGTTCTCCGAACCGGCGGCGCAGCGCTTGGCCGATTCGGGTGCCCGCGAGGTTGTTGTCACCAATACGCTGCCGATTCCGGCCGACAAGCGCTTCCCGCAGCTCACTGTGCTGTCGATCGCACCGTTGATTGCGCGCGCCATCCGCGAAGTGTTCGACGACGGTTCCGTCACGAGCCTCTTCGACGGCAACGCCTAGTCTCCACACAGCCGCCGGGTCCCAACCCAACTGACTGGCAGTTGTTGTCGTTATGACGCCCCATAACGACAACAATTGCGAGCTACTTGGGCCGGAGCGGGACCGTTTTCCCTTTGACGGGACGTGGCTGCTAAACTCTTGGGGATACCTTGGCGAGGGAGAGCACATCCGGGCTAATACCGGATTGCGGGTCTCCGTTATCGACTGGGTCTGAATCTCCTTCAACGAAGGCGGACTGGACCGGCTGCTCTAGCGGGCGGCGCTCCGTCGGGCGTGGAAGGTCACCACAGACCTCCGCCCTTGCTGATCGACTTGCCTGCATCGTGCCGGCGCCACAGTAATCAAGGAGTACACATGTCTGAGCAGAAGCTCGTAGCGGAACTGCGCACCGAATTCGGCAAGGGTTTCGCCCGCCGGGCCCGTGCAGCCGGCCAGATCCCGGCCGTCATCTACGGTCACGGTGCAGAGCCGATCCACATCAACCTCCCGGGCCGCGCCACCACCCTGGCCGTCCGTGTTTCCAACGCCCTGTTGTCCCTTGACATCAACGGCGAAGAACACCTGGCCCTGGTGAAGGACATCCAGCGCGACCCGATCAAGCAGATCATCGAGCACATCGACCTCCTGACCGTCCGCACAGGCGAGAAGGTTACCGTTGACGTGGCCGTCCACGTGATCGGCGAAGCTGCCATTGGCGCGGTCGCCAACCAGGAAGCCACCACGGTTTCCCTCGAAGCCGAGGCCACGCACCTGCCGACCTTCGTCGAAATCAGCATCGAAGGCCGCAAGGCCGGCGAGCACGTCCACGCCTCGGACATCGTCCTGCCGAGCGGCTCCGAGCTGCTGACCGATCCCGAGACGCTCATCATCCATATCTCGGAGGCCACCTCGGAAGCCGAGGCAGAGGCAGCTCCTGCTGAGTAGTCTTCTGTCTAGTAGTCATTCCGACTACTAGCGGCATCAGCCTGCAAGTGGCCGGGTCCCTGAGGGGTCCCGGCCACTTCTTTTTCCTTCCACCCCCTTGATTCCCTAGGATGACTCCATGACTGACACCTGGCTGATCGTAGGCCTTGGCAATCCCGGCGCTGAATACAGCCACAATCGCCACAACGTCGGCCAAATGGCGCTGGACGAACTTGCCTCGCGCGTGGGTGGAAGCTTCAAAGCCCACAAAGCCCGGGCCCAGGTTGTCGAGGGAAGGCTCGGGATCGGCGGCCCGCGTGTGGTTCTCGCGAAGCCGATGAGCTACATGAATGTTTCCGGGGGCCCCGTTTCCGGCTTGGCCAAGTTCTTTGATATCTCCCCGGATCACGTGATTGCCGTCCATGACGAAATTGACATCCCATTCAACACCATTAGGTTGAAGATCGGCGGAGGGGAAGGCGGGCACAACGGCCTGCGGGATATCTCCAAGGCTTTGGCGACCAAGGACTACTTGCGCGTCCGCGTGGGCGTCGGCAGGCCACCGGGGAGAATGGACACCGCGGATTACGTCCTCAGGGATTTTGGACCCGCCGAAAAGAAAGAGCTGCCCTTTCTCTTGGATGAGGCGGCGGATGCCGTTGAACTATTGGTGACTGAGGGTTTGCTTGCTGCCCAGCAGAAGTTCCACCCGGTCAAGGCCTAGCCCCGCGGATGAGAAAGATGCGGTCCTGGCTGAGCTACCGCGCCGGGATTCATGCTCTGAACCGGTGGTTCGCACGTACTCATTCGAGTCATTAACAAGTAGCCTGATGATGGGCTGGCTGACTAATTGATTCGGGGAGATCCCTATGATACTTTGCAAATCACTGCCGGGGCTGAAGAGGAAATTACCCAACAAACGACCCGCTGAACGTCACGTCCGCCAGAGCTACGAAGGTAGCGTGATCTAATATTGCGAGCAACACCGGAATCTGAAATGGGTCGACCCGCATCGGAGCGGCAAGCACTCGGTGCCGCGGAGCGACGAAAATGGTCGTCGCTGGTGAGGCAGGATCTTCAGAATGCGGTTGTTGGCGCCCTCGGTGAGCCATCTTTGTACGGAGTCGTGGTGGTTGGCGCGCCGGGCGTTGGGAAGGCGACGTTTGCCCGTTCGGTAGAGGCCCGTCTCGCTCCCACGACGCATGTACTCCATCTCCACGGCTCCACGGACATCAACACTCCTTTCGGGGCGCTGGCACATCTGCTCGCCAGACTGCCCGTAGACGCCGCAGATTCCCCGGCCACGATCATCCACGGCATATCCCAATTGATAAGTTCGGACGCCGCAGGACGCAACGTGCTGTTAGTACTCTCGGAACTTCCTGCTTTGGACAGCATGAGCACCGCACTGCTCGTGCATTTGTTAATTAGTGGCACAGCTAAAGTCCTCGTGACTGTCCGCCAAGCGACGGACATGCCGGAAGACTTGGTCAGACTGCTGAAAGACGGTTTGTTGGACGAGGTCCTGCTTCAGGCCTTTTCCCGGGCCGAAGTGGCCAAACTGCTCACCGCGGTCTTGGGAAGGCGAGTGACCGCGACGGCTGCAAGCGCCTTGCATGCATCCAGCGGTGGAAATCCGTTGGTGCTCCAAGCCATCGTCACGGAGCAGCTTCGCTCAGGCAACTTGCATCTGGCCGGGCAGGTTTGGGCCATGAAAGGCGAGATCCGCCTTTCATCCGCGGACGTTCTGACTGACCTTGTCCGTTCACGCCTCGCGCGGGAGAGCCCTGCAGTCCAGGAAGCGCTGGAACTGCTTGCGCTGATTCGAACGGCCCCGCTCGCGGTGCTCCTGGACGTCCTCGATCCCGAAGTGGTCGCGGAGATGGAGTGGGCCGGTTACTTGCGCATCGAAGCGACGGACGCCCGGCGGGTGGCGCTGCGGGACGAATACATGGGCGAGGTCATCCGGGGCTGGATGGACCTCCCGCGAAGGAACGAACTACGCCAGCTTGCGGCCGGCGTGATTGGCAGCATTTCCCGTGACCTCGACGCCGAGGCCCTCTTGGGTTTTGCCTCGTCGACGTTGAATGTCCGCGAAACGCTTGAACCCGGAGTCGCCTTGGCCGCGGCGGCGGCCGCGAACCGGCAATTCGATCCGTGGTTCGCGTTGGAATGCGCCCGGCAGATCGGACGGACGGACAAGGAATGGGTCGCGGCTGCACAACAGCGCTGCGTGTCCCACGTCATTCTTGCCGAGCACGAGGCTGCCGTCGCAGCTTTGGAGGATGTGACGCCCGAGCAACTTCGACGGCTGACCGCGTATGAGTACGCGGACTATGTCCAGGAACTCTGCAGCGCGTTGTTGTGGGTCCCCGGCGGCCACGTTCGGATACCTGGCCTCGTCGCCAAGGGCCACGAGGAGCTTGCCCGTCGGTCACAAGAGGCTGGTTCCGATGCTGCCGAACTTACCCGGGCCGGCGGAATGCTCAGGCTAGCCAGCTTCGAGCTTCACGTTCATCAGGGCGAGTATTCCGAGGTTGCAGAGGCCTTGGAGAAAGAGTACCGGGACGGCAGCGACCTCCAACAAAAGCTGAGTTGCGGGAGCCTCTTGACCATGGCTTGGGCAGTACTTGGCAGGGAAATGGAGGCAATCGAGCTGGCGCGCGAGCTGAGGCACAAAATGCAGCGCGCAAAAGCTCAGCCGCGGTTGCACAATTGGTTGTCCGAAGGCCTATTTGCGGCCCTGCTGTGCAGTGGACAGTGGGAAGAACTAGCCCGGATGCTTACGGCGACCCTCGATCAGCAGCCGAAGAATATCCACTACCTGGGCGGTGCTGCCGAGCTTGCGCTTGGCGTTGCTTACACATATGCGGGCCGGGCCTCCGTAGCGATTGACACGCTCTTGGGAGCCCAGGCGCAACTGGAGATCAGGCGGAATTACTACGGGCCTTCCCTGGCCTACTCCGCGCTGGCCTTCGCTTATGCGCAGGCCGGGGATGTGAAGGAAGCGCGGACATTCCTGGATTTGGCCGAAAAAGCGCAGGGCGAGACAGCGTGGTTCCCTGCGTGGATGGCTGAGTTCTGCGTCAAGATGGCACGCCGCTGGTTGAAGGATCCCGGGGCGAAGCAGAGCCTCATCGAGTCGGCAAACCGGGACTTGGCCAAGGGCCGGACAACAACGGCATCCATCAGCCTCTTCGGAGCCACCGTCCACGGTACCGAGGATGAATTATTGCTCTTGGAGGAGGTTTCGTCGCGTCGCCAAGGGAAGATGGCGGCTGTAAACCGGATGGTAGCGGAAGGCACTCGCAAGAAGGACCCGAAGACCCTGCTGCTTGCCGCCTCGGTGGCCCAGGAACTGAAATTGGATGCGGTGGAGTCGCGCTGTGCGGTCCTGGCCTTGGACACAGCACGGGAAGCCGGCGACTCGGCTTCCGCCAGGTTGGCCCAGCAACGGCTGGACCGCTTGGTCGGTACCGTACCTGTACTGCCCCTGACACCGCACACTTTTGGACCAGAATTGACCGAAAGGGAGCGGCAGGTTGCAAAGATGGCTAGTCAGGGGTTGAGTAACAAAGAGGTAGCTAACCAGTTGCAGGTTTCGGTCCGCACGGTTGAAGGCCACCTGTACCAGATCTTCACGAAAATGGGAATCTCATCGAGGAGCGAGCTTGAAGGAACCGCGCAGGCATGACAACGCTGCGGCGGTGCATGGTCCTGTCGGAGGAAGCATTACAAGACCGCCTGAACCATGGCTGGACTATGGGCATTTGCTCCCTGGAATCACGGCTGCAATCCGCGCGGACGACTGTTCTGCAGTCTTCATCGTGGGGGATTCCGGACTTGGCGCGTCATCCCTACTGGCCCAGCTCGGCAGCGTCTTTCGCGAGGACCTTGCGATTGTTCCGATTCATGGAAGTCCATCCCTGACCTCGGTCCCCTATGGAGTTCTGGCCCCCTACCTTGCCCACCTTTCGGTTTCCGACATTTCCTCGCGCGTCGCCGTGCTGCGGGCCCTCTGGGATTACCTTGAAGGAATCCGTATCGGTACCGGTCCAGCATTGCTGCTGGTCGACGATGCGCATTACCTGGACGATGCCACCTGTGCGATGCTTACCGAGCTTGTCCAGGCAGAATGGGCGAAAATCGTCGCCGCATGCGTCCCGCGACCAGGAGTTCCCGAGCCCCTCTTGCGATTGTGGCACGAGGGAACTGCCGAGTGGTTTGATTTGGAGCCCCTGACAGCTGAGCAAGCCCACGAATTGTGCGAGGCATTGCTGGGCGGCATCGTCCTGAACGGCACAAGCCATGGATTCTGGATAGAGGCTGGCGGCAACACCCTGCTCCTGAAGACCCTGGTGCGCGAAGCCGAGAGTTCCGGGACCCTTGTCCAGAGACATGGCGTGTGGCTCAAGACAGCCGCGACGCCGGTCCACACCGTGAAGCTGGAAGCCGTGGTCAAACTCCAGCTGATGCGCATTTCGGCCGCAGGCCGGGACGCCTTGAACTTGATTGCCTTGGCTGAGCCGGTCGATGAATCGTTGATCAACGCCGTCGTCGGAGAAACCGCCGTCCAGGAATTGTTGGAACAGCATTTGATTCAGCCCGCTGGACAAGGAATGACAACCCTCCGGCTCGTCAATCCGGTGTACGGAGAGGTGCTTCGAAGCATCGTCCCCGCCGCGCAGAGTCTCCAGCTGCACAGGCAACTGATTTCCCGGATGGATGTCTTGGAGGACAATCCCGATTCCCTTCTGCGGATGGTCACCTGGTCACTTGACTGCGGTTCGGACGTGCCGGACCGTCTCTTGATCCGGGCGGCGGTCCTCGCCGCCAAACTACAGCAGAGCGAGACGGCATTGCGCATGGCTGCCGCAGTGCAGGAGACGCAGTGGCAAGCGATTGCCCAAGCGGTCATGGCCCGGTCCTATTTCAATCTTGGCCGCCGCGACGAAGCAGCGGCGGTCCTGGCCCAGGCAACATTGGGCGGAGACACCGGACCTTCCCAGATCGTATCGGGCAGCCTGCTTCACGCGGTCACCCGTGCCGCCGTCGGACAATCCGCCGCCCTCATCCTTGCGGATGCCGGGGTCCTCCGCGAATGGGGCGAGCAGCTGCCGGGCCTCCACGGCCAGCAGACACCGGCGGCGAAAGCTGCGGTGCCCATCGCCGTGACCCTGATGGAGCTGGTTGCTGGTTCCTTGGAAGGAGACTACGAGCGGATGGGGGCCGGACTGGAGCGCGTCCTCCTTCAGATCGGCTCCGTGGAAGGACCTTCGTCGGTGCTCTCCAAGGCCTTGGCGCTGTCCCTGGAGTCAGAGAGGTTGTGCGCCCTGGGCGCCGCGATCCAGGGAAGGCTGCTGGCTATTGAAGCTGCCGCTTTGGCCCAGCCTCCAGAGAACGACGTCTTCTTCCTCCCCGAATTCATCGCAGCGCGCCATGTCATGTGCGCTCTTGCTGCCGGCGACTGGGGCGAAGCCCAAGAGTTCCTCGATCGCTACTACGAATCCTCGGGTGTAGCCATGGCCTCCTTCGGTGGGGCTGCTTACCTACTGCTCGGGTACGTTGCCATCAGGCAGGGAAAAACCGGAGACGCCTTGCCGCTGCTGACTGCTGGCCTCGAAGCCTTGAGAGACAGCGATCCGCAAAACCTCTTCGGGCTGTGTGCGGCCATGGCCTTCTATGCCGCAGCCGGTACCGGGTTACCGGAAGCTGATCGTTTCAGGGCGGACTTCAAGGCCCGGGGGCAGCATGGCATGCATCTCCTCGAGGCCCAGGCCAGCAACTTCTTCGAAGCCGCACTTGAACTCCTCAAAGGCGACGGCTCCGGCGTCGAAGCATTGCACCTCAACGCTGACGAAGCAGCCAAGGAAGATGCCACCTTCCTTGAACTTCATGCGCTGGAGCTTGCGCTTGGCCTGGGAGACACCAGCAGGCTGGACCGGTTCTGTGAGACTGCGGCTGCAACCGAGGGAAACTGGGCGCAAGCCCTCGCAGAATATGGGCTCGCACTCAAATTCGGGGGTGCTGACCGCTACTTCTCCGCCGGGGAGAAGCTTCACGCTGCTTCTGTCTACCATCTGGCCGCGAAGGCCTACGGCTTTGCGCTGGGAGCCTCGGATCGCAGCCGCACCAAAGAGCTCACGGCGGCTGCGCGCGCGGGCCTGGCGCGCTGCAACGAAGAGCTGGGCCACGGAGGCGAGGAATCGCAGCACGAATCTGTGCTCCCTAAGCTGACCAAGCGGGAATGGGACATTGTCAATCTGGCGGTCAGGGGCCTCAGCGACCGGCAGATTGCGGACACGCTGCTCATCTCGGTCCGCACTGTGGAGGGGCATCTGTACAGGTGCTACTCGAAACTGGGAATCACCGGCAGGGACGCACTTGCCGGTGCCGCGGCCGCTGCGCGGGGCCCATCGGAGCCCGGCTAGGCCACAAAATAACTAGTAGTGAACTCTCGATTCGACGAGCGCTACTGTCGACGTCGAGTACCCGTCCCACGCAGCAGGGGTACTTACACCCGCATACGAGTATCGGGCAGGATGAAAGTCGAGTACTCACTACTGGTGTAGGGCTGACGGCGAGCTGGTTAATTGGGGGGTGTCACCACTCGATCACTGGGGGTCTCGCTCATGTTGACAACAGGCAGTGCATCTACGGTCCATGCCATTCGGTCCGGGGGAGCGCCCCGGTACCAGGCATTCCACGCGGCCCCGGCCTCTTCGCCTGAGGGAGCCGAAGGAAAGTCGATAATTTCGACGGCGTGGCCGCCGATTGGACACAGGGCCGCAGTTGAAGACATCTCGCTCGCGCTAGCAACCGCCAGGGGAGGCGTGCTGGTGACGGGACCGTCGGGGAGTGGCAAGAGCTACCTGACCACACGCGCGGTGAACGAACTACGCAGCCGCTCGTTCGTCGTCGTGATCCGCGGCAGCGCAGCGCTGGCGAAATCACCGTATGGCGCCCTGAATATTCTCTTGAGCGACCTAGACGCCGGGTACTTGGCCCATCCGGTCCTGGTGCTGTCGGCGCTGACCAATCTGCTCCGTGAGCGAGCCGAGGGAAAGCCGGTGTACCTGGTCATAGAAAATGCCACCGAGCTTGACGAACTGGGGGCCATGACGGTGGCACAACTCGCGAGGAACGGCACTGCCCAGCTTGTCCTGACCTGCACGGACCCGCAGCGGCTCTGTGGCGAGATCACCCGGCTCTGTGGCGACGGATTCCTGCACCGCATAGACCTCAAGCAACTGACTTTTCAAGAGTCCCACGCTTGGCTCGAGTCCGGGTTGGGCGCAAAAGTCTCGCCGTCCGGCGCCCATGCCCTGTGGACGGCCAGCGGGGGTAACCCGCACTACCTCAAGATGCTCGCCGCGGAACTCGCTGAATCCGGGGCGCTCCTGAAAAGCGACGGGGTCTGGGTCCTGACGTCACGAAGCGAGGTGCACGGCCGGGCAATCACCGATCTCATCACTACACGGCTTGGCCGGATGGGCAGCGGTGAGCGCAAGGTCTTGGAGGTCCTCTCCCTTGCCAAGGCCGCCCCCTTGGAATCCCTGCTGGCGCTCGCATCAGCGGATGATGTGGACTCCCTTGAGAAGAGGGGCATCCTCGTCGTCGACGATTCGCTGCCGAGGATTGCCCGGTTGCAAAGCCAGCTTGTGGGCGACGTGGTCCGGGCGAACGTTCCCCCTGGCCGAAGCAATGAACTTCGGGGCGAGCTCCTTGAGGCGATGGATCCGTCCCTTGGCCAACCCTCGATGGTGCTCTCCATGGCCGCGTGGGCGTTGGACTGCGGAGCCAAGCTGGGCACGGACGAAGTGATTGAAGCTGCCGCGATGGCCAACCGGCAACTTGATGCGCGCCTGGCCCTGCGCCTTGTCCGGTCCATCCCCAGCCATTCCACGATGCCCGGGGCGGTAGCCGAGGAAGCCCGTGGTTTGATGACGCTGGGCGACCTGGCCGGAGCCCAAGAAGTCTTGACGTTTTCCGCGGATGAATCCGGTGATGAAGCCACCCTTTCGGAATGGGTCCGGCTCAAGTTGGCCGAGTGCTCAGTCCTTTTGGCCCGAGCCGAAACCACGGCTCAGGCTCGCGAGACGCTGGCACGAATCCGCGGGCGGCTGGAACACGAAACCGCGTCGGCCGGTGAAGGACGGGACGTCCCCGAGCTATGGGAGGACCTCGTCCTGGCCGAATCGCAGGCGGCCAGCTATTCCGGTTCCTATGCCGATATGGCAGCAAAGCTGGAAGAGGTACTTCAGGATTTTGAGTCGCACGGGGTGGAATTCCGGCTTCTTGCCGGAAGCTGGCTGTGCGAGGCATGGGCCCTGACCGGACGGGAATCCGAGGCAGCGGACATGGCGGAACAGCTGATTGCCGCTTGCCATGATTCAGCTGTTTCGATCGCCGCGGCCCGACGCGCTTCATCGCGCCTGAGATTCGCCTTCGTGCTTGCCGGGCGGTGGGACCATGCCGCGGAAATGGTCCAGCCCGGCGAAGACCTCCTGGGTTCCCCGGCCGAGGCACTCCCGACTGCGATCGATCTTCCTAAAGCAATCTTCCGTTGCCTCCAGGGACGGGGCCAAGATGGCATGGAAGCGCTCCTTCCGGTGATAAGCCAGCTGCGAGTACAGGACAACGAAGGCATGCTGGATGTCGCCTGTACAGCAGCGGCCTACGCCTCGGCCCTGCAAGGAGAGCAAGATCAGGCCTTGAGGTACCTGAAGGAAGCGTCCACCCAGCTGCGTCGGCCAACGTGGCGGAAAGAGCGGACGAAGAAGTACTTCGTCGCGCTGGCCCGGGAGCGACTCGAGGGTCCGGAGGCCGCCGTCGAGGCACTCCTCAGACTGGCCGACGTCGACAGGGACGAAGGTGCCCCCGGCCACGAGATATTCTGCCTCAGTTCGGCGGTCCGGCTCGGGGCGGTGGCGGCTGCTCCGCGGCTGCTCGACTCGGCACTCCATTGCCAGGGCCGATTCGCCGAATTGTGTGCCGCGTACGCTCGGGCGACGATAGCGGGCAGCGCAGAGCGTCTTCTTGAAGCAGCACAATTGGCAGAAGACATGCAGAACGACAGGTTCGCTTTCGATATCGCCGAGACCGTGTTGCACGTGGATCAGTTCCAGTTGGACAAGACGGCACTCAGGAGGGCCCGGCACCTCGCAGAAACGTGCCGACAGCGTTTGCGCACACCTCAAAGCGGCAACCACGAGGGGCTCAAGCTGACCGCGCGTGAGCTGGAGATTGCCAGGTTGGCGGCGAAGCGGGAAAGCAACAAGGGCATCGCCGAGAAGCTCCACGTCTCGGTACGCACGGTGGAAGGGCACCTCTACCAGATTTTCGGCAAGCTGAAGATCGTGGAACGCTCCGAACTGAGCTTCGCGCTTGGCAGCGTCGAAGGCGGTGCGCAATGACCGAGGTGGTTTCGACCGAGCCGCTGGTCGGACGGTTCGGCGTCATGGCCGCGGTCGTGGACTGCCTCCTCGATGTCAACGGCCCCGGGGTCCTGCTTTTCGGCGACGCCGGAATCGGAAAGACAGCATTGATTAACGAAGTGGTCCGCGAACTCGGGCAACGCGTGCGCCCCTTCAGGGTCTTTGCCGGACCCACTCTGGCCTCGGTTCCCTTTGCGGCTTTGGCACCGCTCCTGACCGGATTGACGCCGGGCCAGATCAGTGAACCATTGTCAGTCCTCAGGACGGTCGTAGCGGCCTTGAATCCGGCGGGCCAGCCGCATCCGGCGCCCGCCGTCCTGATCGTGGAAGACGCACACCACCTCGATGACAGCAGTGTGGCTGTCCTGGCACAGTTGGCGGCTGCGGAAGCCGCCAAAGTCGTGTTCTTGTGCCGCCCGTACCCTGCGCCGCCAGCAGAAGTTTTCTCGATGTGGTCCGAGGGGCTCGTGGATCGATTCGACCTGCAGCCACTCAACGAACAGGAAGTCAACCAATTGTGCGCCCAGACCCTGGACGCACCTGTCGTACAAAGCTCCAGCGCTGTCCTCTGCAAGTATTCCGGGGGAAACCCCATGTTCCTCCTGGAACTCATCGGGCATGCCAAGTCGCTCGGCCAGTTGGTCTGCCGCAACGATTCATGGATGCTTTCGGGAGAACTTCGGGGAACCAGCGTCCGGTTAATGGACCTTGTGAGGAACCAGATCCTCATGCTCGGAGCCGAACAGCGGGAGACCTTGGAGACCGTGGCCTTGGCCGAGCCCGTCCCGCTGAGCGTAGTGCAGCAGGCCAGCAACTCCAACGCCGTCGACGAGCTGCAGGAGCTGCACTTCATTGACATCGCGTCCGACCCTGCCCGGCATGTCCGGCTCGCTCAGCCGCTGGTGGGGGAAGTGATCCGTCAATTGGTCCCCACTGCCCACAGCATGACGATCCGACGGCGCATCGTAGAGCTCATGGAGGCCAAGCCACAGACCATGGACGGCCTCCTGAGGTTCGTCTCCTGGGGACTGGAATCGGGCACTGAGGTCCCGGACTCCGACATCCTTGAAGCAGCCCAGCTGGCCAACCGGCTGTTCATCCCGAGCTATGTGGAGAGGGTGGTCGGCGCGATCAAGGATCCTGCCCTCAGACTTGCCGCCCAAGTGGAGGTAGCGCGGGCCAAGTGGTACCGGGGCGATATCAGGGGATCGGTGTCATCGCTTGCGGGAGTGGTGGATCGGACGCGTGATCCTCGGACTATCCGGCAGGCTTCGATGTTGGCGGCCCAACTCGCCGGGCGCCAAGGCCTTGGGCCGAACGCCGTCAAACAAGCCGCCTACGAATGGGAAGCGGCCCTCGCCAGGCTTGCCGAGTCTTCCCCGGGGATCGACCCCGCCGAGCTGGAACGCGGAAAGCTGGGAAGCAGGCTCCTTTCGCTCCAAGGCCTGCAAACCGAAGGCCACTACGTCGAAACGGAACGTGAACTCCGCCAGATTTGGAAAGAAACGGACGACGACGAGTCCCGAGTCGTGGCGGCCACCTTGCTTTCCGAGGCGATGGCGGTCACTGGCCGGCCGGTTTCTGCCCTCCAGATTCTGATGGGGATCCAGGAGATGGTCGCTTCGAGCGGCGATTGGAGCCTCCAATACGCGGGCTTTGTGATGCGCACTTACATCCTTGCCCTGCAACAAGCAGGCGAGTTTGCCGTTCTTGAGACGTTCCTGAGGAATCATGTCTCACAGGCGCCGAACTCTCTCATCTATTCGGGCGGGATGCTCCATCTGGCGGCAGGGATGGTGGACTTGCGCAGAGGCGATCTGGGCGTGGCGCTTCCACGGCTTCGCCAGGCGGTCAGCATGCTGCGTGTCTCGGATATGGGAAACGAGCTTCCCGACGCCGTAGCTGCCGCCGCGTACGCTGCGTCGATCCTGAAACGCCGGGACACTGCCATGACGTACTCAAACGAATACGACGCATTGATCCGGGAAGGTGTGCATCCGTCCCTTCTGGCCCAAGGCCATGCGGCAGTTGCCAGGGCAGATCAGAGCGGATCGCAGACAGCCATCGCGAGACTCATGTCGCTTTCGGATTCGGCGGCGGCGAACGGTGCGATCGGTGCGGAGATCGACATCCTCATGTTGGTGCTGAGACTGGGAGATGCGAGTGTGGCGCGCCGGCTGATAGCGGTAGCCGAAGGCAGCGAAGGCCGCACCGCCGAGTTCGCCCTGAGCGTCGGACTGGCCTTGGTGCACAAGGACGCGGATCGCCTGATCGAGCTCAGTGATTCGGCCGCGAGGGATGGCTTAGAGCTTGCTGCGGCTGATTGTGCCAGCCACGCCCTCCGGATCTTGGAAAGCAGAGGGGACAAGGCGCGCCAGCTTGAGGGACAACGGCTTCTCAAGCGGCGCACCGCCGCCCTCGACAAGGCGAACCCGGTTGTTGACGGGAGTTCACCTGACCTTCATAAGCTGACCAGGCGAGAGCAGGAAATCGCAACGCTCGTGCAATCGGGATCCAGCAACAAGGACATTGCGCTTGGCTTGGGCCTATCCCTGCGCACCGTTGAAGGCCATCTCTACCGGATGTTTGCCAAGCTTGGCATCAGCCACCGTGAGGACCTCATAAACGGAGTCCAAGGCACGCAGGGCCAGGGCTAACCGCACGCGCAACTGACTTCCCACTCCCATGAGGTGACCGATTCCCGGAAGCCGGCTTCCGCCGTCGTGCGCTGCAAAAGGCACGCAAAGGGCGCGAGAGCCAAAAACGAGTACTGAATCGAGTGGTTAAAAGTGCTTGAACGGGTAGTCAACGGTGGCTTGCGGGACAACGCATCCAAAGACGGGTAGAGCCCACTCGCGCCCGCCGTAGGGGTTGGTTAATACGCTCTTCTTGATGGCAACCGCCACTCAATTGGGGATAAGTGGGTCTCGAGATGAAACGCAGGAAGAATTCTTTGCTACAGGAAAACCAACCGGTAATCCGGCGAGAAATCAGCTCCAATGCGACCGGTCTCCCGCATTCTGCGGGTACCCCCACAAGCGAGCCGGCGACGCGCGGACACGCGCCCTCTGAGACCAGGGCACAACCCGTTTCGTCGCCGGCTTTTTTTCACACTGGAGACAACAGGCACCGGGAGGTCGACTGACCATGGCACCGAACACGAAGGTAAAGACCCTCAAGACAGAGCTCAACGGAAGCTCACAGTCCTTGCACGCGCCTGCACCGGCATGGCCGGAGGGCACGACAGCAAGGACCACCACGCAAGACCAGGCATTCAGCTTCGACGTGGCAATCGTGGGCATGGGCTATGTGGGCCTGCCAACCGCCCTGGCAATCAACGCCTCGGGCCGGCGGGTGCTGGGCCTGGATGTGTCCGACGGCCGGCTCGCGGTGATCCGCGAGCAGCGGGCAGACCTTCTGGACTCCGACAAAGAGCGCCTCAGCAACGCACTGCTGGACCCTACGTTCATGCTGAGCAGCGATTTGTCGTTGCTTGCCCGTGCGGCGGCAGTGGTTGTTTGCGTTCCCACCCCGGTCGACGAGTATTTGGTCCCGGACCTCGGTATTCTTCGAGCGGCCTGCGCCTCCGTGGTCGATTTTGCCACCGCGGGCCAACTTCTGATGCTTACCTCTACGACGTATGTGGGATCCACCCGGGACCTTCTGGCCTTGCCCCTGGCTGCCAAGGGGCTCATCCCGGGCCGCGACGTTTTCGTCGCATTTTCGCCGGAGCGCATCAACCCTGGCGTTGACTCGTTCTCGCACGAAGATGTGCCCCGGGTCGTCGGCGGCGTAACCCCGGCTTGCGGGGAAGCGGCCGAACGCCTTCTGAGCGCGAGCACAAAGCTGGTACACGTCGTCCCGTCGGCCGACGTCGCTGAAATGACCAAGCTCGTGGAGAACACCTTCCGGGCCGTCAATATCGCCTTGGCGAACGAGTTCGCTGATATCTGCCACGAACTCAACATGGAGGTCATGGACGTCATCGATGCGGCTTCCACCAAACCCTACGGATTCATGCCGTTTACCCCTGGGCCCGGAGTCGGCGGACACTGCATCCCCTGCGACCCCCATTACTTGTTGTGGCAATTGCGGAAGGCCCGCCTCACTGCGCCGGTGATCGAGCAAGCGATGGCCGGGATTGCCGGCAGGCCCCACCAAGTGGTGGAAAAGGCCCGGCGGATCCTGTCGGACCGCAACCACGGTGTTTCCGGCGCCCGGGTCATGGTTCTTGGGGTCGCATACAAGCCCGACGTCGAAGACCTTCGGGAATCCCCGGCGTTGGAGATCATCGCAGCCTTGATCGCCGATGGGGCCGAAGTGGCATACTCCGATCCTTGGTGCCAGACGGCGCCCGACGGGCACGGAGGGGTTCTCCACTCGGAGGCGTCGCCGGCTGAGTGGGGTGCAGATCTGGTGATCCTGCACACGAGGCACAGCCAAATGGACCTTGACTGGCTGGCCGAAGCAGCAGCAGTCCTTGATACGACGTACCGCTTGACCAAAGCCGACAACGTAACCCGGCTCTAGATCCATCAGGTTTCGAGGAAGCAGGAGTAATGAAAACAGCAATTACCGGCGGTGCCGGATTCATAGGAAGCCATCTTGTTGAGCATCTGCTGGCGGCCGGAGACGAAGTCGCCGTCCTGGACAATTTGTCGACGGGACGCCTTGAGAATCTCAAAGGCGTCATCGGCCACCGGGAGTTCCACTTCGTCGAGGGCACCATCCTCGACCGGGACGCCGTGGACAAGGTGGTGGCGGGTGCCGATAGGGTCTTCCATTTGGCTGCCGCCGTAGGCGTGAACCTGATTGTTGACCACCCGCTGGAGAGCCTACGCACGAATATCCATGGCACCGAAGTGGTTCTGGACTCGGTGCTGGAGTCAGGAGCCTCGCTGTTGTTGGCATCCACCAGCGAGATCTATGGCAAAAACGCCTCGGACAGCCTCTCGGAGGAAGCAGACCGCATCTTGGGATCCGCGCTCAAGTCCAGGTGGACATATGCGGCGGCCAAGGGCATCGATGAAGCATTTGCTCATGCGTACTGGCGCCAGTTCGGACTCCCGGTTGCCATTGTGCGGCTCTTCAACACGGTGGGGCCGCGGCAGACAGGCCGCTACGGAATGGTTGTTCCGCGACTCGTGCGCCAAGCGCTCCTCGGTGAGCCTCTGACGGTGTACGGCGACGGCAAGCAGACCAGATGCTTCTCCTACGTCGGTGACATCGTTCCGGCCATCACTCGCATTTCCGAGGAACCACTCGCCTACGGGAATGCGTACAACCTCGGTGGCAGCTACGAGATATCCATCCTGACACTGGCCGAACGGATCGTTGAACTCCTCGGAAGTGACAGCCCCATTTCGCTGGTTCCCTATGAGCAGGCCTACTCGGAAGGGTACGAGGACATGCGGCGGCGCGTTCCGGACAACAGCAAGTCGTTCGGCCTTGTCGGCTTCGACCCGAAGACCACCCTGGATGAAATCATCCTCAACGTCGCGGCAGACTACAAACCGGTAAAAGTCCTGGATCCCGCGGGTTGGAAAATCACCATGGCTTCTTGATTCCCCCAGGGCTGACGGCGGTAGCTGGTCCAGAGGGAAACAGTGGGTGGCCGGTCTCCGGCGATGTGCGGGGATCGACCGCCCACGGCCACGTACACTGCGAACAAGCACCTCGTTAAGTCTCAAGGGAGTGAATGGTGAATACAGCGACGTCCACCGCCAAGCGTCGGAAACGCGTATCTGTTGGTGTCGCATTTTGTCTCGCCCTGCTCACGGCAGCGTGTACGGGGCCCGGGCCGGGGCCTGGACCGACTCCGAGCCAAGGAACCACGGCCGCAAGGCAATACCCATGGCACACCGGGATCGTGTCCACGACCTTTTGGGTCGGCGAGATCTTTGATCCCAACGCAGCAGACGGCAGCCAGGTCATGTCCACTTACGATTCCCAGTGGATGCGGAGTTATGGAGGCTGCGACGGCGTTAACACGAATGGCTGCCAAACCGAGGCGCGAACGCAAGCCAAGGGATATGCGCCGACCGCCATGACCCCCAAGGAGAACCCGTTCTATCTGGATCTTCCCTTTGACGACGTCAACGATGCCACTGCGTTCGCCGAACGGGCCAGCGTCATCCCCTGGGCCAACGACCCCGGATTCGCGGGCAACGCCCAAAACCGTTCATTCAGCTACATGAAGAACCAGTGGGTCAGAATCCGCAAGGACGGCCGTGAATGCTACGGACAGATCGAAGACGCCGGCCCCGGCCAGTACCACGACAAGGACTACGTCTTCGGCTCCAACGATGCCCGCCCAGTAAATAAGAATTTCAACGGCGCTGGCATGGATGTCTCGCCCGCCCTCAACGGATGTCTCGGTTTTTCCGAGCTTGATGGAGAGTCGGACAAGGTCGACTGGCAGTTCGTGGCACGCGACCAGGTTCCTGCCGGGCCGTGGTTGAGCATCGTCACGGTCAGCCAAGTGCAGTAGGCCCCCCAGTGCCTGGCCAGCCGATATCAGGTACAAGCAATCCCTCGAAAACTGGAGGTATCCATGCTGTGGTTCAAGAAGTTGTTTAGGCACGGCAGGGGCCGGCACCTTGCCCGTCCGGCCGAAGCCAAGAACCGGGACAGAACGGATCGTGCGGGCCTGGCATGATCCCGTCCTGGGTGGCGGGCTCAGGGCAGCTTGCCCTGGAATCCCGCACCCAACAGGTCCGAGAAGCGCTGCGTCCCTTGGTCGATGCCGCTGCAGACGTGGCTGGCCGGACCTTCTGGAGCGTTCTGCGGGCACTGCATGTCCCGATTCAAGGACCACATGGACACTCGTTCCACGCCGTTGCTGACGGCGAACGAGTTCAACCCGCGTGCTGCATCCAGGTCGAACACTTCGCCGGGGAGGTCGTTCAAGCCGATCATGGGGGTCAAGCCCATCTTCCGCCAGATCTGCTCGCTGCTGAGGTCCATGCCCGCTCGTTGATAGATGATGCTGAGTTGTTCGTGGGTGGCCTGCGCTGCTGAGGTTCCGGCATCGAGCATGGTCTGGGAGTCCCTCCGGCTCGAACCGTAGTTCATCGTCATGATGTTGACGCCGGACAACTGGACACCAGCGGCGAGCATCTGGTCGACGGCGGAGGTTCCGGCGTCGGTCAATCCTTGAGGGGTAACAGGGAGAGTCAACCACACAGAGAGGGCTTGTCCTTCCTTGCTTCGTTCCTTCTGGAGGGCCCCGACAGCTGCTGCACGGCGCTGCCACGCGGCGCTGTCCAGGAGATTGTCGCCTTCAATATCAAAGTCGATGGTTCCGGGGTTGTAACGCCGCAGGACGGCCCCGTAGGCGGTTTCCAGATCCGCCGCACTCTGGCAGGAGTTGGCAAGCTCACTGTTCACCGAGCCCCCGAAGGACACTGCGAACGCCCCGCCGTTTGACCGAAGCTTGGCGATCCGTTCCTCGAGGTTGAGCGAAGTCTTCGCAGCATCAAGGCTGTAAGTGCTGCCCCAACTGGGCGTGCAGGGCTGTCCAGCCAATGCCACGACAAACGCCAACGTGACATTCCTCGTGCCGTCTCCCGTTGGCGTCTCAAAAGGGTACTGCGGCACCACGGTGACATCAACGTATCCGGAAAACCAGGCTGGTTGGAGCGAGCCGTTTGCATCCGTCGTCACCCGCCACACGAGAAGACCTCCGATCCCTGCCACCACCAGGGCGACGGCGATCCACGCCCTGGCGCGGGTTGACAGCGGGCGGCGTCTGTCGGAGCGATGACCATTGGCTTCGGCGAACGGGCCACGGACGCCCCGTGCGTTGCCTCCTTCAGCCGCAACCGAGGCGTCACTTCCCTGTTTCTTGGACACGCTCCTCCGCCATCCCTAGACTCCGAATGTCCTGATGCACCATTTCACCACGAACAGACTTGATTCGCGCTGACTGCGCCCCGGGCCGTATTCCGCTTGCCTTGGTACGTAGCGCACGAGTAGTGGCGCGGTCCTGGGGGCCAATGCTGAGTGAAAGACGGGTAGAGCCTACTCGTGTCCGCCGAGGCTTGACTTCATACGCTGATGATGTCAGTTGGTTGAGGGCAACGGGGGAAAGACAGGTCTCACAATGGAAACGGACGCTCTGGTCCGAGCGGCATCTGGACGAAGCGGATTGATCCTGGGAGGCGCCTGGCTTGAGTTCGAGTCCGTCCTGGGGGCACTCCGTGCTGTTCCTCGCCAAATTCCATCGCCAATTGACAGTGTTGCCCCATGGCAGCACGCCCTCGCAGAGAGGGCCCCTGAACGGGGGCCGGTGGTGAATAAGCCTTTGAGACCGAGGCTTCCCCCAGTCGCCACCGGCCCCTTCAGGAATCTGCCGAACGAGGGTCTGCGATGAGTTCCGAAGGGAAGGACCGCCTATCCGGCCCGGTCCGCACTTCCCGGAAACGGGTGGGCCTCTGGGCGGTCTCATGGGTGTCGGTGCTGCTCCTGTTAACGGGTACTGCCCCGCTTCTCAATGGAAGCCGTGCTCCCGTAGATGGGGCCGGGAACGGTAGCCCCACGCCTTCCGCGCCGCTGTCGTCTGTCAGCCTGACGTTCGATGCCGGCAGGGCAAGCCAGATGGAAGCAGCCCGGATCTTGAAGGACCACGGCCTCCGCGGCACCTTTTTCATCGACTCGGGCTTTGTTGGTGCTCCTGGCTATATGACCATGGACAACCTACACAGCCTGGCGGCGGACCAGAATGAGATCGGTGGTCATACCGTCACGCTTGCCGATGTGACCTCGGTAGAGCCTGACGAAGCGTCACGGCAGATCTGCGACGATCGGGTGAACCTGACGGATTGGGGCTTTAAGGTCACGTCCTTCGCCTACCCGTTCGCGGCCTCATCGGCTCCCGCGGAAGGAATCGTCGCTGGATGCGGCTACAACAGCGCCCGGGGTCTCGGCGAAATCCACACACCCCTTGACTGTGCGGGCTGCGCTGCCGCAGAAAGCGTCCGGCCCGCCGACCTTTTCCGAACACGGGCAGCATCAGAGGTCGGCAGCGCTTGGACCTTGGCAAACCTTGAGGCGACGGTAGAGCAAGCGGAAAAGGCCGGAGGCTGGTTGCAGCTGACCTTCTACGACATTGACAACAGCGGCAGTCCCCGCTCCGTCAGCCCGGCCTTGTTCGAACAGTTCGCCACCTGGCTGGCAGCGACGACCGGAACAGGGACAATGGCCGTGCGCACGGTACATGATGTGATCGGTGGCGTGGCGCAACCTGTGGTGAACGGCCCGGTGCCTGCACCGGCGGCACCGGGCAAAAACGCCATTCGGAATCCGGGACTGGAAACCATCGGTAAGTATGGCTTGCCCCAATGCTGGCAGGTTTCGTCTTACGGCAAGAATGCCGCCGTGCTCAGCACCTTGACGCCGGGGCACAGCGGTGAGGTTGCCCGACGCCTGGACATGACGGAATATGCGTCCGGTGACGCGAAATTGCTTCCCGTCCTCGATCTTGGAGCATGTGCCCCGAGCGTGAGTGCCGGCCATAGCTATTCACTTCGTGCGTGGTATCAGTCCACCGCGAAGACCCAATTTGAAGTGTATTACCGGAACAAGCTCGGTACGTGGACCTACTGGACGGCCAGTCCTTGGTTTGCAGCAAACACCAGCTACGAACAAGCGATCTGGCAGACCCCGCCGGTTCCTACCGGCGCTGAGGCAGTCAGCTTTGGCTTGAACCTCTTCAGCGATGGCCAGCTTGCTACCGATGACTACGAGATGTACGACACAATTGGAGCTCCGTCGCCGTGATACTTCTTTCCATCGTTTTGGTTCTGGGGATCAGCACGATTTTCTGGTCTCTGGCCGGGCTCGTGCGCTTGGTGGGGGAGCGGTGGTGGCGCGTCCGGGAATTGTCCAGGCGGGCCAGCGGCTGGATCCATCTGCAGTTTGGCGGCAAGGCACCGATCCCACGACGGGCACGCCACCGCTCAAAAGGAGTGCGGATCTATCCTTCGAACGTCGCAGTCCTCGTGGCCGCCCACAATGAGGCCCTCGTCATCAAGGAAACAATCCTTGCCGCGTCAGCTTTGGTTCCCCGACGCAACATCCACGTCATATCGGACATGTCCACCGACGACACCGCCGCTATTGCGCGGGCAGCCGGGGTAAAGGTCCTTGAGCTCGAACCGAATCGCGGCAAGGCCGGTGCGCTCGCGGCAGGCATCGCCCATTTTGATCTGTGCAAGCGGTTCAAGGTGGTCATGCTCTTGGACGCCGACACCCGCCCGACTCCGGACTACCTCGAAACCGGCTTGCCGCTGTTTTCCGATCCCACGGTGGTCGCCGTCGCGGGACGTGCCAAGTCGATCATGAGCCCCCCACCCCCAACGGCCATGGGCCGCTTCCTGGTGGCTTACCGGGAGCGTTTGTACATCGTGGTTCAATTGCTGCTCAAATACGGCCAGGCATCCCGCGGGGCGAATGTTGTCTCCATCGTTCCCGGATTCGCCAGTATGTACAGAACCAGCGCGCTCGCAAAGATCGAGGTCTTGGCGCCCGGCTTGGTGATCGAAGACTTCAACATGACATTCGAAATCCACGCGAAGAAGCTGGGGCGAATTGCGTTCCATCCAGGGGCAGCTGTCGCCTATACGCAGGATCCGGACAATCTGAAGGACTACATCAAGCAGGTGCGCCGTTGGATCCTTGGCTTCTGGCAGACCGTCAGACGGCACGGCCTGCAATTCAGCAAGTTCTGGTTTGTCCTGGGCCTTTACATCGTTGAGCTCGTTGCAAGCTGCATCTTCTTTGTGCTGTTGGTGCCCGCGTTCCTCCTGTCGTCCGTCGCCGCCGTCGAGGTCTGGATCTTTGGGAATCGATCGGACGTCTTTGTCTTCCTCTCCGGCGTCCTGCGGCCGCAGGACGTCCTGATCGGAGTCTTCCTGCCGGACCTTGTCTTGACAGTGCTTGCCGCTGTTTCCATGCGCAGCCCGCGCTTCTTGTTGCTGGCTCCCTTGTTTCCGTTCATGCGGATCCTGGATGCCGTCATCTGCCTCCAAGTACTGCCTAAGGCATATTCGTCGCGCTCGTCGGGGGTTTGGGTCAGCCCGGTTCGGAGGGTTCAACGCACCCCTCAGGGGATCAACGTACCCGAACGGTCCGTCGTGAGGACCGGCTAGGGGTCCGTGTGTCCGGACAACCGGCCCCGGACACACGGACGCCCATGCCCGCAGCCTGTGATGGCCGGGACATGGGCGTCCGTGTAGCTCCCGGGAAATGACCCTTAGGTCAAAGGAACGCGCGTGGTTCTAGTTGGTCACTCCCGAAGTGGTGACAACAGTGAGCCACGGACCGGCCGGCACGCTGGCACGGTCAACGAAACGCCACGACACGTGGTCGTTGTCGCCATTCAACTCGGCGAAACCGAGGCAGCCGTTCAGTGCCGGGGAGACATCCATGCCGGCGCCTTGGCTCGGGTCGCCGGAGAATTGCTTGCTGACGGGACGGGCGTTGTTCGCCCCGAAGACGTAGGCGGAGTCGTGGTAGAGGGAACCGCTGGAGGGACCCGCGTCTTCAACCTGTCCGTAGCAGACGCCGCCGTTGGGGCCCGTGATCTGGACCCAAGCGTTCTTCATGTAGCTGTAGTTCGAGTCCGCGCAATGGTTGACGCCTGTCTTGGCGTTGTCTGCGGCGGCCCACGGGATCACTTTGCAACGCTCTGCAAAAGCGACGCTGTCATTGACATCGTCGTAGGGCAGATCCAGGTAGAACGGGTTTTGCAACGGCTTGGGCTGGTGCAACGGGAAGTACCCGTTGCTGGCGACCCGCTGTTCGGTGGCGCACTTGAAACTCGTGCCGGTTCCGGAACTCACGCCATCGCAACCACCGTAGGGGCTACCCGGGCAGCCACTCGCCCCGGCAGGGGTGGTTCCGAGGTTGACTCCGGTGTGCTGGAGGGCCCACTGGCCGTTGAAAGTGGAGCAGACTTGCGAACCATCCGAGAGGTTTGCATTGAAGATTTCGCCGACCCAGAAAGTGGTGCTCACGATGTTGGTGTGCAGCGGGTAGGTTCCCGTGGCCGGCGCGGGAGCGGGTGCCGCGACGGGCGTAGTGGGGGCTGCGGTGGCGGGTGCCGGTGCCGGTGCCGGTGCCGGCGTGGCCGCGGCGGGCGGGCTTGAGGGCGTCGCAACCGGAACCTTGCTCGAAGTCGGCGTCGGCGTCGAAGTGCGCGTGGAGGAGGGGGAAGCCGAGGGACTGGGGCGCGCTGACGTCCGGTCGCCTGCCTGGTAGGAGGACTTGTGTGACGACTGGACGGCGGAGATGGTAGCTAGCCCGCCGAAGGCCAGAAGCGCCACGGCTATGAGTGCGGTGAACAGGTGTTTCATATTTTGGGTGACATATCTGTTGGGGACATAGACATACGAGACCTAGGCAATGAAAAGCGCTATCTGCAGGCAAAAATGCCGCAGCGTCGTACACGGCCAAATGGTCGTGTGTACGACAGAGTCGTTACGGAAATCGGCTGCGCTTCAACTCCCCAGAAGTAGCCAGCCGGAACTTACTCTTGCGGGACCAGCATACACAGTGAGATCACAGGACGGTAACAGCGGCTATAAATCCGGGGCCGTGCCGTCGCCGCCGGGCCTCTCCCAGGCGCTCCGTGGAGCGCGGATGCCTGGTGCAAGTAGCCCCGGAAAACCAAGTAGTTACCACTCAATCCAGGATAGAAACCCGCAGGTAACGTTTGGAAAAGACACCGGTCCATGCCGCGGCCGTCAGGAACACGTGTCCGGCGGCCCAAAGATGAGACAGGACCATGGACGATACTGAAGGGACCCACACCTCGCCCCCGATCATTCGGGCAGCCGAGCTTCAAGAGATTGTTATTGCTTTGTCAGGGCCGGAACCAGCCGGGATAGTCATTTCAGGTCCGGGCGGCTCGGGCATGACCACCCTCTTGGACGCCGCCGCTTCGGTTCTGCGCGGGTCCTTCAGCGTGATCGCCCACAACGTCTCCGAGTCTTTCGCGGACATTCCTTGTGGAATCGCCATGGCACTGGTTCCGGACCTCCCAGCCAGGTCCAAGGTGTGGCCGGGTTCCATCGTGGCGGCTTGCCGCAAGGCAGTGCGGGGCGCCGCGACTCCGGGGACCTCGGCGTTGCTGGTTCTGGACAACATCGACTTCCTGGACGACATGTCGTTGTGGCTTCTGAACCAGCTGCTTATTGAACCGGACATCCGCATGATTGCCACCCACCGCTCAGACCGGCCCTTGCGGATGGAGCTGATGGAGTCCGTGGTTTCGCGGCAGCTGTCGGTCGTGACATTGGACGATCTCACGCAAGAGCAGCTTCGTGAATTCCTTGAAGACCGTCTCAGCGGACGCGTGGCGCTCAGTATGGTCCGTGACATCCATGCCCTGACGGGAGGAAACCTGCAGACCGCGAAGTTGCTTCTGGATGAAGCCGCCGCGCGTGGAGAGATCGTGGAGCAGGCTGATTCCTGGATGCTGTCCGGACCGATCCGCTTGGACGGTTCCCAGGCGTTCGAGCTGACGCGGCACCGCCTTGAGGGATATTCCGTGCCGCAGCGGCAGGTTGTCGACCTGCTGGCCGTGGGGGAGCCGATACCACTGGCCGTCCTTGAACAGCTGGTCCAGAAGCGTTCCGTCGATGCGCTTCGGGGCGACGGAACGATCCGTGTCCAGCTCAACAACCAGGAGGTAGCATCGCTCAGCCACGCAATCGAGGGCAGGCTGGCCCGGCAGCAGCTGGGACCTGCCAGGATCCTTGAACTTCGGAGGAACATATACCAGGCGTCCGAACCGGTTGCCGATGACTCCGTGTGGGCGTTGTTCCGCCGCGTGGACCTCGAACAGGCAAGCGGTTTGCCCGTGTCCGACGCGGATCTTCTGGCCGTGGCCATCGCCGCGAACGACATTCACGACAATCGAAGGGCCCGCCGGTCTGCGGAAGCGGTGCGGGCGCCGGAATTAGCACTGCTTGCAGGCGTGGAGCTGGCGCGGGCCCTTTATCAAACGAGAGATTTTTCCGGGGCTGTGACAGTCCTGAAAGGTTTGGTGGCAAACACCCAGGACGTCCTGACGGTGGACTTCGCCCACGCCGTATGGATGCTGCTGCACGCACTTCTGCCAACATCTCCCGGATCGAATGTGCTGCAGGCTGCGCTTCAGGACGCACGACGGCGGGTGGAGACTGCCGCCGTCGGGATCCAGCCGGGCGATCCGGCGTTTCTTGACCTATCGGTTGTCCGGGACGAGCTGGACGTTCTCCAGCTGTATCTCGATGCCCAGAACGGTAGCTGGCCGTCATCCGGCGGCGAGCTTTTCCAAAGGCTTTGCCACAGCCAATTGATCGACCCGGGACTGCGTTCGGAGCGCCATCCACCACCTCCCACCCAGGCCGGCGTGCTCCTGATGGCGCTCGTCTCCCAAGGGCTGGCTGTCAGCGGGCGGTTCGCCGACGCCGTCGCCCTTTCCACTCTGGCACTGGAAGCCCTGGGGCGGTTGCCCCGGTGCCCCGTGGACTTCCATTCCACTGTGTTGACCATCCACGGGTCGAATTTGATCTGGCGCGGTCAATGGGGCGGTTCCGAGATGTTCTGCGCCGGCAGTTCCAGCTACAGCAACCGGACGAGCTATTTCGGCGGGGCGGCCCACCTCTACAGGGCGCTTGTGCTTGCCAGGCAGGGCAGCCTGGAACTGGCTTGTGAGCAATTCCGCCAAGCCAGGGCCCGGCTGGACGAAGCTGACCCGGAGGGGCTTCTGCCACCGGCCCTTGGGGGACTTGCCGCAGCCGCGTGGTTGCTGGGCGATGTCGGCCAGGTGCGTCGCGCCCTCGCGGCCTACGATTCGCGCCGCAGCGGCGGGAACTATCTGGCCTCGCAGCTGGCCGAAAGCTATTCATCCGCAGCACGTTCAGTGCTGATCGGGGCAGAACATTCACACCGGAAGCTTCTTCAACTCGCGGGTTCCGCCGCCAAGAAAGGGCATCGGGCGCTCGAAATGTTGAACCTCGGCCTGGCCGCCCGTACCGGTAGCCGTGGCTACCGGCGCCCGGGAGCGGGGGTATCGGAGGTGGTGTGGAGCGTCGAGTCCGGCATGCCATCGGGACAGGAAACGGGGCAGGAAATGGGAACAGGACAGCCACGCACAGGTGAGCCTCAGCAAGAATGGGCGTTCGGGCAGGAAGAGGGGTTTGAACATGACGAAGCCCACCAGGAAAGTCCGGAGACCGGCTCCTCCGTTCTTCCCGGGATTGTCAAGCTCTCCCAGCGCGAACGCGAAGTGACTGCGTTGGTCGCTTCCGGGCTGAGCAGCGCGGAAGTGGCCGCGAGGTTAGGCATCGCCGTCAACACGGTCAACGCCCACCTCCAGCGGGTTTACGGCAAGCTCGGAGTGTCGCGCAGGCAGAAGCTCTCCGAGCTGTGGGACGAGTTGGCGAAGCCGGAGGAGTAGTGCCGTAGTACCGCGGATGGCGGCCGCGAAGCTAATTGGTGGGACAATTACTAGGTGACGCCGCCACATCTGGCGGTCAGCCGCTGGCGATTGCCACGTAGTCGTAACAACACGTATTCCTAACAAGGAGCTCCGGTTTTGACAATGGTTTCCACCCCCGCGTGGGGAGATGCCCAGGTTTCCGCACTCGATGACGACGAAGTCCGTCGCATCCGCAATGATTTCCCTGTCCTTGAGCAGGAAATCAACGGCAAGCCTTTGGTCTATCTGGATTCTGGTGCCACCTCCCAGAACCCTCGAAGCGTTTTGGAGGCCGAGCAGGAGTTCTATGAGCAGCGCAACTCCGCGGTGCATCGCGGCGCGCATTCTCTTGCCGTAGAAGCCACGGATGCCTTCGAAGACGCACGTGCCACCGTGGCACGTTTCGTGGGCGTGCAGGATGACGAGCTGGTCTGGACCGCCAATGCCACTGCCGGGTTGAACCTCCTGGCATATTCGTTCTCGAACGCCAGTGTGGGCCGGCCAGTCGCGGGCGCCGAGCGTTTTGCCTTGAAGCCGGGCGACGAAGTGCTCGTCACCGAAATGGAACACCACGCCAACTTGATCCCATGGCAGGAACTGTGCCGGCGGACCGGCGCCACCCTCACATTCATTCCCGTTGACGACGCCGGTGCGCTGCGGCTTGAGGAAGCAGCGCGCCTGGTGACCGCACGCACCAAAGTCCTGGCCTTCACTCACACCTCCAACGTGCTCGGCAACATCAACCCCGTAGGCTTGTTGGTAGGGATGGCCCGGGAAGTGGGCGCCTTGGTAGTCTTGGACGCCTGCCAGTCCGCGCCGCACCTGCCCTTGGACTTCAAGGCCTTGGACGTGGACTTCGCCGTATTTTCCGGCCATAAGATGCTGGGGCCTACGGGAATCGGGGCCGTCTATGGCCGTAGTGAACTGCTCAACGCCATGCCGCCGTTCCTGACCGGTGGTTCCATGATCACCACGGTGACCATGGAACAAGCCCGTTACCTGCCCGCACCCCAGCGCTTCGAGGCCGGCACGCAGCCGATTTCGCAGGCTGTGGCCCTCGCGGCCGCGGCGAACTACCTCAGCGAAACAGGAATGCACCGGATCGCCCTTCGTGAGGCCGAGCTTGGCCAAAGGCTCGTCGCGGGCCTCAGCGCCATCGATGGCGTGCGCGTTCTGGGCCCGGGTCCAGGGGAAGAACGGACCGGGCTTGCCGCATTCGACGTCGCCGGAGTGCACGCTCACGACGTCGGGCAGTACCTCGACAATCTGGGCATCGCTGTCCGGGTGGGTCACCATTGTGCCCAACCCCTGCACCGCAGATTGGGCCTGACCGCCTCCACGAGGGCCAGTACCTACCTCTACACCACGTCCGATGAAGTCGACTTCCTGGTGGATTCCGTTGCCAAGGTGAGGCCCTACTTCGGGGCAACGGCTTCGGGAGCCACAGCATGAGCGGCCTGGACTCCTTGTACCAACAGCTGATCCTGGAGCACTCCAAAGCCCGCAGCGGCGGAGACCTGGCTGATCTTCCTGCCGTTGAAACGGGCACGGCGGGCATGGGCCAGAGCCACCAGCTCAATCCGGTCTGCGGGGACGAAATCACCCTGCGGCTCAACGTCGGCACTGGCGGAGACGGACCGACGGTCACTGAAATCCATTGGGATGGTGATGGCTGTGCCATTTCCATGGCGTCCGCATCGATACTTAGTGAAATGGCCCCCGGAATGTCCGTGGCGTACCTCCGCCGGACGATCGATCACTTCCGCGAACTGATGCGTTCGCGTGGCAAGATGGACGCGGATGAGGAACTGCTCCAGGACGCTGCTGCCCTGGCAGGGGTGGCGAAGTACCCTGCCCGGGTAAAGTGCGCAATGCTCGCTTGGGTGGCTGCCGAGGACGCGCTCCGTCAAGCCGAGTCCGGCTACGAAGTGATCCGGGCTCTCTAATTCGGCGGCCCCCTGAGACGAGTAGCGTTTACTCTATTTAAACCCCGCCGCCGGATCTAGCCTTAAGCATGATTACCTTGGAGAGCAGGCGGGAATGGCGCCAGAGTCAGCATCGGGTGCGCCGGGCGGAATTTGCGATTGTGGGAATGCTGATTGCCCTTGTTGCAGTAACAATTCTTGCCGCTGTTGCTGGACTGATGCGCTGAAGGCGTGAAGCTGGAACCGAGCCATTAAAAAACGGCTGGGACAAAGAAAAGCTCGGACCCGGGAAAGCGGTCCGAGCTTCTTTGTACCGTTGGCTTAGTCATCGCATAGGTATTGCTGCGATGAGCACCGAAATCGACATGAGCCCGAGAATCGCCCAGACAAAGATTAGCGACCAATTCTTTGTCGGTGCTTTTCTGTGGCTCCCGTGCCACACCCGTTCCATACTATTCGCGTCCATATCAGCAAGGTATTCCTGCCGATACGGCCCAAACAGCGTGCCGACCACCCCAATTGCGCGTGGCCATTACTCCATGTGAATTGTCGGCTACTCGTATGAGTTACTAGTGCCTCAGGCACGCGTAAAAACGTCAGGTACTCCATCGCCGTCGTCGTCCCTTTGCTCCTCCGTCGCGACGCGGCGGTAGTGCCGGTTGCGGGACTTGAGCACGACGGCGGCAAGGAGCGCGGCGGCAAGGGAACCGGCGAGGATGGCCAGTTTCGCGTGGTCATCATGCGGGGAAGCGGGGCCGAAGCCCAGCTCGGCGATCAGGAGGGAAACCGTGAAGCCGACGCCGGCAAGCATGGCCAACCCTGCGACGTCGATCCACGCGAGGCCGTCGTCCAGGCGGGCGCGGGTGGTCTTGGTGATGAGGAACGTGGTGCCGAAGACTCCCATCGTTTTTCCTGCCACCAGTGCAAACACGATGCCCACGGCTACCGGATCGCCCAAGGCGGCGCCCAGCCCTTCCGTGCCGCCGATGGCCACCCCGGCGGAGAAGAAAGCGAAGACGGGTACGGCAAAGCCGGCAGACAAGGGACGCAGCCGGTGTTCGAAGCTTTCGGCGAGTCCCGCCGCGGGCTCGCCCTTCTTGCCTGACGCCGCGACGGGTACGGCGAAGCCGAGCAGGACGCCGGCCACGGTGGCGTGGATTCCCGAAGCATGGACTAAGGCCCAGGTGGCCGCGGCCAAGGGGAGCAACAAGTACCAGCTGCGGATGCGCTTCTGCACGAGGAAGGCAAAGAGGGCAAATGGCGCGGCGGCGGCCAGCAGCAAGAAGGGTTCGAGGCCGCTTGAGTAGAAGAAGGCGATGATGCCGATGGCAATAAGGTCATCGACCACGGCCAGTGTCAGCAGGAAGGTCCGCAACGCAGCAGGCAGATGCGTGTTGATGACAGCCAGGACGGCCAGGGCGAAGGCTATGTCCGTCGCCGTGGGGATGGCCCAACCCCTGAGCGTTTCCGCGCCTGATCCGAGGTTGAAGACGACGTAGATGAGCGCGGGAAGGGCCACTCCGCCCACTGCTGCCGCCACCGGGACGATCGCTTTTGCGGGTTTTCGCAACTCGCCGGCCACGAATTCGCGCTTCAGCTCCAGCCCGGCGATGAAGAAGAACAAGGCAAGGAGTCCGTCGGAGGCCCAGTGGCCCAAGGACAGTTCCAGGTGCCACGGAGCGTAGCCGATCTTCACATCGCGCAGCGCGAAGTAGCCTTCCGCGAGGGGAGAATTGGCCCAGACGAGGGCGGCCACCGTGGCGGCGAGCAAGAGCGCGCCGCCGACGGTTTCGGTGCGCAGGATCGCAAGAATCCGTTGGTACTCAGGGAAGGTGGAGCGGCTGAAAACCCTGGTGGCAGCGGGGTGCGGGCGATTCGCCATGGGATTCCTCGGGGAGTTTTGGGGTTCGACAATACCATTGCCGACCAGTCTTCCCGGCGCACCTGTGTTTCATTTTAGCGGAAGTTCCATTTTAGCCGAACGGCACCTACTCCGCCGGGGCCCCAACTGGGGGGGAGCTTAGGTGAGCAACCCCGCGATGCCGATGACCGCCGTCGCGAGTCCGAGCACCATGGAGATGGTGACCAGCACGACGTGGACCGTGAGGAACTTCGTGGCCTTTCCGTTGGCGTCGCGGGCACGGGAGTCTGCCATCACGCGGCGCAGGAACTGCGGCCACACGATCAGGGACCATGCCCCCGCGACGATCAGCACAATGTATAGGCCCGCTGCCAGCTTCACGCTAGTGGCTTTCGAGCCAGGCCTGGGCCTGCTGGGACTGGATGTTCAAGGCCTTGCCCACCATCGGCTCGGCCGCCTCGGCGATTTTGCCGCCGAGGAACGGAACCGACGACGTGACGGCACCGTCGAGCTCCACGCGGGTGTTGCCGCCGTCGGCCACCAAGCGCTGCACCGCGGTGACATCAAGCGGGGCGCCGGAGATCTTCAGGGAGATGTTGCTGGTCCGGGAGCCATCGGCCGTCGGGGCATCCCACTTCTCGGTCTGGGTGACAGTGAGCTTCTCGCCCACGAACTTGCGGGCGATCTCCGGGAGGCGCGTAGTGGGCAGAGTGCGGACCGTGACGGTGTTGAAAGCGCCGGAGGTATCGCCGTCGATCTGGAATGATTCCAAAGTGCCGCCGACATACTCGCTCGTGTGGCGCAGGAAGTCTTCGTCAATGAAAGTAGCCGCTACGCGGTCGACGTCGTAGGGCAGGGTGGTGGATGCGTTCAGGGCCATGGGTCCTCCGTGAATATCTCGGTTGAAAGCTCTTGCGGCTCCCAAACATCCTACGGTGTGGGCGGGGTAGGCTAGGAACGCCCCGGAATTCGAGAGAATTTCGGGTTTTCGTGTTGCCTTCCCCCATCCGACTTCCCTCTTCCGAGGAGTGCCATCCATGAGCCCCAAAGGCCAGCCGTCCGCGGTCAACTCCGGAATCAGCCACGTCGACACTGCCGCGTCCCTTGACGGATTGCGGCGTGCCTTGGGCGAGGACCGGACCTTCGCTCGGGTCAGGCCCGAGGCAACGCGCACGTTCGATGAACGCAGCAGCGACTACCAGATCAGCGCCCCTGCGGGCTTGAGGGCGGCGCTGCTGGCGGAAATGGCCGACGGGCTTGCCGCGCAAGTCGACACCGGTGCAGTGGTATTGGCCGTCACGGCCACGGGCCGGGAGGCCGAGGACCTGACGGCGGCCCTGGCGGCCTATCTGTCTGCGGACTCGGTGGCGACCTTCCCCAGTTGGGAAACACTGCCGCACGAAAGACTCTCGCCGCGCTCGGACACGGTGGGCCGCCGGCTCTCGGTCCTTCGCCGCTTGGCCCATCCGGAGAGCTCGACGGCGGGTGCCCTCCGGGTGGTCGTGGCGCCGGTTCGCGCTGTGGTCCAGCCCGTGGTGGCGGGCTTGGGGGAATTGGTCCCGGTGACGTTGACGGTGGGGCAGGAAATGCCCTTCAGCGACGTGGTGCGCCGCCTTGCCGACGCCGCCTATTCGCGCGTGGACATGGTTACCCACCGGGGTGAATTCGCCGTCAGGGGCGGTATTCTGGACGTTTTCCCACCCACCGAAGACCACCCGATCAGGGTGGAATTCTTCGGTGACGAGGTAGACCAGATGCGTTGGTTCGCGGTGGCCGACCAGCGTTCGCTCTCCGGTCCGTCGGTGCACCATCCCACCGAGCTGCACGCCCCGCCGTGTCGGGAAATCCTCATTACGCCGTCGGTCATGTCCCGGGCGGCGAAGCTCAAGGCGGACCTGCCCGCCGCTGCAGACATGCTGGAAAAGATCGCGGGAGGCATCGCCGTCGAAGGCATGGAGTCCCTGGCTCCTGTGCTGGTGGACGCCATGGTGCCTTTCGTGGACCAGTTGCCTGCCGGTTCGATTGGCGTCGTCATCGAACCGGAGAAGGTCCGCACCCGCGCCCACGACCTCGCGGCAACCAACGAGGAGTTCCTGGAGGCGGCGTGGTCCACCGCGTCCGACGGCGGGGCCGCACCATTGGATTTGGATACGGTTTTGGGCTCCCAAACCACAGCGGCCCTGCATGCCGCCAGCTTCCAATCCTTGACCGACACCCGAAGCGCCGCGTTGGCCCACGGGGTTTCCTGGTGGTCCATCACGTCATTGGCAACAGACGAAGAACTGGTCCTCGACATCGACGTCTTGAACCTGCATGCCCGCGAACCGCGCGGGTACCAGGGCGACGTAGCGGAGATGCTCGAATTCATCGGATCCCACGTACGGGACCAATGGCGCATTGTGGTGGCAACGGACGGGCCGGGGCCGGCCCAACGCCTCGCCGAGTTGTTCCATGATGCTGAGATTCCCTGTTCCCGCGTCGAATCGCTTGACCACAAGCCGCAGGCCGGGATCATCGAGGTGACGACGGCCGCCGTCGGACGCGGGTTTGTCCTGGACGGCCTCAAGCTGGGGCTGCTCACGGAAGCGGACCTCCTGGGCCGCACATCGGCCGGGTCCACGAAGGACATGCGGCGGATGCCCTCCAAGCGGCGCAACGCCGTCGACCCCCTCCAACTGCACGCCGGTGACTTCGTGGTGCACGAACAACACGGGATCGGGAAGTTCGTGGAGCTGATCCAACGCAAGGTCGTTGGCTCTTCTGCGGGTCCCTCCGGGGGCGACGCCGGTCTTCGCGAGTACCTCGTGCTCGAGTACGCGGCGTCCAAACGCGGCGCCCCCGGCGACCGGCTTTTCGTCCCGACCGACCAGCTGGACCAGGTGACGCGGTATGTTGGCGGCGACACGCCGTCGTTGAGCAAGATGGGCGGAGCGGACTGGGCGAGCACCAAGTCCAAGGCCCGCAAGGCCGTCAAGGAAATCGCGGGCGAGCTCATTCGGCTGTACTCGGCACGCATGGCATCGCGCGGACATGCTTTCGCACCGGACACGCCGTGGCAGCGGGAGCTGGAGGAAGCTTTCCCGTATGTGGAGACGCCGGACCAGCTCACCACCATCAACGAGGTCAAGGCCGACATGGAACGCGAGATCCCCATGGACCGCCTGGTTTCGGGCGACGTCGGCTACGGAAAGACCGAGATTGCCGTCCGTGCCGCGTTCAAGGCGGTGCAGGACGGCAAGCAGGTCGCGGTGCTGGTCCCCACCACCCTCCTCGCCCAGCAGCACTACGAAACGTTCACCGAGCGCTTTTCCGGATTCCCCTTGCGAGTCAAGCCTTTGTCCCGGTTCCAGGGCGCGAAGGAAGCCAAGGAGACCATGGAGGGAGTCAAGAACGGTTCCGTGGACGTGGTCATTGGTACACACCGCCTGCTGTCCAAGGATTTCGAGTTCAAGGATCTTGGGCTGGTGATCGTCGATGAGGAGCAGCGCTTCGGTGTGGAGCACAAAGAAGCGCTCAAGAAGATGCGCACCAACGTGGACGTCCTCGCCATGAGCGCGACGCCCATCCCGCGTACCCTGGAAATGTCCCTCACCGGCATCCGCGAAACGTCCACGCTGGCTACCCCGCCGGAAGAGCGGCACCCCGTGCTGACGTACGTTGGACCGTTCACCAACAAGCAGACCTCCGCCGCGATCCGGCGTGAACTCATGCGCGAAGGACAGGTGTTCTTCGTCCACAACCGCGTGTCCTCGATTGAGCGCATCGCCGCCCAGATCCGGGAACTCGTCCCGGAGGCCCGCGTTGAAGTGGCGCATGGGCAAATGTCCGAGAGTCGCCTGGAAAAGATCATCGTGGACTTCTGGGAGAAGCGCTTTGACGTCCTGGTCTGCACCACCATCATCGAAACAGGCCTGGATATTTCCAATGCAAACACTCTGATTGTGGACGGCGCGGACAAATACGGACTCTCCCAACTCCACCAGCTGCGTGGCCGCGTGGGCCGTGGCCGCGAACGCGCCTACGCCTACTTCCTGTATCCCTCCGAGAAGCCCTTGGGCGAAGTGGCGCTCGAACGGCTCAAAGCCGTCGCGGCCCATAACGAGCTCGGCGCAGGCATGCAGTTGGCCCTGAAGGACCTTGAAATCCGCGGTGCCGGCAACCTGCTGGGCGGGGAACAGTCCGGGCACATCCAAGGCGTCGGCTTCGATCTGTACATCCGACTTGTGGGTGAAGCTGTGGCCGAATACCGTGGCGAGGCCGAAGAGAAGGCCGCTGAGATGAAAATCGAGCTGCCCGTCAATGCTCACTTGCCACACGACTACGTGCCAGGTGAACGGCTGCGGCTTGAGGCCTACCGGAAGCTGGCCGCGGCCATCACCAACGAGGCCATCGACGAGGTGTTGGCCGAGCTTGTGGACCGCTACGGCGAGCTGCCGCTGCCCGCGAAGAACCTGATCGCCGTCGCCCGCTTCCGGGTGGGAGCGCGCGAAGCCGGGCTGTCCGATGTCGCGCTCCAGGGCAACTTCATCCGTTTCTCGCCCGCGCAGCTGCCTGAGTCCAAGGTCATGCGGCTGAACCGCATGTTCCCCGGCTCGCAGGTCAAGCCAGCCCTCGACGCCGTGCTGATCCCCAAGCCGAAAACGGCAAGGATCGGCGGCCGGGACCTGCAGGACGCCGAGATCCTGGAGTGGGCCAACACCGTGATCGAGGCAATTTTTGTGGCTTCGCCGACTTCGCCGACTTCGCCGGTTTCGCCCGCTTCGCAGACCGCAGGCTGAACCGATGATGGGAGGACACCACGCCGCGTCCGGGGCAGCGGCGTGGGTGGCTATTGCATCAACCGGCCCGTACGCCTTGGGATGGTATCCCTTGGACGCCACCGGAATCCTCATCGGAGCGATGACGACGGCGGGAACTGCTTTGGTGTGCGATTGGGACCACCGTTCGAGCACCATTGCCCACTCGCTGCCGCCGCTGTCCAACGTGATCGCCGTCGGGATCGAGAAGGCCAGCGGAGGGCACCGGCAGGGCACCCACTCATTGTTGGGCGCCTCGGCCTTCGTGGTACTCGCGGCCATGGCTGCCCAATTCCAGCTGGATACTCCGGTGGGCCGTTTGTCAGTGGGCGCCGGGCTGTTGTGCATGTTCATGATCAACCTGGCCGCCAAGGCCCTCAAGCTGTTCCCGAATACCGGGTGGATCGTGAATTGGGTTTTTGCCCTTGCGATGGCAGGGCTGGTGACGTGGTTCGCCCCGCATCAATGGAGCTGGCTGCCCTTGGCCATGCTGACCGGCGTCGCTGTCCACATTGTGGGTGACATGATTACCACCGGGGGAGTGCCGCTGCTGTGGCCCATCGTCATCAAGCCGCCGAAGTTCTGGCGCAAGCTGCCCCTGGTCAGCGGGATCTGGCGGGCCAATGGCGCATTCTCCATCCCCTTGCTCGGTAAGGCCGGCTCGCGGCGGGAATGGCTCGTCCTCATACCGGTGGGCGGCTATGCCATGGTTGGACTCGGGCTAGCGGCCTGGGCGCTGATCAGGAACAACTGGCCGGCGGTCTTCTCCGCGGTGGGTAGTCTCATTCAGGCTCGTTAGGGCAGCCATCCTTAAACAGCTGTGGCCCCGGACCAGAGTCCGGGGCCACAGCTGTTGAGCCAAGTCTTAGCTTTCGCCGATCGAGTTGGAGCGGCCGAGGATGGTCTGCGGGATCCAGAAGGCGAGGCCAACAAGCCCCAGGCAGATGGCCATCGGCCACGTGTTTTCGAGCGTCAGGAAGGACAGCGAATAGATGCCGCCGAGGAAGAGGACCATGATGATCACGAAGATCAAAATGCTTTGGCCCAAGGGATTTTCTCTTTCGACAGGCTTGCTGACGTCGTTCTGGGACATGTTTCCTCCTCGGCCCCGGGGGGCTCAAAAACTATGGCGGCTGCCGGGCCGGTCAGTACTGGGTAAATTCAGTACGCGGATGAACCTTGTTCACCCTTGACGATGGCAATTCCGGAGCTCGCACCGATACGTGTTGCACCAGCAGCAATCATAGCCTGTGCGTCGGCCAAGGAACGCACTCCACCGGAGGCTTTGACGCCCAGGTCAGGGCCAACTGTCTTGCGCATGAGGGCCACGTCTTCAACCGTGGCGCCCCCACCATTGAACCCGGTTGACGTCTTGACGAAGTCTGCTCCCGCCTCTACCGATGCCGCGCAAGCCAAGATTTTCTGTTCGTCATTCAGAAGGGAGGTCTCGATGATGACCTTCAGGATCGCTCCGCCGGCGTGGACTGCTTCAGCGACCGTCGTGATGTCATCCACCAGCGCGCCTTTGTCTCCGGCGCGCGCTGCGGCGATGTTGATCACCATGTCTATTTCATCCGCACCGTCCAGAACGGCCCCCCGGGCTTCAAATGCCTTGACGTCGCTGGGTGTTGCACCCAGAGGGAAGCCAACCACCGAGCACGTGAGCACCCCGGAACCCTTGAGGGCCTTCGTGACGGTCTTGACCCACAGCGGATTGACGCACACCGACTTGAACTTGTACTCGGCCGCTTCCGCGCAGATCTGGCGCACTTCGGCCTCGCTGGCCTCTGGCTTGAGAAGAGTGTGATCGATGTAGGAAGCGATGCTTGCGCTGTTGTCCAGTGCGGTGGAGGCTTCGTTGCTCATGGAGATCCTTCCGTGGCGGGCCCGGTGGCTTCGCGCCCCAAGGGTCGCGGCTCGTCAAATGACCATTTTGCCACACCGGCCCGCCGCCGTGGAGGCTCCCCCGAAGAGGGTGGGGCGGCCTCGCCGCCGGACCTGCTCAGGCGGCGGCGATGGTGGACTGCGCCGGTTGTGCCGGCCGAGGGATGCGGTGCCTCGCGTCTTCCTCAAGGCGGGCGGCGCAGTGCGCCGCTGCGGCGTCGGAGGACAAGACGAGGCCCGGTCGCAGGCCGTCCCGGGAGGCGGCGTCGCCGATCGCCCAGATGCCTGCCACGGAGGTGGCGAAGTCGCGTCCAACCCGGATGCCGCCGTCGGAAGCTGTTTGCAGGCCGGCGGTTTCTGCGAGCCCGTTGCGGGGGAGGCGTTCCTCGGCCAGCACCACCAGATCGCCGTTCATGCTGCTGCCATCCTCGAACACGATCCCGGTAGCTGGCCGTGCCGAACCTGCGGCCGAGGGTATGACAGCGGCGGGACGAACGGTGGTACGGATGGGGCGGACGCCTCGGGCACGGAGTACGGCTTCGGCCTGGCCAGCTGCCTGGCCTGTGCCTACCAAAATTCCCAGGGGTCGACGGCCCAGGACGCGGGTGATGTCCGTGACCGCGGTCCCGATCTGCTCGGCGTCGTCGATCGTGGAGTAGCTCAGGCTGCGGGAAGCTCCCTGGACCGGCGGAGACATCGGCGCGGAACCAGTGGCAATCACCAGCTGGTCGTAGGGGAACTCCAAGCCTTCGCTGGTGGTGACCGTACGGGCCTGGGCATCGATGAAGCTTGCAGCCTGGCCTAAACGGACGGAGACCTCGGGGAGGGCAGCCAGCTCCAGGAGCGTCTCGGGGCACTCGTCCCGGTTGCTCAGGACGGTGATGGTCCCGTTGAATGCTGCGGCTCCCGGCTGCCGTGACGTTTCGCCGGTCCCCGCCAGCCGACGGACGAGGGCCTGGGCCGCGGGCCCGGCTCCAGCTATGACGAGATGGATGGTGTCGGCGGACGGGGTGGTGGACATGGTGGGTCCCTTCGCTGAACTGAACTGAGCTGTGGTGGATGTGCCTGTGCCCAGCGTAGGCGTGGGGTTTTTCGGTGGTGTTTCCCACTTGTTGCCGTTTCGCGGCCTCCCGTTCCCTGATGGTTACCGGCCGGTAATGAGGTGCATCACATCAGGGAGTGGCTACGCGTCAAAGGGCTGGACGCGGAGCCGGTAACCCCGTTTGACCACGGTTTCCACGAGCTTTCCGTCCGGCAGCGAGGACCGCAATCGGCTCACCGTCATGTCCAAGGCGTGGACGGATCCACGCAATTCCAGCAGCTCGGAAAGGGCCTCGCGCGAGAGCACTGCGCCGCCGGCTCCCAGAAGGGCGCGCAGCAGAAGCAACGGAGCCGGGGCCAGTTCCACCGCCGAGCCGTTGATCCTCAGGCAGCGGCCGCGCAGCTCGATGTTTCCCGAAGGAGTGTCGAGCCGTCGCACGTGGTTCAGCGCCAGGTGCTCCGTGACGAGCCGAATGAGTGCACCCATGCGGTAGCGGTCCGGGATGAGGGGGGTCAGCCCGGCGTCGATCAGCGGCTGTGCCGTGACGGGCCCGACGGCGGCAACGGTCACCTGAGTCTTGAGGGCCTCGATCAACGGGCGGTACAGGCCCATTTCGTGGGCCGTACTCCACATGGCATCCACCGCCGGCGCGCTCGTAAAGGTGAGCACGTCCAAGTCTCCACTGCAGGCGGCTTCGATCAGGCGCGGCAGTTTATCTTCGCCGTCGGGCTTTACCCAGCGGTACGGGGTGACCGTGAGGACGGTGGCGCCGGACATCCGGAGCCGCTCAAGCTGGCGGACATCGGTGTAGCCGTGCAATTGCACGGCAACCGTCTTCCCCCGCACGCCTTCTTGGAGGAGCATGTCCACCAGTGTGGCGGTGGTTTCGTCGCTGCTGATCCCGACGTCGGCAAGGCCGGCCGCGCGGACGGCGCCGCGGGCTTTTGGCCCGCGCACGAACATGCGGCAAGCAGCCAGGGCGTCGAGAAGTTGCTCGCCGATGCCGAAGGAGTCGGCGGCCTCGCACCAGCGCCGCATGCCGTAGGCGGTGGTGGCGATGCAGATATCCGGCTTGGCCGAGATGATCTTCTTCGTGTCCTCGATAAGGGTGAGGTCTTCCTGGACCGGCGCGATCTTCAACGCAGGAGCGTGCAACACGGAGGCGCCGCGCCGTTCCAGGGCTTCGATCAGGTCACGCGAACGCCTGTGTGAAGTCACTCCGATGCGGAAACCGTCCAACGGAGCATCGTCGTTGGGTCCAGGCGTGGCCAGCGGCGAGGCTGAATCGACGGAGTCAAGGGCATTCAGAGTAGTCATGTGCGAACTTTCAGGCTTCAAGGAGGGAAGCTGCGAGGAGGTCCAGATCTGCGGTGGCTTCGGCGTGGATACGGTTGGCTTCGGCGACCCGGACCACTTCGCCAATGACAAGGACAGCCGGGTTGGTGCAGCCGGCGGCTGCCGTTTCGATGGTGCCGAGCTCGGCGATGGTGGTGCGTTGCCCGGGGCGGTATCCGCGTTCGATAACGGCCATGGGCATGGCGGGGTCCATCCCGGCGCGGCGGAGTCCCGCGGCCAGCTGGGGGAGTGTGCCGATGCCCATGAGGACCACGATGGTGCCACCGAGCCCGGTCAGATGCGTGTGTTCCTTTTCCGTCAGCGGTGCGTGGCCCGAGACCACCGTGAACAGGTGGCTGACCTCGCGGTGGGTGACCGGGATCCCTGCGGCGGCGGGGACGGAGATGGCGCTCGTGACCCCCGAGATGACCCGGACGGGCACGCCGGCTTGGACACAGGCGGCGACTTCTTCCCCGCCGCGGCCGAACACATAGGGGTCACCGCCTTTGAGCCGGACCACGTTCTTGCCGGTCAGGGCGGCGTCGACCATGCGTTTTTCTATGTCGCATTGGGCTACTTTGTGGTGCCCTGGGCGCTTGCCGACATCCACCAGTTCCGCCGAAGTGAGTTGCTTCAGCTCCGCGTAGGGGGCGAGCCGGTCGTAGAAGACGACGTCGGCGTCCCGCAGCGCGTAGACCGCGCCTATGGTCAGCAGATCGAGGGTTCCGGGACCGCCGCCGACCAGGGTGACCTGGCCTGACTCGCCTGCAGGCGGTTCGCTGGCAACAGGGATCCCGGCTTCGCGACACCGCTCGAGCAGCGGTCCCCAGCCGGGCTGGCCGTCGTCAACGGCCGCAACCAGGAAAGGGCGTTCGGGCAGGGTTCCGTCAGTGTCGGCGCCGTTGGGGGTGCTCAGCCGGTGCACGACGGCGCCCGCGGCTTGGTAGCGCCGGACGGCTTGCCGCGCGGCATGGGTAGAACCGGTGACCAGAATGTCGCGGCCCGTGAGGTCGATGGTGAGCTGCATGGCTTTTGCTCCTTAGCCCTGGCTGCGGACGGGGATTGTGCTGGCGATGAGGACGCCGCCTTTTTCTTTGTTGGTGGCGGGGCGGATTTGGCCGCGTTCGGGGGTGAAGGTGATGGTTTCGTCTTTTTGTTCGGGGGCGTTGACGAAGGAGCGGAAGCGGCGGAGGCGTTCGGGGTCTTTGAGGGTTTGGGCCCATTCGTCCTGGTAGTTTTCGACGTGCCGGGCCATGGCGGTTTCGAGGTCGCCTGCGATGCCGAGTGAGTCGTGGATGATGACTTGGCGTACGTGTTGGAGGCCGCCGTCGAGTTCTTCTTGCCAGTGGGCGGTGCGTTGGAGGCGGTCGGCGGTGCGGATGTAGTACATGAGGTAGCGGTCGATGTATTTGATGAGGGTGTCGTTGTCCAGGTCTTGGGCGAGGAGTTGTGCGTGGGCGGGGTTCGCGCCGCCGTTGCCGCCGACGTAGAGGTTCCAGCCTTTGTCGGTGGCGATGATGCCGACGTCTTTGCCGCGGGCTTCGGCGCATTCGCGGGCGCAGCCGGAGACGCCCATTTTGAGTTTGTGGGGGCTGCGTAGTCCGCGGTAGCGCAGTTCGAGGTTGATGGCCATGGCGACGGAGTCTTGGACGCCGTAGCGGCACCAGGTGGAGCCGACGCAGGATTTCACGGTGCGCAGGCTTTTGCCGTAGGCCTGGCCGGATTCGAAGCCGGCGTCGACGAGTTCTTTCCAGATTTCGGGGAGTTGTTCGAGGCGGGCGCCGAACATGTCGATGCGTTGGCCGCCGGTGATTTTCGTGTAGAGGCCGTATTTCTGGGCGACGGCGGCGATGATGCCCAGTCCGTGGGGGGTGATTTCGCCGCCGGGGATGCGGGGGACCACGGAGTAGGTGCCGTCTTTTTGCATGTTGGCCAGGGCGCGGTCGTTGGTGTCTTGCAGGGTCCCGCGGCCGGCGTCGAGGACGTATGCGGAATGCTGGGAGGCGAGGATGGAGGCGATGGTGGGTTTGCAGATGTCGCAGCCGGCGCCGGTGCCGTAGGTGGCCAGGATGTCTTCGAAGGAGTCCAGTTCCAGGACGCGGATGGCGTCGAAGAGTTCTTGGCGGGAGAGGCTGAAGTGCTCGCAGAGGGCTTTGGAGACTTCGATGCCGGATTTGCTCAGTTCGGTTTCGAGGAGTTTTTTGAGCATGGGCACGCAGGAGCCGCATTGGGTGCCTGCGCGGGTGCAGGTTTTGAGTTCGCCCAGTTCCTGGACGGGGGTGTTGCCGTCGCAGGCGCCGCAGGCGTTGATGGCTTCGCGGATGGTCCCGGCGGGGATGTTGTTGCAGGAGCATAGGATTGCGTCGTCGGGTAGTTCGGTGTCGGGGGCGTCCGTGCTTCCTGCGGCGGTGAGGTAGGCGCCGGGTTCGGCGGGGAGTTTCCGGCCGAGCAGGGGGCGCAGGCTCATGTAGGGGGTGGCGTCGCCGACGAAGATCCCGCCGAGGAGGGTTTTGGCGTCGTCGGTGGTGACGATTTTCTGGTAGACGCCGCGGGCGGGGTCGGCGTAGACGATTTCCAGGGCGTGTTTGGTGGTGGCGAACGCGTCGCCGAAGCTGGCGACGTCCACGCCGGAGAGTTTGAGTTTGGTGGCGGTGTCGAAACCGGGGAAGGTCGCGTGTCCGCCGTGCAGGCGGTCGGCGACGATCTCGGCCATCGTGTTCGCCGGCGCCACGAGCCCCAGGCACATCCCGCCGAAGTTCGCGACTTCACCGATGGCGAAGATACCGGGGACTGTCGTGGCGCAACTATCGGAAATGACAACACCGCCGCGCTGGCCGAGCGTGAAGACCTGTTCCTCGCCTTCCGCGGCACGGAAGAGTTCATCGCGCGGCCTCACTCCGATCGCGGCGATCACGATGTCGGCGTCGATGATCCGGCCGTCGGCCATGAGGACGCCGGTGACCTGGCCGTCGTCGTCGGTCAATACTTCGGACGGGTAGGTTCCGGTGAGGACTTCAAGTCCTTTGTCTTTGACGAGGCGGCCCAGCGCCTGGCCTGCGCCTTCATCCAGCTGGGCATTCATGAGCCAGGGTGAACCGTTGATGACGGTGGCATGCGCGCCGAGCTCCATGGTGCCTGCTGCCGCTTCGAGGCCGAGGAGACCGCCGCCGATGGTGACGGTCTTGACCTTGCGGCCCAGTTTCTTCGTGAGCCGGGTGATGGCCTCGTTAATGGCCCAGACGTCTTCGAGCGTGCGGTAGACATGCGCGAGCTCGCCGCCGGGGAAGGGAAGCGGCGCCGCATCCGAGCCGGTGGCGACCACGAGGGCGTCGTATTCGTAGCTGTTGCCCGCCGCGGTTTCCACGGACTTGGCTGCGGCGTTGATCTTCACCACCCGCTCGCCCGTGCGCAGGTCCAGGGCATCGTGCTCCCACATGGACATGTCCCCCAAAGTGAGGTCGTGATCCACCTCGATGAGGGCCTTGCTCAGCGTGACCCGGTCATAGGGAAGATGCGCTTCTTCGGTGAGGACCGTGACGTGCCAGCCCTCAAGACCGCGCGTATGCATGGCATCGGCAAAACGATGGGCCGCAGGGCCTCCGCCTGCCACAACAACACGGCGCTGGCTTTCGGGGTTGGAAGTGTGTCCGGTCACTGGTGGCCTTTCGCATACGCCGCAGAACGTACTCCGCAACTTGTCACTTCAGACTACGGACGGGCAGTTTCCCTTCAGTTTCCCTTTTGTTTCGTGGTCTTAACTTCTGGATCACGATTGGATGTCGTTCCGTGTGAGGTCTCTTTTACGCACCGGACACATCGATTGCATTCCGGCGAAACATGACGGGCCTACCGTGAAGGTATGGCTGCTTGGCGGCAGTCGCCTAAAAGGCAAGGACAGAGGCAAGGACATCATTCGTCCGCCGCAGTCAAGAGCGAGAGGGGCTGACATGACCGTCATTCTGGAGCGGGAAGAACAACTGACGAACGCGCCGATGGCGTCCGGCTGGCATCGCGTCTGCCCGTTGGACGAGCTGGAGCCGGCGTGGGGCGAGGCAGCCTTGATAGAAGGCGTCCAGGTGGCGATCTTCCGGGTCGACTCCGAGAAGGTTTACGCAGTTGCGCAGCAGGATCCTGCCACCTTGGCTAACGTCATGGCCCGCGGTATCACTGGTTCCCGGGGCAGCCGTCCCACCATCGCCTCGCCGCTTCACAAGGAGGTCTACGACCTCCAGACCGGTGAGTGCTATTCAAACCCCGCGCTTTGGCTGCCGGCTTTCAAGACCCGCACGGTTGATGGCTTCATCGAAGTCGAAGTCTAGAGCCCCAATGCCTCGCGGACATCGGCCAGTATGTGGTCCAAAGTGCTCCGAGCAGCCTGCCGGGTTTCTGCGAGTTCCGCCGCTGAACCGACCGACTTGATGACTTCCAGGTAGCACTTGAGCTTTGGCTCGGTGCCGCTGGGGCGGATGATGACGCGGCTGAGGTCCTTGGTCAGGTAGAGGAGGCCGTCCGTGGGCGGCAGGTATTCACTTCCCTCGGCCAGATCCACGAAGGTCTCGATGGTTGACCCGCCGAAGGATTCCGGCGGATCCGCACGGAGCCGGTTCATCATCGCATCCAACAGGCCAAGATCCGCCACCCGGATACTGAGCTGGTCACTTGCATGCAGCCCGTGCACCAGGTAAATCTCATCCAGGGTGTCGAAGATTGTCTTTCCCTCAGCCTTGGCCGCCGCCGCCAATTCGGCGACAAGCAGGGACGCGGAAATGCCGTCCTTGTCCCTCACCAGCTCGGGTGCCACGCAGTACCCCAGGGCTTCCTCGTATCCATAGACGAGTCCCGGGACGCGCGAGATCCACTTGAATCCGGTCAGTGTTTCCTCGTGGGCGAACCCAGCTGCCGCCGCGATGCGGGAGAGCAATCGGGACGAGACGATCGAATTGGCAAAGACGCCCTTCTTTGCGACAAGGCCTGGAGTCCCGTCGCTGTGCCGGCCCTCGGCGGCGAGGCGGGCCACCACATGGGCGCCAAGTAAAGCGCCCACTTCGTCTCCCCGCAACATCCGCCAAGCACCCGTGTCTGGGTCCTTTGCCGCGACAGCCGCCCGATCGGCGTCGGGGTCGTTGGCCAAAACAATGTCGGCATCCAGACGTGCCGCCGCCGCCAAGGCCAGATCCAGGGCGCCAGGTTCTTCCGGGTTGGGGAAACTGACCGTGGGAAAGTCCGGATCCGGCTCCGCTTGCTCTTCCACCAGCGTGACGTCCCTGAAGCCTGCTGCGTTAAGAACAGATACCGCCGTTTCACCGCCCACCCCATGCATGGGGGTAAGAACGATCTTTAGCTCACGTGCGGGAAAGGCCGCAGAGTCGGCCAATCCGGCCATTGCGGCCTCGTACTCGTCCGTGATCGAGCCGGACAGCACAGTCCAGCCGGATTCAGCCAGAGCAATGGAGTCCAAGGAGCCAACAGCTTCGATGCTTGCGGCAATCTGCGTGTCGTAGGGCGCCACGATCTGGGACCCGCGGCCGTTTTCCGCGACGGCCCGTCCGCCTAGGTAGACCTTGTATCCGTTGTCCTGCGGCGGGTTGTGGCTCGCGGTGACCATGACTCCGCCGTCGCAATCAAGGGTGCGGACCGCGTAAGCCAGTAGGGGGGTAGGAAGTGCGGAAGGCATCAGGAACGTGTCGATTCCTGCCGCGGTAAGGATCGCGGCAGACTCCGCCGCGAAGACATCCGAGTTGTGCCTCGCGTCATATCCGACGACGGCGCGCGGCCGCATCCCAGGGGAGGTTGCCGCCACGGCGTCCTTGAGGAATGCCGCGAGACCTGCGGCCGCCCGCCGCACCACCACGCGGTTCATCCTGTTGGGGCCAGGGCCGAGGGCGGCGCGAAGTCCTGCGGTACCGAACTGAAGCGTCCCGTTGAAGCTGTCTTCGAGCTGTTGGCGGGCTGCGGCGACGCCAGTGGAGGCGAGTCCGGCCAGCTCGGACAATGCTGCCGCAGTGACCGGGTCTGGGTCCTGGGCGGCCCACTTGCCGGCGTCGGATATCAGCTTTTCTAATTCGGCATCGCTTGATGTCATAGGGATAAAGCTATCGTCAAAGGGGATGGATGCCGAGGCGCAGCGCTGTGTCAGCCGTCACAGTCCGGCCACCCCACGCAACTAACTCGCACTTGTTGTCGTTATGAGGCGTCAAAACGACAACTAGTGCGAGTCAGTTGGGGCTAGCTGGCCTTTGCGGGGCGGGTTCGCAGCAATGCGGTGACGCCCGCAGCCAGGCCGATGAGCCCCGCCGCAAGGCCAAACCAGCCAGCGGTGGATCCTGCATCGTTGGAAGAAGTTGACGCCGCCGTTGCCGGGACAGGTGTCACGGACGGAGACGACGTAGGCCCAGCCGATGCCGCCGAATCACTGGCCGTGGTCACGAACGAGGGAGCCGGGTGTTCCGGCTCGGGCTGACCATCGACGGTCTTCTGGTCCCACTTCACGACGGAGCCGTCGGTATATGTTTGGGTGGCCGGCAGCGTAATGGTGGTGCCGGCGTCGGGCAGGACACCCACGGAGAGCGAGAATGCCTGGTACTCATTTTCCCCGAGCTGATGCTCCGCATCTGCCGTCCACACCACAGACGTGACCGCCTTGGTCACCGTGGCTCCTGCGACAGTGACGGGCTTGGGAAGAGTAGTCGTCACGAGTTCGGCTTTCCAGCCTTCGACCGGTTTCACTGACACCGAATTGAACGGGAAGTCTGTGGGAAGTGATACTTCGAGCTTGTTGGTTTTGGCCGTGGGGGACTCATTGGGGACGTTGAAGGTCAGGTGGGTGTAGCCTCCGGCTGCCGGGTCGTCCGGAGCCACATTGACATGTGCGGAGGCGGCGGAGACGCCGAAAGCGAGCATTCCGACGGCCATCATGGCGGCGGAGGCGGTTTTGAGCGTACGGCGGTGGGTGGTCTTCATGGCAATGGTGCCTTTCACAAAGGAAGAATCGGTGCGGACCCCTGGCGGACATGATCCGGCAGGCGAGAGTAGCCATCTGCCGCCGGGTCCTCATCCTTGTGAAGGTGGGTCTCAGGCGGCGCGCACCAGTGCTGGTGGGCCTCGCCGGGAGGGAAAGCGACTGGAGTCCCAGCCCGCGGGAGTAATCGCAGAGACCATGTACGGTCCGGGGGTTCTCGTCGCTTCGATAGTTCCAGGAACCGGCAGCTGCACAAGGGGGCGCAGCCATGCCGCCAGCGCCCACAGCGCCTGTTCGCCGCGGGCGAGCACCAATGCGGTACCCAACGTGGCCACCGCATGGGTGGCGAACATTTGCCAGTCGTCTGCGGCGGTGTGGGCTGCGGCGACGGCCCCCAGGGCTTCTGGTGCCTGCGTCCAAAGAACATGTCCGGCATGCCCGGACACCAGAGGTGCCGCGCTGGGAGCTCCGGGCGAAAGCGCGCAAAAAGCCCAGTGCAGGCACAGTTGCCCGGCCCCCAGCAGCCCTGCGAAGACGGGCAGCGAAAGGCGGGCGCGCGTCAGCACGGCGACCGGGAGGATCGTCAGGGCACAAAGCGCCGTCAGAATGACTGGTGCCGGAAGGCTTCCGCCTCCGGCCAAGTGTCCGCCGGCAGCCAAGCCCAGGATGATTGAACCGATCAGGCCAGTGCGCAAGAACCGGAAAGGCGCGGATGTCTTCATCGGCAGTCCTTTCCGGTTGCTGAGCCAAGACGGAGAATCACTCAAATTGTACGGCCACCGGATGCAAGATTTCGCAGCGCTTTCCGCCTCCTAGCCGTTTCGGATCAGAGTTTGGCGATGATGTCCGCCAGAAGACGGGAAATTCGTGCACTCGCAGTTTGCCCCGCCTCGATGACTTCCTGGTGGCTCAGGGGCGCCGGGCTGATGCCGGCCGCGAGGTTGGTGACCAAGGAGATGCCGAAGACTTCCATTCCTGCGTGCCGTGCGGCTATGGCCTCCAGAGCGGTGGACATGCCCACCAGATCGGCGCCGATCCGCTTGGCATACTGGACCTCGGCCGGAGTTTCGTAGTGCGGGCCGGTGAATTGGGCGTAGACGCCTTCGTCGAGCGTGGGATCCACCTCACGTGCCAGGCCGCGGATACGCGCCGAGTACAGGTCCGTGAGGTCGACGAACGTAGCGCCCTCAAGAGGAGAAGCTGCGGTCAAGTTGATGTGGTCTCTGATCAGCACGGGAGTACCGGGGGTCCAAGATTCGTTCAGGCCCCCGCAGCCGTTGGTTACCACCAAGGTCTTACAGCCTGCTGCCGCCGCGGTGCGAACCCCATGGACCACCGAGCGGACGCCTTTGCCTTCGTAGTAGTGGGTGCGCGCACCCAGGACGAGGGCCCGCTTTCCCTCCTTCGTCCGGACCGAGCGGATGGTGCCAACATGCCCCTCGACGGCAGGAGCGTGGAAGCCGGGAACTTCCGACGCCGTCAGGGTCGCCGTCGTTTCGCCAATGAGATCCGCAGCCGCGCCCCAGCCTGAGCCGAGCACGAGCGCTACGTCGTGGGATTCGACGCCGGTCTCCGCCGCGATGTAGTCGGCCGCGGCTTTGGCGGCTTCGAAGGGCTCCGTTTTCATCAGCTCTGTGTTACTCACTGGTACAAACTACAGTGTTGCCCGCGCCGTTGAACAGGCGCTTGGGCGGTGCCAAGGTGCCGATTCGGTCGTTCTCAGGTGGGGCTTAGTGGCAGGTACGGCGCCAATAAGTAACAATGGAAAATTGTGACCATGCATCCTGACTTCAGCTCACCACGAATCGCTATCCTGGGCGGAGGTCCAGGCGGATATGAAGCGGCCATGGTCGCGGCGCATTTGGGAGCGCGGGTCACCCTCATTGAACGCGCCGGTCTCGGCGGCTCCGCCGTCCTCACCGACGTCGTACCTTCCAAAACCCTGATCGCGACGGCGGATCTCATGACCCGCGTCGGCGAAGCGGGGGAGCTGGGAGTCAAGTTCGCCGTCGACGGCAGCGATGTAGCGCCCGGCATGCGCGCCGATCTGGGCCACATCAACGACCGCGTCCTGCACCTCGCACGGGAGCAGTCCGACGACATCCGGGTAGGCCTGGAGCAGCTCGGAGTGGAGATCCTGATGGGATCCGGGAAGCTCCTGGACAACCACACGATCGAGGTCATCACCTCCGACGGCATCAAGACGATTACCGCTGACGCCATCCTCCTGGCCGTGGGTGCACACCCCCGCGAGCTGCCCACAGCCAAGCCCGACGGTGAACGCATCCTGAACTGGGCACAGATCTACAACCTCGATGAACTTCCCAAGGACCTGATCGTTGTGGGTTCCGGGGTCACCGGGGCCGAGTTTGCCTCCGCCTATAACGGCCTTGGCTCCAATGTCACCCTCATTTCGAGCCGCGACCAGGTGCTGCCGGGTTCGGACACGGACGCGGCCCAAGTCCTTGAAGGCGTCTTCAAGCGCCGCGGCGTGCGCGTTCTGTCCCGCTCGCGGGCCGAAGCCGTGGAGCGCACCGATGCTGGAGTGCAGGTCACCTTGGGGGACGGTTCCGTCGTGACCGGCAGCCACTGCCTCGTCTGCGTGGGGTCAATCCCCAACACCGCCGGAATCGGATTGGAAGAGGCCGGCGTGGCTGTCACGGAGTCCGGCCACATCAAGGTTGACGGCGTTTCCCGCACCACGGCATCGAACATTTACGCCGCGGGCGACTGCACGGGAATCCTGGCCCTCGCTTCTGTCGCGGCGATGCAAGGCCGCATTGCCGTGGCCCACTTCATGGGCGACGGAGTGATGCCGATCAAGCTCCACCAAGTGGCCTCGAACGTTTTCACGTCACCGGAAATCGCCTCCGTGGGCGTCTCCGAAGCGGACCTTGAATCAGGCAAGTACCAAGGTGACGTGGTCATGCTGTCCTTGCTGAGCAACGCCCGCGCCAAGATGCGCAACACCAAAGAGGGATTCGTCAAGATCATCGCGCGCAAGGGCTCGGGAACGGTGATCGGCGGCGTGGTCATTGGCCCCAACGCCTCCGAGCTCATCTTCCCGATCGCCGTTGCGGTGAAGCAGAAACTACACGTCGACGATCTAGCGAGCACTTTTACCGTGTACCCCTCGCTGACCGGGTCCATCTCGGAAGCGGCGCGCCGGTTGCACGTGCATATGTAGCAACAGCGGTTCGAAGCCGGTTGCCTCATGTGCGGACCCGCCGCTCGGCAGTGCCGGGCGGCGGGATTTCCGCCGCCCGGTGCGGCCAGCGGCGGGAGGCAGCTTTCGAATTTACGCGCGGGACCTGCCACGGATGAAGTGGAAGATCAGAAGGATCACGGCAATTACCAAAAGCAGGTGGATGAACCCGCCGCCGATGTTACCGATCAGGCCGAGAAGCCAGAGAACAGCGATAATAATGGCTATCCAAAGCAACATGTGAGTCTCCCTTGTTTGTCTGTGGATGGAAATGCTGATTCTGCGCCTCGGCTGCTCTGCGTACTTGTTATCAATCCTGTTCTCTTCTGGAGCCACGATATCGATCCAAGCTAGTGATTCCTGCCGAAGGCCCACGCGGGTATCGTGTGGTGTGCTTCACACTATGTCAGGATCGGGTTCCTGAAAACGGCAAGAGAATAACCGATAGTTGCCATCCGGTTTGGACCGTGACGCCGGGAAGCTCCCTTACGCTGCAACCCCTTGGAAGTGCTTCTCGATCATCCCCTTGATGTCTCCATGGCATCCGCCGCATCCCGTCCCCGCGCGGGTCGCCTTGGAAACCTCGGGCACCGAAGAGCAGCCATCCAGCACTGCTTCCTCGATGCTCACTACGCTGACCCCTGCGCAACGGCAGACCGTACGCTGTGGGTCATGGGCGGCACCTGAGGATTCCAACTGGTCCGGGCCGTCAAGGCGAAGGAGGAGCGAACGGTCGGCGGGCAGCTCGGAGCCGCGTTCGAACAGCATCACGAGCTCCGCGGCCGTGCGCGGCGTGCCCACGGCCACGAGTCCTTCGAGGGTGCCGCCCCGTGTAGTCATCTTGACGTAGCGGCCGTGCTCGGGATCGGCCCATTGGGCCACGTGCCGACGAGGTTTCCCCTCTGAAGCCCCCGTGCTGAGGAGTTCCTCATCCCATGGTTCGGCTGCGTTGTCGCCAGCGACGGCGAGGTTGATGCCTCGCGCCTTCAGGACCACCACTCCGGGTTTCTCCTGCGGCAGGGGTGACAAGGTGTCTGCGGCATCCTGGCCACCCTCGGCGAGGAGGATCAGGTACTCGGCAAGCCACTCGGCCTGGCGCCAGCCCGGACCCACCAGACCGGAAGGGCCCGGCGCCGTGCGGCATTCGGGGCATTCGGCCTCGGCGCAGCGGACTTCGGCGCAGTCGCCGATCGCAAACATGTGCGGCTCGTGGTAGGTGCGCAGATGGTGATCCACCAGGATGCCGGTGGCGGCCGGCAGGCCGCAGCCTTCAGCCAGTTCAATCCTGGGGCGCACACCGCAAGAGAGAACCAGCAGCTCGCCTTCGATCCTTGAGCCGTCGTTGAGCACCAGGGCGGAGAACATTCCGTCCGGGCCGTTGTGCTCCACAGCGGTGGAACGGGCGTTGCCCACCATGGTGATTCCGCTGTTGCGCAGGCTCGCTGCGAGAACGGCTCCGCCGCCGCGGTCGATATTGCGGCCCAACGGAAAGGAACCATTGTGCACCACAGTGGTTTGGGCGCCTTCTTCCGCCGCGGCCAGGGCTGTTTCAAGCCCCAGCACGCCGCCACCGAGGACGATCACGCGCTGGCGAGCAGCCACGGCGTCGCGCAGTTGCGCGGCGTCGCGGAGGTCACGAAGTGCGGTTACCCCCAAGGGGAGTACCGGGTGCGAAGGGTCAGGGTTGATTCCGGTGAGATTGGGAATGACGGGCCGCGAGCCAGTGGCGAATACCAGCCGGTCGAAGCCGGGCGCGGTTCCGTCCGAGAGGACCACTCGCTGCCGGGCCCGGTCGATGCGTTTGACCGTGACGCCCAGCCGGACTTCCACCCCGTCGGCCGTCAAATCGTTGGCGTCGGCCATCGAGATTGCCTCCGCGGTGGTGCGCCCCACGCCGAGTTCAGCCACCATGACGCGGTTGTACGCGGCTTCGGTTTCCTGTCCGACGACGAGCAGCTGGACAAGACCGCTGCGCACGGAGGGCAACAATTCGTCGACCAGCCGGGCCGCGACCGGTCCGAATCCGATCACCACTATTCGCTCGCTCACGATGCCTCCTTGACGTGCATTGACAAGCCTGACGTCACTGACACAGTCAACTGGCCAGCCAACGCTGATCCGAAAGTCGGCAGTGCGGCCTTACGGACCCAGACCTTGCTCTTCTTGAACTCGGGCATGCCGGAAATAGAATCCGTGACCGCCTCAGTGAGACGGTTGGCGCTGCCCAGTCCAGGGAAATGGAAGGGCAGGAAGACGGTGTCCGTCCGGATGCTGTTGCTGAGCTCCACCCTGCACAGGACCTCGCCGCGCTCGTTGGAGACATTGACAAAGTCACCGTCGGCGATTTCCCGGACGGCCGCCGTCGCGGGGTGGATCTGTAGGAGAGCTTCCGGTTGCGCTGTTACGAGTTCGGCCACGCGGCGGGTCTGCGCCCCCGATTGGTAATGTTCCAGCAGCCGCCCGGTGACGAGCGTGAGCGGATCGGGATCAGGGCCGACGACGGCGGAGCGCTGCGAACGCTTCTGTGGCACCACCGGGACCATCACGGCGCGCCCGTCGGTGTGCGCGAAGCGGTCCAGGAAGAGCCGCGGCGTTCCCGAGCTGCCGCTCGGATAAGGCCAGTAGGCCGCTTCTCCGCGGTCAAGCAGGGCGTAGTCGATTCCGGAGTAGTCGGCCAAGCCGCCTGCCGAGGCGAGCCGGAGTTCCTCGAAGACGGTCTCGGGATCGTCACTGAACATGGACGGTGCGTCGAGCGATTCGGCGAGCCGGGCCATGAGCCACAATTCGCTGCGGACACCCAGGGGAGGCGTGAGGGCCTTCCGACGGCGGAGCACGCGGCCCTCGAGGTTGGTCAAGGTGCCTTCTTCCTCGGCCCATTGGGTGACCGGAAGCACGAGATCGGCCTCCAGCGCGGTCTCGGACATGAAGAAATCGCAGACCACCAGGAAGTCCAGGCTCCGCAGGCCCGCGATCACCGCACCGGCGTCGGGGGCGGACACCGCCACATTGGCGCCGTGCACGAAAAGGCAACGGACGCCGTCGGGCTGTCCCAAAGTCTTCAACAGCTCCACTGCCGGAAGGCCGGGTCCGGGGATGAGCGATTCATCCACGCCCCACACTTTGGCGACGTGGGCGCGGGCGGCCGGATCGGTGATCTTGCGGTAGCCGGGGAGCTGATCGGCTTTTTGTCCGTGCTCGCGACCACCCTGGCCATTCCCTTGGCCGGTCAGCGTGCCGTAGCCGCCACGGGCGGATCCCGGCAGGCCCAGAAGGAGGCTGAGGTTGATGGCGGCCGTGGCGGTGTCGGTGCCGTCGACGTGTTGTTCGACTCCGCGGCCGGTGAGGATGTAGCTGCCGCCCCGCCGGGCGCCGTCGGCGAGGCGGCGGGCAGTGTCGCGGATGAGCGTGGCGGGAACGCCGGTGATCGACTGCACACGCTCTGGCCAGAATCCGGCGAGGCTGCGAACGATCGCCGGGTATCCGGTGGTGCGGTTCTGGAGGTAGCCGACGTCGGCAAGGCCTTCGTGGACCACTACGTGGGAGACACCCAGCAGCAGGGCGAGGTCTGTTCCCGGGGTCGGCTGCAAGTGGAGGCCACCGCCGTCGCCGGTGAATTCGGCCGTCGCCGAACGGCGGGGATCGGCCACGATCAACCCGCCGGAGTCACGCGCACCTTGCAGGTGCTGGACGAAGGGCGGCATGGTCTCGGCCACGTTGGAGCCGAGAAGGAAGATGACGCTGGAAGAATCCAGGTCCTCCACGGGGAACGGGAGACCGCGGTCCACGCCGAAAGCGCGGTTTCCGGCTGCCGCCGCGGAGGACATGCAAAAACGTCCGTTGTAGTCGATGCGCGAGGTTCCCAGCGCCAGGCGCGCGAACTTGCCCAATTGGTAGGCCTTCTCATTGGTGAGTCCGCCGCCGCCGAAGACGCCGACGGCGTCGGCTCCGTAGCGCTCGCGGGTCTGTTTCACGGCTCCGGTAACCAGCATGAGCGCCTGGTCCCAGGCGACGGGCCGATGGACGCCGTCGGAGCCTTTGAGCATGGGTTCCGTGACGCGTCCGCTGTGGTTCAACAACGACGCCGATGTCCAGCCCTTGCGGCACAATCCGCCCCGGTTGGTGGGGAAGTCGCGGCCGGACACGTCCAGGAGGGGAAGTGCCTTTGCCGCGGGCGCCGGGTCTGACCCCGGCTGCGCGGAAGGCGCTGCCGGGGTCAGGGTCATGGCGCACTGCAGCGCACAATACGGGCAGTGAGTCTCGGCGCCATTGGGCATATTAGATGTGTCCCATCGAGTTGCGGTTGGCCTTGCGGAGGTAGCAGACCCAGCAGACGATGAGCATCAGGACGTAGGCGCCGACGAAGCCATAGAACGCGGGGGTGTAGGAGCCGGAAGCGCTCGATGCGTTGAGCACCTGGGGGATGACGAATCCGCCATAGGCGCCGATCGCCGAGATCAGCCCGAGGGAGGAGGACGCGAGGCGTGCGGTGCTGGCGGCGCTCACCCCGGAGCGGGCTGCCCGGCTGGAGGTGGCAAAGATGACCGGAATCATGCGGTAGGTGGCGCCGTTTCCAAAGCCGCTTGCCGTGAAAAGGAACAGGAACAAGACCAGGAAGAGCCAGAAGTTCTTGAGCGGAAGGGTCCAGATCATGGTCAGGGTGATGATCGCCATCGCTGCGAACGCTGTAACCGTCATCCGGGCTCCGCCCATGCGGTCTGCCATGCGTCCGCCGTACGGCCGGGCCAGGGAGCCAACCAAAGGGCCGAGGAAGGCGAGCGAGAGGGCAACCGCGCCGAGGTGCAGGGCGGAGAAAGCCGGGAAGTAGTCCTTGATGAGTTTGGGGAAGACGCCGGAGAATCCGATGAACGAGCCGAAGGTGCCGATGTAGAGGAAAGCCATGATCCAGAGGTGGGGTTCCTTCAGTGCGGCGATGGAGCCTGCCACGTCACCCTTGGCGCTGGTGAGGTTGTTCATGTACTTCCAAGCACCGAACGCGGCGAGAAGGATGAGCGGAATCCAGATGAGGCCGGCCATGGGCAGGTTGACGGTGCCGGCGGCCAGGAGGGTGACGGCGATGGGAACGACGAGCTGTGCGATCGCGGCACCGAGGTTCCCGCCTGCGGCGTTCAGGCCCAGCGCCCAGCCCTTTTCACGGGCCGGGTAGAAGAAGGTGATGTTGGCCATTGAGCTGGCAAAGTTGCCTCCGCCGAAGCCGGCAAGGCCCGCTACAAGCAGCATGACGCCAAACGGCGTGCCGGGATTCGAGACACAGAGGGCCAGGCCCGCGGTCGGGATCAGCAGAAGCATGGCCGAGACAATGGTCCAGTTGCGGCCGCCGAACCTCGGAACCATGAAGGTGTAGGGGATGCGCAGTGTGGCACCAACCAAGCTGGGGATCGAGATGAGCCAGAAGATCTGGTTCGTGTCGAACTTAAAGCCTGCGGCCGGCAGCTGGACGACCACGATCGACCAGAGCTGCCACACGACGAAGCCGAGGAACTCGGCGAAGATGGACCAGTACAGGTTGCGCTTGGCGATGGAACGGCCGGCAGCTTCCCACTGTTCTTTGTTCTCTGCGTCCCAATTGGCTATCCACCGGCCAGGGCGGTGTTCGAGCTCGGGGACGAGGGCGGTGGGCGCCTGCTCGTTGGTGAGGATTTCGGTGCTGCGGTCAACTGTCACGGAGTGCCTCCTTTGGGGGGACGTTGTACTTCCACGTTAGGGAGGGCGCGTTTCGCGGACCGTCGCGGTTTGTAAACGTGCTGTGACATTTGCCTATCGGAGGGGGTCACCGGTGCGTGAGGCGACGGTGAGGTTGTTTGAGCTCAGTGTGGTGCGGACCACGGAATGAGACTTTTCAAAGTGTCCGTATATTGGACTAGATTGTCCATTTGTTGGATGCCGGGAACTATTATTGAACTCTCAATAATTTTTGTCGGCACGCCCACGAACGCTGTGCCGGCGTGAACGAAAGCAACCACTACATGTCTTCCATCGCTGAATCCAAGGAAAGCGACTCGGTTAAGCCGGAAAATAGATCGGTGAACTCGCGGGGACGGGTGATCTTCGCCAGCCTCATCGGCACATCCATCGAGTTCTACGACTTCTACGTCTACGCCACGGCCGCAGTGCTCGTCTTTCCCAAATTGTTCTTCCCGACGGCGGACGAGACCACCCAGCTGCTGAGCTCCTTCGCAGTGTTCGGCGTCGCCTTTGTCGCCAGGCCGCTTGGCTCGATCATTTTCGGACACTTCGGTGACAAGTTCGGTCGCAAGGGAACGCTGGTTGCGTCGCTGCTAACCATGGGTATCGCCACGTTCCTCATTGGTTGCCTCCCCACCGCCCAGGTTCCCGGCTGGACCTTCCTGGCTCCCACCCTGCTGGTAGTCCTGCGCTTCGCCCAAGGCCTGGCCCTCGGTGGTGAGTGGAGCGGCGCCGCGCTGCTCGCGACGGAGAACGCTCCGGCCAACAAACGCGCGATCTACGGAACATTCCCACAGATGGGCGCGCCGATTGGCTTCATCCTGGCCAACATCATCTTCCTTGTCTTCAGCTACACCCTGACTCCCGAAGCCTTCGCGGCCTGGGGCTGGCGCGTGCCGTTCCTGCTCAGCGCCGTCATGGTGATCCTCGGCCTCTACGTACGCCTCAAGCTCATTGAAACCCCCGCCTTCACCAAGGTGCTGGAATCCAACGAGGTGGCCAAGCTGCCCGTCGGGCGCGTGTTCAAAACCAGCTGGCGCCCTCTGATCCTTGGCACCTTCATCATGCTTGCGACCTACGTGCTGTTCTACCTGATGACCACCTTCACGCTGACCTATGGCACCAAGCCCACCCTGGCAGGCGCGCAAGCCGCCGCCGCGAAGGCCGGAAAGCCCATGACCGACGCGGCCGCCGCGGCGTTTGTCCCAGGCCTGGGCTTCAGCCGGAACGACTTCCTCTGGATGCTGATTGCCGGCGTCGTTTTCTTCGGCATTTTCACCCTGGTGGCCGGCCCGCTGGCCGAAAAGTACGGCCGCCGAAAGATGCTCCTCGCAGTGACAGCGGGCATCTTGCTCTTCGGTTTGCTGTTCGTTCCACTGTTCAGCGGCGGCTTCGTGGGGACCATGGCGTTGCTGATCCTCGGGTTCACGCTCATGGGCCTGACCTTCGGACCCATGGGCGCGCTCCTCCCGGAGCTGTTCCCCACCAACGTCCGCTACACCGGATCCGCCATCAGCTACAACATGTCGAGCATCCTGGGTGCGGCGGTGGCTCCGTTCATCGCGGTGTGGCTCTGGGAATCGGCCAAGGGCAGCACGGTCCTCGTGGGCATCTACCTGAGCGCCATGGCAGTACTGACGCTCGTGGCCCTCTTCCTGTCCAAGGAAACAAAGGACATGGACTATGCGAACAACGTGGCCTGACCTTGCATTAGCAGGTTCACGCTCAACAGCTCCATAAACAGTCCCGGCCCCGCACTCAGCGTGCGGGGCCGGGGCCGTTTAAGCGCTGCTGGCTAACCTGCCGCTTAGTCCTCGATCGTCGCGATCACGGCGCCGGCGGAGACAGTTTCGCCGGCGCTGGTCAGCAAGCCGTGAATGGTGCCGGCCCGGTGGGCGGTGAGGGGCTGTTCCATCTTCATGGCTTCGAGGACCACGATCAGGTCACCTTCGGCGACCACATCGCCGTCGGTCACTGCGACCTTGACGATGGTGCCCTGCATCGGCGAGGTGAGGGCGTTACCGCCGGCCACGGCAGCTGTTGCGCCCGCCGAGCGGGAACGCTTCTTGCTCTTCGCGCCCTTGGTGGCCGCGCCGGAGGCAGAGGAGACCGCGCCCAGGCTCGCAGGAAGGACAACTTCCAGTCGCTTGCCGCCAACCTCGACGACAACGCGCTGGCGCTCACCGGCGTCGGGGGCTTCCGTTCCGGTTCCGCTGGGCGTCCACGCGGGAAGATTGTTAACGAATTCGGTCTCGATCCAGCGCGTGTGGACCGTGAAAGGGCCCTCTGCGGGGGCGAACGCGGGATCGGTGACCACTGCGAGGTCGAAGGGAATGACGGTGGGAATGCCTTCCACCACCATTTCCTCAAGGGCCCGGCGGGAGCGCTGAAGGGCTTGTTCGCGGCTTGCGCCGGTCACGATCAGTTTGGAGAGCATGGAGTCGAAGTTCCCACTGATGACGTCGCCCTGCTCAATACCTGAGTCGATCCGGACTCCTGGTCCTGTGGGGTTCTTCAGAGTGGTGACCGTTCCCGGCGCGGGCATGAAGTTACGGCCCGGATCTTCACCGGTGATGCGGAATTCGAAGGAGTGGCCGCGGACTTCAGGATCGCCGTAGCCGAGTTTTTCGCCGCGGGCGATGCGGAATTGCTCGCGGACCAGGTCGAGGCCCGTGACTTCCTCTGAAACACAGTGCTCCACTTGAAGCCGGGTGTTCACCTCAAGGAAGGAGATGATGCCGTCCTGGCCCACCAGGAATTCGCACGTTCCCGCGCCCAGGTAGCCGGCTTCCTTCAGGATGGCCTTGGACGACTCGTACAGCCGCTCGTTCTGCTCCGCGCTCAGGAATGGTGCCGGGGCTTCTTCAACGAGTTTCTGGTTGCGGCGCTGGAGGGAGCAGTCGCGCGTGGAGACCACAACAACGTTGCCGTAGGCATCGGCAAGGCACTGGGTCTCGACGTGGCGGGGGGAGTCGAGGAATCGCTCGATGAAGCACTCGCCGCGGCCGAAGGCGGCAACGGCCTCGCGCACGGCTGACTCGAAAAGTTCGGGGATTTCCTCAATGGTCCGGGCCACCTTGATGCCGCGACCGCCACCGCCGTAGGCCGCCTTGATGGCGATCGGGAGGCCGAACTCTTCGGCGAAGGCAAGGATTTCGGCAGCAGATTCCACAGGATCGGCCGTGCCCGGAACCAGGGGAGCGCCAACCTTTTCGGCGATGTGGCGTGCTTGCACTTTGTCGCCCAGTGCGGAAATGGCTTCGGGGGACGGGCCGATCCACGTGATGCCGGCGTCGATGACCTTGGCGGCAAACTCGGCGTTTTCGGCGAGGAAACCATAACCGGGGTGAATGGCGTCCGCACCGGATTGCCGGGCGACCTCGATCAACTTGTCCATGACGAGGTACGACTCTGCAGCAGTGTTGCCACCCAGCGCGTACGCCTCATCTGCCAGCCGGACGTGCAGGGCATCGCGATCGGGATCCGCGTAGACCGCCACGGAGGCGATGCCTTCGTCCCGGGCTGCGCGGATAACACGGACCGCGATTTCGCCTCGGTTGGCAATCAAGACCTTGGTGAGAGGGCTGGAAATGGGCTGCGCCGGATTAGCTGACAAGTTTTGACTCCTTCTGTCCTTCAGGGAGCCTAGCGTTATTTTGAGGGTTCCCCCATATTCATGGGGGATTCCGTGTGTGAGGCGGCCAGTCTTTGTAGGGTTGCTACAAAATGTGATTGATGGATTTGCCAGCACTGCTCAGCTGGGCCGGTGCCCTCGCGCACGGGCCGATTCGTGCCATCTGAGTAACGACAGGAAGACGGCGCCGGCCTCCTCTGTCACGAAGCCGTTCCGCTGATACAAGGCCAAGGCTGCAATGTTGTCCCGCGCGACATTCAGCCGAACGTCCAGTCCTGCGAGGTCGGCCGCCTCGCAGACGTCGCCGAGCAGCCGGCCACCCAGGCCGGCACCCCGAAACTCCGGCAGCAGGGCGATGTCCAGGACGCGGACGTCACGCGTTCGCCACGCGGTCCAGATCCTGCCGGCCGGCACGTCGTCGAACTCCACAACTACGTTTCCGTTGCCGCCCCACAGCTCCGACCATTGCTGATGCTGCGCCTGCTGTTGCATCTCCAGCAAGGCGGGTGGGAGCAAATCCCGTCCCGGCGCCGCAGATGTGAAGAGATCCCGGAGGAAACCGGCGTCGCGGTCCTCAGGGGCACGGAATCGAAGCGCCGGTACCCCCGGCATTGCCGCTCTGCCTAGCCTCTCGATGGGAAGATCCCCACCAGCGAGATCACATAGTTGAGAACCAAGGAGGGCGGAAGATTGTAGAAAGGTTGCCCGCCTCCGGCCTGCTGGGTTGAGGCCAATGCCACTCCGGAGTCCGGTGCTCCATAGGAACCGCCAGGGGCGGGCGCCATTCCCGCTGAAGGCCGGTCCGTCGTCTCGGTAGTCGAGGCATACATTCCGGGGTGGGTGTGCGGCGGAAGATTCGAGGTGATCAGGGTTGTCGTTTCCGAGCCGGTGACCTCGCCGATGAAGTAGTTGGAAAGACCCGGGCCCTGGCCGTTGTGCAGCGCCGCACGACCCCGTAGGTCGGGCAGGGCAAAGTTTGTAGTTCCGTTGCCGCCGTACGTTGTGCCCAGCAAGGAAAAGAGGGCTATGTTCTGCTGGATTGACAGGAGTTGGCCATTGCACAATGCCCAGTTAGTTGGCGCGAAGTTGAATCCGACGAGCCTGATCTCGCCGATAAATGGATCGGTCATGAGTTCGGTCCTTTGCTTCCGGGGGCTGCGGCTGTTGGCGGCAACAGCGTGGCGCCCCGCCTGTCGATGATAGCGAAGGCTTTGCCGTCGCTGTGGGTAATGAAGAGACTGACCGCCCCGCTCCGGGGATGGCCGATGGCGATTGTGTCCGGAGGGTACGCTCCATTGACCAGGCTGAAGCCGAGCCGGAATCGCTCCGCGGGATCCGCGTGCTCCCCCGGGCGCGGCGCACGCCTAAGATCCTCCGCACTGTCTAAGCGAACGACGGCGGTGCCCGCCTTCAGCTGTTGGCCAACCAGTGGCGTCCAACTGGCAAGAGTGAACACATCCGGTTCAGCCGCTTGGGACGTGAGCTGACCCGCTACAGCCAGGACCACGGCCCCGGCCCCGCCGATCAAGAGCGTTCTGCGGTTGAGCTTGAATGAGGTCTCCATTTGTCAGCCTGCGTTGAAGCCGAGCGAGAACCGGAGGTTCCGCACCGCGACGCCGTTTGCATGGGTTACCTTGATGCTGACGCTCTGCCCGGCAGCCACGGCGCCAGTGTCCGAGCCGTCGCTGCACGAGGTGGTCGCGGCAGCTATTGAGCAAGTCAGCGTCGAGGCTGATCCGTTCACCATGACAGTGATGGTCACGGCCGGGCCGCTGGTGACGTTCGCAGCCAGCCCCTTGATTGTTCCGGCCCGGGGCATGACGATCGCGGCGTCGGATTCGGCTGCCGCTATGCCCGAGCTGCCGGAAAGGGACAGGTACCCGACGGTATCTGCGGGATCGATGAATCGCACGGATCCGGTGAAGACAGGAGGCGGCCCATCTAGGCCGGCAACGCCCTGGGCGCCTGTAGCACCCGGAGCGCCGTTCAAACCGGCGGGCCCTGGGACTCCAGGTCCGCCTGGGGCACCCGTTAAGCCTGGGGGACCCATCAAGCCGGGAGGCCCTTGGGGTCCTATCGGACCGGCCGGCCCGATCAGAGATTGCCCAGTTCCTGGCCATGTGCCCAGGAACTTAGGTCCGTACATCCTGTAATCAGAAAGGTTGAGGTAAAAATCCCCGTCCTTGCCGACGCCGGCGGTCGGTGCGAGGACGCCACTTAGGACGCTGTTGCCGTCGGTTCCGGGGAGCCCATTGGCGCCAGTGGCTCCGGTGTCGCCCTTGATGCCTTGTGCGCCGGTTGCGCCCTGAGCGCCGGTTGCGCCCTGAGCGCCGGTTGCGCCCTGAGCGCCGGTTGCTCCGGTGTCGCCCTTGGCACCTTGTACGCCGGTTGCGCCCTGAGCGCCGGTTGCTCCGGTGTCGCCCTTGGCACCTTGTACGCCGGTTGCGCCCTGAGCGCCGGTTGCGCCCTGAGCGCCGGTTGCTCCGGTGTCGCCCTTGGCACCTTGTACGCCGGTTGCGCCCTGAGCGCCGGTTGCTCCGGTGTCGCCCTTGGCACCTTGTGCGCCGGTTGCGCCCTGAGCGCCGGTTGCTCCGGTGTCGCCCTTGGCACCTTGTGCGCCGGTTGCGCCCTGAGCGCCGGTTGCTCCGGTGTCGCCCTTGGCACCTTGTACGCCGGTTGCGCCCTGAGCGCCGGTTGCTCCGGTGTCGCCCTTGGCACCTTGTGCGCCGGTCGGGCCTGCAGCTCCGGTGTCGCCCTTGGCACCTTGTGCGCCGACTGCGCCCTGCGCACCGGTAGCTCCTTGGGCTCCGGTGTCGCCCTTGATGCCTTGTACGCCGGTTGCGCCCTGAGCGCCGGTAGCGCCCTGTTGTCCCTTTGCTCCTGCGGCGCCAGTCGGTCCGGCCGGCCCTTGCGCTCCAGCGGCTCCGGTCGGACCCGGAGCGCCCGCACTTGAGACGTTGGCGTCCTTGCCCCACGAAACTGCCACGGCGCCTTCGCCGCAGGTTTTCTGTGCATTACCTTGGGTAACCGAGCTGATGGTTCCCTGTTGTGTGTTGAGGCAGGCGCTGAAAGTGCCGGGACTCGTGCTGCTGTCAGACGCTGTGCATCCAGTCGCGGCGACGGCCAGCAGCAAACCCAACGCTGAAAGATGAATCTTGCGGGACAACGGCGAAAGCCGGCCCTGCGAACTGGATGCCAAAATACCAGGACTCATCCTGGACCCCCCCTTGAGACCATGTTGTAACGAGGAATTCTGCCCCATTTACCGGCAGGTGACTGGCTGCCATTCTGCAATCCCTCGAAACCCAGTCCTCGTGAACAATATCATGGAGAAATGTTCTTTTTCGGAGCAATTCTCGCTGTATTACCGCACTATTACGATTCTCTTTCAGAGGCGTCTTGAGTCCAAAGTTCGGTGATTCCAACGTTCGCTTGCCCGAGGAGATCGCGGAGGGTCGAGATGGAGAGCCCGACGACGGCGTGCGGGTCGCCGTCGACCTTGCGGATGAAGGCCCCGCCCAAGCCGTCGATCGTGAAGGACCCGGCGCAGTGCAAGGGCTCTCCCGTTGCGATGTAGGCGTCGATATCCTGTTCGCTCATCTCCGTAAAGTGGACTTCTGCGCTGGATACGGCGCCGACTGTTGCGCCGGTGCCGTCGGCCGTCTCGCCGTCGTCCACGTCCGCCGCGGTTTCGCGGCAGTCCACCAGCCAATGCCCGGTGTGGAGGACGCCCTGGGAGCCGCTCATGCGCAACATCCGTTCCTTGGCGACGTCCACAGTGTAGGGCTTGCCGTGGGATTCGCCGTCGAACTCGAATACCGAATCGCAGCCGATGACCAAGGCCCCCTCGGCGTCGGGCAGGGAGGCGACGGCTTCGGCCTTGGCGCGGGCCAGGAGGAGCGCTGTGTCATGCGCGTCGGTCAAGCCGTACCGGGCTTGCACCGCGTCCTCGTCCACATCCGAGACGAGTACCTCGTGGTAGATGCCGGCCTCTTTGAGGAGTTTGGTGCGGGCAGGGGACTGGGAAGCCAGGATCAATCGGGTCACCGCTCAAGCGTAGTACGCTCGCCTCGCCCCCGACGCCCGTTCACCTTTAAGGGGGGTTCCCCCGGCGCTCGCTCCCTTATGTGGCCCATCCGGGCAACCCTCCTTCGGATATGACCCAAGGTGGACATGTTCCTGGAATTTAGGTGAGGGGGCGTTTGGGAAAGGGTGCTTATAGGTGAGCGGGCGTCGGCTCCGGACACAGAACCGACGCCCGCTCAGTCCGCTAACGCAACCAGACGCTAACGCAACCAGACGCCTAGTGGACCAATTCCTTGGCCCCGCCTGCCGCCGTCGTGCGCTGCAGCTTGGCGCCTTCGACGTCGACATCGGGAAGGATCCGGGACAGCCAGCGCGGCAGCCACCAGGCCTTCTCGCCCAAGAGGTACATCACAGCCGGAACAATGGTCATCCGGACCACGAACGCGTCCACCAGCACACCGAACGCCATGGCGAAGCCGAGCGGGCGGACCATGGTCAAGTGGCTGAAGATGAATCCTGCAAACACGCTGACCATGATGATGGCGGCGGCAGTGACCACGGCGGAGGCGTGACTGAACCCGCTCCGGACCGCCTGCTTCGCGTTTTCACCGTGCATGAACGATTCGCGCATCCCCGAGGTAATGAATACCTGGTAGTCCATGGCCAGGCCGAACAGCACGCCAATCAGGATGATCGGCAGGAAGCTCAGCACGGCTCCGGGATTGGCGACGTCGAACACGGTTCCGAGCCAACCCCACTGGTACACCGCCACGACGGCGCCGAACGCCGCTGCGAGGGAAAGCAGGAAGCCTCCGGTGGCGAGCAACGGCACCACGATGGAGCGGAAAACCAGCAAAAGGAGGATCAGTGAAAGCCCGACGACGATCGCCAGGTATGGGGGCAACGCGGCACCGAGCTTCGCGGAGACGTCGATGTTGCCGGCTGTCTGCCCTGTCAGTCCGATCGTGGCGCCTGTGGCTTGCTGGATTTCGGAACCTTTCGCGCGCAGCTCCGAGACCACTTGGACGGTGCTGGCACTGGCAGGTCCGTCCTTGGGGATGACCTGGAAAACCGCGGTGCGATGGTCGGGGCTCAGGGCCACGGGAACGGCCGCCACGACGTTGTCGACACTGCGCAGCTTGTCCGCTACATCGAACTGCTTGGCCTTCGCCTGCTGGTCGCCGAGGCCGTCCGGGAACGTGCCGACCACCACGATGGGACCGGTCATGCCCTCGCCGAAACTCGTGCGGGTGAGGTCGTAGGCCTTGAACGCTTGCGAATCGACCGGTTCCGAACCGCCGTCGGGCAACGCGAGACGCAGCTGGGAAGCGGGAAGAGCCAGCACCCCGAGCAACATCACGCCGGCAAGCAGCGCGACCACCGGGTGGCGGGTCACGAGCCCACCCCAGCCCCGGCTGCTCCGCCGCTGGTCTTCGGCGCGGTCGGCAGAAGCGTGGTCCGGTTCGGCGTTGTGGCGTTCGGCCTTGGCCCACGCACGCTTCGAAATCAGTTTCCGGCCCACCAGGGAGAGGACTGCCGGGGTCAGCGTCAGGGAGACGACGACGGCGACTGCCACCGTCGCGGCGGCCGACAGGCCCATGACGGCAAGGAACGGGAGTCCCGGAACGACGAGAGCGGCAAGGGCGATGACCACGGTGAGACCGGCGAAAAGGACGGCGTTGCCGGAGGTTCCGGTGGCGAGTGCCACTGATTCTTCGGCGTCCATCCCCGAAAGCAATTGCCCCCGGTGCCGGTTGACGATGAAGAGGGAGTAGTCGATCCCGACAGCGAGTCCCAGCATGAGTGCGAGCATCGGCGAAATGGAGCTCATATCGATGACGCCGGTCAGGGCGAAGGTACCCCCAACACCCACTGCCACGCCAATGATCGCCATGAGGAGCGGCAAGCCGGCGGCGACGAGGGTTCCCAGCATCACGATGAGGGCGATGGCGGCCACGGCGATTCCGATGACTTCGGAGACCCCGAATAACTGCGAGACGTCCTCCGTGATTTCCTTGCTGGCCAGGGCCGTGACACCTGCTGAGGAGACGCCGTGGACAATGTCCTGGACTTGCTGCCGGACCGCAGGGGTCAGGCCATTGATGGAGGTCTTGAACTGGACCTGCGCGATCGCGGCTTTTCCGTCTTCGGAGACGAACCGCATGCCTTGGGACGCTGTCAGCTGGCGTTTGGCCAATGCAAGGGCGGCGGCGCCATCAGTGGCTTGCTTCTGTCCGTCATCGAGCTTTTGGCGCCCGGTCAGAAGTTCAGCCTTCTGCGGCGCAAGCTGGGCCTGGATCTGCGCAGCGGGCACACCGGCCGCGGTCATTTGTTGCTCTGCGGCCTTGACTTGGGCGTCCCCGGCATCCAAGGTGGCCCGGGCCTTGTCCAGCTCAGCTTGCCCGGCGGCGGCTTTTTGCTCGCCCGCCGCAAGATCGGACGGTGCTTTGTCCAAGGCGGCTTGGGTTGTGAACGGATTGACCGTGGACTGCACATCCGGCAGTTTTTCGAGCTGGGCGAGGGCCGACGCAATGGCGTCCCTGCCGGCTTGGTTGAATCCGGCGTCGCCCGCTTCGAAGACGATTCCCGCGGAGCCACCGGAGGACGCAGGAAGGTCCTTCTTGAGTTTGTCCAGCATCTGCTGGGTTTCGGTGCCCGGAATCTGGAAGTTGTTGGACATGGTGCCGTGGAACGCTGCCGCGGAGCCACCCACGGCCACCAATACTGCCAGCCAGAGCGAAATCACCAACCAGCGGTGGCGGTAGGAGAACTTGCCAAGACGGTAGAGCAGGAGTGCCATATCGGAACCGTTCTGTCGGTGTGTGGTGATGCCGAAGGGTGGGTGCTATGCGCCGCGAGGGGCGGTTGCCGTGAAGCCTGAACCGAGCAGACCCATTGCGTCGATCAAGTGCTGCCGCAGGCTGGCCAAGGATTCAGGGGAAAGATCCGGGCCGCGCTCTTCGAACCAGACGCTCATGGCTGCCTTGCCGCAGGAAATGATGGACCCGGCCAAGGCCCGCAAATAGAGTTCATCGGCATCCGGACCGAGGCGATGCCGGGCAGCGTCGATGATCTGCGTGGTGCAGTGGTCCCAGGCTTCAAGTTCGGAACGCGCCAACGTTCGGTTGTCCTGGGTCAAGCTGAAGAGCTCGGCCATGGGGGAGACCGTCATGGGGTCCGCCAACGCCATAAGGGCGGCCCGGGCGGAATCGAGGATGGGTTCGTCGGACGGCCGCAAACGGAACTGTTCCAGGGCGTGGTCCAGGAAGCCTTCGGTCACGGAGGCCAAAGCGGCTTCGAGGGTGGGGAAATAGTTGAAGAACGTGCGCCGGGACACGCCGGCCTCTTCCGCGATGTCCTCCACGGTGAAACTTCCAACGCCCCTGTTCCGCAGCACGGCGAGAGCTGCGTCCGCGATCGCTCGCCGGGTAGCCAGCTTGTTCTGTTCCCGGCGTGAGGGGAAGGCTGCGGTTTCGGGAGCACTCATGCGCTTACACTAAGTGCAACTTTGCACTCTGAGCAAGTTAAGTCTTCGGTTCACCAAAACGAACGGCCGGCGACGCTCTTGCGTCGTCGGCCGTTGTCGCCTGCCTTATTGCTGGAAAGGCCGTTGGGGAGAGTGCGAATCGGGGAACTGCCCGGGCGCCGGCGGTGCCGTTTGTCCCGGTGCTGTTGCCGGAGTCGTGCACTGCTGGGCTGCGGCGCTGGTCAGGTAGATCGACTGACCTGTGGCACCGGGCTCGCCTTCGGCAAGGGGGATGGCGAACACGGCCGTCCCGTAGGCGCAGACTTCGGTCCAGTTGCCGCCCATTTCAGAGGTGTCGAAACGCATGGCCACGATGGCGTTGGCGCCCCGTTGTTGTGCCTCATTGACCATGCGGGCCATGACTTCCTGGCGGCTTTCATACAGGGCCTTGGTCATTTCGGGCAGTTCGCCGCCGCCGAGGGAGCGGAAACCGGCCAACACCTGGGCTCCGATGTCCCGTGAGCGGACGGTGAGGCCCATGACTTCGCCAAAGACCGCGTCGATCCTGTGGCCCGGAATCTTGTTTGAGGTAACGATCAACATGGACAGAGCCTATCCAGAATTCATCGTTTCTCACCGTATATAAGGAAAAATCCCCGGGGCATTCCCCAAGGATCTGTCCTTGCGATGGTGAACCGCCGTCAGGCCGTGGCACCGGCGAGCTCGCGAGCCTCGCTTGCCGTTTCCGGAGAGACGGCGTGGTCGTCGTCGGCGAAGGCCGTTCCCTTGCGAGGCGCGTTGTAGAGGGATTCGTCCAGGATTCCCTGCCGTTTGGCGACAATCGCCGGCACCAGCGCTTGTCCGGCGACGTTGACGGCCGTGCGGCCCATGTCCAGGATAGGGTCGATCGCCAAGAGGAGCCCGACGCCGGCGAGCGGCAGTCCCAGCGTGGAGAGGGTCAGCGTGAGCATGACGACGGCGCCGGTGGTACCTGCGGTTGCCGCGGATCCAAGAACCGAAACCACCACGATCAGCAGGTACTGGCTGATGTCCAGGTTGATGCCGAAGAACTGGGCCACGAAGATCGCGGCGACGGCCGGGTAGATGGCGGCGCAACCGTCCATCTTGGTGGTGGCGCCGAGCGGCACGGCGAAGGAAGCGTAGCCCTGCGGGACTCCGAGGTTGCGCTCGGTGACGCGCTGCGTGAGCGGCAGCGTACCGATCGAGGAGCGCGAGACGAACGCGAGCTGAACGGCAGGCCAGACGCCCGAGTAGTACTGCTTAATGGACAGTCCGTGGGTTTTCACCAAGATGGGGTAGACCACGAACAGCACCAAGACGAGGCCCGCGTAGATGGCCAGGGTGAACTTGCCGAGCGAGCCGATCGTGTCCCAACCGTAGACGGCCACGGCGTTGCCGATCAGTCCAATGGTGCCCAACGGTGCGATGCGGATGATCCACCAAAGGACCTTCTGGATGACGGCAAGGGCGGAAGCGTTGAGGTTCAGGAACGGTTCGGCCTGCTTGCCGACCTTGAGGGCGGCGACTCCTACGGCAATGGCGATCACCAGGATCTGGAGCACGTTGAAACTGATGGAGGTGCTGGCGACGCCGTCAGTGACGGAGGTGCTGGCGCCCAGGCCTAGGAAGTTCTTGGGGAAGAGGCCGGTGAGGAATGCCCACCAATCGCCGGTCTTTCCGGCGTACTCCGCCTTCTTGGTGATGCCCGTGCCAGCACCGGGTTGCAGGAGCACGCCCAGTCCGATGCCGATCAGCACGGCGATGAGCGAGGTAATGGCGAACCAAAGCAGGGTGTTCCACGCAAGTTTCGCCGCATTGGATACTTGGCGGAGGTTCGCGATGGAGCTCACCACGGCGGTGAAGATCAAGGGCACGACCGCGGTCTGCAGCAGCGAGACGTAGCTCGAGCCGATGGTCTGCAGCGTGGCACCGAGCCCGTTCGGAGCCTTTGTGGTGCTGCCGGTGACCTTGGCCAGGAGACCGAGTGCCAAGCCAATCACGAGGGCGGCGATGATCTGGACGCCAAAGGAGGTTGCCCACTGGGGAAGCCGGGACGAGGTCTTTCCGGCGGGAGTCAGAGTGTTGGATGAATTGCTCACCGGAACACGCTAGGCCTCGGCTGATACCACTGCGATCCGACGTTGAGAAATGTTACGTCCAAAATTTCAATCAGCGAACCGAAAATGCCGCGAATTCACTGTCAATCCACCCATTTATGAAGTTATTCCCGGACAGAATGTGGGAAACATCTCGTGCAGCCCAGCCCAACTAGCTCGCATTTGTTGTCGTTTTGAGCCCTCATAACGACAACAAATGCGAGTTAGTTGGGCTACTGCAGCAACGCCCGGCGAAGCGTGTCCAGCCCGACGGAGCCGATGTTCAGCGCATCAGTGTGGAAGGACTTCAAGTCGAAACTCGGACGCCGTTCAAGTTCAGTGCGGATTTCCTCCCACAGCCGCTGCCCTACCTTGTACGACGGAGCCTGCCCCGGCCAGCCAAGGTACCGGGTAAATTCGAACTCGAGCTGGCCCGCGCTAATGGGAAGGTTGGACTTGAGGAATTCGAAGCCCTTCTCGGAGGTCCAGGTGCCGCTGCCCCAACGCTCGGGAACCTGCAGTTCAAGGTGGACGCCGATATCGAATACCACGCGGGCCGCACGCATGCGCTGCATGTCCAGCATGCCCATGTGGTCGCCCGGGTCCTTGAGGTAGCCAAGCTCCAGCATGAGCTTCTCGGCGTAGAGTGCCCAGCCTTCGCCGTGTCCGGAAACCCAGCAGACATTGCGTCGCCAGTTGTTGAGGAGCTCGCGGCGGTAGACGGCGGTTGCCACCTGGAGGTGATGGCCGGGTACGCCTTCGTGGAACACTGTGGTGGTTTCTGCCCAAGTGGTGAAGGTGTCCTCGCCGGCGGGAACGGACCACCACATCCGGCCGGGACGGGAGAAGTCGTCCGACGGGCCGGTGTAGTAGATGCCGCCTTCATCCGTTGGCGCGATGCGGCACTCGAGCGTTTTCATGATGTCCGGGATGTCGAAATGGACGTCGGCAAGTTCGGATACTGCACGGTCGGAGAGCTCCTGCATCCAGGCCTTGAGGGCGTCGGTTCCCTTGATTTGCCGCTCTGGATCGCTGTTGAGAATGGCC